>JAXHOI010000001.1:0-110214 GCA_034519505.1 Sphingobium sp. | reverse complement strand
AGTTACGTATTGCTCCCAGCGCTGCGTGCCTGCAACATTGATGACGTAGTAGGTCAGCAAAGCCTCCGCCTGTTGACGATAACGGAAGGTCCGGTCAGCGCTACAGTGCTCGGTGCATCGTAGTTTGGCGAAATCGTTCATCAAGGCGCTGAACAGGAATGATGGCGAACTGAGCCCCAGCGAGGGTTGGTAACGTTGGTAACGTATTGTTAGCAGACGCTGTGTTAATCACGACCGTGAGGCTCGCCGCTTCATCTGATCAAACCGATGCCCTGTGTAGGAACTGCCAGCATACCCTTGTAGCACTGCATCGTTAAGCAGGGCACGAAGTCCCCGCACGGCATATTCAGCAATGTTCAGGCTGGTCTGTATCGCTCCCGGTGATCAAAACCAGCGACTTGCGGGCAATCTCTTTGCCAGAATAGATGGTTTCGCACGCTGCACGCACGGTCGAATTTCATCCAAATCAGCGGCATCTGTGCGGGCGTTTCGCTGAGGTCTGTCGTGTCGCCATCCGTGTTTAAATCAGAAGTGACGCACTAAGCGAACGAAGCTGACCCCTGCATGCTGGCGGTACGGAAGCCATGTTTGAGTAAGTCAGTATCGTCGGGACTTCAGTGGCTGGTGAGGTTGGCAGAATGGTGGTTACTGGCGTCCATCTCGTCATTAGCTCCGCTAGAATTTAGATTACTGATGTATTCCAAGGTGTAAGTCACTCCGCTGATACCCGTTAGCGTGCGAACTTTGCGTCAATGGTGCCGTCTAGGTTAGCAACTAATTCAAAGGCACATTCATGCACACCACTGGATGGATCGAAGCAGAAGGCGAATTCCCTCCAAGTTAGACCAACTATCACCATCCGGATTTTGAGCAGGCCCATTTTGACCACCTAGCGGATTGGCTGATTGCCATGCCGTGAACGTAGTAGGCTTGCTAGGCGGCACCAGACCGAAGTCCACGGTGTTGTTCGTCCGCTTCCCCACTTGTCAGCACAATGATCAAGCTAGTAATGGCTCCGCTGCTCATGCTTGATGCCGTTATCATCGTTGTTCCCGTTATTAATGGCCGTATCCGCACCAGGAGCTGTTTGGCTTTATTCAGAGGTGGGAATGATATTTTCACTGTGTAGCTGCCGGGGGCTGAAGCACGAATATAAACCCCATTTCCGTCCGTTCAACAATATAGTTTTGGCTACCTGCCACATTAGGATCGTCCACAGGAGTGATGCCGTCCGCCGCGCAGAGGAACATAAGATTTTTCTACGCCCGGCTCATCGTCGGCTGTGCTGTGGATGTTGTCCGGCACCATCCGCATCGCGAATACCATCGTTGTTCGTATCGCAGAACACCAGATTTCCGAGCGATGCAGGCGAGGTGAGACCGAAGTCAACCGTGGCGTCGTTTTCTACCAGCAACCAGCGCACGACTGGGGACATGATCGGGCTGCCGCTTGTGAGCTGCGTGCCGTTGCTTTACCGTTTGCTTTTTGGTTGTCGGCCGGGAACAGCGCCTACGGGCTGAATTGCTGGCTTCGAAGCAGGAGGCGCGGCGATTTTCAACGTGGTAGCTGCCTGCGGTTGCTCCGTGAAGGCATAGAGAAGGTGCAGTAATCTTGGTGGACGGGACTTTGCGTTCCCGCGATGTTCGGGTTGTCGATGGGCGTCGTGCCGTCGGCTGGCAAAGAGAGGGAAACGACTACGCCGACGTGCCGGGTTCGCTTCGTTATCGGCGGTGCCGGAGGCCGTCAGTGCCATCGGCGTCGCGATCCTGTCGTCTTGTTGGTGTCGCAGAAGCGATCACGTCACCGAGGGATGCTCCCGAGCATGGCCGAAGTCCACGGTTTGATCGCTTTCGCCAACGCTCAGAGCAATGACGGGAGAGGTGATCGGTCCGCCGGAAACGGTTTGCGTGCCGTTGTCGTCGTCGTTTTTACCGTTGTCGCCTGCGAAAAGTCAGTCACATCAGCAGCTGGAATCTGGCTTCTGACGCTGGTGGCGTGGTGCAATTTTCATCACTGTGTAGTTGCCCGCTTGCAGGTGCCGATGAAGGCATAGAGCTGGTGGCGTCGGTGGTGGACGTGCAGTTTTGCGTGCCCGCGATGTTCGGATTGTCGATGCTCGTGGTGCCGTCCGCCGCGCAGGAAAACCACGCATACTTTCGATGCCGGGTTCGCTTCGGCCTGCGGTGCCGGGAGTGTCGTCGGCGCCATCGGCGTCGCGCATCCCGTCTTCGGTTGGTGTCGCAGAAGACTACGTCACCGAGGGATGCTCAGCAGTCAGTCCACGGTTTTGGTCGCCTTCACCACAACGGCCAGCAATGACTGCTGAAAGTATCTGACCGCTACCTGTTGTTTGTGTTCCGTTGTCGTCGTCATTTTCGCCATTGCTTATCTTTGTGTCCGTGATACCAGCAGGGCTGGAATCTGGCTTGAAGCCGGTGGCGTGGCGATTTTCACGGTGAGCGGCTCGCGGCCAGGTTGATGAAGGAATACAGACTGTAGCATCCGTGGTGGATGTATAGGGCTGGGTTCCAGTTGATGTTCGGATTGTCGATGCTCGTGGTGCCGTCTGCGGCGCAGGAGGGAACGACTACGCTTGATGCCAGGTTCGTCATCGGCTGTGCCAGGGGTGTTATCGGCGCCATCGGCGTCACGCATTCCATACCCCGGTTGGTGTCGCGCAGAAGACTACGTCACCGAGGGATGCTCCCGGGGTATACAGACTGAAGTCAATGGTTTGATCGCTCTCGCCAACGCCTGGAGCTACGACTGGAGATGCATTGACCACCGGAAATGGTTTGTGTTCCGTTGTCGTCGTCGTCTTTACCATTGTCCGCCGTATCCGTGATACCAGCAGGGCTGGAATCTGGCTTGAAGCCGGTGGCGTGGCGATTTTCACGGTGAAGCCGCCTGCGGCCAGGTTGATGAAGGAATACAGACCGCCCGCATCCGTGGTGGATGCATAGGGCTGGGTTCCCGCGAAGTGCTTGGGCCGTCGATGCTCACGCCGTCCGCGGCGCAGAGGGAAACAATCACGCCTGATGCCGGGTTCGTCGTCAGCGCTGCCGGGGGTGCCGTCGGCGCCATCGGCGTCATGCGCATCCCGTCTTCGGTTGGTGTCGCGGCAGTATCACGCCTACCTTAAGGAGGCCCCGGGGGCATAAAGACTGAAGTCCACGGTTTGGTCGCTTTCACCAACGCTCAAAGCAATGACTGGCGAGGTGATCGACCGCCACTTGTGGTTTGCGTGCCGTTGCCGTTTGCTCGCCATTGTCCGCAGTGTCGGTGATTGCCGCAGGGCTGGAATCTGGCCGGAGGCGGAGGCGGGCGGATTTTCACCGTGTAGCTGCCCGCTGGCAGGTTGATGAAGGAATACAGACCCGTGGCATCCGTGGTGGACGTATAGGGCTGGGTGCCAGCGATGTTCGGGTTATCGATGCTCGTCGTGCCGTCCGCTGCGCAGAGGGAAACAAATCACGCTCTCGATGCCGGGTTCGTCGTCGGCTGTGCTGGTAGCCGTCGGCGCCATTCGCGCCGCATCCTGTCTTTGTTGGTGTCGCAGAAGACTACGTCATCGCGGCGAGGCCTGGAAGACAAAGACCGAAGTCCACGGTTTGATCGCCCTCGCCAACGTCAGGGCGATGATCAGACGGATCGGTCCGCCACTCGTGGTTTGCGTGCCGTTGTCGTCGTCGTTCTGTTGGTTGTCGCCGTGTCCGTCACGCCAGCAGGGCTGGAATCTGGCTTGCTTGCAGGTGGCGTAGCGATCTTCACCGTGTAGCTGCCTGCTGGCAGGTTGATGAAGGAATACAGACCGGTCGCATCCGTGGTGGATGTATAGGGTTGGGTTCCGGCGATGTTCGTTGTCGATTGGCGCCGGTGCCGTCCGCGGCGCAGGTGAAACAACCACGCTTGATGCCGGGTTCGTCTTTTCTGTGCGTGCCGGGGGTGTCGTCAGCGCCATCGGCGTCACGCATCCTGCGTCTGTTGGTATCGCAGAACACCACGTCGCCCAAGGAGGCTCCTCGGAGCATAGACCGAAGTCCACGGTTTGATCGCTCTCGCCAACGCTCAGGGCGATGACTGGGACGTGATCGGTCCGCCACTTGTGGTTTGCGTGCCGTTGTCGTCGTCAGTTCTCGCCATTGTCCGCAGTGTCGGTGACGCCAGCAGGGCTGAATCTGGCTTGAGGCTGGTGGCGTGGCTATCTTCACCGTGAAGCGTTGGCTGGCAGTGCTGGATGGAAGTGAATACAGACGGTGGCATCCGTGGAGATGTGAGCAGGGCTGAGTGCCAGCAGAGACCGGATTATCGATGCTCGCCGTGCCGTCTGGCCGCGCAGAGGGAACAAACCACGCTTTCGATGCCGGGTTCGTCGTCAGCGGTGCCGGGGGTGCTCGCCGTCATCGCGTCGCGATCCTGCCTTGTTTGTGTCGCAGAAGACCAAGGCCGTCACCGAGGGAGCTCCCGGGGCATGGGCAGGCCGAAGTCCACAGTTTGATCACTTTCGCCAACGCTCAGGGCAATGACTGGAGATGTGATCGGACCGCCGCTGGTCGTTTGTACCTCGAGTCGTCGTCGTTCGCCATTGTCTGCCGTGTCCGCCTGCCACCAGCAGGGCTGGAATCTGGCTTCTGAGGCGGGTGGCGGGAAGTGATTTACCGTGGGGATGGCTCGCTGGCAGGTTGATGAAGGTATATGACTGCGTATCCGTGGTGGATGCGGCAAGGCCGAGTGCCAGCGATGTTCGGGTTGTCGATGCTCGTCGTGCCGTCTGCGGCGAGGGAAACGATCGATGCTCGATGCCGGGTTCGTCGTCGGCGGTGCCGGGAGTGCTGCCGCCAAGATCGGCGCCATCCGCCTCGTTGGTGTCGCAAAGATTGCCGTCATTACCGAGGGAGGCTCCCGGAGCATACAGACTGAAGTTCATTGTCGATCACTTTCGCCAGCGCTCAGAGCAATGACGGGAGAAGTGATCGGGCCGCCACTTGTGGTTTGCGTGCTACGTTGTCGTCGTGTCGTTTCTGAACACATTGTCGGCCGTGTCAGCACCTGGGCTGGAATCTGGCTTTACTAGCCAGGCGGCGATCTTCACCGTAGTTGCCAGCGGTGAGGCTGGTGAAAGCATAAGCCGGTGGCATCCGTGGTGGATGGCGTTTTGCGTTCCCGCGAGGTTCGGGTTGTTCATTGGCGCCGCCGTCCGCGCGAGGGCAACGACCACGGGCTTTAATGCCAGCCTGTCATCGGCCGTGTTCGGAGCGTTGTCGGCGCTGTCGGCGTCGCATGCCGTCTTTGTTGGTGTCGCAGAACACGATGTCGCCGAGGAGGCTGTCGGGGGAACCGTAGCAAGGCATCATTAAGTTGCGGGATATTCATATCAACGTGCCGGTAACGTTACGCTCGTAGCAAATGCGAATGGCTCCCACATTGGAAAAAATTCGCCCCGCTTCCGGCTTGGATACAACCGCTTCGTGGGAATACAACGTTGATATAGTTTACCATATTGCTTCCTCCACCAGCGTTTTGGTCTGGCTCGACCAGTTTCCAGCATTGCTGTAGATTTCGTGTTATCTTTACGGTCATCGGGGAAACTGGGGTGCCATCCACAACATAATCGAAAGAGGCAGGTTGAGTTGCCGGACATGCTCCAGTCCGCCGAGGCTACCGACAATACAGCGCGTCGCCGTCGATGCCATCGAAGGTCAGTTTTGTGGGCATCGTGGATTCCACTGAATTAGATATTGCGATCTCGTTAGCGATAAAACCATTCACTGATGCTCATACTTCACTCCAGCTCAACGCGTTGCATCGAGACATCGATTTACCGCTAACAGCGTCGGCAGCGAGAAAGTGGATAACGAAGACATGGCGGCGGTGCCTGTCATCGTCGCCGTAAATCCGCCGTGACGGGGAGTAGTTAGGCTACAGGGGCCAGTCAGCAGCCCACAGGCCGAAGTCAACCGTGGCGTCGTTTTCATCAGCACCAGAGTACCACCAGACGTGATTGGCCGCCGCTTTTCAGAGCTGCGTTCCGTTGTCATCGTCGTTTCTCTTTGGTTGTCGGCCGTAAGTTAGCCACACCAGCAGGGCTTGAGTCTGGCTTGAGGCTGGTGGCGTGGCTATCTTCACTGTGTAGCTGCTGCTCGCTGCAGGTTGATGAAGGTATACAGACTGGTGGCATCCGTCGTGGACGTATATGGCTGGGTGCCCGGTGATGTCGTGTTGTCGATGCTGTCGCCGTCTGCAGCGAAGAGATATTTACGACACCTTGATGCTGGCTTCGTCGTCGGCGGCATGATGCTGCTCGCCATCAGCGTTTACGTTGCCTTGAAGCTGGCCGCAGAATACGATGCTGCGCCTAAGGAGGAGGCCGGGCAAATCAGCTGCCCACATTCCATGCCAATTGCTGGCGAAGGTTCCCGTATCACTGCTTTGTAGGATTCGGAAACTACCCGTTACCCCTCCTGATGTATTGCTGGGTAAAAACGGCGAATGCCGCCAGATAAAATTCTCGAACGTTTAGCGGATCGGCAATGCCAGATATCACCTCCGTGCCGTCCGGTCCGAGAGCCAACCTTACCAAGCGTTTAATTTCCAGCATGTTCATTGTAGGTTCCATTGGCGCGATATCGCCTGCGAAGAACTCATATTCTCACCTGACGTTTGATATGGACAACCCGCCGTGCTCTTCCAATGAGTAGCCCCTACCGGGCGGTAAGCCTTCAACAAATCTCCGCTGAAATAATCATATAGTTGCCAGATCCATCTG
Organism: Sphingobium sp.; assembly: GCA_034519505.1. Classification (GTDB taxonomy): domain Bacteria; phylum Pseudomonadota; class Alphaproteobacteria; order Sphingomonadales; family Sphingomonadaceae; genus Sphingobium. The sequence goes on along the minus strand of JAXHOI010000001.1, from coordinate 103,448 downwards.
ACGGTGAATTACGGTGAACCTGCCTTTGAGCTCCCATGCGGTCCGCGAATCCGAGAATTAGCGATCCGGCAGCATCACATCTGATGTCAGTGAGCATTGGCTGGGCATGAACAATGTAACCCTCTCCACTTCCGAAGTGATTTGGCAGTGGGAAGTTACTGCGGGCCAGGAACTGGCCCAGGAGCGCAGCCGAGAGCAGCGATCACGCTGTATTCTGAGCGGGCGAGAATGGAGCGAAACCGGAGAGACAAGACCAGCAGCATCCCGTCCACTCGCGGGCAGGGTAAACACATCCAGAGGAATCCAGTCCCAGCGGCATTCAACCGCAGAATGGCCTTGACTTCGATCTCCCCAGAGCAGACGGCCTCATCAGCACCTGTCCACCGCTTTCACCGCCCAGGGCTGAATCGTCGAAAGGCGATCTGGTGAACTGAGGCTGGGCTACTATCATAAATGTCCAGCGTGGAAAGAATAATTCAAGAAAGCTGATCAACCACTACAAGGTCCTGCCTACCAAGACGACAGGAGTCGGGAACACTCGTCATTCAAGTCGGGATGTCCTCTTTAGCTCACCTTGCCACCCGGCCTGGAATCCTGGTGGCATCCGTGCTGGGTGTGCGGTTGAAGTGGCGACAGGCTGCGGCCGATGCACTTTAAATCAATCCTGCGGGTTCGTGCCCGGCAATCACCGTCATCCAGCCAGAGACTACAGGAGCCGCCAGCACATTTGAGATATCGATGGCATAGATCCCCCCGGTTCCCAGAGAGCCGAGATACCCGTATGGCGACGGAACAACAGCGGAGAGATAAATCCTATTTCGGTATCCATCATGGGCCACCCCCACACAGAGCTGACATCTGCATCAGCCAATGAAACCTGTTCGCCGTGCTCGTGCCGGAACCCGGCGTATCGCCACCCGACAACCGCATCGTAGCCACCCGCGGTCGCCGGTGCGGCAGCGGTGCTGGATCTCCGTTTATAAAACACGAAGGTCACTTACGAGCGGATCAGCCCATCGCGAGGAGCGGAGGATCCGCAAATCAATCGAGGCGATTGGGCCGCAAATCCAAAGTCCACCGTCAGATTCGTGTCGTTGTCGTTCTGGTGTTCGTGGAGTTTGTCGCTCCATCCTTGCTTACTACTCAGGGCTCACCATCAACGGTCAGAGCCACGATGGCGGAGGTCACGCCGTCGGCCACATTGTCATCGCCATTTTCGCCGGCGTTGTCATCGCCGGTTTCGGCGGTGTCCCGCCTGCGGAGACGATTTTTCCGTCCAGCGGGGCTCCCGTGGCGAATTCCGTGCTTGGAATTTTCACGAACAGCGCCAGCGGCGACCAGAAAACAAGTAGCAGCCACCATTGGCGGTGTCTTGACTGGCTCCCACTTGGGTGTCGTCCGAGAAATCGGCAGGGGTGCCGTTGGTGTTCCAGAGTTGAACTTCCACGTCGTCGATGGCATACTCACCAGCACCGGGTTCGAACATGCCGTCGCCGTCGGTGTCGGTGAAGACGAGGTTTCTAGGGCCAAATGCCCAGTAGGGACGCTGGCTCTGCAGGTAAATCGAGATCACCCAAACCGTTAACCTTATCGAAAATACGGATTTACCAGGATCGAGGGTCAATGCCTGCAGGGGAATACATGAGGTTTTCATGGCTGCCATTGTTTTAGTGTTTTCATCACAAATCCAATAACCCCCTGATCTCCACCAGGAGGCTGGCACTTCAGATCAAACCTGATCCTGTTTTGTAGGCGATACTGCCAGCATAATCATTGGTATTGTGCTCAACCTCGAGTGGAAGAATTCGTCTGGTTGTTAAAACCACATACCCACTGCCACCGGGTTTCCGGCTTCGATAACCCATGAGCTACCACCGGACTGGCCTTGAGCAGCTGACCACCAAAACCCCCATAATTAATACCGCCGGACACGCCGTCAGATAGAATAGACTTTCAATTCCAGACAGCTGATCATTGCACAAGTAAAACCAATGAGGAAGGGGCACCATTGTCATCCAATCAGATCAGCAATGACTGGACTTAAACGATTCTGCCAGTTGCTGAAGCTGGCTGCTAACGGAGCTAGCGGTCCTCAGTAAACCCAGTCACTTAGCCCCTGAGCCATAGGAGTTGTCTGCGCCGTCGTTCCAGCTCGCTCCTTGGAAAGGGGAAGTCCAGCACAGGTATATTGCTGAAAGCAGAGCTTCCTGTATCGAAAGAAAAGATATAGCCTGTCAACGCAGGATACTCCTCTGATCTGCTGGCCGGATTTGACAACCATCACTCGGATATAAGGATTCACCACTAGAGATCATACCCAACATAAACCTTGTCCTGAGTGATCTTGAGGCCGAATGGCCGTAATCCAGATTTTCATTCGTCGTTACTGAGCATCGAAGGGAAGCCCGCCGGTAACACCTGGAATAGGATAGGTGCCTAAAACTACTCCACCGGGTAGACTGATCTTGTAAAGCGAACGGTTGTGCAGGTTCATCGCCCAAAGCACGCTCCCGTTCAGCGATAAGCATCGTAATGTTCTACCCGACGCGACCTAATTGCAATGCGGGATCACTGTCCAGCCATTCGCGAGTCCCAGCATAGTGCCAGCAGCGGAGCCAACGTTACAAGACACCACACCAGCTGGCTCTTACCGGAAGCAGGAGCTGCAAGAGTGTAGATCGCCCCTGCGGAGCCAAACTGATGGATTACCGCCATTTCCAGCACCCAGCTGGGTATGGCGTTTCACATAGGCGGATGTGCTTTTTCAGTGAGCGGAGAATAAGCGATCCCATAAACTGACCCAACCTGCCAATCGTGGCCCAGATCTTGTCATGTGTCGGCATCGTGGTAGACTGCGGTGAAACGAGTGGTGAACGGATCAGAAATAACTGCCGATATTAGGCAACGTAGGCGAAGTAGCGGGCCACTACCAAAATACGAAATGATCACGTCAGGATCCGCGTGGATAAACCTGAGCAAGCAAAGTCTGGCTAATCCATGGTGTAAGCCAAAGAACACCGAAAATCAGACGGCTCAATGCATTATTTATTCTTATTGTTTTTTTATAGTATGACAGGTAGTGAGGGTATGATCCCGCACCAGACACGGGTTGAATTTATCGGAGAAATCGGCAAACCAAAATGTAGAGCGGATGATATCCATGGCTCATTTTATAATTCATACAATTATGCCATTTCCGTATGGACTGATTATTGTTAAGTAAGACCTCCAAACTGCCGCCCGGAGGCCGCAAACGGAGAGAATGAGCAGCAAGAGCGGCGTAATGCCGTGCATCCTGATTTGGGGGACACCCGAGCCAAGCGGCCTCGGTTTGAGCGTTTAATTTCATAGATAAAGCGTGGCTGAGCCAGGTGAGTTATTGCAAGAAATACTCTCTGCCATTATGCTATTTGAGATAATGATGGCTGGTGTCCTTACAATGCTTTATAAGCAGTTTTTACATGTACAAAAGAATAAAGACATTAAAATTAACGTTTACGCCTGATACCCATCATCAATATGGCTAAGACACCCAAAACCGAAGGTTCCGGTATCGCATGTGCTTGTATAGAAAATGGCAGGCGTTCCTGTAACTCGCCATCGCTTTATTCAGCAGTCGTTTTGCCGAAAAGCACATCTAGATTTGGTGCGGTGGCCGCCGCGTTAAATCCATGTAAAAAGGGCGGGTTAATTGATTTGGGTCCGCTAACTCCGGTACTCGCCAATCGTCAGCAGCAGCTTCCATCCGAAGCATTATTGGTGGCTATAAACCACTTCTGCGGGGTCGGCAGCTGTGCTGCGTAGCCATAGATAACGCATGCCAACAGGTGCTGTAGCGTTGGAAGCGATACCAGCGCCCACTGAAGTATTGATCCACCCCGTTGTAGGGCACCGAGCCGAAGGATCGCCACTTTGCAGCCCATTGGTTTCGGTTGCTCTCCTGAGAAACAAAGGGTCAAATATACCCATACTGGCCAAAAAAGCATCATTTAGCTTGGGGATGTGCGCCATCACTTTGAATGCATCGAGCCCCATTTACAGCCCAGATAATGTACGGAGGCTTCAGCTCTTAGGAACTATGATAAAGCCCATAATGAGGCACAATAGTGGTAATAGTTTCTCTGACTCATGGTGTTTAGGGCTTAGATATCAATATGATCTTGTAGTTATTGGCGAATTAAAAATAGAGACCACATTCTAATGATATTTCCTAATGATGCAACTATACCACGGCATTTATTGCTAAATAAACGCTTCAAAAGTTTATAATCTATTTTGTCTCATCATCGTGTATAACTCGTAAACTAGTCTTTCAACAGATCAAAACCAGGCCTTGTTTGTACTTTCCATAACAACAAGGCAATATAATCGAAACAGATCAACTATGAGAATCCGACAGATCATTTGTCGCAATAATGCACAGATTTAGATGTATAAAAACGAACTACAATTTCAACAATGCGTTTTAAAATCGCGAAAATGCCGTATTCACTCGACTATGGAAGAGGCCGCCGAGGCGAATTTTTAAAAGATCTGCCTTTAAGAACATGTCTGGTTTTGCTTCGGAAAGATTGTGGACGAGTTTTGCAATCGCAATCCGAATCAACATTTCCAATTTTTTCCAACGAAGGAAATTCCCTCTGGCTACCCGCCATCTTAACACGGATAACTATTCTGCCGACTACCCCGCTGAACGATCAACAAACCAAAGTGAAAAACAGATTTTTAAAATACTTGCTCATTTTAGCTCATGTTCGCTTGCTGGCAGCGGGGGCTGCGGACAATGGATGTGTGCTTATGGATCGCGCAAACGCGGTATGTTCGCACAGCTCGTGCTACAGAAAATGCGGCTCAGCTGGTTTTGGAGTAAATACGTGAACGGTTAAAACCGATAACCGCCTGCCACTCCTCACTAAAGCCAGAATCAAAAAGGCCGGGTTTCATTTTTAATAAGCCCACCGCAAGGCGGCATTGGATCGTGGCGTATCGCGAGCAACTCTTCCCGGCACGCGTCAACAGCGGGGCTAAAACGTTTGTATCCCGGATCGTTCGACTATCTCCCAAAACTACTTGAGGCCCATGGCGTGATGAATGACAGCCTGTCGGGTGTCCAACCAGCATAAATACCTCACTGACTACCACAGCCATAACCAACGACAGCACTAACACCTACCAGCACAGCAAATGGTGAAGCTGCCGAATCCGATATCTGGAAACTCATCGGTGATCGCCTCTTTTTAATCACTGCGGGCCACAAGTTATCGACAAGCTGACCCTGCCGCCTGAGAAAATTAGGGCACCTGGTGGCCAGTGGCCAGTGGCGAGGAGTTCCTTCGCTGCGGATGCTACGGCCCAAAAAAAAAAAAAAAAAAAAAAAAAGCTCGTGTTAATAGCTACTGCAGGAAACTATTAGACCATAGCTCCCTGGTGGAACCAGAAAATAAACACCATCCTGCATTTTCATCCGTATCTCCAGAGGGTGTGCCTTCACTAGATTTCCAGCGTAACCTCGCAGGCACGTATGCCGACAGCCGACTACAGGGGAACTGACTAATAGCAGGACTACTACCTACACTGCTCGAAAACACATCCCTAGTTTACACAGCCCTGAAAACAACGAGGGGCATATTCTGTGGATCTGAGCAATTTCGCGGCTCCGCAGACATTGAGCCGTTGCAATCGACGCGGCGGTGCATCCGATCATCCAAGCATCCGAGGAAAAATCCTCCTAGCTACGCGTGAAATCTATGCCTGAAGGGACAGTTCCACAATCCGACGCTGAAACTGAACAGCCAGAAGCTTGAGGTGGAAACTACGGTATTCTGACGGCTGGGTGCAGGACAACTTAAGCTCAATATCCATGACAAATCACCTTATAGCCATCAATAAAAGAGAATACAACAAGAAGCGTTGGGGATTAGAAACCATCAAAGATCAGCTACAATTACGCTTGCATAAGCAGACCACAACGAAGAGCAAACGAAGCTGGTAGGTACTAACGAACAACTGGTCGCCGCTAAGCTTCGATGGCAACCGCCTCACGTGGTCACTTTCCGCCGCACGGATCCCCTAGTGGACATGGAGCACGCCCCGCCCAGTTAAGGCAGGCTGGTATTTGAAATACCTGGCTGGTCCGCACTGTTCAACGGCGGCGAACGCTCGTTTCGTGGCGGAAGACCGCTTGTGGTAGCTGCTTTCTTGGTTCGATGTAGCGGATATTAGCTCCCCAAAAACTACTCTCCCGCGTGTGGCTAGGCTCGAGACAGGTTACACATGGAGCGAGGGTAAATTGCCGATGAAAAGCATCGAATTTTACCCCGAAGCCTCTCTGATGATGCTGCCGTATCAGAGTTGGGACAACATCAGCTCCACCATGGCCATGCAAGAGGTGAATAATAGCAAGAGCAGGCTAACCCTAGGTAAAACTATAGCACAGAGTATTTCGCTCGTCGTGGCAAAATTCAACAGTAACCATTTGATAACAAGAAGAATATGGCATTGACTGCATTGCAGGCGGATCTCCATTCAGAGGCAGTGCCTCCCTCCTGGAAAGCAGACCATATTGTAAAGAGGAACTACCTCTACAGAGGACCCACAGTACGTGAGCAACCACTAGAAAGGCTCGTCCGCCTAACTCAGTGACAAGCCAGACGAGCTATTAGAAGAGCTTTAGATTTAGGCCTAGGGCTCAGTAGGTGGTGTGAAGTGGAGGCAGGCAACATTACCTACCTAGCCTGTGTCGTGAGCACACGAAAAACCCCGGCCCAAACTACTCTCCGCACGTGGCAATTTGACTTGGCAGCCTACCCACACCACGCGGTGCGTTCCGTAGAACAAACATTACCTCCTCTAACACGCACGCCAACACGATTGTTACCGCCCAAGCGCAGGGAACGGTGCTTTGCGCACATAGCAGGCGGGTGCGGATATTATTTTCCTGATGGCAATCGTATTTCCCCTTAATCGCATGTATGGTATGGCGGCGGCAATTACGGCCCTAGCGTAGTACCAGCCTCCACGGCCAATGACGGGCTGGTGGCCACAGTCCGTCTTGGTGTTAAGGACAACTGGCACCGCGCTGCCTTCGCACAAAATGGATTTTTCTTTGCAGCCAAGAACGTTGGACATGGGATACTAACGTAGTCGATCAGGACTCAGCTTACACAGCAGGGCATTTGCTAAACAATAACACCCCTTATCGCCCAACTACCTGCTCTGAAGTATCACCAATGCTTCGATAGCCCCGGGCCACCAACTATCGACATCTAGTACAGGCTATCACATCCGCACGGAAACTTACATGGCTGACTGTCGTGGCCCTGTGTTAGTAAAACGCAACTTATTGGACTTCCCGGCTAACTTATCGGAGTTTCCACTGTCAGTGCCTGTGAGCGGTGCTCTTTACTAACGCTTCCAACACTACCGATCCAAACACCCGTGATCTCCAAGCCTGTGCCTACGATGGAGCAGAGGTTTGGCAACTGACAGCGTCGCTATTCCCAATGCGGGCTACGGAACTCGACCGCCCACGGAAACCAAGCATTTGTCGCCAGCAACGACGTTGAGAGCCTCGTGACAGGTTACGGCTACAACCAACAAACCGGTCGACTCACCCCGCAGGCACTTGGGAAGTGGGAAGCCTGTTAACACGCTCGCAACCCAAGGGAACTTCGTTCAGCATCCGCCCCCGGCAGTCTGAAGGTGGCCACTGCATGATGGCCGAGCACTGACAGCCGTCACTTCTTTCTTACTCATGCCCACTAACCTCTGGTTGCAAGCGGACCGCGGCATTTACCTGCCCGGTTATGCCCTGTCGCCCGCAGGTGACTACGGCGGAAATCATCCCGCGGGTGAGCTACAAAAATAGCTAGATGACTTTGGTAGGTGAAACGACTCGGCATTGCCTAGGGGCCAGACCACATGCGCAGCCTGTCCCGTGCCTACGGAATCCGTAGCTACCTTGTTAGCAGTGCGCAAAAACATAACGTAGATTCGGCTTCAGCCGAATTCGCCAGCGTGGCCTGCACAGCCTGTCCTGAGCTCATTGGGCTGAAGCCTTAGCTAAGCATTGCTAGAACTCGAGACACAATAGAAGTGGCCTCCTTAGCTTATTTCATTGTTGGGTGATTTCTGCCGTGATCATGGAATCTTAGCCCTTCCTGTTCACTGGTTTCATCCACTCGAAGGTCATGATAATGGTTTTTAATGGCAATGAGTAGCACTACACTTACGACGCCCTCGACCAGAGGATGGTGTAGAGGGCAGCTTTTGCTTGCACGAATAAGTTCGCATCCTCCTCGAAATCCTCCCATGGCCGTATTGCCGAGAAGGTCGCAGCAATAATAAAAAATCTGATTAGGCCACCTACGCCAGGCATATTCAAAAAACGTCCAAGCTATCATCGTATTTAAACTTGACTTCAGCTTTACAGAAGCGACTCAGCAAAGCAGGGCAGATACGGTACCGATAACAGTGCCTTGAGGCCCCATGCACCCGGCAGCGGGTAACGTCATTAGCCCTGCAACAGAGCCAGTTGCAGCACCCAACATGGTGGGTTTTTTCTGCGTTATCCTTTCCAGCAACATCCACACAAGGGTAGCAATGCTGGCAGATAAATGAGTGACCACGAGTGTCATACCCGCAGCTCCATTCGCAGCCAATCCGCCCCCTGCATTGAATCCGAACCACCCGACCTAAAGCATAGCAGCTCCAGGCCACGGTCATAGGCAAATTATGAGGCAGCGGTACACGACCATAGTCCCGTCGCGGGCCCATAATGACAGCACATGCCACCAAAGCCGCCACTCCTGCAGTGATGTGATTACAATGCCGCCTGCATGATCAATCACGTTTTTAGTGCCGAGGAAATCAGCTTTAAACCAGATCATATAACAGATAGGAACATACACCAACAGCGTTTTTCCAGAGCAGCTGAAAATCATCAGCGAAGTGAATTTCATGCGCCTACTACCTGCAATTCCATAAACAAACCAGGTGTGATCACAAAAACATCATCTGATAGGCAAAGTAAATAATTTCGCACTGGGTGGCTTGGCTAGCAGCGTGAAACGAGCTTGGCCCCACCCCTGCTAAAAATGCCGAGAGTCCGCCAAAAAGAATGAATTCCTCCGTAAAGGCCAGCGTATATCCCACTGCAAACCCATACTACGCTGAGCAGAGCCGTCAGTGCAAAACACTCTACGAGCACGCTGAGAACGTTTTTCGCCCTAACAAGGCCTGCAAACAGAGCCAACCTGGTGATCATCATGAATAAAACGAGAGCGGTGGACGTGAGCATCCAAGCCGTGTTACTGCATCTAAATTTGCAATCATAAAAAATTATTTGGGAGTGGACGCGTTACTACGGCTGCTGGGAATTCAATGCAGAACTACCCTTCTCACCGGCATGAATTCGATTGCTTGCTCCACTGAGACAAAGATTTTTCCGTCGCCGATTTTTCCCGTATGGGCACTTTCTGAATCGCCGTTATTATTTTCATTGCTGTCGTCCGTCACGACCTCCAATTTTACTTTTAAAGGAAACTATTGCATATTCACTGCCTCGATAAATTTCCGTGTGGCCTTTTTTGACGGCCAAATCCTTTTTACCTCCAGACAGTCATCCCCGGGATACCAAGGTCCGCGAGGGCTTCCTTCACATCCTCAAGCTTAAATGGCTTAATGATAGTTTCAATTTTTTCATGTGAGATACGATGTTGGAGTTGGTGAGATACGTTGTTTGGATAATTGGCTGTGGTCAGGAAAATGCAATGGCGCATCCACAGCTCAAGCTTTCCTTGGACAGGGGAAGCAGTGCTACGCAACAGAACAAACCGATATTTTTCCCTTTTTTCACTACATGGACCCATCCGCCAAACCAAAACTCCACCTCGCCAGACCAGGCCGACACCGCTCCGCCCACCGCCCATACAAGCTGCCCGGCAAATTCAGAATTGCCACCGCAACTGCAAGAGGTACGCGGCGGCAACAACTGTGGTGCAGGCCATAGGTGGCCAATTACCCATTCATTTTTATCGCACCGCGTTGGTTGCTAGTTTATCAAAAAATCTGATGCTTACATCAAACAAACTGAGCGGAACCCTAAAAACACCGACCATAAAGCCGCAGAGCTGGCCGACTTTCTCTCCAGCGAAATTTTGATCAACATCCACGCTAGGGAAGAATCCTTTACCCACCCCGGGATGTCGCAAAAATGACGGCCGCCCAGCTTTTTCACCACAGACACGGCCTGCTCCCTCGGTTTTGAGGCCAGAAAGTTTTAGTCAAAAGTAATCGCTCTACACGATCCGTTTCCGCCGTTTCACCAGGATGAAGTGCTACGGGAAGCCCCATCTGATGTGGGCGACTGAACAATGCAATGCTGTTAGTGCGAAGCTCCTGCGTGTGTGGCGAGAGCCCACCAACGCCTTACGATGCCTCCACATGGCGGGGGCTGCTGCAAACAGAACTCGCGGCTGAATATCCCATGGAGCGAGGTAAAGCCCGTGCTCCTTAACCTTCGCGGGCGAGCTGCTAGGCAATATTTCCGCCCCCAATATTCTCATCAGCAGAAAGCGGCCTCCTCCATATCACCGCATTGTACGACTAATGGCAAAATGCAGACTTTGGGACAACACTAAAGTACTTTTTGAAGGCCATGAAACGCCCTTTGGGCCTCCTATTGCACTTCGGCAGGCGTAAATTAGAGTGGAAGTGGCTCACTACCCTAGCCTATTAAAAGATTCTAAAGATTCCACAAAACACTAATCTCCATCCCCTCGTTACCCATGATTACTTTCTCCAAATACTACTGGATCGCCCTCGGCATACTCACCGCCAGGGCGTGCCGGATGGCCACAAGGCTGGTTCCGTCATCTCGCTCATCGCTGGCGGGCTCTGCGGCTTAATACTCATCTTTGCTGGCACTGTCAAAGGAAATACCTAAACTAGCCGCAGTTCACGCATCCTCGTTTCCATTGCCGCGCAAACAGGTGAGATTCGTGCTCGCTACCTCAACACTAAGAAACCCATGCCGCACACATACCTGTTAGTATCGCTAAGCATTACGTTTCCTATTCATTGCTGGCTTACGATTGAAAAAATAAAAGAATTCATCCACTGCTTCAACTATTCAATAAATTACGGCTTTCTCCTTCCGGAATCATCCTCCTCGATTACTTTTGCTCTTGGGTACCCGTAGCCATCACATGCACCGGAATCCATAAAGCCCATCCGGTTTAAAATCGGACGGAATTGCATTGCGGCCAGAGTGCATTTAGCTCGCCTTTTAAATTTGTGCTCCAACTTCTCCCCGTCGACTCCGTGATTTCGTAGCTGTCCCGTGCCTCCATAGTTATTCGAAACCACTCTGGCGTGCTGCTGTCACATATCGTGTAAAAGGAAGCGGTTAGAGCAAACTTTCCCTAAGAGAGAGGTGAATGGAAAGCCGTCTATGTAGGGCTTTACCATCTGCAGTAGCGGCTATCGTCCGCCAAGCCGATTATATTGTCGCCGGTAGCACTGCTATCCACCCCTATCCGACTGTAGTCCGAAAAATTCCCGGCAGTAGATTTTTATCCTCGGCGGAGGCCGCCGTGTCCCCTACTCCCCAGACGCAGAAGTTTTTGTACTTGGTTTCGCCTAGTCAGGATCCGGCAGCTTGCGCTCATGCAGATCAGCGGGCTATGCTCCATTCCTCGTCAGTAGGCAGGCGATATTCCAGCTCACTAGCAAGCGCATTCATCTTGCCGCGCAAGGCCGCCATCACTGGCAAAATCTGCAGCATCACCACGCGTAACATCTACCGGTGATCATCCGAAAAATCCGTCAAATCTAATGTTAGGTGAAAACGTCTGCATCTGCGTGCTCATCAAGTATTCGTTGTAGTCCTTCACTCGCGTTTCCCAAACACTAAACATGGCCGTCGTGCCCTCAATTACGTTGAAAACCATCCGAAGGCTATTTTTAAACTGAGCCCGAGTCAGCGGTTTACGCACAGTCACTTTATCCTTCGCCAGGCACCGTAGCATCCGATACCCAACTCGTTATAGCCCCGCAAAATCAGCTAAACTTCAAATTTCCAGCAGGAATATCTGTTAGTGTTTGCGGCGTTTTGCCTAACGGTTTCCCCAGCACACTGATGATCGCTCCAGGAGGCCAGATTCGATCCGCAAATCCTCAAACTGAAGCCGCATCAATTCAGGTAAATGAGGAAGGTGGCGGAAGCTGCTCCGATCCGATTTCATTGGTAATGTCGGCGGATTTAGCCATCTGCGGCACATAGGTGAATAAATTTTATCTAAATACCCCGCTGCAAATATCCGCATCCATTAGCCTATCACAAAACACTTGAGCCTCCGCAGCCTGCACCAAAGCTTTGCCACCCACTACATCGTCCGGATCATACAGAAGTAAGCTTCGATACTCACATGGCCGATAGGCTGGCTTTCGTGGAAGTTAGGCTTCGAGCCCAGCACCATAGCCAGAGAGTTCTTCCATGGTTTACCACTTCAGGCGGAGCATGTTTCAGCACACATGCCTGGGTAGGGTTATCCCCTGTTTAGCTCTAGCGCGAGAAGGATTGGCTCTGATATCCTCGTGCTTTACCAAGAAATTCCCCTGCCTTCCAGTAGGAAGATCGCCCATCACTTGGGCTGAAACCAAGTTGAATTTTATCGTTCGTGCCGTCCCCCATGAGATAGAAGCCCCTGCGGCAGCGTATCCAGCCGCACCTCGCCCTGCCCACAGGCACGATCACCACAGAGGCTCTGGCTAGCTCCATCTTCTTCCCACACCGGTCCATCAGATTCCGCCCCTCCATCCCCGGTGGCCACGGTGCAGTCCCCGCGAGTCCAAGCCAAACTAAAACTAACCAAACTACTCATAGCGAAAAGGCAATGCCCTTGGCAAAATAGTCGGCTGTATTTCCCCTGCCTCACTCGCCGCAGAGCATCTATCAAATGCCGAGCCGTAGGAAACCGCCGATTCACAGAGGGATCACACGCTTTGCAAATCAATGCATTGAGCATCCGACTGCGCTTACGATCCGCGTTCGGCAGACCTGCATCATCCGCCAGTTCAGGGAAATTTCAGCCGATCCCTGCCCGTGCCCAGCTCATAAAGCACCATTCCTAGGGCTGTAAATATCAGCCGAAGGCGACTCCAGTGCCCCTTCTGGCGGCAATGAATCCCTCCGTCCCCACATAGCTACGCTGCCCAGCTTCCGCTACCAGCCCAATATCCGCCAACTTAGAACCCCATCCACAAAAATAATGTTGCTAGATGACATCCCCAGGCAAGCCCCTGCTCATGCAAATGCTGCAAACCACCAGCCAAGGCAATGCCAACATTCACCGTCTCCTCCACAGTAAAGCCACCTTCGCCGTCCGAACTGGAAGAAAGCGTCCGCGGCTCGTAATCCACCGGAGAAATTCGCCGCCCACGCTCGCGGTCATCCCCTCAACTCCATCACATAATAATAAAATACCCAGATCTGTGCCTACCCATGCAAGATTCCACTAAAACCCGGATGATTTCGCGATATAGGCTCACCCCCAAATCCCCCAACTCACGCTCAACGTCCTATCCGACCTAAAATCTTCCCGCTGCACTACCTTATCGCCCGCAGACACCCTGTAACCGCCCTAGCCAGCCAAACTCGCCATAGCTCCCCTCCTACTGGCTAACGCAACACTTCATGATCTGGTATGCGTGGCTTTGTTGCTTGGAAGGGCATTTCCACCCGTCTCTGATATGTTAGGAACAATACCACGGATTGCTGCAACTCCTATCATGACAATATTTTCCGCCATGAGTTTCGGAAAAATTTAATAAATCCCATCAAGCGACTAAAAAAATATAAAACAGACAGGCTCAACAAACCAAAGGTCAAAGGCCAACGTAACTACAGAAGCCGCAGCTCCTAGCAACAGCGTAGCCAAAAGTACTGTATTCTAAGCCCCACGCACAATCTACCATTACCCGAAAAACTCCAGTAATTCCGCCATTACTTATCGCACTCACTCCATCACGAAGTCCAGCGAGCCCATGATGGCAGGGATATCCGGTGATGCGCGCGCCCTTCAGCGGCTGCGACGCGCCGAACTCCGAACGCAGCGCCATCAGGCCCGGCATTTCGGTTTCAGCGATTTCGATTTCCTTGCGACCGAATCCGGCAAGGCTCAGATCCTTGACGAGATAGTCCGAAAAACCGGCGACAGGTGCGGTGGCCACAAATGATCTCCTTGGCGGCAGTCCGAAATGATGGCGTGGCCCCGGACGGATTCCGGGCCACGGATGGCGTGCGACTTAGCGGGCGCCGCGCCAACAATCAACCTCGATATAAAGATTTCTTTATGTGATGGATGTGTTCAGGCGCGACCGGACTGGCCGGACAGGTGCGCAGCGTCGATCCCGCTCGCGCCCAATGCCGCCTGCCAGCGTTGATCGGCCGGAACGTCAAACAGCAGGTCCAGGCTGGCAGGAACGACCAGCCAGCCGTGGCGGGTCATTTCCCCCTCCAGCTGACCCGCGCTCCACCCGGCATAGCCCAGCGCGACGACATAGCGGGTCGGCCCCCGCTCCTCCGCAATGGCGCGCAATATGTCGATCGAGGCGGACAGCGCCCAGCCACCCGCGACGTCGATCGTCCCTTCCCCGCCCCAGTCGCGGGAATGGATGACGAACCCCCGGCGTGGTTCCACCGGCCCTCCGGCAAGCACCGGAACGTCGGGACAATGGATCGGATCGATGTCGAGTTGTCGCATCAGTTCGTGAAGCGAAATGCCGCTCTCACCCCGGCCGATGCCGATTCCCATCGCGCCATCGCCATCGTGAACGCACATCGCGATAACGGCCCGCTCGAAACGGGTATCGCCGATGCCGGGCATCGCAAGCAGCAGGCTGCCCGCATAATAGGGTGTCGCAACCATCGCTCAGCATAAGCACGGAGCGCCGATAATGCCAAGCGGTCGCACCCCCGCGCCCAGTGGCCGCTGCGGCAGGATAATTTCTGGCCGCGACCGCTTGACTATAAGCGACGGAGAGACGACCTCACCGGGCGCACCCCCACAGGCCGCACGCGCGGCATCCTCAGGAAAGGATAGCGACCATGACCATTGCGAAGGGCGACAAGCTGCCCAGCACGACGTTCGTCACAATGACCGAAAACGGCCCGCAGCAAGTAAGCAGCGATGAATATTTCGCGGGCAAGAAAGTCGCTTTCTTCTCGGTCCCCGGCGCGTTCACGCCGACCTGTTCGGCCAAGCACCTGCCGGGCTTTCTCGACAAAGCCGCCGACCTGAAGGCGAAGGGCATCGACGAAATCGCCTGCACCGCGGTCAACGATCCGTTCGTGATGGGCGCGTGGAGCAAGTCTGCGGGCGCCGATGGCAAGGTGACGATGCTGGCCGACGGCAATGGCGACTTTGCAAAGGCGGTCGGTCTGGAAATGGA
Organism: Sphingobium sp.; assembly: GCA_034519505.1. Classification (GTDB taxonomy): domain Bacteria; phylum Pseudomonadota; class Alphaproteobacteria; order Sphingomonadales; family Sphingomonadaceae; genus Sphingobium. Next base: position 87,995 of record JAXHOI010000001.1, on the reverse strand, counting down.
CGGCAGCAAATTCGGCCTGGGCACTCGCGGCCAGCGTTTCTCGATGATCGTCAACGACGGCGTCGTCGAAGAATTGAACGTCGAAGCACCGGGCGATTTCAAGGTGTCGTCCGCCGATCACATGCTCGAACAGCTTTGATCGCATGAGGCGGAGGGGGGCGTTGCAAAGCGTCCCTCTCCGCCTCACCTGCCGCCGGGTCGCTGCCCGGCGCACCGTCGCCGGCACCATGATATTGGGACGGCTTTTCGTCGTGGCAAACATTTGTTACGCTGCGCGATGACAAACATGATGACAAGCGAAACGAACGGACAGGCCGTCGTCCAGCAACTGGACGGTCTCTATCAGCAATCCATTGCCGCGCTGCGCTCCGCCATGATGGCCTATGCCCGCGATGGCACGGTTCCCGGCCCGGAAGCCAAGGCGGAACGCCGCTTCTGCTATCCCTATCTCAAAGTCACGCATGGTGGCGAGGATGAGCAGATCCCGCCCGGTCGCTCCTTCGCGCGGTTGTCGCATCCCGGCGTCTATCGCACCACGGTGACACGCCCGGCGATGTTCGGCGGCTATCTGGCCGAGCAGATCGACCTTCTGATCAGCGACTATGGCGTGGAGGTTGAGGTCGGCCTTTCCGACCAGCAGATACCCTTCCCCTATGTGCTCGATGGGCTTGACGTCGCGTTGTTGGAGGGCGTGCCACCGACCGAGCTGGCGCGCCATTTCCCGGCGACCGACCTCGCGGAAATAGGCGACGAGATCGCCGATGGCCTGTTCCTGCCCTCGCCGGAGGGGCGGCCGCTTGCCCTGTTCGATGGTCTGCGCACCGATTTCAGCCTGGCCCGGCTGAAGCACTATACCGGAACGCCGGCGGAGCATGTGCAGCGCTACGTCCTTTTCACCAACTATCATCGCTATGTCGACGAGTTCGTGACCTGGGCCTGCCGGGAACTGAAGCGGGACGGCACCCGCTATACCGCGCTGTCGGGCGCCGGGGGCGTCTATGTCACGCGCGAAACCGCGGACCCGGCGGGGATGATTGCCGACAGCGCGTGGCGCAAGCATCAGATGCCGGCCTATCACCTGATCGGCCCGGATCGCAGCGGGATAACGCTGGTCAACATCGGCGTCGGCCCGTCCAATGCGAAGACGATCTGCGACCATCTGGCCGTCGTCCGCCCGGAAGCCTGGCTGATGATCGGCCATTGCGGCGGCCTGCGCCCCAGCCAGCGTATCGGCGACTATGTCCTCGCACACGCCTATCTGCGCGACGACCATGTGCTCGACGACGTGCTGCCGCCGGAAATCCCGGTGCCCGCAATCGCCGAAGTTCAGGTGGCGATGGCGAGCGCGGCCGAAGCGGTGCTGGGCGGGGCGACCGGCGATTTCAAGCGGCGCCTACGCACCGGAACCATCGTCACCACCGACGACCGCAACTGGGAGCTGAACTATTCGAAGTCGGCGCTGCGCTTTTCGCTCAGCCGCGCGGTCGGCATCGACATGGAAAGCGCGACCATCGCGGCGCAGGGTTATCGCTTTCGCGTGCCCTACGGCACTTTGCTATGCGTCTCGGACAAGCCGATCCATGGCGAACTGAAGCTGCCGGGACAGGCCAACCGCTTCTATGAAGAGGCGATTGCCGGGCATCTTCGCGTGGGGTTGATGACGTGCGACCTGCTGCGCGAACAGGGGCAGAAACTGCACAGCCGCAAGCTGCGCGCCTTCAACGAGCCGCCGTTCCGGTAAGAACAACGACATTGGGGTGCGACTGGACAATCCGGTCGCGCCCCGCACGCTTCGCATCATAAAGCGCGCGATCGGCACGGTCGATCATGTCGTGCAATTCGCGGTCGGTCGGCAGCATCTCTGTAATGCCGAAGCTGGCGGTCAGCGGGGCCAGGTTGCTATCCCCCCGCTGGTCGGAGGCGTTCAGCGCCATCCGCACCCGCTCCATCACCTCGGCCGCATCGTTCGACGACGATCGGGGCAACAGGACGCAGAATTCATCGCCGCCCAGTCGCGCCACGACATCCCCTGTTCGCACGCTCGCCCTCAGCAAAGCAGCGAAGGTCTTCAGCGCGGCATCGCCCGCGATATGGCCATGGCCGTCGTTCAATTGCTTGAACCGATCCAGGTCGCACACCACCATCGCCATTCCCAGCCGATGGCGGCGCACATTGGCGATCAATCCCGCCCCCTGATCCTCCAGACCGCGCCGGTTGAGCACACCGGTCAGCGCGTCATGGCTCATCAAGGTGCGCAGCTGCTCCGCCAGATCTCCGGCAACGACCAGGACCGCCGTTACCCCAACCGCCAGGTAGAGCGTGGGCAACCCAAGGCCGAGCAGCAGCATGCGATAAGGCGACATTTCACCATCGGCGGCCATCCGACTGTCCAGCAGCCCGATGGCGGCAACCGCCAGTTCAAACATCGCAAAAGTAACCAGCGCCACGAAAAAGGCCCGTTCCGGCGCTCGAAATGGCCGACCGGCCGGCCAAATGTCCATCGCGGCGGCGAAGATCATGAAGCTTGCGAACAGCGGCGGCAAGGTGGACCGCAGGACGGTCGGAGCTTCAGCATAATAGCTCGCCGCGACGATCGCCAGGGCGACGCTGCCGCACAGCGCAAATCGCCGCCACGGCACGGTGCGGCCCGCCCTTACCCTGGCTCCGATCAACAGAAACGCGCTGCTCACCAGAATGCACAGGCCAGTCACGCCGACCAGAGCATAGCTTTTCAGGACCATGCCGATGGCGTTGAACGCCCATTGCGCCACGGACACGCCATAGGAGGTTGCCCAGAACAGCGTGTAGCGCCGCCCACCGAAATGCCGCCATGCCAACGCCATCGCCATGCACATGATGGCGCTGGTGGAAAACAGAACGGCTAGAATGACATAGTTCGGATTCACGACCAGATTTTGCTAGGCGAAGAGCGTTAACATATCATGCCGAAGCGGGCGGCACGGACAAACTCTTCACCCGGCACCCGCGCGATGGTCGAGCGGGTGCCGGATCATTCAACTTACCAGCCGCACTGCTTCCCGGCATTCTGCTTTTTGAGCCAGCTTTGCAGCGGCGCGAAATAGGCCAGCATCGCCTTGCCAGACATGTCGCGGCTGCCGGTAAAGGCCTGCAGCGCATCGGGCCATGGCTTGGAAGCACCCATTTCCAGCATCGCGTTCAACCGTTTGCCGACTTCGGCATTGCCGTAGACCGAGCAGCGATGAAGCGGCCCCTTCCACCCGGCCTGCTTGCACGCGGCCTCATAAAACTGGAACTGCAACAGGCGCGCCAGGAAATAGCGGGTATAGGGCGTGTTGCCGGGGATGTGATATTTCGCCGCCGGATCGAACTTCGTCTCGTCACGCGCAATGGGCGGCACGATGCCCTGATATTGCAGGCGCAGGTCGGTCCAGCCCTTTTCATAGGCGCCGGTAGGGATCTGCCCGCTGAACACGCCCCAGCGCCATTTGTCGATCAGCAGGCCGAAGGGAAGGAACGCGACCTTGTCCATCGCCTGCCGCAGTAGCAGGCCGATGTCCTTGTCCGCGCTCGGCACCTTGGCGGGATCGAGCAGGCCGATCTTCACCAGATAATCCGGTGTCACCGACAGCGCGACGAAATCGCCGATCGCCTCATGGAAGCCGTCATTCGCGCCGTTCCAGTAAAGCGGTGCCTGATTCTGATAGGCGCGCTGATAGAAATTATGGCCCAGTTCGTGATGGATGGTCACGAAATCGTCACTGTTCACTTTCGTGCACATCTTGATGCGCACGTCGTTCTTGTTGTCGATGTCCCAGGCCGATGCATGGCAGATGACTTCGCGGTCACGCGGCTTCACGATCTGCGATCGTTCCCAGAAAGTCTCCGGCAAGGGCTGGAAACCCAGCGAGGTGTAGAAGCCCTCACCCGCCTTCACCATCTTGATCGGGTCATAGCCCTTGGCTTCCAGCAGTTCGCCGATATCATATCCGATGTCGCCCGCGCCCTTGGGCGCGACGATGTCGTAGATGTTGCCCCATTCCTGCGCCCACATATTGCCCAGCAGGTCGGCACGGATCGGCCCCTTCGCCGGCTGCACCGCCTCGCCATATTTCTCGTTCAGCTTGGCGCGGACATAGCAATGGAGCTGCTCGTAAAGCGGCTTCACTTCGCCCCAAAGCCGGTCGGTGAGCTTGGCGAAATCATCGGGCGCCATGTCATATTGCGAACGCCACATCGCGCCGGTGTCGGCGAAGCCCAGTTCCTTCGCACCGGCATTCGAAATCTCGACGAAGCGGGCATAGTCCTTACGCATCGGCGCGCCGACATTGTCGTGCCAGCTGACCCACATCTCCTTCAGCTCATCGGGGTTGCGGCTGCTGCCCATCGCCGCTTCGATGTCGCTGCCGCTGACCGACTGGCCACGCAACATGCCGCGCCCCTTGCCATAGCTGGACTGCATGCGCGTGGTGATCTCATTCAATTCCTGCGCCGCGCCCGGCGTCGTCGGCGCGGGGGCGACAAGGCCGGTGCGCAGAATGTCCAGCTTACGCGCGTCGTCGGCCGCGATTCCCGACACGCCGTTGAAGCGCGCGGCATCCTTGGCGAAACGCACGCCCATCTCGGTATATTCGGCTCCCACCTGCGCGTTCAGCGCATCGGTGTCGTCGGTAATATAGGTCGCGTTCACCCATGCGATGCGCGAGGCATAGACCGAAAAGTCGGCCAGCGTCTTTTCGACCGAGGCGATATAGTCGTGCGCGCCAGCGGGCGTGGCGGGCGGCGGCGGAGCTTCCGCCGCGGCGGGCGTGGATTGGGCGGCGGCGGGCACACTGGCCAGAGCCGCAACGAGCGCGAAAAGCGGCGCTGCAATCTTCATCATCATTCTCCCCTCGGGACGTTGCCGTCCCCTTGATGCAGGGGTGATGAAGCAGCCCTCAATCGCGGTCAAGCACCGATAAAATCGGCCAGTTCGTCGCCCAGTTCCTTCTTGATGACGGCGCTCATATGGTTGCCGGGGATCGTGCGATATTCGGCGTTGGGCAGCAGTTCGGCCAGGTCGGCGGCCGATCCGTTGTCGAAATCATCCTCCCCGCACAGCACCAGAGTCGGGCGGTCCATCGCGGCCATGACGGCGGTGGGTGTGCCGGCAAAGGCATCCAGCGTGGACAGCAGCGCGTCGGGATCGCTCTTCGTCGTCTTCAGGAACTGCTCGACATACCATTCGTCGCTGCCCCGTTCCCAGCTTCCCAGATTGCCCAGGATGCGGCGGAAATGATCGGCGCGGCCATTGGTGTCCAGCATCCCGTCCAGCCCCATGCCCGACAGCACGACCTTCCCCGGTGTAGCGCCGCGCGCCAGCATTCGCATTGTCGTGCGCGCGCCCAGCGAGTAGCCGCCCAGATGATAGTCGGTCAGCCCCAGATGCGCGACCAGCGCCAGCCCGTCGCTGGCATGCACATCCTTGGGATAGGCCGCCGCCGCGTGCGGCTTGGCGCTTTCCCCATGGGCGCGCAGATCCGGCATGATCACCCGAAATCCTTTCGCAGCCACTTTCGCCGCGTGGCCATAACGGATCCAGTTGGTGAAGGCGTTCGACATGAAGCCGTGGATCAGCACCACGGCAAAGCCGTCCCCCATCTCGTGCCAGGCCAGCGAAACGCCATCGAAGCTGTCGAAGAAACGGGTTTCAGTCGGGTAATCGGCCAAGGGCTTTGATCCATTCATTTCTGAGGGCGCGAACTTCACACGCTCCAAATGCTGTGAACGCACGACAGGGACCGATCAGCCCAAGGGCAGCCGGCCGACATCGCGCAATTGGCGCTTACCCTTTCTTCAGGTGCCGCCGGCCGAGCAGTTCGGCGATCTGAACCGCGTTGAGCGCCGCGCCCTTGCGCAGATTGTCGCTGACGCACCAGAGCACCAAGCCATTGTCCACCGTCGGGTCTTCGCGCACGCGGCTGACGAAGGTCGCATAGTCGCCCACGCATTCGACCGGTGTCACATATCCGCCGTCCTCACGCTTATCGACCAGCATGATGCCGGGTGCTTCACGCAGGATCGACTGCGCCTTTTTCGCGGAGATCTCCTCAGCGAACTCGATATTGATCGCTTCGCTATGGCCGACGAAGACGGGCACGCGCACGCAGGTTGCCGTCACCTTGATCTTGGGGTCCAGGATCTTCTTGGTTTCGACCACCATCTTCCATTCTTCCTTGGTGTATCCATCGTCCAGGAAGACGTCGATGTGCGGGATGACGTTGAATGCGATCTGCTTGGTGAACTTCTTCGGCTCCGCCGGATCGCCGACGAAGATGTTGCGGCTCTGCTCGAACAGTTCGTCCATGCCGACCTTCCCAGCGCCCGACACGGACTGGTAGGTCGACACGACCACCCGCGTGATCTTCGCGGCGTCGTGCAGGGGCTTGAGCGCAACGACCATCTGCGCGGTCGAGCAATTGGGGTTGGCGATGATGTTCTTGCGCGTGTAGCCGTCGATCGCTTCCGGGTTCACTTCCGGCACCACCAGCGGCACGTCCGGGTCCATGCGATAAAGCGAGCTGTTATCGATGACCACGCAGCCGGCAGCGGCGGCCTTTGGCGCATATTCCTTCGCCGGGCCGGACCCGGCAGCGAAAATTGCCATGTCCCATCCGGCAAAATCGAAATGCTCCAGATTCCGGCATTTCAGGATCTTGCCGGTTTCGCCATATTCGATTTCGTCGCCGGTCGAGCGCGCCGATGCGACGGCCGCGATTTCATCCGCCGGAAACTCCCGCTCGGCAAGGATGTTCAGCACTTCCCGCCCGACATTGCCGGTGGCTCCCACGACGACGACACGATAGCCCATTTGCAATGCCTTTCGAATTTTCCAGCAGGCTGCCACATATGGGGAGCCGATGGCGCGCCGCATAGAGGCTTGAACCGGATTGTCCAGTCCCACGGGATGCCAACACGCGCTTGCACAGGATGATCGGACGGCTCTATCAACGCATCCGGTTAAGGGTCGGGAGGGATAATGGGCCGGTCTTCTGCCATCTTGGTCGCCTGCCTCCTGATGCTGGCCGCAGCCTTCGCGATCAAGGGCGCGGGCGTCTATCCACCAGCACCGCCCGAAAACGTCCACGCCGATGCGTTCGACACGCAGCGGGCAATGGCCCGCCTCTCCCGCATTCTGGGCGATCAGACCCCCCATCCCGTCGACAGCGCGGAAAGTGACGGCGTGCGGGACCGTATCGTTGCGGAACTGCTGATGATGGGCATTACGCCGCGGATCGACGACGGCATGGCCTGCAACGAAGAGGGGCGCACGGTCAGTTGCGCGCGGGTGCGCAACATCCTCTTCACGCTGGGTCCGAACGTGGGCTCACATCTGCTAGTGAGCGCGCATTATGACAGTACGCCGGTGGGGCCGGGCGCGGCGGACGATGGCATCGGCGTTGCCAGCCTGCTCGAAATGGCGGCGATCCTGCGCAATGCGCCGCTGCGCCGCCCGGTGACGTTCCTGATCGATGATGGCGAAGAAGCGGGCCTGATCGGCGCGCGCGCCTTTCTGGACCGCGATCCGCTGGCGGCGCAGGTCGACAGCGTCATCAACATGGAATCGCGCGGGACGGAGGGGCCGGCGATCATGTTCGAAACGAACAGCCCCAATGGTGCGGCTATAGCGACCTATGCCGCGAGCAGCCGGCGCCCCGCCGCCAACTCTCTTTCGGCGGACTTTGCCAAGCTGATTCCCAATTCCACCGATGTGCGCGTGTTCAAGGCGCGCGACTGGTCGACGCTGAACTTCGCCATCATCGGCAACGAGACCCGCTATCATTCGCCCAATGACCGCATCGAAAATTTGTCGCCGGCCAGCCTCTATCACATGGGTAGCCAAGCGCTCGCCGCCGCCCGGCTGATGGCTGGTACGCCCGGCGGAGACGTATCGGCGGCACATGGCGGCGAAATGGCCTATGCGGATCTGCTCCAGCGTACGCTTTGGTCGCGATACCCCTGCCGCTCGCGATCGGCGCTCTGATCCTGCTGCTGATGGCTGCGGCATGGTGGGCCTGGCGTGTTCAAGCGCTTGGCCGTCCGCTGATCCTGATGCTGGCTGGAGTGCTGCTTTCCACGATTGTTGCGGCCCTGCTCTGCCAAGTGGTCGGGTTCATCCGTCCCGGCGACTATTGGCGGGCCTCGCCCTGGGCCGTGCATATGGCTAGTCAGTGGACTGCGATTGCGGTTTGCGCCGCGCTGCTGTTCCGCTTCGGCCCCGCCTATCGCCGCGAAACCTTGCGCGCCGCGAACTGGCTGATGTTTCTCGCAGTCGGGGCGCTGGCCTGTCTGGCGGCACCCGGTGCCTCGATCTTCTTTCTGTTGCCGCCGATCATCGCGCTTGCCGGAGCGTTGCTTTCTCGACGTATTCCAGCAGCAGGCACTATCGCACAGATCGTCGCAGCGATGCTGCTGTTCCTCACCATGGGACCATTGCTAAGCCTCATTGAAATGCTGCTGGTGGACGGCCCGCTATGGGTCACCGCGCCGCTCGCCAGCTTGCTCGCCCTGCCATTCCTGATCGAATGCGTGCCCTTGGCGGAACGAGCGAGACCGTTCACGCGCTGGGTCGCGGGTTGCGTGGTGTTGATCGGCTGGATCATCACGCTCGTCGTCCCAGCCTACAGCCCCGCCCGGCAGGAACGGATGAGCATCGAACTGGTCACCGACATGGCGAAGGGGCGGTGGATCTGGGCGGTCAACAGCGCCCGGTCCCCCGCCGGCATCCTGTCGGACTATGGCGACTGGACGTATGTGCGGACGCCCTATCGCCGGATGCGCTGGACCGCCCCGGCACCGACCAACCGCGATGCGCCTTTGCCCAGCGTGACGAAGCTCATCGATTCAAAGGTGGAAAACGAACGGACCATCGCCCTCCGCATCGCCATGAACGGCGCGACCAGCGTTCAGATATTCGCCGCGCCCGAGGCAAGGGTGCTGCGGGCCGGCTTTGCCAGTTCGATCAAACCATTCGGTGACAAGGCCCGCAAAGAAAATTTCCAGTTGCGCTGTTCGGGCCGCGCATGCGACGGCGAAACCGCCACCATCGTTACGTCCGCAACAGGTCCGCTTAACCTCATCATCGTCGGCCAGCGCCCCGGCCTGCCCGCCTGGGCCGCGTCGCTCACAGCGCGCAGGCCATGGCTCGCCTCGCCCCAATATTCTCCCGACGCCACCATCGCCTGGCGCCGGATCAAGCTTTAGGCGCGCTCAAATCGCGGGCACCGCGTCGAACGCCACCGTCATGCGCGGATGATCGCTGTGGAACGGTGCCGTCCCATGCCAGAGGTAGGAGGGAAAGATCACCAGCCGCCCCTGAACCGGCTGCACGATCCGGCGCGGCGACAGGTCCAGACCCAGGCTGGCGTCGGGTACGCCGAACATCAGCGCCCCTTGCGGGACAGCGCCGTCGGCTTGCATCTCGCCGGCCGCGACCTGCGGCGGCAGGCTGGCGTAAAAGGCGGAGCTGACCCAGCCGGACGTGTGAATATGGCTGACGTGGAACCCCTGATCGCGCAGGCGCACGGACCAGCTTCCCGAAAAGCGCCAGGGGCGACCGTTGCGGGAGAGGAAGGGGTGCGCCGGATCGACCGGTAACGTGCCCAGCGCTTCGCTTACCGCCGTTCGGATCGACTCCCCCAGCGCGCGGACGATCGGATGCTGCCGGTCGAAAAGATGCCCGCGCGTCTGCGTTCCACCGCGCAGGGACTGCTCAGCCGGATGGGCCGTGGTGATGTGCAGTGCCGTCAATGCCTGCTCGACATCGGCCAGAAAGGCGGCGCGGCTGCTCCAACCCGCTGGCGTCGGCACGTCCATCGGCATGACAAGCCGATCGTAGCCGGCCAGCCAATATTCTCGCTCGTCACCCATCAACCGCCAGATCAGGGTCAGCAGCGCCCAGCTCGTCTGATCCTGCGGCATCAGCGCCCCCATGCGAAGGGCATGCGGCTCCGCCCCCTTCGCATCGCCCATTGCGAGCTTCAGATAGGCGAAGTTGGCGTGCAGCGCAGCGTTATCGGGCGCGACCGCCTGAACCCGTTCCAGCACCCCCATTGCTTCGTCCCGCCGACCGAGCATCGAGAGCGCGCCGGATCGGGCCAGCATCAGGTCGACATCGTTGCCGATGGCGGCGGTGCCGGCGTCGATCCATTCCAGCATCCGCGTGCCATCGCCCAACGCCTTTGCCGATCCGACCGCCGAATGCCAGAATGCCGCCGAGCGGCCAGCAACCTCAGCGGCTGCGGCATAGCTGTCGAGCGCCGCCACACCCTGCCCGATCTGCGGGAGGAGGCGCGCCAGTGTCTCATGCGCGTCGAGGTGCTCTGGATGCTGCGACAGGACGGCGCGATATTGCGCGACCGCCTCTTCGAACCGGCCGCGCTCAGCCAACAGGTGCGCGCGCGTGGTGCCACTTTCCGGCGCGCTCAGCCCGGCCGCCATCGCCGCTTCCAGCACCGCCAACGCCTCTTCCCGCCTGTCGAGGTCGCGCAGAACAGTCGCCAGATTGTGCCGACTTGCCAGGTCATGCGGGTTGACCTGAACCGCCATGCGATAGGCTTTCTCGGCGGCATCGGGCGCGCCGCGCGCCTGCTCCAGCGCCCCGGTTGCGGCCCATCCCCGACTGTCCGACGGCGCGAGAAAGGTCGCCTGTTTTCCCGCCATCCCCGCCGTCTGCCAATCCTCGCCCTGCGTCGCGACAATGGCCAGGTTGACCCAGCCCTCGACATAACGGGCATCGCACTGAACCGCGTTTTGCAGCGCGGCGATGGCTTGCGCGCTCTGCCCCATTTCGCTCAGCAGATTGCCATAGGCGTTCCACAGTTGCGCATGGCGTGGGGCGGCACGCAGCGCGTTTTCCAGTGCGCCGCGCGCCCGGTCGAATTGCCCCTGCCCCTTTGCGATCATCGCGGCCACGAACAGGGCATCGGGATGCTGCCGCATCGCCGCGCGCAGGGTTCGCAATGTCCGATCCGCTCCGGCGACATCGCCAGCACCCAGCAAGCCAAAAGCCTGCTGCAATATGGCAATGTCCGCCGGCGTCATCGCTTTGCCGTTCCTATTCCCCCGACTTTCCGACGTGGCGGTTCAGGAAGGCGAGAATGGTCTGCCACAGATGCACGCTGACGCCCGGTCCCGCGACGCGGTGCGTCTGGCCGGGATAGAGCATCGTTTCAAAGGGCACTGCGGCATTTTGCAGCACGCTCATCAATCGCGTGGAATTGTCGAACACCACATTGTCGTCGCTCATGCCGTGGATCAGCAACAGAGGATCGGTGATCTTCGTCGCCTCGGCAATCGCGCCCGACGCGGGATAGGCGCTGTCACGCGCATTGGGATCGCCCAGATAGCGTTCGGTGTAATGCGTGTCGTACAGCGTCCAGTCCGTCACCGGCGCGCCGGACACGGCGGCGGCGAACACGCCATGCGATTTTTCCAACAGCTTCAGGCTCATATAGCCGCCATAGGACCAGCCATAAGTGGTGATCGCCTTTGGATCGACGAAATCCTGCGCCTTCAGCCAGTCGACGCCCGCCAGCTGGTCGGCCACCTCCACGGTACCCATCGCATGATAAAGATGATCCTCGAACGCCTTGCCCCGATCGGGCGTGCCGCGATTGTCGATGGCGAAAACGATCCAGCCCTGGCTCACCAGATAATCGTTCAGTGGTCCGCTAGCGCCCCACTGGTTCGTAACCTGCCGCCCGGCGCCGGGCCCGCCATAATGGATCATGAAGACCGGATATTTCCGCCCCGGCTCCAGCTTCGGCGTCTGCATGCGATAGTAGAGGTCGGTGCCGTCCGCCGCCTTGATCGTGCCAAAGCGCGTCGCCGCATGCGCCGCCGCATAGGGGGCATAGGGGTGCGCGGGATCGGCAAGGCTGTTTTCCGACAGCCAGCGCAGCCGCTGCCCCGAAGCGTCGGCCAGATAGACTTGCGTGGGCTGATCGGTGCTTGACCGCGTGACGATGATGCGGCTGGCCCGCCCGTCCATCGCCGCGCCGTTCCAGTAGCCGCTGGCCGTCAATTGGCGGGGCACAGCGGCGCGATCGATCGACACGCTGTAAAGCTGCTGCTCCAGCGGCGTTCCCATATTGCCGGTGAAATAGACGAGGCCGCGCCCTTCATCCACGCGCACGACATCCCGCACGTCCCAATCGCCCTTGGTCAACTGCGTCCATTTGCCGTTGCGGATGCGGTAGAGGTGGCCGTGACCGGACTTTTCCGACCACCAAAGGAAACTGCCATCGCGCAGCGGCCTGAAATTGTCGGACAGGTTGATCCAGCTTTTCGCCGTCTCGCTCAGCACGGATTTTGCCGCGCCGCTGGCCGGATCGACGGCGAACAGTTCCAGCTTCTTCTGGTCGCGGCTCTCCCGCTGGACATAGACGGTCTTGCCGTCCTTCGCCCAGTTGACGCGGGCGATGTAATAATCGTCCATCGGCGGCAATGCGACGGGCACCATGGCCGATCCGTCGGGGTTCACCAGGAACAGCTCGACCTTGGCATTGGGTGTGCCCGCCGCTGGATAGCGCTGCGGATAGACCTTTGTGCCGTCCGCGCCGATCGATGCGCGTGTCACGATCCCCACCGGGCTTTCATCGACGCGCGCGACGACGATGCGCGTGTCCAGCGGCGACCACCAGTAACCCGTGCGCCGGTCCATTTCCTCCTGCGCGACGAACTCCGCCTCGCCCCAGTGTAGCGTTTCGCTCGCCCCCTTGGTCACCGGCTGCTCCATGCCGCTCGCCAGGTCGCGAACGTACAGATTACCCTCGCGCACATAGCTGGCGAAGCGCCCGGCCGGGGAGACGACCGCGTTCAGCTCACCCTCCGGCGTATTGGTCAGCCGCGTGACCTTGGCCGGCGCGTTGCCCTCCAGCGTGGCGAGGTAGACGTCGCCATCCAGGGGCACCAGTATGGACTTGCCGTCCGCCGCCCAGTCATAGGCGACGATGCCCCGCGACCCGCCTATACGCGCGCGTTCGCGCTGCATCTTTTCCGCTTCGGACAGTTCCGCCCCGGTGCCGACCTTCGCACTGTCGACCAGCATCCGCTCCGCGCCCGTGCTGGTGTCGATGGCCCACAGGTCGAAGCGCTGGCGATCGTTCGCCCGCGCGCGCAGCAGCGTGACGAGCTTGCCGTCGGGCGAAATCTGCACCGCGCGCAATTGCGGACCGGACAAGTCCGGGCTGCCCCATACGCGATCCAGCGTCAGCGGCTTGGATGGGACAGGAGCCGGCGCGACGGCTCCCTGAGCGAAGGCGACGGGCACCGGCAAAATGGCAAGGCTAAGAAGCGACGCGCGAAGGGCGAGGGAGGAAACACGCATGGGACGAACCGTTCGATTTGGTTGTTATGTTCAACCGCTCTTATGAACGAATCTTACGTGGCGGCAACCGGCCTGTCATCCGGGGGCTGTCGATTTGATGGCGGCGGTGCCGGGTGAACGTAACTGTTCGCGCCAGAAATCGCCAGCCGGCATGGCAGTGGCAACGGGACCAGCGCCATGTCGCTTCGCGGCAGCACTCGGCAGGCAAGGACGATACCGGCTGCCTCATCCTCCTGCGAAATGCGCGACCGGCTCATTTTCAGGCTGGCATAGGCGCCCTGAGTGATCTTCACCCGGCATATGCCGCACCCGCCGCTGCGGCAGCCGACCTTGATCGCGGTGCGGCGGGCCGCGATCATTGCATTTAACAGGTTCTGGTCGGACGGACATGGGATGGCCGCTTGTTCGCCATCGATGCCGACCGACCAGATAGCGACAGCCTGCCTGGCATCGTCGGTCTGGCTGTTCATCCTCCCCTCCTCCTCGCGGCCGGTTCGCCGCAGTTCGTTCAAAGCCCCCGGAACAGAGGGGATCGCACCTGCTGCGCATCGGCGGCGGACAGGAATTTTTCGGTGTAGATGTCGCGCTCGAACAATCGTCCCTGCATCAGCGCCGCGATGCACGCCTCGATCATCATGGGCGGCCCGCACAGATAGGCCTTGTGCCCCCGGAAATCGTTGCCGAACGCCTCTACCGCCGCTTCATGCGCGAAGCCCCGCGCGCCCGTCCAGTCGCTGTCCGCCGGTTCGTCCGACAGCACCGGAATGTAACGGAACTGGGGATGCTCGCGGGCCAGCGCCTCGAACTCGTCATGATAATAAAGCTCGGCCCGGCTGCGCTGTCCGTTCACCAGCGTGATGGGCAGCGTGCAACCGTCCGCCAGCAGGTCGAGGATCATGGAGCGGGGGCTGGACAGGCCCGACCCGCCCGCGAAGAACAGCATGGGCAATTCAGCCGACTTGCGCACGAAGAAGCGGCCATAGGGGCCAGTCAGAGCGATCGGATCGCCAACCGACAGCCGGTCATGGATAAAGGCGGTGCCCGCGCCACCCGGCACCTTTCTGATATTGAGTTCGATCAGGCCGCCCTCCGAAGGCGCGCTGGCGATCGAAAACGCGCGCGTTCCGATCCCGTCGGGCAGGCTGAGATTGACATATTGCCCCGCCTGAAACCGGATCGCGGCCGCATCGTCCAGTTCGATCCACACGCCCTTGATCGTCGGGGTAAGATCCTCGATCCGTGCAACTCGACCGGTGAAATCGCGGATCGGAATGACCTGCGCGTCCGGCTCCTCCTCGATTTCCGCCTCGATGACCGTGTCGGCCTCCACCGTGGCGCAACATGCGAGCGTCTTGCCCTCCTCCCGCTCAAAATCCATCAGGGCAAAGCTGGACGCATCGCCATGCTCCACTTCACCGTCCACAACCTGAACCTTGCAGGTGGCGCACAGCCCATGGCAGCAGGCATGGGGAAGGTAGATGCCCGCACGCAGCGCCGCGTCGAGGATGGTCTGGCCATCCTCGATCTCCAGCTCGACGCCCAGCGGCTCGATCGTCAATATATGCGACATGGTCAGCTGTCCGGCATCAGCGTGCAGAGGCCGGGCGTCCGCATGATGATCTTGTCCTTGTGGCCGATCCCGTTGTCGGTGATCGTGGCGTCGAAATCCGGCGTAAAGGGTGCCGGCCCGTTCGACCATTGCGCCGTTGCCCAATTCAGCGCCACGGCATCCGGGTCGGGCCCCAGCAGCGGCCGGATCGTATCGTTCAGATACTGCCCCAGAGTCACGTCGCGCGGGACGAAGGTGATGAAGGGCGCGGCAAAAAGCAGATGCCCCTCCCAACAGAAATAGACGATCTGATTGTCGCCATAGAGCCCCGCATGATCGCGCGGAGCAAATTCATATTCGCCAATGGCTGCAACTGGCATGATTAAATCCTCTTTCGCTGCCGCTCAGGATGCGGACGCCTGGCGCTTCCACGCTTCGAAGCTCGCCTTGTCACGGGAGTTCTGGTAGTCGCCATTGTCCTGTCCGGGGACCAGGCCGACCCAATCCATCCACTTGCCCACGTCCCCGAAATTGGGTGCGGCGAACAGTTGCGGCATGGGTAGCCAGGACTGCACATACTTCTCCGGCTCATCCAGGAAGATGTCGCGGCAACCGTCCGAGCAGAAGTGATATTTCTCGCCCTTGTACTCATGCTCGCGATGGCAATGGCGGGTGGGATCGCCCGGCTCTGTGAACACGGCGGGGAGCTGACAGACATTGCACAGCTGCGCCAGACCCACATTGGCGTAGGGCGTGCCGGCCGCTTCCATCTTGCGGATGTGATCCCAGCGCGGGCGATAATAGCGATCGAACGTATCGGGATATTTGGCCGACAGCCACTCCATGTCCTCGTCCGTCGGTATCCATGCGTGGAACGCCGTACCGAACGACCATTGATACAGGCCGAGCATCAGCTGATGCGATACATGATCGGCCGATTCCGTCGCGATTTCCCAGCCCTTGGGCACGCGGATCCCATAGCGGGCGAGGTCGCGGAACAGCGCGCCGCCATTTTCCACACCGTAGATCTGCCACGCTTCCTTCCACGACATCACGCGCTTGGGCAGCATATAATCCATCATCGCGCCCACCAGGGTCAGGATGCGCAGGCCGCGCCAGAACCACTTGTCGAGCCACTTCTGCACGATGGGCAGGTTGTCGGGATCCTGTTCCAGCATGAACTTGATGCATTCCAGGCCCAGCGTCATGTGCCGCGCCTCGTCCGACTGCGCCGAAAAGCCGAAGGTCACGGTCGCCATGTCGCCGTTATAGGCGGCGCCCGACATGAACGGCACGAACAGCAGGTTGGTCAGCACATATTCGAACGCGAAGCCAATGGCGGTGATGAACTCGAACGGCCCGCCGGTCATAGCGTCATCGAAGAAGGAGCGCGGAACGGTGTTATACCACATCCGGTCGCGCTGCTGCGCAAAGGCGTGGAAGCCGTCATAATATTTGTTGTAATTCGAAATCGCGTGGATTTGCGTCTGCGCATGCCGGATTTCGTCGATCGACTGCATCTGGCAGGCGACCTGCGTCCCCACGCCCTCGAACTCGCGACCGATCCGGGCGAAGCCCTTGTGCGCGGCATATTCGCCGGGGCTGATCGCCTGGAGGAACAGTTTGAGCGCGGTCAGATAGCGCGCGTCGCTGATGTTCAGATGGCCGTTATTCTGCGCATGGGCGTCGACGATGGCGTAGAATTTGCGTTCCTTCTCCGCCTGATATTTCCAATAGGCGTCCATCGTCAGCCGAAACGGGTCTTCCCACTTGTCCCAATCGTGGATCTTGATCCCTTCATAGCGGGTGTAGGGAAAGATGCGTTCCTTCGGCTGATAGCTCGGCTCCCAGCCCAGATCCCGGGTCAGCAGGGCATAGCGTTCCTTGATGCCCAGCTTCGGTGACTTCGCTTGCATATCCATTGTGCGGTGCTCCTTGGCTTAGCTGTTCCAGCTCAGGGTAAGGGTGTCGTCATCCTCATCGACATGGCCAGACAGGGTGATGAGGTTGATGTGCAGTTCCTGAAGATCGAAATTCCGGCCGATCAGATCCTCCACCGTGGCGCGGTTGATCGTCAGCGAATTGGGCGCTGCGATCTTCACCATCGCGGGATGGTCCTCGACCTGCGCCGCGGGGTTGTCCGCCAGAATGGCCTCGACAATCGGCCGGGTTTCCTCGTTCGCCTGAAAGGCAATGAATACGTTCGACATGCGGGTTTCCTTTCAGGTCGCGACGGCGGCCTTTGCCAGCCTCGCCTTGAGTTCGCTCAGCACTTCGCCGAGCAGCGCGTCGGCCTCGCTGCCGATCGCCTGTTCGACCGGCGGCAGCAGCGCGGACATCGCCCGCGCGCTCCATCCTGCGAACCATTCGGCGATGATCGCCGCATTGGCGGCACTTTCGCCGGCCGCGATCTTGATCACGGAATCGATCCACTTGCGGCTTTCCGCGCTCCAGTCGGTGATGAACTGGGTCAGCATGCTGACCGGCGCGGCGCCCTCCATCGCGAAACGACCATCGACGACCGCATCGAACACTGCGGGATAGAGCAGCCCGTCAATCACGACATTCTGGGCTACGAACAGCTCGAAGGGATCGCGGATGACCAGCGTATCTTCGACCAGTCGGCGCAGCGGCTGCCACCCCTGCCCATCCGTCCAAGCCTGCTTGCCCGCCACCAACGCATCGGTGCCGCCCAGCAACAGCCCAAGGCGCGAAAGATACTGGGCGACGGCCAGGTTATCCATGCCATGATACAGGCAGGGCTGTGTGAAGGGCGTGCCAAAGCCATAACCGGCGATCAGCACATTGTTCTGGTTCCCGCCCCATGCCGCGTGGCGCAGCGGCATCAGCAGGTCGAGCACCTTTTGCGCCAGCGCGGCATCGATCGTGTGATGCAGCCCGCGGCTTTCCACCAGCGCGAACGCCCCTTCCGCCGCCTCCTGCTGCCGCGCGCGGGCAAGGACATAGCTGCTGTAATAGAACTGGCGCGGGTCCTTGAACGCGTGCCAGTCCTCCATCACGATGCGCGAGAGGGTGGGGTCATACAGTTCCTGCCCCGGTGCCCAGGTCGGGCGGTAGTGCAGGTTCTCCGTCGCCTGGATGTCGTATGAACCTTCCTGATAGCGGGAGGCCGCCTTGTCGCCGAAACGGCGGACCAGGTGATCGAACGCCTTCCGCTTGGGTTCGATGCTGATCGTCTTCAAGTCAATTTGCATGGCAAAGCCCTTCGGTCTGAAATGGGGGGATCAAATCTGTCGCTGAACGTCGGACGGGCTCCAGCCCATCGCCCGCGCCTCCTCACTGGTCGCGAGCGCGCGCTCGTCCGTCACAATCTGGACGCCGTTGGCCGCGCAGAATTCGGCGAAGGCCGGCGGCGGCAGCATCAGTTCCAGCGCCATCGACAGGTCGCCGATGCCATATTCGAACTCGATGATGCCGTTGCGCTCGCCGATGACGCGGACCAACCGCTGTGGCGCGGGATCGGCCATGCTGGTCATGTGACGATCGACAGGAAGGATTCGTGCAACTTGCGTTGCGGGTAATCCAGCCCCTGCGGAAAGCTGTCCCACGTCCATGTCAGCGGTTCGTAATCGGGATAGGGGTAATAGCCGCCCTGAAAGGTTTCGAAGCGATTGCCCGACGGATCCCACGCGTAAATCGTGCCGCCGCGCGTCACGCCATGCCGGGTCGGGCCGATGTCGACGGGCACCGCGTTCATCGACATGATGTCGCCCGCGCGCAGCACCTTTTCCCAGCTTTCCAGCAGAAAGGAACAGTGATGCAGCTTGCCCGGTTCGGGATGTTCGACAAAGGCGATGTCGTGCACCTTTTGCCCGCAGGACAGCCAGATGGCGACGCTGGTTTCCCCATCGGGACCCAGCACCTGCTCGACGAGATAGAAGCCCAGGATGTCGACGAAGATTTTCTGCACATCCGCGATGTTGGGACCGTAAAGCAGGGCATGGTCGAAGCGTGATGGCGCGATGCCGTTCTCGCTCTGCGCGTTCCATGGCGGCGGGTTGACCATGGTCATCCCATTGCCGACGCTCTTCTTCGTCGCGTAAAGTTCGATATTATGTCCCGAAGGCAGCTGGAAGCGTACCCTGCGCCCGGTTTCCATAAGGTCGCCCGCCGGGACGATGTCGGTTTCGATCCCGGCCGCGCCAAGCTTGTCCGCCAGCATGTCGAGCGTCGCTTCGTCGCGGACCTTGAACCCGATGAAGTCGATGCCCGCCGCGTCGGCTTCGCGCAGCACGATGCTGTTATGGTCGCGTTCGTCCCAGCATTTTAGATAGACCCGGCCCGACGCATCTCGGCCGGTTTCGACCAGCCCCAGCACGTCGCGGTAAAAGCCGACTGCCTTGTCCAGTTCCAGCACGCGGATCTGCGCGTGCCCCGGACGCATGACTCCTTCGAGCGCCATTTTCTGTCCTCTCCTTCGTGGGAAGCGTCCGGTCGGAAATCCGTCGGCGCTTCGCAAAAGAGAACAGCAAGGACCGTGCCAGAAAGGAGCTGTTCAAAAAGGGGGAAATTGCGTCTTTCGGCCGCCCATGAACCGGGCGGAACGTGACAATTTTGTTGGCATGGCGATGCCGGATGACGATTTTGTCAATCGACGCCTTGCTGCAGCGTCGGGCAATCGGGATCAAGCTTCTGCATGCGATAGGCCAACTGCCGCCGGCTGACGTTGAGCAGCTTGGCAGCCGCCGAGACATTGCCACCCGCCCGCGCGAGCGCCAGGTTCACCAGCATGGCCTCCTGCTCGTCCAGATCGGTGCCCAGATCGAGCAGTTCCTCCAGTATCTGCGCCTTGCGCTGCTGCGCATCAGCGCCCTTCATCGCCTGCGGTCGCGCGATGTGGCTGGCGTCCAGTTCCTGAAGAACGGCCGGCAGATGCTCCAGCCCGATTTCCGCGCCTTCGGGTGCCAGAAGCACCGCGCGCTCCATGAAATTTTCAAGCTCCCGGACATTGCCTGGCCAGTCATAGGCGTCGAGCGCAGCGCGCGCACGTTCGGTCACGCCCTTGACCGACTTGCCGTAAAGCGGCGCAAAACGCGCCAGCATCGCCTGAGACAGCTGCGCCACATCGCCCGACCGGTCGCGCAGTGGCGGGATAGTGATGGGATAGGTCGCCAGCCGGTAATACAGGTCCGGCCGGAAACGCCCTTCCCGCATCGCTTCGGAAAGGTCCACGTTGGTCGCGGAAATCAGCCGCACATCGACCTTCATCGGACGATCATCGCCCAGCCGCTCGATCTCCCCGGTCTGGAGTACGCGCAGCAGCTTGGCCTGCGCGGAAAGCGGCAGATCGCCCAGTTCATCAAGGAAGATCGTGCCGCCATTTGCCCGCTCGAACCGGCCCTGCCGCGTCTCGACCGCGCCGGTATAGGCTCCGCGGCGCACGCCGAACAATTCGGCCTCCACCAGTTCGGCCGGGATCGCCGAGCAGTTGACGGCGACGAACGGCCCATCCTTCTGCCGCGAATGATCATGGAGCCAGCGGGCGAACACCTCTTTCCCCACGCCGGTCTCGCCCAGCAGCAGGACATTGATGTTGCCCCCGGCCGCCTTGCCGAGCAGCTGGAACGCCTGAACAAAGGAGGCTGACGATCCCACGATGTCGTCCGGCTTGTCGAGCGCCGCTGCCGGCTCGCCACCTGCGCTTTCCTTGCGCAGTCGCCGCAGTTCATCCTCGATCTCGAACATGCGGCCCTCGCCGGCGGGATTCCACAGCGCCTCGATCATCGCCTGATCGTCCCACTGCTCGGCCGGCTTGCCCACCACACGGCAATGGTCATGGCCGGCGCAGGAACACTGCACCTCCTGAAAGACGACCAGCCGCTTGAAAAATTCGGTCGCGTAGCCCGATGCATAGCCGGACGCTGCCCAGCAGGCAGTGGGATGATCCGGGTCCACCGCCATCCCTTCGTCCAGATGCGCCTGCGCCTCCCAGCTGTCCTTCCAATAGACGCTGCCGTCGAACGAGCCATTTTCCCAGTCGATGTCGGCTTCGACGATATGGGCATGCGTCACGCCTTCCAGCGCGTGAAGCGCGGGGCCGATGCAGAAGACTTCATAATCCTCGGCATCGCCCTGATGCTTGGCCGCGACCTTTGCATCCTGCCGCCCGCTTTCGAACCCCATGCGCCAGAAAATGCCGCGTGCGCGCATTGCGCCCAGCTGCTCGAAGACTTCCCGCCGCAACCGCGCAAGGCTCTTCGCGTGCAGCATCACCATGCGCGACTGTTCGAACCAGATTTGCCCGCGTACCGGGGCGAATTCCAGCCGCCGCTGCAGGTCGAACTTGTCGATCAGACTATGCTCTTCCACGAAGCTTCCTCATCCATCATCATGCCGGCATTCATATGGCGCCGATCGGACCCACGCTTATCCGAAATGCAAAGGGGCTGCACCGCTTTCGCGATGCAACCCCCAACATTTCGCTTTGCCCCAGAGCTTAGAATTTGAAGCCGACCCTGGCGTACCATTCGCGCGGCCGGCTGTAGACACCCGACACCACGCCCGACGCCGGGATTGCGCTGCCGCCGACCACCTGACGATCATCGGTCAGGTTAGTCGCGCCGACCGCAATCGAATAGCGGTCGCCCGGCGCGTTGTAGGTGATCGACGCATTCACCGAGTCATAGGCCGGGCGGCGCAGCGCGAAGGTACGCTCGACATTGTTCCAGCTGCCGCTGACATGCGTCCAGTCGCCCAGCAACACCACATGTCCCTCGCCAACCGGCAGCTCGACACGGGGGCTGACGTTGATCTTCCACTTGGGCGACTTGGGCAGAACGCCGCCGACGATCGCGCCCGCCTGATAAGCGGTGGGACCGCTCGTCACCGCCACCGCCGGGTCGAGGCGGGTAACCGGGCCATCGATGGTCTGGCTGCCCTGCTGGGCCGCGTGTCGGCCTCTGCAATGAGTGTGCAAAACGGCGCATCGGAGATCCGTGCGGCGTCCGATGATCTTGCGATGCGCACCGAGCAGCAGGCCGCCAGCCTGGAGGAAAGCTCCGCCGCGATGCGCCAGGTGAACGAAATGGTGCAGGGCACGGCCCGCAATGCAGAGGATGTACGCGCGTCCATCGGCCTTGCCGAACAGGAAGCGACGCAGGGCGGTTCGGTTGTCCGCCGCGCCGTCGCCGCGATGAGCGCGATCGAAAAATCCGCGCAGGAAGTGACGGAGATCATCGACGTGATCGACGGCATCGCGTTTCAGACCAACCTGCTGGCCCTTAACGCCGGGGTGGAGGCCGCACGCGCCGGGGACGCCGGCAAGGGCTTTGCGGTCGTCGCCAATGAAGTGCGCGCCCTTGCCCAGCGTTCAGCCGATGCTGCAAAGGACATCAAGACCCGCATCCAGGCCAGCGCCGCGCAGGTGGATGATGGCGTCGCGCTGGTGGGCGAAACCGGCACGCTGCTTGAGCAGATCGTCTCACGGATCAGTGAGATCAACACGCTGATCGGCACGATTACGCAGGCGACGAAGACGCAGGCCGTCAACCTGCTTCAAGTCAACGGCGCGGTCGGCGACATGGACAAGATGACGCAGCAAAACGCTGCCATGGTCGAACAATCAACCGCCGCCGCCCGATCGCTGGCGTCGGAGGCCAATGAGCTGACCAGCCTGGTCGCACAGTTCCGACTGGCGGAAAGCGGCAATGTCCACGTCATGGAACGGCCCGCACCATCCACGGGTCGCCCGGCACCCCGCCGCGCCCGCGCCTCCGCCGGTACTGCCGTCGCATCCGCATCGTTCGATGCTGCGGAGGACTGGTCGGAATTCTGACCGAAAACGCCTGTTATCTCATCACCGTATCTGGAGCATTTGACATGACCGAAGCTGACAGCGCGCAATCGCGCCTCGACTTCATGCGCTTTGACGAGACCAACCGCGCCGCCATGCGCGCGATCAAGCCGATCATCGACAAGGCGATGGGCCCGGCGCTCGACACCTTCTACGCGCAGGTTCGCGCGCACCCGGAAACGCGCCGCTTCTTCAGTTCCGAACAGCACATGACGCAGGCTAGCGCCGCGCAGCAGCGCCACTGGGGCGCCATCGCATCGGCCGATTTCAATTCCGGCTATGTCGAAAGCGTCAAGCGCATCGGCGGTGTTCACGCCCGGATCGGGTTGGAGCCTCGCTGGTACATCGGCGGCTACGCACTGCTTATCGAACAGCTGCTGACCGCGGTCATCTCCGGCCGGCGGCTCAGCTCTCGCCGCCAGCTGGCGCGAGAGGTGTCCAGCTTGGTGAAGGCGGTCCTGCTCGACATCGATTATTCGATCTCGGTGTATCAGGAAACGGCCGACAATGAGGTGATGGGCAAGCTGGGCGAGGCGCTTGCCAAGCTTGCCGATGGCGACCTGACGCAACGCGTCGAAGGGATCATGCATCGCTTCGCACCGTTGCAGCGCGATTTCAACGCGGCGGCCAGCGCGCTTGAGGAACTGATGACCCGCGTCGCGGCCTCGGCAACCAACGTCCATACCGGCGCGTCGGAAATCCGCGCCGCCTCCGACGATCTGGCGCAACGGACCGAGCAACAGGCCGCCAGCCTGGAGGAAACCGCCGCTGCCATGCGGCAGGTCACCGGCATCGTGCAGGAAACCGCCCGCAGCGCCGCCGACGTCAACCAGTCCATCGGCGAGGCCCATCGCGAAGCTTCAGCCGGCGGCGATACCGTGCGTCAGGCGGTGGGTGCCATGGGTGCGATCGAAAAGTCGGCGCACGAAATCACCCAGATCATCGACGTGATCGACGGCATCGCGTTCCAGACGAACCTGCTGGCGCTCAATGCCGGGGTCGAGGCGGCCCGCGCCGGGGACGCCGGCAAGGGCTTTGCCGTCGTCGCCAACGAAGTCCGCGCCCTAGCCCAGCGTTCGGCGGACGCGGCAAAGGGTATCAAGGACCTCATCACCACCAGCGCTGAACAGGTGAGCGAGGGCGTGCTGCTGGTCGGCCAGACCGGCGACGTCCTGACCAAGATCGTCGATCGTGTGGGCGGCATCAGCACCCTTATCACCGAAATCGCACGCTCGACCGAAGTGCAGGCCGCAAACCTGCAACAGGTAAGCAGCGCCGTTGGCGACATGGACAAGATGACGCAGCAGAACGCCGCCATGGTGGAACAGTCCACGGCCGCCGCGCGCAGCCTGGCCAACGAAGCCGACGAACTGAGCCTGCTCGTGTCGCGCTTTCAGGGCAGCGTCACCCCGCCCGCCGCGCAGCAAGGGACACAGGCCCGTCGCGCCGCCTCCCCCAGCCCGCACGGCGATCGAAGCCGCGCAGCGTCGGAAATCTGGCGTTGAAGGCGCAGCCGCAGGATGACGACTGGGCGGAATTCTGACCAGGGCGGGCCGAAGGGAGGATCGAGAGATGCAAACCATCACGCTGCCGGCACGTTGCGACCGCGCAAGCCTCATCGACCTGCTGTCACAGCTGCGCGCTGCCGCCGGCGAACCGGTGATGGTGGATGGCGGCAAGGTGGAACAGGCCGGACAGGCACTGCTCCAGATGCTCGTCAGCCTGCGCAAGAGCCAGCCCGAAAGCATGATCCTGCCCTCTCCCGCTCTGCGAGACATTGCGCGGACAGCGGTGCTCGACCGCTTCCTGTTTGACGAGGCCAGCCAATGAACAGCGAGGAAATTCAGGCGATCTTCTTCGTCGAATGCGAAGAGGCGCTCGCGGCGACCGAAACCGCCATCAACGCCTGCCGCGATGGGTCGGCCGATGCCGAGACGATCAATGCGATCTTTCGCGCCGTCCATTCGATCAAGGGCGGGGCCGGCGCGTTCGGCTTCGATGCCCTGCAGGCATTTACCCACGCCTTCGAAACGCTGCTGTCCGACGTTCGCGACGGCGCGGTCCAGGTGACTGACGCCCTGGTTCAGCTGATGCTGCGCGCCCTCGATACGCTCAGCGATCATGTCACTGCCGTGCGGGAGGGTGGCGAAGCGCCACTCGATGCCCAGCTGCTACAGGAGCTTCACGCCGCGCAGGCGCAGAACCCGACCGCTCAGGCGGCTACGCCAGCGGAGGAAGCGCCTTCCGCGGATGTCACCGCGATCATGGATGACATGATCGACGATCTCGACTTCGATCTGGACGCGATGCTGAGCGACCTTGGCGCGCCGGACGCAGCGCAGGACGACGACGAATGGATGGTGCATATCCGCCCCTCCGACGCGGCGATGCGCAATGGCGGCGAACCCGTGCTGCTGCTGCAAGCGCTCGAACGGCTGGGTGGACGCGGCATCGCCTGCGCCACGCAGGGCGTGCCGATGCTGGAGACGCTCGATCCGGAGCAGGCCCGCATGGACTGGACCTTCGCCATGCCATCGACGGTCAGCGAAGCGGAGGTGAGCGACATTTTCGATTTCGTCGCCGACGATTATCTGATCGCGTTCGACACCCCACTTGATCCAATGCCGGAAGCCGCACCCGCACCCGTCGAGGTGGCACCGGTCACCGATCTGCCCCCCCCTTCCCCGGTTGACCCAGTCGCGGTCGCCGATCCCCAGCCAGCGGCACCGATCGACGCACCGGCCACCCGTAGCGCGCAGCCTGGCAGCCGCAGCGCGGGCCAGTCCGTGCGGATCGACCTTTCAAAGCTTGACCGGCTGATCGACAGCGTGGGCGAACTCGTCATCGCGCAGGCGATGATGAGCGAACGCCTGTCGCGCCATGGTCTCGGTGCGATCGAGGAACTGGTGCTGCTGGATGGCCTGACCCGCGATATTCAGGAATCCGCGATGGCGATCCGCGCCCAGCCAATCGGCGCAGTATTCAGCCGGGTGCCGCGCACCCTGCGCGAACTGGAAACCACCACCGGGAAGAAGGTGACGCTGAAGGTGTCGGGCGAGCAGACCGAACTCGACAAGACGGTCGTTGAGCGGCTGGGCGATCCTCTGACCCACCTGATCCGCAACGCCGTCGATCACGGGCTGGAAACGCCGGAGGAACGCATCGCCGCGGGCAAGCCTGCCGAAGGCACGCTGACGCTCAGCGCCGAACAGCGCAGCGGCCGCGTCATCATTCGCGTCGCGGATGACGGGCGCGGTCTCAATCGCGAACGCATCCTTGAAAAGGCGATCGACAAGGGGCTGGTCGACCCGCAGGCGCAATTGTCCAATGAGGATATCGACAACCTGATCTTCGCGCCCGGCTTTTCGACCGCCGCGACCATCTCCAGCGTGTCGGGCCGCGGCGTCGGCATGGATGTGGTGCGCCAGAATGTGAAGGAACTGGGCGGTCGCATCTCCATCGAAACGCAGCCCGGACAGGGCACGGCTTTCGTCCTGGCGCTGCCCCTGACCCTTGCGATCGCCGATGGCATGATCGTTACCGTCGGCGACCAGACACTGGTCATTCCGCTTGCCCATGTGGTCGAGAGCCTCCGCCCGACGGCAGGCCAGGTCAAGTCGCTGGGCGCCTCCCGGCGGATGCTGAACGTGCGCGGCCAGTTTATTCCGGTCATCCCGCTCGATCAGGCGGTCGGCGCACGCGGGGCGAAGGTTTCCCCAACCGAGGCCGTGCTGGTGATCGTCGAGACCGAAGACGCCGGGCAGGCCGCTTTGCTGGTCGATGGCATCTGCGACCAGCGGCAGTTCGTCATCAAGAGCCTCGACACGCACTATCGGTCCGTCGACGGGGTGGCTGGTGCAACGATCCTTGGCGATGGCCGCGTGGCGCTGATCGCCGATGTCGACACCATCGTCGCCAATGCGCAGGCGCGCGCTCAGTTGCCGGAGGCCGCATGAGCACCGCCGCCCCCGCCTTCGAAAACCTGCCGGGGATCAGCCCCGGCGTCTATGGCCGCGCGGATTTTGACGCGGTGCGCCGCATCGTCCATGCCGAAGCGGGCATCGTCATGCCGGAAGGCAAGGCGATGCTGGTCTATTCCCGGCTCGCCCCGCGCGTGCGGACGACGGGGGCCGGCACCTTTTCAAGCTATGTCGAACTGATCGGCCGCGATGCGCAGGAACGCCGCCGCGCGATCTGCGCCCTTACGACCAACCACACCTTCTTCTTCCGCGAAATGCATCACTTCGATTATTTTCGCGATCGGGTCCGGCCCGAACTGGTGCGGGCACTTGGCGACGGCAAGCCGGTCCGCCTGTGGTCGGCCGGCTGTTCCAGCGGGGAAGAGCTGTGGTCGCTGGTAATGACGATGCTGGGCGATGAAGCGCAGGAAGCGGGCAGGTTGCTGGGTGCGGATCTGCGCTTCCTGGCGACCGACATCGCGTTGCACGCCCTGCGCACCGCACTGGCCGCAACCTATCCGGCCAAGGCCACCGAAGCCGTTCCCGCCGCCCTGCTGAAGCGCTGGATGAAGGCGGATGGCGAGGATCATGTCGTCGCCGAAGCGCGCCAGCTGATCGCTCAGTGGAACCCGCATGTCATCACGCTGGACGTGGAAATGCCGGGCAAGAACGGCCTGGAGTTCCTTGAGGAATTGATGGAAACCCGGCCGATCCCGGTCGTGATGCTGTCCACCCTGACGCAGAAGGGTGCGGACGTATCGCTCAAGGCCATTGAACTTGGCGCCGTCGATTGCTTTCCCAAGCCGCAGAAGGCGACGCCGGACGAGTTCAAGAAGATCACCGGCAAGCTGTGCAAGACGGTGCTGACCGCTTCGAAGAGCAACTTGACCGCACGGACCGCTTCGGCTCCGGTTGCCGGTGCCGCCCCGCGACCGACCAAATATGTCTATGACGGCGAACTGCTCACGATTTCCGGGGGCATGGGCGGCATGGAGGCGGCAAGCGACATGCTGGTATCCTTCCCCGCCGACTGTCCGCCCACCATCCTGCTGCTGGAAATCGAGGAAGGGCTGGCCGTCCCCTTCGCCTCCCGCCTCAACCGCGCGATCGCGCCGGAAGTGCGACTGGCGGCCGACGGCGCGCCGCTGCGTCCCGGCACCATCTATCTGGCGGCCGACCCGGAAAAGCATGTCGTGGTCGATCGCTGGCCGGGCGGCGTGCTGCGCCTGGTCGATCGTCCCCCGGTCAACGGCAACCGTCCGTCCGCCGACCTGCTGCTGACCGCCGTGGCAAAGACGGCAAAAGCAAAGGCGCGCTCGGTCATGCTGTCTGGCGGCGGCGAGGACGGCGTTGCGGGGATGGCGGCGGTGCTGGCCAGCGGCGGCTGTGCCATGGCCCAGGCGCCCGAAACCGCATTGATCAACGAAGCGATCCTTGCCGCACGCGGCCGCGGCGTAACCCGCCTTGCCTCGCCGCAGGCACTGGGCCTCGACATCCTCCTGCCGGACATCGCCAATGCAGCCTGATCCTCGCTACGCCACGCTAGACGATCCGCTGCGCCTGTCGCTGGCACAGATGCTGGTGTCGATGAGCCGGGAAATCGACGAGATCGGCGCCCATATCTGCTGCCAGGGCGACATTGCCGCCCTGTGCTTCAAGGAACTTCAGGCCATCGACCTCGTCGCTCAAAAGCAACGGGAAATCGCCCGCCTCATCAGCGCATTCGACCTACAGGAGACGATCGACACCATCAGCATTGAGGACATGAAACTCAGTCTGATCAGGCGTTAGGGAGGCGGGTCGACCGCCTGGCGGGGTGCCGATGGAAGCAGAGGCCGATGTTGACCCGGCCTGCCTTTCCCGGCGCGCTACGGCTTGATGGGGCCGGTCGAGCCGCCGGGGATCTTCTTGCAGGTTCCCGCGGGAAGGTAGATCCAGGCGTCGCCCTGCCGGTCGGTCTTGGCCGTGCCGCCACAGGCGTTCGATACTCCGAAGCAATCATTCTGTCCGGCCTTAGACACGCCATAGCATTTCTCATATTTGTAGCTGGGCTTCGGTACGTTGGTCTGCGCCTGTGCAGAGGCGGCCAGGGCGGCGGCGGCCACAAGGCCCGCAGCGGCAGCGACGGAGGTAGATCGGGTCATAGACGGTCTCCTTTCAGTAGAATGAGAAGCGCGCGCCCGCGACGAACGCCTGTCCGCGCGATTGCGTCGGCAAGTATCCTTCGCTGCGAAGCGCATAGTGGTAGAGGCTGGCGAACAGCTTAGCCTCGGTGTGGTAGCGCTCTCCGAGCAGATCGTGGTCCGCGTCGAGCAGATAGGACACACCCACCTCGCCGATGTCGACGGCATCCCGCTGTGGAAGCGTGGTGCGCGCGTCGGCGGTCGCGTGCTGATAATAGCCGCCGAGGATCCACCTGCCCCGGACGAGATCGGTGCTGACGACGACACCGAAGGGCGCCTGCCGGAACGGGCCTTGCGCCGCCTTCAGAAAGTCGTCGCGAGTTGCACTGATGCCGAGGGTCCATGTGTCGCGTACCGTCAGCGTCGCGCCACCGCTGAGGGAACTCGTCGATCCTTCAAGCGGACCGGCGGTGCCGGCATGGGAGTAGGTCGCGCCAACCGACAGGTCGATGGTCTCTGTGCGATGCGTCCACACCAAAGCCCCCTGGACCAGGTTCCGCCGACTTGACGGACGGCCGCTTGGTTCCAGCACCGGGCGCGTCGCCCGCGACGAACCGGCCAAGCCGAACCCACGCGGCTGACTGGTCTTCGGCGTGAAGGAGAAGGCGGCGTAGAAGCCGCCCTTCGATCGCGGCGTCAGATAGGTGAACTTGAAAGAGCGATCGTCATAGAAGCGCGCGGCGTAGCCAAGATAGGTGAGCGCATCGATCCGCGACGCGATACCCGCAGGCAAGAAGCGGGTGGGCAAGCGACCGTCGGGATCGAGACGAGCACCGGATTCGGGACCGAAGGCGGGAGATGCGAACGCGATTTCAGACGGCGTGAACCCGACGAGGCTCTGCGGAAACCCTGCGCGGGCACCGACCTCAATCCGTCCGAAAGATCCAATCGCAAACACGCTCGCCTCTGGAACGGAAAGGTTCCAGCGCGATTGGGGGCCGCTCGCCGATCCGTTCACATTTCCAACGGCCCGGACCGCCAACACCGTGCCCGACGCTGTGCGGAATTGCGGTGTCGTCTCGATCTCGGCCTCGCCAGAGATGCCGGCCCCGCGTTCCGCCACCGCTCCGGCGGCGTTGGCAAAGCCGCTGGTCTTGATCTGGAACGGGGCGCCCTGATCCGCCTGCGCAGCGGCCGCAGAGGGCATCGCGAGGAGGGCAAGCATGCTCGCTACAGCCGCGATCGTCACGCCCGATATGCCCGCTGGCGCCTTCACACTCTGCCCCTTCATGATCGAAGCAGGTTCGCCACCGCAGCGCGCCCGGTTACATCAGCGGCGCATCCATCATCGGAAATTCAAGCCGCAATGCTCGAAAGCCGATCTCGCGAAATCTTCAGGTTGACGCATTTTTCAATGTCGAACCGCTCAGTCACGATCGCGGGAGGAACGACTGGAGCAATATCGCGGTTGTACGGCCGCCGGCTGTGGAAATGTTCAGCTATGGCTGCTCGCCTTCGCTCAGCCTGTACGCCTTCTCCCTGACACGCGCGTTGCGCGCCCTCACATCCGTCAGCGCCCCCCGACCATGTTGTCTAACTGTCGCACCATGACCAGACCATTTGACTGAGTGGACGCGCGAGAACCTACAGAAGCTGATGGAGGCGATAGCACACCAGAAGACGACCGGATTTCCAGCGCTTACGACCCCGAAACGATGCTTAATCGTAACAAGTTGGCGGAGAGGGTGTCCGCCGAACTCGGGGGGATGGTATGGGTGAGAAGAACCGGAGCGAGGGCTGAATCGACGGCGAGCATGACGATAGCTGCCCCATCTGCCGGGGCGTGGAACTATCGCCGGATTTCGTCGAGCGGATCAAGCAGGCGGGGGCGTCCCCTTCGAGCGGGCTGATGACGAAGGAGCAGTTCCTCGCTTGGCTGCGCGATTTCGGGTGAGAAGCTTCCGGTCGAGGTGATCAGGCGGCGGCGTTCATCCGGGTCTTGATCCGGTGGACGGTGCCGACGCCGACCTTCATTTTCCGGGCAGTCTCATTGATCGAGCTTCCTTTCGCGAGAGCCCGTTCGATCCGAGCGACTTTCTCGGGATCGAGGGGTTTGCGACCGGCCTTCTTGGTCGAGCGGCGCAGCCCAGCCATGATCCTGCTGCGGATCATCTCGCGTTCGAAGTCAGCGAACACCGACAGCATTCCGAACATGGCGCGCCCCGAAGGCGTGGAGGTATCGAGGGCCTGCTGGTGCAGGTAGAGATCGACACCCTTGGCGTTGATCTCGTGGAGGAAGCCGACGAGGTGTTGGAGGGAGCGTCCCAGACGATCCACGGCCCAAGTCGCCACCATGTCGATCTCACGCCTTGCCACGGCTTTCATGAGAGCGTCGTAGCCGGGACGCTGGTCCCGCCCCTTCGCGCCGCTGATCCCTTGATCGGTGAACTCCGCGACCACTTCCCAGCCATTGCGCTCAGCGACCGCAAGGAGTTCAAGGCGCTGGTTCTCGGTGGTCTGCTGGTCGGTCGAGACGCGCGTGTAGAGAGCGATGCGTTTGGTCATTCCAGAAAGGTCTCTCCAGTTCTGGAATGCGTCAAGTAGTTCTTTTAGTTCGATATTTTCTCGCTGCGTCTATAGATGGCGTCCCTCCCAAGGTGTGGATCGGCGTGCAAAAAGGACCCCGTTAGCGGGGTGATCGGCGTCTAAAAGGGACCCCTCATTTCGATGGTTTAAGCAGCCGGCTGGATTTTCAGGCGGCGAGATCGGGATGTTGATTTTGGAGACAGTGGTTCGGATTCGGCGCGAGTATGCCGGCGGCAAGGCGATCAAGGCGATCGCGCGGGATTTGCATGTGTCGCGGAAGGTGATCCGCAAGGCGATCCGGGCGCCGGAAGGCGCATTCGACTATCAGCGCAAGGTTCAGCCACTGCCTAGGATCGGGCCGTTTCAGGATCGCCTGAACACACTGCTGGAAGAGAACGAGGTGCGCGGCAGGCGCGAGCGACTGCGGATGACGCGGATACATGATCTGCTGGAGCGCGAAGGTTTTGAGGGTTCCTACGATGCCGTTCGGCGCTACGCGGCGCGCTGGAAGGCCGACCGGCGCAAGGATGCCGGCGATGGTGTCACCGCCTTCATCCCGCTGATGTTCAAGCCGGGCGAGGCCTACCAGTTCGACTGGAGCCATGAGGATGTGGAGATCGCCGGCAAGCCGATGCGCGTGAAGGTTGCGCATATGCGGCTGTGTGCATCGCGGGCGGTCTATGTCCGGGCCTATCCGCGCGAGAGTCAGGAGATGCTGTTCGACGCGCATGCGCGCGGCTTTGCTTTCTTCGGCGGCGTGCCGGGCCGCGGCATCTACGATAATATGAAGACGGCGGTGACGAGCGTGTTCACGGGGAAGGAGCGGGTCTTCAACCGGCGGTTCCTGATCATGACCGACCATTATATGGTCGAGCCCACCGCCTGCTCGCCGGCGGCGGGATGGGAGAAGGGCCAGGTCGAGAACCAGGTGCAGACGATCCGGGGCCGCTTCTTCCAACCCCGGTTGCGGTTCGCCAGCCTCGACGAGCTCAATGGCTGGCTGGAGGCCGAGTGCCAGCGCTGGGCGGAACGACAGGCACACCCGGAACAGGGCGAGCTGACCGTGGCGCAGGCGCTGGAGATCGAGCGATCGGCACTGCAGCCGATGCTGGGACCGTTCGACGGCTTTAACGAGAGCGAGCATGCGGTGACGGGCACCTGCCTGATCAGCTTCGATCGCAACCGCTACTCGGTTCTCTCGACGGTGGCGCGGCGGACGGTGCAGGTCCGGGCCTATGCCGACCGCATTGTCGTGCGCTGCGGCGAGGAGGTTGTCGCCGAGCATCCCCGCTACTTCGGGCGCAACCGCACGATCTATGACCCCTGGCATTATCTGCCGGTACTGGCCCGCAAGCCCGGAGCGCTGCGGAACGGCGCGCCCTTCCAGGACTGGGATCTGCCGCCGGCGCTGGCGCGCCTGCGCCGCAAGCTTGGCAATGGCGACGATGCCGACCGCCGGTTCGTCCGTGTGCTGTCGGCCGTGCTGACCGATGGTCTGGAGCCGGTCGAAGCGGCCGTCCGCGAGGCATTGGCGACCGGCACGGCGAGCGACGACCTGATCCTCAACATCCTGGCGCGGCGCCGCGAACCGCCGCGACCGCTCACCATCATCACCTCCGAAGACAGCGCCTTGCGCCATCCGCCGATCGCCGACTGCGCCCGTTACGACCAGCTGAGGACCTTCGATGCAGCGGCATGACATGATCGAGGCGATGCGCGGGCTTGGGCTCAAGGGCATGGCGGGCGCGTTCGACGATGCGGTCACCACCGGCCTTCAGCGCCAGCGCACCACGATGGAGATACTGACCGACCTTCTGCGCGCGGAAGCAACACATCGCCATGCTGCCTCGATCCGATACCGGATGGCGGCCGCCCGGCTGCCGGTCGTGAAGGATATCGATGCGTTCCGGTTCGAGGGCACGCCGATCAACGAGGGGCTGGTGCGTTCGCTGCACAGTGGCGCGTTCCTGCCCGCTCGGCGCAACATCGTCCTGGTCGGCGGCACGGGCACCGGCAAAACCCACCTGGCCATCGCCATCGCCGCCAATGTCGTTCGCTCGGGTGCGCGAGGCCGCTACTTCAACACCGTCGATCTGGTGACCCGCCTCGAAGAGGAGGCCAGGATCGGCAAGAGCGGCGCTCTCGCCGCCCAGCTATCCCGCCTCGACCTGATCGTGCTCGACGAACTGGGATATCTGCCGTTCGCCCGCTCGGGCGGCCAGTTGCTGTTCCACCTGATCAGCAAGCTCTACGAGCAGACCAGCGTCATCATCACCACCAACCTCGCGTTCGGCGAATGGCCCACCGTGTTCGGCGATCCCAAGATGACCACCGCGCTCCTTGATCGCGTCACCCACCATTGCGACATCGTCGAGACCGGCAATGACAGCTGGCGCTTCAAAAACCGCAGCTGATCGCCCCCACCGACCTCCGATTAAAAGATGCTTTGCGCTGCGCGCGCCTCCGGTCGGGCTCCGCCCTCCCTACGCCGCGCGCAGCGCAAAGGCGCGTGTCCGATCAACCTTGCGCCATCGTGAAAGGGGGTCCCTTTTGCGCGCCGATAGGGGGTCCCGTTTGCACGCCGATTGACAGATCTCAAAGGTTATCGTGAACAGGTCAGTCGTGGCGGTCTCTTGTGTGAGTTGCTCTGCCACCCGGTCAAGCAGGCGCTCCTTGCGCTCCTCAATCTCTTTGGCCTCTCCGTCATAGGCCCGCCAAGCCTCATCCCGCTTCTTTTCGCACTGCTGCTTTGCGCGTTGGAGGGTGAGCTTCTCTTGCAGCGAACCTGCGAGGCGCACCCGCTTTTTCAGGTCGGCCAGTTCGTCATCATATTTCTTGAGGTCGGCTTTCAGACCGGTGCGCTTGTCCTCGGCCCAGTCGTCGAGCTTGTCCATCTCAGCCTGTAGCCAATCAGCCCGCTGGGCATCCAGATTCGCAAGAATCGCAGAGAACTGTGTGTCCAGAGCTTCGCTCAGGTTGGCGGGATCGCCGCTGGGCTTGCCGAGGCTCACCGGCAATTCGAACAAGCGCATCGCTGCGGCAGGATCGAGGGTCCGTCCGTCTTCGGAGATCGCGGCCAGCACGATGTGATCCTGCGCATCGATGCCTGTGACGGCAAGCAACCGGGCAGACAGAGTGCCGCTCGCGCCGATGACCGGAAGCTTCTCACCCGAAATCGCGCAGCCAAGCGAGGAACTGCTCCTTCGTCATCAGCCCGCTCGAAGGGGACGCCCCCGCCTGCTTGATCCGCTCGACGAAATCCGGCGATAGTTCCACGCCCCGGCAGATGGGGCAGCTATCGTCATGCTCGCCGTCGATTCAGCCCTCGCTCCGGTTCTTCTCACCCATACCATCCCCCCGAGTTCGGCGGACACCCTCTCCGTCGAACTCACATCGTGCGCGCATTCCACCCGAAATCAACGCCTTCCGCCCTGTGGGTTCGAATCCCAACGCGACAGCCGAACTCACCGCTCCACTTCAGTGCGACAATCCGCTATCACTCGACCTCGAATTAGTGCCCTGATATCAGCGGATTTGATCGCAGAGAACGGCTTCCCACCCTCTCCGCCATAGACTGTCTAAGTGACTGTCTAACCTCAACCTTCTGATAAAGCGTCACTATTCACCGTCCCGGTGCTACAAAGTGATGAGCGTTCCCGCTCGCGGGGACGCCCGGTTCGCAGCCCCACCCACATCAAACCTCGGCAAAAGGCGAACCGCGCGGGCCAAGACATCAACCGGCCATTCGCCATAAGTCTCACCAACGCTGCGCGGTGCGTGCCCTTGGATCGCATCACGAATCTCAGGTTCCATCCCGGCTCGACGCGCGAGGGTCTTATAGAGATGCCGCCAACCGTGATTCGGCTGCACATTCGGATCATCAACACCGATCTCACGCACCCACGCAGCTAAGCGCTCGCCAACCTTCCTGTAGTGCGCGTTGCCAGCCGAGCCACCGCGACCACGCGCCGGATCATAGAAAATCGCACTATCACCCGCGCGCTCTGCGACCTTCAGCAGTCCCTGCTCGATAAGATGGGGGTGTAACGGAACGATCCGGGCATGCCCACTTTTGGTCGATCCTGCTTCCGGCGTGATCCGCATAACCCAGATGCCCTCCACCTCAATGATGTCCCGGCCTCGCATCTGAGCGATCTCGCCGACACGCGCGCCGCTGTACGCGCACATCCATGGTATCCAGCGTCGAGCCAGAGCGTGCTCGCGGCTGATCTTGCCCTGATCCCTTGCGAGCGATGCCGTCAGGATCGTGCGAGCTTCCGCTGAGGTAAAGCTCGGCCCACGCGGGCGGTGCCGCTTCGGGACCCGCACGGTAACGCCAGCGGCAGGGTTCGCGTCCAACTTCCGATTCTCGACACCCCATGCGAACACGACTTTGACGGCAGCGAGGTAGACCTCGCGGATCGTCCGCCCGCTCGCGCCCTGTCGGGCCAGCGCCTCCTTCCAGCCAATGATGTCGTCGGCGCTGATGCGGCGCGGCTCGTCGTGCCCGAGATGATCGACCAGATGGGCCATTACCGGACGCCAACGCTTGATGGTCGCGGGCGACGGTTGCCGCTCGCGCAGATACCCCTCGAAGATCGTCATCAGCTTCGGCGAGGAAGCCTGCCGGGGAGAAGGGTTCGATGGCTTTGGCGGAGCGGCGACGGCGACAGGCGCAGCAGATGGATCGTCGAGCGGGCCTGCCTTCGCGCACTCAATGAGATCATGAAACTGCTGGATGACCGGCGCAGCGCGACGATTTGCTTCGGATTTCGAAAGCCGTCCGAGGCGCTTCGTCAGGTTCGCCTTTCCAATCGAGAATCGAAGGTCGGCAGGCACCACAATGCGGACTTCGAATCCGCCATCACTCGACCTTCGCACATGCGTCATCAACCGCATTTTGTAGCATCACTTTGTAGCACCGGGACGGTGAATAGTGACGCTTTATCAGAAGGTTGAGGTTAGACAGTCACTTAGACAGTCTATGGCGGAGAGGGTGGGATTCGAACCCACGGTACGGTTGCCCGTACACCGCATTTCGAGTGCGGCGCATTCGACCACTCTGCCACCTCTCCGAATTAGGGTGTCGGGCGGCGGGACAGGACGGCCCGCGGCCCAGGGCCGTGATGAGGAAGGGGCCATTAGCAACCAATTCCGGCTTTGCCAAGCGCTCCCTTGCCTCGATCGACAATCTTCTTACATTGGTAACATGAACCCTGTTTTTCGCAGCTCGCCAACCGGGCTTGAAACCGTTGAAGCGCCGATCATCGCCCACGCCGGATTTTCGATCGGAGACGTCGTGCGCCACCGGATTTTCGGCTTTCGCGGCGTGGTATTCGACATCGATCCCGTGTTTGCCAACACCGACGAATGGTACGAATCCATC
Source organism: Sphingobium sp. (assembly GCA_034519505.1). Taxonomy (GTDB): domain Bacteria; phylum Pseudomonadota; class Alphaproteobacteria; order Sphingomonadales; family Sphingomonadaceae; genus Sphingobium. Next base: position 51,231 of record JAXHOI010000001.1, on the reverse strand, counting down.
CCCGCCGAACATCGTCCGCGCAAGGATCAGCCATTTTATCACCTGATGGCCGAGAATGGCGAATCGAGCTACATCGCTTATGTCAGTCAGCAAAATCTGGTGCCTGACGACAGCGAGGAGCCGGTGGAGCACCCCGCCCTCGCCGCGATGTTCCATGCGCTGGACAATGGCCGCTACGCCCTGCGCGCGCAGCATCGCCACTGACGGTCATCGAACTTATGAGCAGGCGGAGCAGCGGCCCCCGCTCCGCGCCGCTTACGGCTTGATCTTCCACCCGCTCCGCAGCAGGCGCAGCGTGACGAAGCCGAGCGCGACGTTGAGTGCGATCAGCACGCCAACGCCCACGCCCACATCGGTGTCCGCCGCCGCGACGAAGGCATAGCGGAAACCGGAGATCGCGTAGAAGAACGGGTTGCCGTGGCTGATCGTCTGGAACAGCGGCGGCAGCCGGTCGATCGAATAGAAGGTGCCCGAAAGCAGCGCCGCCGGCCCGATGACGAAATTGGTGATAGCCGCCGCATGATCGAACTTTTCCGCCCAGATGCTGGTCATCACGCCGATGAACGCGACGAAAGTCGGGCCGGCGACCGCGAAGAACAATGCCGCCCACAGATGGACAGGGATCAGCGATACACCGGTAAACAATTGCATCGTCGCCCACAGCACCGCGCCCACCATCAGCGCCCTGGTGACGGACGACGCGACGAGCGCGAACAGCATCTCTGCGGTTGAAATCGGAGGCATCAGATAATCGACCATGGTGCCCTGCACCTTGCCGACCAGCAGCGAAAAGCTGGAATTGGCGAAGCTGGCGTTGATCATGCCCATCATGATCAGGCCCGGCGCGATGAAATCGGCGAAGGGAACGTGAACGCCGCGCAGCGCCACGGTGCGCCCCGCCCCGCCCAGCGCCAGCAGGAACACGACCAGAAACAGGATCTGAGAGATCGACGGCGCCCAGATCGTCTGCAACTGCACCTTCATAAACCGGCGCACTTCCTTCAGGTACAGCGCCTTGGTGCCGGGCCAGTTGATGTTGCGGATCAGCGTGACGCCGGGTTCGCTGCGGATCCCTTCCTGCGTGCGCGGGCTGGACGAAATTGGGGGCTGGCTGTTCATCGAAAGATCGCCTATCGGGTGCGCTTGCGCCGGGCAAGTGCGTTTTGCAAAGCCTGCTGGCCCGGCGGCGTCAGCGAATTGAAACTCATGCCTCGCGCCCCCATATTCGGCGGCGAAGCAGAATATCGGGAGCATTCATGGCCTGGACGGACGAGCGCATCGACCAGCTCAAGCAGATGTGGGAAAAAGGCATGACGGCGAGCCAGATCGCCGAGGAGCTGGGCGGCGTGAGCCGTAATGCGGTGATCGGCAAGGCGCATCGCCTTGGCCTGCAATCGCGGCCCTCCCCCGTGCGCGGCGGCGATGGCCCGGCCAAGAAGCCTGCGGCCCCGCGCAAGGCGGCAGAGCCCAAGCGGGTGGAAGCGGCCGCACCGCCTCCGCCGCCGATGGCGACCCGCCCGGTCGCGCCGCCGCCATCCGCCGCGCCCGCGCCGGTTCAGGCCGAACCGCGCATGTCGGCGGCAACGCCTGCTGCTGCGTCCGATGCTCCTGCACCTGCGGTCGAACGGCCGCGCATCATTTCCGTGGGGCCAGGCGGCTTCCTGCGTCAGGGACCGGGCGACCAGCAGGCACCGATCCCGCCTGCCCCGCCCCGCCGACTGGTGCCCGCAAAGCCCAGCCCGGAGATTGCCGACAAGACGAGCCTGCTCGATCTCACCGAAAAGATCTGCAAGTGGCCGATGGGGCATCCGGGCGAACCGGATTTCCATTTCTGCGGCGAGCAGGTCAATCCCGGCTTTCCTTATTGCGTGGAACATTGCGGTCGCGCCTATCAGGCGCAACTGCCGCGCGGTGTCCGCCGCGTTCCCCCGCCACTGCCCTTTGGCGGGCCGCGCGTGCGTTAAGCCACCCGGCAGCAATGCAATGATCTGAAGAAAGGCTCCGGACAGCGTCCGGGGCTTTTTTTGTTTTCATCAAAACATTTCTGACGCTCAACTCATCGCATTTTTCGGAACCGCGATGGTGCGGATGCGTAATGCGCGGGCAAGATCATTCCATCAGAGGAACTTTCCCCATGAAAAATTGGCTCATCGCGCCGCTTGGCGCCACGGTGGCGCTGGCTCTGGCCTTTCCTGCCGTCGCTCAGGACGACGCAGGCGGCAAGGTCGACTGGACCGGCCCCTATGTCGGCGGCTCGCTCGGCTACAGCTGGGGCGGCAAGACCGGTCGTGAGCAGATCGGTTTCGACACCAATGGCGACGGCGTCTATAACAACACCGTGACCACCGCCGCGGGTGCCAATGCCTTTTCCCCCGGCTTCTGCGGCGGATCGGCGCTGGGGAACAGCGCGGCACAGGGCTGCCGCAAGGATAAGGACGGCACGAACTGGTCGATCCACGCCGGTTACGACCGTCAGTTCGGCAATATCGTCGCCGGTGCAGTCGTCGAAGGCGGCAAGAACTATATCCGCGACAGCGTGACGGCGTTCAGCACCACCCCCGCCAGCTATACGATGACCCGCCAGCTCGGCTGGAACGGCGCGCTGCGTGCCCGCCTTGGCTACACCACCGACAGCGGCATCATGGTCTATGGCACCGGCGGCGCGGTGTATGGGAAAGTGAAGAACAGCTTCACCTCCACCAATACCGCAAACCGGTTCACGGTGAACAACGCCAGCGACAAGTCTTGGGGCTGGACCGCGGGCGGCGGGATCGAGGCGAAGGTTTCGCAGCATTTCTCGGTCGGCGCGCTGTACAAGTACACCCGCTTTGACGCGGGCGACAGCACCGTAACGGTGACGCAGGGCACGGCACCGGCCACCAACCCCTTCATCATCACCCCGTCGGGCAGCACGGACTTCGCTCGTCGTTCGCGCTTCAACAATCAGAGCGTGATGGCGACGGCCAGCTTCCGCTTCTGATCCGGCGCTGAAACATGTGGAGGGGCGGGCCGTTTCGCGACGGCCCGCCCCTTCCTCATGTTCAGAACTCGCCGCGCAGCGACAGCTGGAACGTGCGGTCCGGCCCCGGCCGGAACGAAGCCAGCGTGTTCGTGGTTGTGTTGATCGTGCCCAGATAATCCTTGTTGAACAGATTATCGACGTTGAAGCGCAGCTTCGCGCTCTTCACCGGTCCCAGGCTGAACCCGTCACCAATGTCGACATAAGCGTTAGCAATCACATAGCCGGGCAGGCTTTCGCTGTTGATGAAGTTGGTAAACCGCCCTGACAGATAGCGGGCCGAGAAATTCGCCACCAGCCATTCGACCGGCTCCACCGTCACCCCGCCCTGCAGCAGCCATTTGGCGTTGTCCGGCACGCGGTTGTCCTTGATCGTGAAGGCGGCGAAATTGTCCCGAAACTTCGCGATGTTATACGTCGCATTAAGGTTGAAATAGACGAAGCTGGCTGGCTTCACGACACCGGAAAATTCCACGCCATAGGATTTGACCCCGCCGACATTCTGGAAGAAGGTTTCCGTGGTGGTCGACCCCGGCACGATCGATGCGAAGCTTTGCAGGCGATTGTCGAACTGGGTGTAGAATGCCGCGACCGACGCATTGAACATGCCGTGGTTGGTGCGCAGGCCGATTTCATAGTTCTTCGACGTTTCGGCCGCCGGCGCGGGCACGATGGGGCTGGCTGCGGAGAAGATGTCGTCCGCGCCGCGCGGCAGGGCCATGTTCTCCGAATAGGATGCGAACAGCTGCTCCTGCGGCGTGAAGGAGAAGACCAAGCCGATCTGCGGCAGGAACCAGTCGTTCCACCCCGCCGTGATACGCGGCGTGCGGCGATTGATGTAGTCCGCCGGGTTGCGATAGCCGTTGATGTCGTAATCGATCGCCAGCGTCTTGAACCCCGCCTCGATCTTCAGCCGGTCGTCCAGGAACGCCAGCTGAGCCTTGGCGAACAGCGAGAGCGTTTCGCGGTGCGAGCGGTAATTGCGCTGCAAATGGACCGGCTCGTTGAGCAGCGGCTCACCGTCGGGATTGCCGCCTGCGTGGTTATAGCGGGCCTGCGTACGGTGATAATTGTCCTGCTCGCCCCAAGCGCCGAATGACAGCGTGTGCGGACCGAATTCGATCGCCGCCGACGTCGTGACGCCAAAGCGCGTACCCTCGATGGTAGACAGGCCGTACTGCAACCCCTTGGGCGCGGTCAGGCCCGGCACGATCAGCCGCTCTGCATTATAATTGGACAGCGACGTCGAATAGGCTTCGGGCGAAACGCCGTACCCCTTCTTGTCCTCATAATAGCCGGTGATCGTCACGCTGAACGTGTCGGTCGGATTGAAGTCGCCGGTGATCGAGTAGAGATAATCGGTGCGGCTGTTGATCGCCTGCTTGAAATACTGGTTATAGCCGCTGTTCGAATATTGCACCGTGGGCGCACTGGCCAGCGGCGGAAACACCGGCACCGTCGCCAGATAGGCGTAATAGCGGCCCGACCGATTGATCCCCAGGCTGCTCAGCGGATCGCTGCCCGGCACGCCATTATACTGCGCCTTGGTGATGGCGGGCGAGTCATAGTCGAAATAATCGTTGTAGAGCGCGGCGACGCGGATCTGGTTGCCGCCGCCCAGGTCGAACTTGCCGCCCACCTCGATATGCTCGCGGTCGATCGTGCCCGGCCCGCGCCACACGTCGGCGTCCAGCTTGGAATAGCTGGCAAAGAAGCTCATCCCCTTGATGTCGCCGGTGTCGAGGCGGATGAAGCCGCGGCGGAAATCGTCACTGCCGATGGTATATTGCGCGGTCACGCCCAGCTCGTCGGCCGGGCCGGTCGAAATATACTGCACCACCGGACCCAGCGAGGCATAGCTTGGCAGGGACACGTCGCCCGCGCCCTGGCTGGCGGTCACCCGGCCCAGATTTTCATTCTCGACATAGCGGAAGATCGGGCTGCCGCCGAACTGGTCCGAACGGCCCATCGGCACGCCGTCGCGCACGAACCCGATCTGCTGAAAATTGAACGCGCGCACGAACACCGAATTGCCGAACTCATACAGGCCCAGCGCATCGTTCGCCTGCACGTTGAAGCCGGGCAGGCTTTCCAGCATCTTCAGACCGGAAATGCCGGCGGGCGCGGACAGCAGCGCTTCGCGTGTGATCGAAATGGTGGCCGTGGCGGAATCCGTCCCGATCGCGACGGTCGCGTCGGACACGCGCTTGCCGGTGACGACGATGTGGCTCTGGTCCTCCTCCGGCTCGTCGGCGGCCTGCGCTACCGTCGGAAAGGCGAGCGCGACGGCCATGGCCGCGATGGACAAGGAACGACGATCAAGAAACGACGGCATGGACTTCCCCCTGAAAGATGGCTCATTTTCCTCTCCCGGGGCGGTCCGCCGTCATGCGCCCAGTCTTGCCCTGTCGGTCGCACGCAGCAGAATCTCGCTACAGGTGTGAAACGAACGACTAGGGAAAACCCGGCAGGGATCGTCATCAGATTTTCAAATAGGCGTCATCTTTCTTGTTACCGTTGCCGACATCAGGCCTGACGGCTCTTCATCAGCGGCTGGATACGGGTGCCGAAATCCTCGACGCCCTGCACGAAATCATCGAAGGTCAGCAGCACGCCGCCGGTATTGGGCACCTGCGCCATTTCATCGAGCATGCGCGCAACGCTGGCATAACTGCCCACCAGCGTGCCCATGTTGATGTTCACCGCCCCTTCCGGTGCCGCAAGCTGGCGGACATTGGTGTCCTGGTTCACCTTGTCCTTTGCCCCCTGTTCGGCGAGCCAGGCGATCGCGTCCACATCGACGCCGGCATTATAGCTTTTCCACTTCGCCATCGCCTCTTCGTCGGTCTCCGCGGCGATCACCATCATCAGCACGAACACCTGCACATCGCGCCCCGTCTTCGCCAGCGCCCCGGCCAGCCGGTCGTTGTTAAAGGCGAAGGCGGTGGGCGTGTTCACGCCCTTGCCCAGGCAAAAGGCGTAGTCCGCCCATTTGGCCGAAAACGCCAGCCCCTCATCGGAGGAACCGGCGCAGATGATCTTCATCTCCGCCTGCGGCCTTGGCCACACGCGGCAATCGTCCATCGTGTAATATTCGCCCTTGAAGTCGCTGACGCCGCTGTCCCACAGCTCGCGCAGGATCTGCGCATATTCGTCCAACATCCTGTAACGATTGCGGAAATGCTCGTCGCCCGGCCACAGCCCCATCTGCGTATATTCGGGCGGCTGCCACCCGGTGATCAGGTTCAGGCCAAAACGCCCATGGCTGATGCTGTCGATGGTGCTGCACATGCGCGCGGCAAAGGCGGGCGGAATGATCAGCGTCGGACAGGTCGCGAAAATCTTGATCTTCTGGGTAACCGCCGCCAGCCCGGCCATCAGCGTGAAGCTTTCCAGCCCATATTCCCAGAACTGCGTCTTCCCGCCAAAGCCGCGCAGCTTGATCATCGACAGCAGGAAATCGAGGCCATATTTCTCCGCGCGCTGGGCGATCTCCTTGTTGAGGTCGAAGCTGGGGAGATATTGCGGTGCGTTCTCGCTGATCAGCCAGCCATTGTTGTTGATGGGAACGAAGACCCCGACCTGCATCTGCACTGCCTCCCTTGCGCGTATCGCGTCTCAATCATCCTCTTGCATCAGCCAGTTGCGCACGATCTTTACGAAGGCGTCGGGCGCGGTCACGTTGCACGCATGCCCGCCCCAGGGCATGACATGCAGGCTGGCGTCGGGAATGCGGCTGGCCAGGTGGCGCGAACAGCGGCTGGGCACCAGCATGTCGTCCTCGCTCGCCAGCAGCAGGATGTTCGCCCGGATCGTTTCCAGCTGCCCTTCGATATCGAACGCACGCAGCGCCGCGATCCGCCGTTCCAGATTGGATATGCCGGCAAAGTCGGCGAGCAGATCCTGCGCCTCCGCCTCCAGATGCTCGTCATTTTCCGAAATCCAGTTGGCGGGATACAGGAAAATCGGTTGCGCCCGGATATAGGCCGCCGGCCCCACCTGCTTCAGCAGCGCCAGCCGGGTTTCGAAACAACGGTTGAAATGCGGGTCCAGCCGCGACCAGCCATTGACGACGATCAGCTTGTTCAGCCGCTCGGGCGCTCGCAACGCCATCTTCAGGCCGATCAGCCCACCGGCGGCATGGCCCACGAAATGCGCCCGCTCGATCCCCAGCACATCCATCAGTCCGGTGACGTCCTCGGCCATGTTGGCGACCGACGACGCGCCGATCATGTCGCGATCCGATCGACCCGTGCCGCGATGGTCATAGACGAGGATGCGGAACGTCTTCGCCAGTTCGCGGATATTGGGGTTCCAGTAATTCGCCGATCCGCCAAGGCCGGACGAAAGGATCAGCAGCGGCCCATCCTCCACGCCGCGAAATTCGAAATAGATACCGCGTTCATATCCCATGTCAGGCGGCGCTTGCGCTGCGACCGATATGCGCGACGCTGGCGATTTCCACGCGCAGGCCCGGCTTCACCAGGCCGCACTGGATGCAATATCGGGCCGGCTTGTCACCCGGAAAATACTCGGCATAGACGGCGTTCATGGCGGCATAATCGTCCAGATGCGTCAGGAAGATGTGGTTGAACGCGATGTCGGCCATGCTGCCGCCCGCATGTTCCACCACCGCCTTGATCGTTTCCAATATATGCCGTGTCTGCGCCGCCGCATCGTCGGGATGCAGCACCGCCCCGCCCTCTCCCAGCGCCAGCGTGCCGGAGACATAGAGGACGCCATCGGCCGCGGCCCCGGCGGAATAGGGCGCGATCGGCGTCGGGAACTGCGGCGGGTTGACGGGGGTGAATGGCATGTTGCGATCCTGTCCTGCTGTTATCGATGGATTGGTTGATGGCGGACGTGGCATGGTCGTGCCACCGGCCGGTTAACAGAGGTTGAAGCTACCCTCCGCCCGTCCCGCCTCATCGCGCGACCTGCCCAAAACTGCCGCAGAAATCTGCGACGGTGCTGACCCAGCCAAAGAATTTCTCGACATTGTACACGCTTGCCGCCTGCATGTCGGGCGGCCCCAGATGATGGGTCGCATCCTCCAGCATGATCCCGAAATATTCCAAGTGAAACCCGTCGCGCAGCGTGCTTTCCACGCAAACATTCGTGGCGATGCCCACGAACACGATGGTGCGGATGCCGCGTGCCCGCAATGTGCTGTCCAGTTGAGAATTGAAGAAGGCGGAATAGCGCGTCTTGTGCAGCGATATGTCGCCCGGCTGCGGCGTCAGCGCATCGACCAGTGCATAGTCCCATCCGCCCCGCGCCAGCAACTGCCCCTTCAGCTCCGGGCGCGCGCGCATGGTCTTCAACGCGTTCGACTTGTGCCAGTTGGGCGATCCCGCGCCGCCCGCCTCCACATAATCGGCATCCCAGCCGTTTTGCAGGAAGATGACCTGAACGCCCGCCTGCCGCGCCGTATCAAGCACCGTCGCGATCTTGCCGATCACCCCGGCAGCACCCGAAATATCGAAGCCGGCCAGGTCGACATAGCCGCCGGGCGAGGCATAGGCGTTCTGCATGTCGATAACGACGACCGCGGTTTCCTGCGGCGAGAGGCGCAGCGCCTCCGGCCGGGCGGGCAATGTCACGCCGCCTTGTGCGCCCGCACCCACCGCAATGATCTGATCCGTCATGGAAGCGCCTGACCCATTGTGCACATGCGGAACATGACCGGCCTTTCCCGGGGTGGCAAGGGGGCGCGGGAACGCTTCGTCGCGCGGCGTTCCGGCATGTCCTGCCAAAGGCGGAACAAAAGGGCATCATCGCGCTTGCAAGCCCTTCGCCTCGCCCCCTATAGCTTGGCTCATGTCCGATGACCTTTTCGACGCCATGCCCGTTCAGAATTCGGGCTATGACGCTGCCCAGATCGAAGTGCTGGAAGGGCTGGAGCCGGTTCGCCGCCGCCCCGGCATGTATATCGGCGGGACGGACGAACGGGCGCTGCATCACCTTGCCGCTGAAGTGCTGGATAACAGCATGGATGAGGCGGTGGCCGGCCACGCCACTCGGATCGAGGTGATACTGGACGTCGGCAACCGCCTGACCATCGTCGACAACGGGCGCGGCATGCCGGTGGACGAGCATCCCAAATATCCCGGCAAGTCGGCGCTGGAAGTCATCCTGACCATGCTGCATTCGGGCGGCAAATTCTCTGACAAGGCCTATGCGACCTCCGGCGGCCTGCATGGCGTGGGGATCAGCGTGGTCAATGCGCTGTCCACCGAAACGGTGATAGAGGTCGCACGCAACCGGGAACTCTATCGTCAACGCTTCGCCCGCGGCCTGCCGCTCGGACCGCTGGAAGCGGTGGGGGGCGCGCCCAACCGGCGCGGCACCTCCGTCAGCTTCTCGCCCGATCCCGAAATCTTCGGCGAGCAGAAGTTCAAGCCCGCCCGGCTCCACCGCCTCGCCCGGTCGAAGGCCTATCTGTTCGCGGGCGTCGAAATCCGCTGGAAATGCGCACCCGAACTCATCACCGACGATACGCCAGCCGAAGCGGTGTTCCAGTTTCCCGGCGGCCTTGCCGACCATCTGCGCGAACAGGTGGGCGGCCGCGAATGCGCGACCACGCAATTCTTTCAGGGGACGCAGGATTTCCCGAACGCGCAAGGGCGCGTGGAATGGGCGATCGCCTGGCCGCTCTGGTCCGACGGCAGCTACAGCTGGTATTGCAACACCATCCCGACCCCCGATGGCGGCACCCATGAACAGGGGCTGCGCGCCGCGCTGGTAAAGGGCATTCGCGCGTTCGGCGATCTGGTGGGGCAGAAGAAGGCGAAGGACATCGCGCCGGAGGACGTGATGACCGGATGCGAGCTGATGCTCTCCGTCTTCATCCGCGACCCCCAGTTTCAGAGCCAGACCAAGGACCGGCTGACCAGCCCGGAGGCCGCGCGTCTGGTCGAGGCGGCGGTGCGCGACCATGTCGACCATTTCCTGTCCGACGACATGGGCCGAGGCAAGGCGCTGCTCGCCTATGTCCTCGACCGGATGGACGAGCGCCTGCGCCGCAAGGCCGAGCGGGAGGTGAAGCGCAAGACCGCGACCAGCGCGCGCAAGCTGCGCCTGCCCGGCAAGCTGACCGATTGTTCGACCGACGATCCCGACGGCACCGAAATCTTCATCGTCGAAGGGGACAGCGCGGGCGGCTCCGCCAAGCAGGCGCGCGACCGCAAGACGCAGGCGATCCTGCCGATTCGCGGCAAGATCCTGAACGTCGCATCGGCTACCTCTGCCAAAATCCTCGCCAATCAGGAGATCGCCGACCTGATCCAGGCGCTGGGCTGTGGCACGCGAAAGGACTGCAACCCCGATCATCTGCGCTACGAACGCATCGTCATCATGACCGACGCCGACGTCGATGGCGCGCATATCGCCACGCTGCTGATGACCTTCTTCTTTCAGGAGATGCCCGAACTGGTGCGGCGCGGACACCTCTATCTGGCGCAGCCGCCGCTCTATCGCATCGTGGCGGGCGGCAAGAGCGCCTATGCCCGCGACGATGCGCAACGCGACGCGCTGATCGCCAATGAGTTCAAGGGCCGCAAGGTGGAGGTCAGCCGCTTCAAGGGGCTGGGCGAAATGAACCCCGGCCAGCTGCGCGAAACCACCATGTCCCCCGCCAGCCGCAACCTGATCCGCATCACCCTGCCCCCCGATATCGAGGATCGGCAGGCGGTGCGCGATCTGGTCGACCGGCTGATGGGCAACAATCCGGCGCACCGCTATGCCTTCATACAGGAAAATGCCGCGAGCCTGGACGAAGAACTGATCGACAGCTGAAGGGAAAGGCAGCGATGCCCCGCGCTTGGCAGGCAGGACAGATGGCATGGGCGGCCCGTGCGTGGCTGTGCGCCGCCGCCCTTGCCATAAGCTGCGCCACGCCGATGGCGCGTGCCCAATCGGCCGCCCCTGCCCCTGCGCCCGTCCCCGCCGACATTCTGGACCGTCAGGCACAGGCGCTGCTGCCGCTGCTGAACGGCGCGGGCGATCCCGCCGCCCTGTTCACGCCGGACTTCCGCGCCGCCGTTCCCGAAGCACAGTTGCGCGACATCCTGCGCCAGCTCTCGGCCAGCATGGGAAAGGCGCTGTCGGTCACCGGGATCGATCGCGTCCATCCCCGCGCCGGCACCGTGAGGTTCCGGTATGAGGGCGGTCTGGTGCTCGCCCGGCTGGTGGTGGACGAGGCCGCGCCCTATCGCGTCATGGGCCTGCTCATAACCGGCACCAGTCATCCCGCCGCCGACCTGCCCGCGCTCGCCGCCGCCTTTGCTGCGCTGCCGGGCCGGACCAGTTTCGGGGTCTATCGACTGAGCGACGGCGCGCCGCAGATGCTGGCCGCGCGCGATGGCGATGTCGCGCTGGCCGTCGGCTCTGCCTTCAAGCTGCTGATCCTGGCCGAACTGGTCCGCGCCACCAACGCGGGCGAGCGGCATTGGGACGATATGGTGGCCCTGAACGGCGCGGCGCTGCCCGGCGGCCTCTACACCCGCAAACCCGCCGGGACGCAGGTTTCGCTGCGCGAACTTGCCGAAAAGATGATCGCGGTCAGCGACAACAGCGCCACCGACATCCTGCTGACCCTCGTCGGCCGCCGCCGGGTGGAGGCGATGATGGACGTCATCGGCCTGCCCAACGCGGCGCGCAATCGCCCGATGATGGGCACGCTCGACATGTTCAAGCTGAAGGGGGTTGAGGACGGCCTGCTCGCCCGCCATTATCTGGCGCAGGATGAGGCCGGTCGCCGCTCGCTGCTGGACCATGAAGTCGCCGCCATTCCCCTCTCCGCGATCAAGCCCGACCTGTTTCAGGACAGCAAGCCGCTGCTGGTCGCGGAAGTGGAATGGTTCTTCAGCACCACCGACCTTGCCCGCATCATGGACTGGCTGCGCCGCAACAGCGCGGGCGGACCGGGGGCGGAGGTGCGGCGCATCCTCTCCATCAACCCCGGCATCAGCCCTGCCGCGAAGGAAGGGTTCGGCTATGTCGGTTACAAGGGCGGTTCGGAACCCGGCGTCATCAACATGACCCTGCTGCTTCAGGATCGGCAGGGCCGCTGGGACGTGGTGACCGCCAGCTGGAACGACACCGCGCGCGACATCGACAAGGGCCGCTTCACCGCGATGATGAACCGCGCCGCCGAACTGGCCGCGACGTTGCCCTGACAATCCGCAGCGCCGGGCTTCAGGCGATCAGCGCCTCGACCAGCGCCTTCACCTTCTTCTGCCGCCATTGCGGCAACGGCGCGATCAGCCAGTATGCGCGCGACACCGTGCGCGCCTCGCCGATCTGGCGCACCCGGCCGCTTTCGATGTCGCCCTGCGCCAGCATGGCGGGCACATGCGCCCGGCCAAAGCCGTTCGCCGCCGCGTCGATGGCAAGTCCGGCATCGGCGACCCGCATGATCGCCTCGCCCTCCTCATGCTCCGCGCCGGGGCAGCCGGGCCAGTCGATGCCCTGCGCCGGGCCGCCATCGGCACCCTCCACCGTGACGAAGGACGGCGCGCCGATCCGCACGCCCTCGCAATCGCCCGGCCCGTCGGTCAGGCGCAGCGCCAGGTCCAGATTGGCCTCGGTGAAATCCAGCGCGTCGTCCGCCGACACCAGCGTGAAGCGCAGTTCGGGGTCGTTCGCGGCATAAGCGGCCAGGCGCGGCTGCAACCAGCGCGCCGAAATGTCGCGCGGCGCGGCGATGGTCAGCGATTTGGAGGACTGGCCCGCCTGCATCGCGCGGACCGATTCCTCGAACTGCAGGAAGCCCGAGCGCAGCGCGTCCAACCCGGCTTCCGTCTCCGGCGTCAGTTCCAGCCCCTTGGGCGTGCGGCGGAACAGCACGACGCCCAGCATATCCTCCAGCGCGCGGATCTGCTGCCCGACGGCGGCGGGCGTCACGGCCAGCTCGTCAGCGGCGCGGGTAAAGCTCAAATGGCGGGCCGCGGCGTCCAGCACGCGCAGGCCGTTCAGCGGCAAATGGGTACGCTTCATCCTGCGATCGCCGGCGCAATCAGCCCGAAACGGGGAATGGCGACATCGAATGTCGACCCATCGGACCCCAGCATATGATAGCTTCCCTCCATCGCGCCGGTCGGCGTCGCGAGCGGACAGCCGGACACATAGTCATAGCTTTTGCCCGGCTGCACCACGGGCTGTTCGCCCACCACGCCTTCACCCTCGACCCGGTGCTGCGCGCCGCGCCCGTCGGTGATCAGCCAGCGACGGGTGAGCAGCTGGACCGGCTCATGCCCGCCATTTTCGATGCGGATGTGATAGGCCCAGAACCAGCGCCCCCGGTCGGGATCGGACTGTTCCGGCAAAAACCGCCACCGACACGCGCACCGTGATGTCGCGGGTCACCGCTTCGAACGGGAACAGCTTGAAGAGATAGGGCGTGTCCACCTGCCCAAAATCGCCTATCGGCCGATCCCCGTCAATGCCCGATCAAGATCCTCGATCAGGTCGTCGGCATCTTCCAGGCCCACATTGATACGGATCATGTCTTCGGTGATGCCGGCGGCCAGCCGCGCTTCCTCTGCCATGCCGCTGTGGGTGGTGGACGCGGGGTGCGTCATCAGCGAGCGGGAATCGCCGATATTGTTGCTGATGTCGATCAATTCCAGGCCGTTGAGCAGGCCGTGCGCTTCCTGACGCCCGCCGCCGACATAGAAGGAGAAGATCGGGCCGCACGCCTTCATCTGGCTCATCGCCAGATTATGCTGCGGGTGGCTGGGCAGGCCGGGGTGCAGGATGCGCGCCACGCGCCCTTCCAGAAACCGGCCGACCTTCAGCGCATTTTCGCTCTGCCGGTGGATACGCAGGTCCAGCGTCTCCAGTCCCTTCAGCACGACCCAGGCGTTGAACGCGCTGATCGTGGGGCCGGTGTTGCGGTGGAACGGCAACAGCGTGTTGTCGATGAAATCCTTCGTCCCGCTGATCGCGCCGGCCAGCACCCGGCCCTGCCCGTCCATCATCTTGGTCGCGCTATAGGCGACGACATCCGCGCCGAAATCGATCGGGCGCTGCAACGCGGCGGTGGCAAAGGCATTGTCGACCACCGTCACGATGCCATGTTCCTTCGCCAGCGCGCACACCGCGCGCAGGTCCACGATGTCCATCGTCGGGTTGGCGGGCGTTTCGAAGAAGAAGACCTTGGTATTGGGCTTGATCGCGTCCTTCCACTGGTCGGTGTCGAACGCATCGATCACGCTCGTCTCGATCCCGAACTTGGGCAGCAGATTGTCGGTCAGCCAGCGGCACGAACCGAACGCCGCCTTTGCCGCGACCACATGGTCGCCGACCTGAAGCTGGCACAGCAGTGCCGCCGTCATCGCCGCCATGCCGGTCGCCGTCGCGCGCGAAGCCTCCGCCCCGTCCAGCAGGGCGATGCGCTGTTCCAGCATCTCGACCGTGGGGTTCTGCAACCGGGAATAGGTCATCCCGTCCTGTTCCCCGGCAAAACGCGCCGCCGCGTCCTCCGCCCGGTCGTAGCAATAGCCCGACGTCAGGAACAACGCCTCGCTCGTCTCGCCATATTCGGACCGCGCCGTGCCGCCGCGCACCATCTGCGTCGCCGGCCGCCAGTTGCGGGTGATCTCCGGGTTCTGGCCGGTCTTGCGCTTCATCGTCCTGTCTCCATAGGATGCGGAGTTGCGTATGTTGTTGCGGCGGCGCTTAGACCCGCGATTGCCGGGCGGTCAATCGGCGAAACGCCGCATGGGTCAGGCCGGGCGACTTGCGGCGTTTCGCCCGACAGGATGCGGGCGGTCAGGTCCATGTCCATATTGCCACCAGACAGGACCACGGCGACCTTCCGGCCCGCCATCGCCTCGCGCTCCTGCATCAGCGCCGCCAGCGCCACCGCGCCCGCGCCCTCGGCCAGATTATGGGTATCCTGCCAGTAAATGCGGATCGCCTCCGCCACTTCGTCATCGGTGACCGCGACAAAGCGGTCGGCCCGCGTCCCGAAATAATCCAGCGCCGCCTGCACCGGGGTGCACACCGCCACGCCATCGGCAAAGGTATAGGCGGTGTCGGTGGAGATCAGCCGCCCGGCGTCGAAACTCTGCTTGGCGCCATCGACATGGGCGGACACCACGCCCACCACCCTGGTCGACAGGCCCAGCGCGTCGCGCGCCGCGATCGTGCCGCACAGGCCCGATCCGCAGCCGACGGGCACGTAAACGGTGTCGAGGTCGGGCACCGCGTCGAACAGTTCCAGCCCGTAGCTGGCGACGCCGCGCACCAGTTGCTCGTGATAGGACGGCACGAACATCCGCCCCTCCGCCTCCGACACCCGGCGCGCTTCCGCCTTCGCCGTGTCGAAATCATGGCCGAACTCGACCAGTTCCGCGCCGAATGCGCGCATCGCCGCGTTCTTTTCCCGCGAATTGCCATGCGGGACATAGATGGTGGTGTGGATGCCGGCGACGGCGGCCGCGCGCGCCTGCGCCTGACCATGATTGCCCCGCGTCGCCGTGACGATGCCCTTCACCTCCGGATGGGTGCGGCTCAGCCAGTCGATGAAGGTGATGGCGCCGCGCACCTTGAACGCGCCGGTGGGGGCGTGGTTCTCATGCTTCACCCACACCCGGCACCCGGCCCGCGCGCCCAGCAGCGGCCACTCGTGCTGGGGTGTCGGGGGCACCTGTTCATGGATCATGGCGGCGGCCGCGCGCAGCGATTGAAGCGACAACTGGTCCGCCGGTTCGACGTCCGCCATGATCCCATATCCCTTTTACATATGCGCGAGCACCGCGTCTCCCATAGCCGCCGTGCCCATCGTGCCGCCCAGATCGCCGCTGCGCGCGCCGCTTGCCAACGCCGCGTCCACCGCCTTTTCGATCCGGTCGGCTTCTTCACCCAGGCCCAGCGAGTAACGGAGCATCATTGCGGCAGAAAGGACCGCTGCCAACGGATTGGCCTTGCCCTGTCCCGCAATGTCGGGTGCGCTGCCATGGATCGGCTCGTACAGCCCCTTGCCGTCGCTATCGAGCGAGGCGGAGGCGAGCAGGCCGATCGACCCCACGCACATGCTGGCCTGATCGGACAGGATATCGCCGAACAGGTTGCCGGTGACGATGGTGTCGAACTGGCCCGGCGCGCGCACCAGCTGCATCGCGGCATTGTCGACATACATGTGGGTCAGCGCCACATCGGGATATTCGGCCGCCGTCTCGATCATCACATCACGCCACAGCTGCGACGTTTCCAGGACGTTCGCCTTGTCGACGGAACACAACTTGCCCCGGCGCGCGCGGGCGGTTTCAAAGCCGACGCGCGCGATCCGGCGCACCTCTGCCTCGTTATAGGACATGATGTCATATCCCTCACGCAGGCCGTCTGCGGTTTTCCGCATGCCCTTTTCCCCGAAATACACGTCGCCATTCAGCTCGCGCACGATCATGATGTCGATGGACGATGCGACTTCCGGGCGCAGCGCCGACGCATCGGTCAGCCCGCCCAGCATCCGCGCCGGGCGCAGGTTGGCGAACAGCGTCAGTTCCTTGCGCAGGCCCAGGATCGCCTGTTCGGGGCGCAGCGCGCGTTCCAGATTGTCGCAGGTCGGGTCGCCCACCGCGCCGAACAGGATGGCGTCGGCCCGCCGCGCCAGATCCAGCGTTTCGGGGGGAAGCGGATGGCCCTTGGCATGATAGGCCGCGCCGCCGACCGGTGCTTCCTCGAACGTCATGCCCGGAATATTCAGCGCCTCCAGCACGCGGCGCGCCTCATGGGTGACTTCGGGACCGATCCCGTCTCCGGGCAGAATGGCAATCAGCATGGGCGTCTCTTTCGGCTGGCCGCGCGAAGGCGCGCGGGCTTGGCGGAATGTCGCGCGCGCATTGCCGCATGGGGGCCGCTCACGCAACCGCCCTTTTCAGCCTGTCGACCAGCCGGTCGCGCCCCGCCACGACATCGTGCCGCCGTTCGACCAGCACCGATCGATCCAGAAAGAAGCCGGTCAGGCGAAATCCGTCGATGATGTCGTCCCACTGCGCCTCGCCCCCTGCGATCAGGAAAGGCGGCAGGCGCAGCAGCCGGTCCTCATGCCCCCGCGCCGCCGGGCGCGACACCGCCGCCGCACTGCGCGGGCTGACATAGGCCAGATCCTCTTGCGCGCCCGTGACGACGCAGGCGGTAAGGTCCAGCCCAAAGCCCAACTCGGCCAGCAGCAGCAATTCGTATCGGATCAACGCCACCGCCCATCCGCGCGCGGCCGGCGCGCCCTCCACCGCCGCCAGCACCGCGTCCAGCGCCTCATACAGCGCGGGGTAGGGATTGCCCTCGGGCAGGGCGATGGCGGTCAGCGAACAAGCCCAGTCGATCGCGGCGGCGGGCAGCGGCTCGGCATAAAGCGGCCCACGGCTATGTGTCAGCTCGACGGTCAGGCTGGCCAGCTGATCCTCGGTCCGGGCGCGAAATTCCGCCTGCACCTGATTGCCGGGCATCAGCACGGGCCGCAGCCGGGTGGAGCGACCGCCCCGGACATAGCCCGCGACCAGCCCCTGATCGGGGGTCAGCAGCCGCGCGATGACGCCATGCTCGCCATGATGGCGCAGCGCGCAGACGATGGCGGGCGTGACGAGAACGGCCATGCCAGACCTTCTACCGCCAATGCCGGAAATGGGAAATGCACGCGCACGTCCCCCGCACGCGCGACGGCAGCGTCAGACCAGCCGGCTCTGCTTCACCGCCGCCTCGATGAAGCTGGCGAACAGGGGGTGCGGATCGAACGGCTTGGACTTCAGCTCCGGGTGGAACTGCACGCCGATGAACCAGGGATGGTCGGGCCGCTCGACGATTTCGGGCAGCGTCCCATCGGGCGACATGCCCGAAAAGATCAGGCCGCCCTTTTCCAGCGGCTCGCGATAGCTGGCGTTGACTTCATAGCGGTGGCGGTGCCGCTCGCTGATGTCGCTCGCGCCATAGATCGCGGAAACCACGCTGTTGCCGGTCAGCTTCGCGGGATAGGCGCCCAGCCGCATCGTGCCGCCAAGGTCCGTCTGCGCCGTGCGCTTCTGCAATCCTTCCTTGCTCATCCACTCGGTGATCAGGCCCACGACCGGCTCGTCGGTCGGGCCGAACTCGGTGGTCGACGCGCTGGCGATGCCCGCCGTGTTGCGCGCCCCCTCGATGCAGGCCATCTGCATGCCGAAGCAGATCCCGAAGAACGGCACGCCGCGTTCGCGGGCGAAACGGACGGACGCGATCTTGCCTTCCGATCCGCGCACGCCGAAGCCGCCGGGCACCAGAATGCCGTGCATCGGCTCCAGCCGGCTGGCGATGTCGCGCTCGTCATCCTCGAACAGTTCGGCGTCGATCCAGCGGATATTGACCTTCACCCGGTTGGCGATGCCGCCGTGGACGAGCGCTTCGTTGAGCGACTTGTATGCGTCCTGCAGGCCGACATATTTGCCGACCACGCCGATGGTGACTTCGCCTTCCGGGTTGGTCTGCCGGTCCATGATCTCGGTCCAGCGCGACAGATCGGGCGCATCGGCGGGCTCGATCCCGAACGCGCGGAGCACTTCGATGTCGAGGCCTTCGCGCGTGATAGTTGCAGCGGCACCGCGTAGATGCTCTTCGCGTCGAGCGCGGGGATGACGGCGCTGGCGCGCACGTTGCAGAACAACGCGATCTTGCGCGCGCTCGCTGTCGGGCAGCGGGTGTTCGCAGCGGCACAGCAGGATGTCGGGCTGGATGCCCAGCGATGTCAGCTCGCGCACCGAGTGCTGCGTCGGCTTGGTCTTCAGCTCGCCGGCCGCCGCGATGTAGGGCACCAGCGTGACGTGGATGCTGATCGCGTTGCCGCGGCCTTCCTCGTTCTTCAGCTGGCGAATCGCCTCGATGAAGGGGAGCGATTCGATATCGCCGACGGTGCCGCCGATCTCGCAGAGGACGAAATCGACGATCGTCGGTGTCGGCGCGGCGCGAACGCCTTGATCTCGTCGGTGACGTGCGGGATGACCTGCACGGTCGCGCCGAGATAGTCGCCGCGGCGTTCGCGGGTGATGATCTGCTGATAGATGCGGCCCGACGTCACGTTGTCCGACTGGCGCGACGGGACGCCGGTGAAGCGCTCGTAATGGCCGAGGTCGAGATCGGTCTCGGCGCCGTCGTCGGTCACATAGACCTCGCCGTGCTGATAGGGCGACATCGTGCCGGGATCGACGTTCAGATAGGGATCGAACTTCCGAATCCTGACGGTGTACCCGCGTGCCTGAAGGAGAGCGCCAAGCGATGCCGCCATGAGACCTTTGCCGAGCGAGGAAACCACGCCGCCGGTGATGAAAATGAACCGCGCCATGGGAGTTGAGCCCGAATCCTGCGCAGGACCAAGGATCGGCCGGCTGGCGAATCCGGGTCCGGAATAAAAATTTTGGTGCAAAAACGCTCAAACGCATTCGACCGGCGCCGCATCGACGCCGGCCGAATGTTTGAGAGCTTGGAATATCTTTACTTCTGGATCGGCACCGCGCCGTTATCGGCTCCGCCCGAAGCATTGCCCGCAGCGGCCGCCGCAGCAGCCAGCGGATCGTTCGTGCCGGCCGGCTGGCCCTGCGCAGGAACATTGGTCGCCGGCGCGCTCTTCGTCAGCGACGTGTCGATCTGCGTCGGGGCATGGCGCACCGAAGCGATCACTGCCAGCACGATTGACAGGCAGACGAAGATGGTCGCCAGAACGGACGTGGTGCGGGTCAGGAAATCGGCAGCGCCGCGCGCCGACATGAAACCCGCCGGGCTGCCACCACCGGCCAGACCCCCGCCTTCGGAACGCTGCATCAGGATGACGACGGTCAGCGCCGCCGCGATAATGGCCTGAACGACCAGAAGGAAAGTGAAAAGCATTACGCGGCGCGTCCATCTGCGGAAATGAAGTGTTGGCCGCGCACATAGCGAGGGATGCGCAAAGGTTCAACCTCGGCGCGTCCCTCACTGTGTGGCGCCGCCAGACCGCGCCCTTAAACACGCGGATTATCGGACTTCAGGCCGCAGCCGCCGCCTCGACGATCGGGGCGAATTTCGCCGCGCTCAGGCTCGCGCCGCCGACCAGCCCGCCATCGACATCGGCCACCGCCAGCAACTCGGCCGCATTCTCGCCGTTCATCGACCCGCCATACAGGATGCGCATGCCATCGGCCTCTGCGCCGATCACCCCGCGCAGGGCACTGCGCAGCGCGCCGTGCATGTCGGCCACCGCCTCCATCGTGGGGATGCGGCCGGTACCGATCGCCCAGATCGGTTCATAGGCGATCGCCAGCCAGTCCGCCGCCGCGCCCTGCGGCAAGGAAGCGAGCAACTGCGCGGACACCACGCCTTCCGCGTCGCCCGCGTCCCGCACGTCCAGGCTTTCGCCCACGCACAGGATGACCTTCAGCCCCGCCTCACGCGCGGCCAGCGCCTTCGCCGCGATATCGGCGTCGCTTTCATGCTGGTCGGTGCGCCGTTCGCTATGCGCCAGCAGGTGATGGTCGACATTCAGGCGCCTGCCCTTCCTTCGGCAAGTCGCCTGGCCCCTGCCAGCCGGTGTGCGCGCCGCTCACCTTCATATGCACGTCCTGCCCACCGATGAAGGCGCTGCTCGCCTTCGCTGCTGCGGGAGCGATCAGCGTTGCGGGAACGCACAGCCCCACCTCCACCTGCGGGTGCGCGGCGGCCAGCGAATCGATGGCCTCCACCTCCGCCAGATGGGCGGAAAGCCCGTTCATTTTCCAGTTGCCAACGATCGGAGCAGGCGTCGTCGCCATGATAGATGCAACCTCTTTACTGCACCGGTGAAGCCTTCCGCGCTTGGCGAACGCAGCAGCGAGGTGCTGCAAGCCGCAGAAGATGGTGATCAGTGCGGCGGCCCTCCCCGCTCCGGCACCAACCTTCCCTCGTCATCCATCCCCATACGCGCCATCGCGGCTTATCCTTCAGCCAATCGCTAAGAGCCGGGGGCCAGTAGGGGAGTTCGTCCTCCACGCGCGGATATTTCATGATTTCCTTCCTTCGCCGTTTCATCGATTCCAAGGTCGGCATTGCCATCATGCTGGTCTTCCTCGGCCTCATCGCCCTCGCCTTTGCGATGGGCGACATCACCGGGCAGGGCGGCCTTGGCCAGATCGGCGGCGGCGGCAGCGGCGGCACCGTGGCGAAGGTGGGCGGAGAGAAGATCGGCGGCAATGACCTGGCCGACCGCATGCTGTTCGCGAACGTGAGCGGAAGGAAAGCCGCCCTTACCGCCCAGGCAAGCGCGATGCTGGGGATCAAGCCGCGACCGATCGGTACTTATCGGCTGATCGCAGGGGCGCGGCCATCCTCCGCTTTATCCAGCTTTGATAGCGAGCCCAGGCGTCAGCAAGCGTGCCGAGATCGATGCAGTGAAATCGCCTTCCTATTCCGCCTTCCAGAGCGCCGACTGAGTACGGTTCTGACCAGAACATGTTCCGTCAACGGCCAGTTCGCCAGAACCTCTCGGCTGCTGCGCGGCGATGCATCAAGCGCTCGCTGGATCTGCTCGCCAGCGCGCCTGGGCCCTCCCGTCATCAGCGCGACGCTGACCGACGGCGCCATGGTGCTGCCCGCTACGCTTCAACTGCTGCTCGAACAGCAGCGCCAGGGCAGGTGCAGAACGATCGCTTCGTCCTGGAGCCAGTTCGCGCCCGCCGCCGCAGCCGGACGACGGTGACGGCCAGCCGCAATCCCCGCAACGCAATGCCGTTGCTGGGGTCCCGATCGGTCAGTCCGCTACCGTGCAGCGCTGGGACGAAAGCCGCTTTGCCGCCGCGATCAACCCCAGCCCCGCCGAGCTTCAGGCCGCCTATGACGCCCGCAAGAGCGAACTCGCCGCCAAGCAGACGCGCAGCTTCGAACAGCTGATCCTGCCGACGCAGGCGGGTGCACAGGCGATTGCCAAGCAGGTCGCGGCCGGCGGCACGCTGGCCGACGCCGCGCAGAAGGCCGGCCTCTCCGCCTCCACCCTCAACGGCCTTACCCGCGACGCGCTGGCAGGACAGACGAGCGCGCAGCTTGCAACGCAGGCGTTCGGCGCGGCGAAGGGCGCGCTGGTCGGCCCGGTCAAGACCGCGCTCGGCTGGTCGATCCTGCGCGTCACCGACATCGTCGACACCCCCGGCCGCAGCCTGGATCAGGTGCGCGATGAGCTGGTGAAATCGGTGCGCGAACAGAAATCGCATCAGCTCTTGTCCGACTTCACCGCCAAGATCGAGGATCAGGCGCAGGATGGCGCGACGTTCGATGAAATCGCCCGCGACAACAAGCTGACGGTGGAAACCACCCCGGCGCTGCTGTCCACCGGCAAGAGCGCGGAAAATCCGGCCTACACCGCGCCCGCCGATGTCGCGCCAGTGCTCGCCGCCGCCTTCGATCAGGAACTGGACGGCGATCCGACCCTGGCCCCGATCACGCCGGACAAGCGCTATGCGCTGGTCGACGTGACCCGGATCATCGCTGCCGCCCCGCCGCCGCTCGCCAAGGTAAAGGACGACATCGTGAAGCTCTGGCGCCTGCAGGAAGGGGCCAAGCGCGCCCGCGCCGCCGCCGACGGGATCAAGGCGCGCATGGACAAGGGCGCAACGCTGGACGCCGCGCTCGCCGCCGCCGGGGCAAAACTGCCCCCGGTCAGCAAGGTGGGCGGCCGCCGTGCCGACCTGATGCGCTCGCAGCAGGTGCCCCCGGCCCTCGCCCTCATGTTCTCCATCCCCGCCGGCGCAACGAAGGTGCTGGACGCCGGGCAGAATGCGGGCTTCTTCATCGTCCATCTGGACGCGATCCGCTCGGGCGACGCGGCCAAGACGCCGCAGCTGGTCAACGCCACCCGCACCGAAATGCAGCGCGTCGTCGGCTCCGAATATGCCGAGCAGTTCGAGCGCGCGGTGGAAGCGGAGATGAAGGTCACGCGCTATCCCTCAGCCATTGACGGCGTGCGCGCCCAGCTGCGCCGCAACAGCGGCAATTGATCGCGTGAGCGGATTTGACGGCATGATGCGGGCCGCCCGCGCGGCGCTGGACGCTGGCCGTCCGGCGCTGGTGTGGAAACGGCAGGTCGCCGACACCGAAACGCCGATTTCCGCCGCGCTGAAGCTGATGGAGGCCGAGCGCGGCGACTTCCTGCTGGAATCGGTGGAGGGCGGCGCGGTGCGCGGGCGCTACAGCCTGATCGGCCTGGCCCCCGATCTGGTCTATCGCGCCAGCGCGCAGACGGCGGAAATCAACCGCCAATGGGCAACCGATCGCACCGCGTTTCAGGCGCTCGATGCCGATCCGCTTTCGGCCCTGCGTGCGCTGGTCGCCGAATGCCGGTGCGATGTCGATCCGGCGCTACCCTCCGCGCTCGCCTGCCTCGTGGGCTATTTCGGTTATGAGACCATCGGCCTGGTCGAAAAGCTGCCCCGCCCCGCCGATCCGGGCATCGGCCTGCCCGACATGCTGTTCGTGCGCCCGACGCTGATCCTTGTGTTCGACCGGCTGGCCGACGACCTGTTCCTGATCGCGCCGATCTGGCCGGGCGCTGCGACGCCCGATGCCGACCGGGCGATGGCCGATGCGCTGGACCGGATCGACAGCGCCGCCGCCCGCCTGGCGCAGGCGACGCCGCAACAGGGTGCCCCGCTCGATAGCCTGCCTGCCGACATCGCGCGCACGCCTGTGCTGCCCGAAGGACGCTATGGCGAAATGGTGCAGGCGGCGAAGGAATATATCGTCGCGGGCGACATTTTTCAGGTCGTGCTGGCACAGCGCTTCACCGCGCCCTTCCCGCTGCCGCCGCTCTCGCTCTATCGCGCGCTGCGCCGGATCAACCCTTCGCCCTTCCTCTATCACCTTGACCTTCCCGGCTTCGCGCTGATCGGTTCCAGCCCGGAAATCCTGGTCCGCGCGCGCGATGGCGAAGTCACCATCCGGCCCATCGCCGGCACCCGCCCGCGCGGCGCCAATGCGGTGGAGGACGCGGCGAACCGCGACAGCCTGCTTGCCGATCCCAAGGAGCGGGCGGAGCATCTGATGCTGCTCGATCTTGGCCGAAACGATGTCGGCCGCGTCGCCGCGCGCGGCAGCGTGCAGGTGACGGACAGCTACGCCGTCGAATTCTACAGCCATGTCATGCACATCGTGTCGAACGTCGTCGGGCGTCTGGCCGATGGCAAGGATGCGCTGGACGCGCTGTTCGCGGGCTTCCCCGCCGGCACCGTGTCGGGCGCGCCCAAAGTGCGGGCGTGCGAAGTCATCGCGGAGCTGGAGCATGAAGTGCGCGGTGCCTATGCCGGGGGCGTCGGCTATTTCGGGCCGGACGGCAACATGGACAGCTGCATCGTCCTGCGCACCGCCGTGCTGAAGGATGGCGTCATGCATGTGCAGGCTGGCGCTGGTATCGTTGCCGACAGCGACCCCGCCTACGAACAGCGCGAGTGCGAGGCGAAATCGGGCGCGCTGTTCGCCGCCGCGCGTGAAGCGCTGCGCGTCGCGGCAGAGGGCGGCTTCGGCCAATAGCTGCCATTCAGCAATAGCCGGTCAGCGCGCGGTCCTGCGCCGCACGATCAGGATCGCGGTGCCAAAAGCGATGCTGCCCAGCCCGATCAGCGCATAGCCGGGCGTCGCGGCCATTTCATCCCGCCGCCATAGCTGCACCATCAGCAAAGCGCCAATCCCGATCATCGAAACGCTGATGCTGAGCGGCAGTGCCGCCAGCCGCACGGCCATTGCGCGCATCCGCGGACGCGGCGGCGCAATCGGCATCCGCGTGCCTAGCATGGCCATCGGCGCACGCTCCGCCCGCCACAGCAATGCGAGTACCAGCGGAGCCGGAGCCAGGATCACCGCCATTTGCTGCCATCGCGCCAGCATCAGCACGCTGCTGGCGTCCAGCACGCCCAGCGCCACTCCGCTGAGGATCGCCCACAGGCCCATGAACCTGAATATCCATCGGATCGATCGCGCATAATCCGCGATCATCTGCACATGCTCCGCCGCGCTGACCGGCAAACCGCCCTGCCGCGCATCGCCATGCCAGGCATAGCCATCGCCTACCGGCTCGAACTTCGCCGCGAACTGCGCGATCCGGCTTTCGGCAATGGGCAGGTGGAGCATTCGTCCCTTCCCGACAAAGAAAGGGGCATTATCGCGCGCAAACAGGCATTGCCGCACCGCCCCTCTCCCCCTATGGCACGATGCCATGATCCTCGTCATCGACAATTATGACAGCTTCACCTGGAACCTCGTCCATTATCTGATGGAGCTGGGCGTGCGGGTGGAGGTGGTGCGCAACGACGCGATTTCGGTTGGTCAGGCGATGTCTTCGGGGGCGAAGGGCTTTCTGATCTCGCCCGGCCCCTGCACGCCCAATGAAGCGGGGATCAGCCTGGATCTGGTCGGTGCTTGCGCTGCGGCGGGCGCACCGCTGCTCGGCGTGTGCCTGGGCCATCAGGCGATCGGCCAGCATTTCGGCGGCCATGTCGTGCGCGGCGGGCTGATGCATGGAAAAACCTCGCCGGTCAGCCATGACGGCACGGGCCTCTTCACCGGCCTGCCCTCGCCCTTCACCGCGACCCGCTATCACTCGCTGATCGTGGAGGATATTCCCGCCGACCTCATCGTCAACGCGCACAGCGACGACGGCTCGGTCATGGGCTTCCGCCACGCCAGCCTGCCGATCCATTCGGTGCAATTCCACCCGGAAAGCATCGCCACCGAACATGGCCATGCGATGCTGGCCAATTTCCTGGATCTGGCGGGGATCGAGAGCGAGGACCCGGCCGCCCGCGCCGCCGCCCTGCGCAAGACCAGCGCGCTGCCCGTCTGACTACGCCCGCCATCATGCGCGCCCTTCCCGATCCATCCACGCCGCTGGACGCGCAGGAGGCCGCCGCCGCCTTCGCCGCGATCCTGGACGGCACGGTGCCGGATGAAGCGATCGGCCCCTTCCTCCTCGCCCTGTCCGACCGGGGCGAGACCGCCGATGAAATCGCCGCCGCCGCGCAGGAAATGCGCCGCCGCATGATTCCCGTCCGCGCACCAGCCGGTGCCATCGACGTGTGCGGCACCGGGGGCGATGGGCACCATACCCTCAACGTCTCCACCGCCGTCAGCCTGGTCGTCGCCGCGTGCGACGTGCCGGTCGCCAAGCATGGCAACCGCGCCGCATCGTCGAAAGCCGGGGCCGCCGACACGCTCGAAGCACTCGGCCTCGACCTTAACCGGCTGGCCGACAATGCCGAACGCAGCCTTGCCGACATCGGCATCGGCTTCCTTTTCGCGCAGAAGCATCATCCCGCCCTTGCCCGCATCGCGCCGATCCGCCGGGCGCTGGGCAAGCGCACCATCTTCAACCTGATGGGCCCGCTCGCCAATCCCGCCGGGGTCGACCGCCAGTTGGTCGGCATCGCCCGCCCCGCCTATGTCCCCATCTATGCCGAGGCGCTCAGCCTGCTCGGCACACAGCGGGCGATGGTCGTGTCGGGGGACGAGGGGCTGGACGAACTCAGCCTTGCCGGCGGCAATGACGTGGCGGAGGTGACGGCGGGCGGAATCGTCGCCATGCGCCGCATCACGGCTCAGGACGCGGGCCTGCCCGTCCACCCGGTCCAAGCGATTCGCGGCGGCGACCCGGCCTACAACGCTGCGGCCCTGCGCCGCCTGCTTCAGGGCGAGCATGGCCCCTATCGCGACGCGGTGCTGCTGAACGCGGCCGCCGCCCTGATCGTCGCCGGAGAGGTCGACAGCTTGGCAGATGGGGTTGAGGAAGCCGCCGAAGCGCTGGACAAGGGGCTTGCCAACGCCCTTCTCGACTGCTGGATTGCCTATCGATGAGTGACCGCGGAGACGCTGAAGACGCGAGAAATCTGCGCCACCAAGCGCGATCATGTCGCCGCCCGCAAGGCGCAGCTGACCCGAATCGAACGACGCTGCGCCAGCCCGCGCCGCCGGCCGAACAAAGCAGCGCCGCGCGCGCTCTTCCCGCGCCCAGCCTGCACGACGCGCACTGCCCGCCGCCGCGGCATACGGCCTGATCGCCGAGGTGAAGAAGGCCAGCCCGTCCAAGGGGCTGATCCGCGCCGATTTCGACCCACCTGCCCACGCCCGCGCCTATGAAGCGGGCGGTGCGGCCTGTCTCTCGGTCCTTACCGACATGCCCTATTTTCAGGGCCATGACGATTATCTGATGGCCGCCCGCTCGGCTGTATCGATCCCGGTCCTGCGCAAGGATTTCATGGTCGACCCCTGGCAAGTGCTCGAAAGCCGCGCATTGGGCGCGGACGCCATCCTGATCATCGCCGCCGCGCTGGACGACGCGCAGATGGCGGAGATCGAAGCCGCCGCGATCGAACATGGCATGGACGCTCTGGTCGAGGTGCATGACGAGGCGGAGCTGGAGCGCGCGCTGCGCCTCAAATCCCGGCTGATCGGCGTCAACAATCGCGATCTGCGCGACTTCACCGTCGATTTCGCCCGCACCTATGAACTGGTGGGCAAGGCGCCGGCCGACTGCACCTTCGTCGCGGAAAGCGGCCTGCGCACGCGCGACGACCTCGACGCCATGGCGCAGCATGGCGTGCGCTGCTTCCTGATCGGCGAAAGCCTGATGCGGCAGGCCGATGTGGAGGCCGCGACCCGCGCCCTTCTGGAACCGGCCTGAATATCCGATGGGCGATCGGCTCACCCACCTCAATGAACAGGGCGAGGCACGCATGGTCGACGTGTCGGCCAAGGCGGAAACGACCCGCACCGCGATCGCCACTGGCCGTATCGACATGAGCGCGCCCGCCCGCGCCGCCATCGGGACAGGCACCGTGCCAAAGGGCGACGTGCTGGCCGCCGCGCGCATCGCCGGCATCATGGCGGCCAAGCGCACCGCCGATCTCATCCCGCTCTGTCACCCGCTGCCGATCTCCTCTGTCGACATCGACTTGACGCTGGACGATATGGGCGTCGCCTGCCGCGCGACCGTGCGCACTGCGGCGCGCACGGGGGTGGAGATGGAGGCGATGACCGCCGTGTCCGTCGCCCTGCTCACCATCTACGACATGGCAAAGGCGCTGGATAAGGCCATGACGATCAAGGATATTCTCCTCCTGTCGAAGGAAGGTGGAAAGTCCGGCCCTTGGTCCCGCCCGACTTCATGACCCTGCTGCCTGTCGACGCCGCGCAGCAGCGCCTCTTCGGGCTTGCTCCCGCCATTCCCGTCGAACACGCACCGCTGGACGATTGCACCGGGCGCTGGCTGGCGCAGCCGCTCACCGCCCGCCGCAATCAGCCCTGGGCCAGCCTTTCCGCGATGGACGGCTATGCCATCCGTTTCGCCGAAACACCCGGCCCATGGCTGCTGGCGGGCACCAGCAGCGCGGGCGACGCCATCCCGCCGCCGCTCGCCCCCGGCGAAGCGCTGCGCATCTTCACCGGCGCGCCGCTGCCCCCCGGCGCGGACGCGATCCTGATTCAGGAGGAAGCGGGTGTCGCGCCCGATGACCGCATCACCATGACCGGCGAGGGGCCGGGCCGCGCGGGCAAGCATGTTCGCCGCGCCGCCAGCGACTTTGCCGAGGGACAGTTGCTGGCAGAGGCGGGGCGCACGATCACCCCGGCATTGATCGGGCTGGCGGCGCTGGCGGGCCATGGAGAATTGCCCGTCCATCGGCGCATCCGCATCGCCCTGCTCTCCTCCGGCGACGAACTCATCCCGCCCGGCGCGCCGGTTCCCCCCGGAAAGCTCCCCTCGTCGAACGCGCCGATGCTCCGCGCCATGCTGCACGGCCTGCCCGTCGACCTGTCGGAACTGGGCAACATCCCCGACGATTTCGACGCGGTGAAGGGCGCGATGCAGCATGCCGCCGACATGGGCGTCGACATCCTGCTCAGCACCGGCGGCGCGTCCGTGGGCGACCATGACCTCATCCGCCCCGCCTTCACCGGGATCGGCGGCGATCTGGATTTCTGGCGCATCCGCATGCGGCCGGGAAAACCGCTGATGGCGGGAAGGCTGGACAACATGCTGATGCTCGGCCTGCCCGGCAATCCGGTATCCGCCTTTGCCACTGCGACGCTGTTCCTCCTCCCGCTGGTCCGCCATATGTCGGGCAGTCCCGCGCCCCTCCCGGTCGAGGTGCAGGCAAGGCTGGCCGCCCCCTTGCCCGCGACTGAGGTGCGCGCCGAATATATCCGCGCGGCCCATGAAAATGGCCAAGTAACGCCGGTCGCGGATCAGGATAGCGCCGCCATGCTGGCCCTATCCCACGCCAATGCGCTGATCCGGCGGGAAGGGTCGGCGCCCGCCCTTTCACCCGGCGAAACGGTGCCGGTCATCCTGCTCTGACCCCCTTCATCTGGTGGCCTTTGCGGACCAGAACGGGAACATCTTGACTTGTCCATCACAAGTTGCCTAAATGTTCCCCGTCCGTTCCATGGAACAAAGGCCACGCCCATGCTGACCAACAAGCAGTTCGAGCTGTTGAACTTCATTCACCACCGCCTTGAGGACAAGGGGGTGTCCCCTTCGTTCGAGGAGATGAAGGAGGCGCTGGACCTCAAGTCGAAGTCGGGCATCCACCGCCTGATCAATGCGCTAGAGGAACGCGGCTTCATCCGCCGCCTGCCCAATCGCGCCCGCGCGTTGGAGGTGATGAAGCTGCCCGAGGGTATCCGCGCCGCCGCGCCGAGCGCACCGATCTCCGCGCCCTCGCTGAAGGTTCCCGCGCCGCAGATCCCGGTCGCCGCCAACGACGTCATCGAAATCCCCCTGCACGGCCGCATTGCCGCGGGTGTCCCCATCGAGGCGATGGAGGGGCAATCGATGCTGTCCGTGCCCGCCGCGCTGCTGGGCGCGGGCGATCATTACGCGCTGGAGGTGTCGGGCGACTCCATGGTCGACGCCGGTATTCTGGACGGCGACTTCGCCCTTATCCAGCGCACCGACGTCGCGCGGGAGGGGCAGATCGTCGTCGCCTTGATCGACGACAGCGAAGCGACGCTCAAATATTTCCGCCGCGACGGCGCGCGGGTCCGGCTGGACCCGGCGAACGTCGCATACGAACCGCAAATCTATGACCCCCGTCAGGTCCGCATTCAGGGCAAGCTCGCCGGGCTGCTTCGTCGCTATAATTGACGGTTTTCCGCCGCGTAGAAGAGTGTGAAGTTTCGAGTCGCGGGGGATGTGCGCAGGGGACCGTTACGGGGGCTTAGCGGACGATCCAGGGGTGGTCGTCTCCCGCCGCGCGAACGCTGCGCAGATAGGGCCGCTTCAGCCAGATGGCGACGCCCCCGGCCGCTGAAAGGATGCGCCGGTCCAGCTTCAGCCAGCGGGGCTGGCACCCCTTCGGCAACATGCGGTCGCCGATGGCGATGTCGGACGCGGCGCAGGCGGCAACCATGTCCGCCCAGCGCAGCCGCTCCCGGCTGCGGGTGACAAGCACGCGCCACGTCCGCCCCCCGCCGCGCAGGTCGACTGCGCACAGGTCCGCGCTGCACCGCGCCATGGGCAGCGCCGTCAGCGCCCCGGCCTCCCCGTCGAACCCGGCACCCTGCCCCAGCATGTCGCGGACATATTGCCCCGCCTTCTCCCGCAACAGCGCCAGACCGCCATCACTGGTCCGCACCGCGACATGCCGCCCGTCACCCGTCACCAGCAAATCCGGGGCAGGTGCTGTCAGCATCGCGCCCAGCCCCAGCGCCAGCGGGACGAACCCGGCGAAACGCACCCTGCCCCGCCACAACGCCACCCCCAGCATGCCGCCCACGGCCAGCGCGAATGCCCAGTCGGGAAAAATCGGCAGCGCAGCGCTTGCCCCCGGCAATGCGGCCACGGTCCGGGCCAGCATCAGCAAGAGGGCGATCGCCTTGCCCGTCAGCCACCACAGCGGCTCGCCCAACCCCGCCACGTCCAGCGCCAGCGCCATCGCCTCCAGCGGCATGATGACGAAGGTGGTGAGCGGAATGGCGATCAGGTTCGCCAGCGCGCCGAGCATCCCGGCCCGGTGGAAATGGAACAAGGCGATGGGCATCAGCACCAGTTCGATCACCAGCCCGGAAAGCAGCAGCCCGAACAGCGAGCGCGCCATCGCCCGCACCCTGCCCTCGTCCCGCCGCGCCAATATCCGCCTTGCCCACGGGCTTTCGTGCAACGCGACCAGCGCGATGACCGCCGCAAAGCTCAGCTGGAAGCTCGGCCCCACCAGCGCTTCGGGCCATAGCAGCAGCACCAGCAGCGCACCAGTCGCCACCAGCCGCAGGCTCAGCGCCTCCCGCCCGATCACCATCGCGCCCAGCACCAGCAACGCCCCGACGCAGCTGCGGATTGTCGGCACCTCCGCGCCGGCAAGCCAGGTATATCCCACGCCCGCCAATGCGCCCGCGCCCGCCGCGATCTGGACCAGCGGCAGGTTCAGCGCCAGACGCGGGCTAAGCGCCAGCAGGCGCAGCGTCAGGAAAAAGGCAGCGGCGATGACCGCGCTGACATGCAGGCCGCTGATCGAGAGCAGATGGGCAAGGCCGCTGCGCCGCATCGCCTCCGCATCCGTCTCGTCGATCCCGCCTTCGTCACCGGTCACGAAGGCGGCGGCGATCCCCCCTTCGGCCTGCGGCAGGCGCGAGAGGATGTGCGCAGTCAGCCGATGCCGGATCCCCGCTCCGCCCGCCGGCGCTGCCCGTTCGACCCCCATGTCGCCCAGCAAGCGCCCGGTCGCGCCCAGCCGCATGAACCACGCGGCGCGGGCAAAGTCATATGCACCGGGCACAGCAGGCGGCGCAGGCGGCATCAGACGCGCGCGCAACGCAATGCGCGCGCCAACATCCACCCCGGCAGGCAGGGCGTCATCCTCCACCGCCACCCGGATGCGCGGCGGTACGTCGTCGCGCGCGAGGGGGCGTAGGATCACGCGCACGCGGCCCAGCGCGGGCTGCCGCTGGAGGTCCAGCACATCGGCGGAAAGCGACACGACGGCAGGGCGGGCCAGCACCGGCGCGCGGACCCATTCCGCCCGCCCCCACGCCAATATGCAGCCCGCCGCCATCAGCAGGCCAGCCAGCACCGCGCATTGCCGCGCCCGCCCGCCGGCGGGCAACAGCCACAGGCCGAAAAGACTCGCGGAAAGGCTGGCCGCCACCCACGCCATCCAATCGGCCGATTTCGGCAGCGCAAACCACGCGGCGATGCCGATGCCGAGCATCACCGGCAACCACAGGGGAAGCTGCCCACGCTGCGATTCCAGCCATTTTTCCAAGGAACCATGCGCCGCGACGCGCATTTTTCCCAACCCCGGCCAGCTTTTGTCCGAAGCGATTTGTCGCAGCGCAAAAGCCGTGCTAGGGGGGCCGCCGTTCATGACTATCACGTCCAATCATCAAGGAAACCGTCGGTGAGCGCAACCGCTCTTGCCAGCTCGTCGGCAAAGCCCGTGGTCACGCGCTTTGCCCCTTCTCCCACGGGTTTCCTGCATATCGGCGGCGCACGCACCGCGCTCTTCAACTGGCTGTTCGCGCGCCACCATGGCGGCAGATATCTGCTGCGGATCGAGGATACCGATCGCGCCCGGTCGACCGATGCCGCCATCGACGCCATTCTGGATGGCCTGGACTGGCTGGGCCTTTCGGGCGATGAAGCGCCGGTGTTCCAGTTCGCCCGCGCACAGCGCCATGCCGAGGTCGCACAGCAGATGCTGGCGAGCGGCCACGCCTATCAGTGCTATGCAACGCCCGAAGAGCTGGCCGAACTGCGCGAGCAACAGCGCGCAGCCAAGCAGCCGCTGCGCTACGATGGGCGCTGGCGCGATCGCGATCCCTCGGATGCACCGGCGGGCGCACCCTTCGTCATCCGGCTGAAAGCCCCGCGTGAGGGCGAGACGGTGATCGAGGATGCCGTGCAAGGCCGCGTCGTCGTGCAGAACAGCGAGCTGGACGACATGATCCTGCTGCGTTCCGATGGCACGCCGACCTACATGCTGGCGGTGGTGGTCGACGACAACGACATGGGCGTGACCCATGTGATCCGCGGCGACGATCACCTGAACAATGCGTTCCGCCAGCTCGGCATCATCAAGGCGATGGGCTGGGAAGAGCCGGTCTATGCCCATATCCCGCTGATCCACGGCGCGGACGGCGCGAAGCTGTCCAAGCGCCACGGCGCGCTGGGCGTCGAGGCCTACCGCGACGAAATGGGCTACCTGCCCGAGGCGGTGCGCAATTACCTGGCTCCGGCTCGGCTGGAGCCACGGCGACGACGAAATCTTCTGACCGCGACCAGGCGATCGAATGGTTCGACCTCGCCGGCGTCGGCCGCGCGCCCGCGCGCTTCGATTTCGACAAGCTCGGAAAACCTCAACGGCCACTACATCCGGGAGGCCGACGATGCGCGGCTGAAGACAGCCTCAGGGTCGCGCCGCGTGACCGAAACGCTGGATGGACGCACGCTGAGCGATCCAATCGCGACGCCGCTGTCGCGCGCCATGCCCGCGCTTGAAGCCCCGCGCCAAGACGCTGCAGGAACGATCGCCGACCGGCGCGACGTTCATTCTACGCTGTGCGCTCCGCTCGCCATCGATGCGACGAAACGCCGCCGACGAGCTTGCTGGAGGCGCGCCCCGACGGCCTGTTGGCGCGCCTTCCCCCCGAGGCTGCTTGGGGCACTCAACGCACTGGACCATCGACAGCGCATGAACGCCGCCGTGCGCTCCCCGAACCTTGCCGGAAGCCGCTGAGCTGGAGCTCGGCAAGGTTGGCCAGACCCCTGCGCGCGCGGCGCTGACCGGACGCACGGTGTCGCCGCCGGATTTTCGAGGTCATGGCCGTCTCCTCGGCCGACGAAACACTCTGGCCCGGCTACAGGACGCGAGCGCAGCATCTACCCGGCAGGCCCCTAGCCACCTTGGCTCGGCCTGCGGCCACAACAAGAGAATCACGATATGACCGATACGTCCGCCAAACTCACCACTCCGGCGACAAGACTATCGAGTTCCCGGTACTGACGGGCTCCGTCGGTCCTGATGTCATCGACATCCGAAAGCTCTACGCCAAGACGGGCGATGTTTCACCTACGACCCCGGCTTCACCTCGACCGCCGCCTGCGACATCGCACGATCACCTATATCGACGGCGACAAGGGCGTGCTGATGTACCGCGGCTACCCCATCGAGCAGCTGGCCGAGACAGTCGAACTACCTCGAAGCCTGCTACCTGCTGCTCTACGGCGAGCTGCCCAACAACGGCGCAGCAGGCCGATTTCGAGCAGCACGATGACCCGCCACACCATGGTGCACGAGCAGATGCACTACTTCTATCGCGGCTTCCGTCGCGACGCGCACCCGATGGCCATCCTGTGCGGCGTCGTCGGCGCCCTGGCGTCCTTCTACCACGACTCGACCGACATCAACGATCCGAAGCAGCGCGAGATCGCCAGCCATCGGCTGATCGCCAAGATGCCGACGATCGCGGCGATGGCCTACAAGTACTCGGTGGGCCAGCCCTTCGTGTACCCGCGCAACGACCTCGACTACGCGTCGAACTTCCTGCGCATGTGCTTCTCGGTTCCGGCCGAGGACTTCGTGGTGAACCCGGTCGTCGCCCGCGCGATGGACCGGATCTTCATGCTGCACGCCGACCACGAGCAGAACGCCTCGACCTCGACCGTGCGCCTCGCCGGCTCGTCGGGCGCCAACCCGTTCGCCTGCATCGCCGCCGGCATCGCCTGCCTGTGGGGTCCGGCGCATGGCGGCGCCAACGAGGCGGCGCTCAACATGCTGCAAGGAAATCGGCACGCGTCGACCGCATCCCGGAATTCATCGCGAAGGCCAAGGACAAGGACGATCCGCGTCCGCCTGATGGGCTTTGGCCACCGCGTCTACAAGAACTACGACCCGCGCGCCAAGGTGATGCAGCAGGCCGCCAACGATGTGCTGGACGCAGCTCGGCGCCGACAACCGACCCGCTCCCCGCAGGTCGCGCAAGGAGCTGGAGCGCATCGCGCTCTCCGACCAGTACTTCATCGACAGCAAGCTGTACCCCGAACGTCGACTTCTACTCGGGCATCATCCTCGATGGCGATCGGGCTTCCCGACCGTCGATGTTCACCGCCCTGTTCGCCCTTGCCCGCACCGTCGGCTGGGTGGCGCAGTGGAATGAAATGATCAGCGACCCCGCGAAGAAGATCGGCCGCCCGCGTCAGCTCTACACCGGCCCGACGCAGCGCGATTATGTGCCCGTAGCCCAGCGCTGAGGCATAGCCGAAAACAGGAAAGGCCTGGCGGAAACCAACCCGCCGGGCCTTTTTCCTTGTCCCGATGACGTCAGTGGGGCAGCCCGGCCGGCCCCGGCAGCGTGAAGACGAAGCGGGCGCCCTGCCCCCGCTCGCTCTCCACCAATATGTCGCCGTCCATGGCGCGGGCCAGCAGGCGCGAGATGTAGAGGCCAAGGCCGCTGCCACCATCTTCCGACCGGCCCAGACGTTCGAACTTGTCGAAGATGCGGGCCTGATCCTCCGCAGGGATGCCCGGCCCCTGATCCGCGACGATCAGCGCGGGCATGCCGCCCAGAATGTCGGCACGCACCCAGACGGAGGAGCCCGCCGGGGAATAGCGCACGGCGTTCCCGATCAGGTTCACCATCACCTGCAACGCGCGGCGAAACTCGCCCACCGCCATCAGGCTGTCGTCAGGAGCGGGCACATCGATGCGGATGTTGCGATCCGCCGCACGGACGGCCAGCAGGCCGGTGGCGCGGCGGGCGATGTCGGCCAGATCGAGCGCTTCACGCGCAGTGGAAAATCCGGGCCGTTCGACCGCGCGCAGATCCGCCAGATCGTCGACCAGCGCCATCAGGTGGCGGCCCGCCTGCGCGATGTCCGCAGCATAGGCGGCATAATCGGCACGCAGCGGCCCTTCCAGCTTGCCGCTGATCGTTTCGGCGTTGGCGATGATCCGCCCCAGCGGCAGGCGCAGCGACCGGTCGAGATGGCGACCGAATTCCAAGCCGCCATAATTTTCCCCGCCATCGCCAGCGGCGATGCCCGGCTCCGCCTGCTCGGCCAGCGTTTCGGCCCGGCCACGATAACCGGCAATGCGGCCCAGCGCGTCGCGAATGGGCACGCCAGACAGGCGAAAGCGGATGGCGGGATCGGTGCGCAGCACGGCAGGCTGATCGCGAAACACATGGCCGGCCAGCATCGCGGACAGGATCGGCATGGCGCCGCCCTCCCCCTCGCGAAGCTGGAACCATTGCGCGAAGGACTGGCCCGCGCGGGGAAGCTCGAACGCTTCGGGCCGGTCGGACCAGGCGGACAGGAAATTGAGCGCGGTGTCGACCTGCCAGCCCCAGCCTTCGGCCAGCATGGCAAGGTCCGCCTCACGATCCGGGTCGCTGGCCGCGCCATGAAGGGGCGTTTCCACCCAATCGAACGCCGCCAAGTGGACATTGTCCCCTTCGGGCCGGGCGCGGACCCAGAAGCGCAGGTCGCGATCCTCGGTCGCGGCGACCACGGGCCGCGACAGCAGGATACCCAGCTTGCGCGCCAGCACGACAACAGCGGCGAGTTGCGGAACGGCGATCGGGCCGTCATCGTCTCCCCCCGCCGCCCGCTGAAGATCGAGCAGCGCGGCGTCGGCCGACAACAGGCGTCCGTCCGCCCCGACCACGGCCCGCGCCACCCCGGCAATGGAAGTGAGCGGACTGCTCACCCGCGCGCACCCTCCAGCACCGAAAGATGCGCGGCAAGGACGGGGGCGATGGCAAGGTCGGACAGGCGCTCAACCGCCGTCACCTCGTCCGTCAAATCGAACGTGGCGAGCAGATCGGCGCTGTGGGAAGACACGAGGGGCACGCAGTCCATGAGCCTGCCTACCGCCCCGCGCGCGCAATGCAACGCCCGCAATAACGCGGCGAGGCGCGCCACGTCATTTTCCCAGAAGATCGCCAATATGGCGTCCATCGGCGCATCCAGATCGCGCTCGGCAAGCGCGGCGAACATCAGCATGTCGCCGGTTTCCAGCGCCTGCGCCGCCTGCGCCGCCGGATCGGGCCGGGCAAGCAGGCGATGGGCCAGACGCCGCGCGCGCACTTGCGGCCCGCGTTCCTCGTCATGCCGGGCGATCAGCCGCTCGACAGCGGCGTTGACCAGTGCCAGCGCGCGTTCCGGCCCCTGTGCCGCCATGGCGGCGATGGCGCGGGCGATCGGTGCCGCGGCTACCCAGATCAGCGAGCGATAGGCCTCGGCCGGCAAATCGAGCGGCATGGGCGCGTCGGCCAGCAGCGCTTCGGACCAGCGCGAACGCGCAAGCAGCAACGCAAGGGCATCCTGGGCCACGGCCTGTTCGGGATCGTCGAGCCAGCCGGGGGCGAGGTCCTCCGCGCCTTCGGGCGGGGAGCCGGGCCGCGCCATGGCGTCAGTCAGCAGGCGCACGGTGGCGCGCGCGCGCATATGGTCGAGCAGATCGAGATCGATCAGTGCCGGAAAGCGTTCCACGCTGGTCCAAGCGGACGCTGGATCGATCGCGTCGGCCGCCTGCGCCAATTGCGGATCGAGCGACAATTCGCGCAGGATCACGGTGGCGGCGTGATCGATGCAGCCTTTAAGATGGCGGCGAGTTTCCGCAACGAAACTGTCGGGCGGCCGCATGTCTTCGGGCAGAAGGTGGAGCAGGAACGGATCGCCGCGCCCGCACGCGCCCATGCGCGCGCCATGGCTGCCGCCGCGCCAGGGGCGTCGTGAAAGCGGGTGGTTTGCGGCCGTCATGGGCACGGCAATAGCAGTGCGTAGTTAATGCCCGCTAAAGCAAGGGGCGGAAAAATGCGCCCTTTCGCCTATATGCCCCCGTTACGTCCGGCGCGGCAGGAGCAGCAGCGCACCGACCGTCGCGATGGCCCAGGCGGTGGCCAGCGCCATGCCCCAGGCGACGATGCCCATCCACTGCGCAAGCAACATGAGCAGGACCGCGCTGGGCAGGGTGGCATAGAGGCTGAGGCCGCTTGCCCCGCGTTGCCCCCGCCCGTCCTGGTCGCGCATCAGGCTGAATTCGACGAGAGCCAGCAGCGCGGCGAGCCACAGTCCGCCGCTCCACCCCATCACCGCCTGATTGACGCTGTTCCGACCGATCAGCGCGATACCGACGAGGATGATGCCCGGCGCGATCAGCGGCAACCAATGGCCGCCATCGCTGCGCCCGGCCGCCCGGCGCAGCCGCAGTGCGCTCCGCCCGGCGAGCAACGCCAAAAGGAACAGGAACAGGCCGATGCCCGACAATTGCAGCTGCACCGTCAGGATGCCAATCGCGGCGAGTGCGATGCCGGCAATGTCGATCTGTTGCGCGGGCACCTGTTGCCGCATCAGCAAGGGCGCGATGGTGGCGGCGAGCGGCCCAAGCACGAAACGGTCGGCCGGGCCGCGCTCCACCACTTCGGAAAGCCGCGCCGTCATGACGGCATCGGCCAGCACGGACGCCGCCCTCTGGCTGTCGATCAGGGCGATTTCGCCGTCCAGCACCGCTTCCAGCGGCGCTTCGACCCGCGCCGGGCCAGTTTGAACGATCCGCCGCAGCAGGGTCGATTCCA
Organism: Sphingobium sp.; assembly: GCA_034519505.1. Classification (GTDB taxonomy): domain Bacteria; phylum Pseudomonadota; class Alphaproteobacteria; order Sphingomonadales; family Sphingomonadaceae; genus Sphingobium. Next base: position 12,683 of record JAXHOI010000001.1, on the reverse strand, counting down.
GATCCCAGTCGCCCAGCATGTCCAGCGTGTCGGCCAGCAGCGGCACCGGCAGCCGCGCGACGCCGCCCCAGCGCGCCTGCGCATCGATCCGCTCCATATTCGCGGCCGGACTGTCATCAGGCACGGTGAGGACCGCGGGGCCGGGCTGCCCGGCGACCTGACGCATATAGGGCAGCGCGACGACCGCACCGTCGCCGATCAGCATCAGCGCATCCTTGTTCGCCAGTTCCCGGCCGATCGCCACGATGTCGCGCGTCAGGGTGACGGCGATGCCGTCCTGCGTCAGGCGGTCGACCGCGCGGGAAAGGTCCGGGCTGACCGCGCCGACCATGATCAGGATGGTGTCGGCACCCGCTTCGCGCGCCATGCGCGCCTGATACTCGAGCAGGCTGTGGCCCGCAAAGTGCAAGGTGCCGACGAGCGTCGACACATTGTCCCGCGTCGATTTGTTGGCGCAAATGAGTGCTGCCAGAGGCACAGAAATTCCCAGACCCGCTTTTTGGAATGGCGCCTACATCGCAATCGCGGCGCGGCAATGCAAGCCGAATGGCCCCCAATACGCCCAATGGCTGAGGCTGCGGCCGAGAAAGAGCGCGGCGCGCACCGCTGACAGCCGGACGGTCGGGGCGCGGCACCGCCGGTTGTTGCGTGGAGCAGTCCTTAAGGTGACGAAGTTCAGCCAAATGCGCATCGAAATTGTCATCTTATGTCAACTTTGGCCAATCGCCAGCCGTCGGCATCGGCTCGCCGGGACAACGAAATGGGGAGCGATAAGAGCGCATGGCGCGATCATTCATCGGTTGCAGGTCTTCGCCAGGGCCGTGGTGCTGGTGCGGGTCAGCGATATCAGCGGCGGCTGCGTGCTCGATGGGCGCCGCTGTACAGCGCCCACCGCACGCTGCTCGACTATGGACTGATCCGCGAATTTCACAACCCCCAGGGCTTTCCCCCAGCGTGCGCTACTACCGGCTCAGTGAGCGCAGCCGCGACCTCGCCGACCGGGCCTGCGAGAACTGGCGCCGCCAGCGCCCGCTGTTCCAGCGCACGGCGGTGCGCCTGGCCGGCTGAGCGGGCGCCCGGCCTTTTCAGAAGCCGACGCTGGTATTCGGCACGTCGACGCGGATCAGGGGCCGGCGCAATGCGCCGGCGGCGGCGGCGCGCGTAGTCGTCGGCCCAGGCGGGGTCTGCAGAGCTTTCCGGCGCTGCCGGCGGCCTCGGCAATGGCCAGCACCTTGTCGGCCAGCAGCATTTTACCGGTCGGGGCGGCTGATGTGTACGCCCTCAGCCGCTGCGAACTCGCTGGTCCAGCCACTGCCGGGCCGCCTCCAGCGCGCCATCGGGCTCGGCGGAGCGCAGGCGCAATGTCCTCGGCGCTGCCGGCGAATTTGACAAAGACTTCGTTGCGCATGTTTGCTTCACCTGGGATGAGCCATGTGCCCATGAGGCGTACCAAGTGCAGGGCACCGCGCGCGAACCTCGACCCGCGTCAAGCCTGTGTGGCCCAGCGGCACAATCCGCCGACCATGGGACAACCGCCTCACCCAGATCGCCACCCGCACCGGAGACGATGGCACCACCGGCCTGGGCGACGGCACGCGCGTGCCCAAGGACCACCTGCGCGTGCAGGCCATGGGCGATGTCGATGAGCTCAACTGCGGCTTGGGCGTGCTGCTGGCCGAGCCGCTGCCGGCCGATGTGCGCGAGCTGCTGGTGATCGTCCAGCACGAGCTGTTCAACCTGGGCGGCGAGCTGTCGATCCCCGGCTACCAGCTGCTCAAGGCCGGCCGCGGTGCTGCGGCTGGACGAAGCGCTGGCGCACTACAACGCGCCAGCTGCCGCGGCTGAAGGAGTTCATCCTGCCGGCCGGCACGCGCAGCGCGGCGCTGGCCCATGTCAGCCGCACCGTGGCGCGGCGCGCCGAGCGCTCCGTGGTGGCGCTGGCGGCGACCGAGGCGGTGAACGAGGCGCCGCGCCAGTACCTGAACCGCCTGTCCGACCTGCTGTTCGTGCTGGCCCGCGTGCTCAACCGCGCCAACCTCGACGGGCTGGGCGGCGACGACGTCTACTGGCGCAGCGAGCGCCTGGCGCGCGACGCCGACTGAAGCGCGCTCGCGGGCGGCCCAGGCCGCTTGTGAGGCCTGTCAAGCCGCTGCTGGCAACACCACCAACCCCTCCGCGGTCCACCGCCGGCATTCGCCGTCCGCGGCCCACGGACGCGCTGGCACTATCCTGCTTTGTGCCCGTCTGGTATACCAGTACGTGCACCAATATATCTCAATCACACCGGTTTCAGCCTGCCTCTCGCGCAGCAGTCGCGCAGTGGCGCGAGCTCGTCGCCGCTGGCGGTGACCCGCAGCCCTGGCTGGCAGCAGTGTCGGAAGCTGCAGCGCTGGACAGCGCCGAGCTGGCCCCTGTGGATCAGCCTGCCCAGCGACGGCGCAGTGGCAGGCGCAGCTGGCCGCTGCTGGGCGAACGCCTGGCCGAGCCGCTGTCGCGTGCCGATCTGGTGCAGCGCTACCCCTTGTTGGGCGTGCCCTTCGCCGTCAAGGACAACATCGATATCGCCGGTGTGCCCACCACGGCGGGCTGCCCGGACTTCGCCCCCGCACCCCGCTGCGCCACGCGCTGCGGCGGTCTAGCGGCTGGCTGGACGCCGGTGCGCTGCGGGCTGAAAAAGACCAACCTGGACCAGTTCGCCACCGGCCTGGTAGGTACCCGCTCGCCCTATGGCCGGCCGAGCAGTGCCTTCGACGCCACCGCGCATCAGCGGCGGCTCCAGCTCGGGCTCGGCGGTGGCCGTGGCGCGCGGCAGGGCGGCCTTCTCGCTGGGCACCGACACCGCCGGCTCGGGCCGCGTGCCGGCGGGCTTCAACGGCCTGGTGGGGTTGGAAGCCCACGCCGGGCGCGCGTCAGCACCGCCGGCGTGCTGCCGGCCTGCCGCAGCCTGGACTGCGTCTCGGTAGTTCGCGCACACGGTCGACGATGCGGCGCTGCGTGCTGGCGCTGCTCGAAGGCGACGACCCGCTGGACATCTACAGCCGACTTCGTGGCCGGCCCGGCGCACCTTGCCGGCTGCGGCCCGGCGTCGGTGTGCCGCAGCCGCCGCCCTTCTTTGGCGACGCCGGCTACGAGCCGGCCTGTGCTGCCGCGCCGTCGAGCACGCGCGAGGCCTTAGCCACACGCGGTGGAGCTGGACTTCGCGCCGTTGTTCGCCGTAGCCGCCCTGCTGTACGACGGCCCGTGGGTCGCCGAACGCCACAGCGTGGTGCGCGAGCCTAACTGACGCACCCGCCCCGAAGCCTTCGACCCCACGGTGCGCCAGGTCATCGGCCGCGCCATCGGCCTTCAGCGCCACCGAAGCCTTCGAGGCACAGTACCGGCTGCGCGCAGCTGCAGCCCGAGCTGCTGCGCGCTGTGGCAGCAGGTGGACGTGCTGATGGTGCCCACCGCGCCCGGCCACCCGAGCTTTGCGGAGGTCGATGCCGACCCGCTGGGCGTCAACAGCCGGCTCGGCACCTACACCAACTTCGTCAACCTGCTCGGCTGGTGCGCGCTGGCGCTGCCTGCCGGCACAAGCGCGACCAAGGCCTGCCCTTTGGCGTGACCTTCATCGCGCCGGCCCGCGCACGACGCGGCGCTGGCCGGCTTCGGCCGCCGGCTGGATGGGCGCAGCGCCTACCCGGCCCTACCGCAGCCGGCCAGCCGGCCAGCGTGCCGACGCTGCCGCATTGCCGTGGTCGGCGCGCACCTGTCGGGCCTGCCCCTGAACGGGCAGTTCGCTCGAGCGCGGCGCCACGCTGCGAGGAGGCCACGCACACGGCGCCGCACTACCGCCTGTATGCCCTGCCCGGCACCACACCGCCCAAACCCGGCCTGCAACGCGTGCGCCGACGGCGGCACGGCGATCGAACGTCGAGGTCTGGGACCTGCCGCTGGCCGCAGGTGGGCTCGTTTCTTGCGCTGATCCCAGCGCCGCTGGGCCTGGGCTCGCTCGGAGCTGGCCGATGGCCGCTTCGTGCATGGCTTCCTGTGCGAAGCCCGCATGCCCTGGGCACGCAGCCGACATCAGCCACTTCCGGTGGCTGGCGCGCCTATCTCCTGCAGTCCCTCTGAAACACCAAGGAGCCTTCTCGATGGACCGTCGTGACTTCATCTACCAGCACCGCCGCTCTTCGCGCTGGCCGCTGCCGCTGACCGCGCAGGCCCAGGCCCGGCCCAAGGACGTGCTGGTGGTCGCCAACGAGTTCGGCCCCAACTCGCTGGACATCCACACCGTGGGCGCCAACCGCCCGAGCTACGGTGTCGAGCTGGCTGGTCTACGACCGGCTGATGACCTATGGCAAGCGCACGCTGCCCGACGGCCGCGTGGCCTACGACCGCAACAAGCTCGAGCCCGAGCTGGCCGAAAGCTGGCAGATGGCGCCCGACGGCATGTCCGTCACCTTCAAGCTGCGCAAGAACGCCAAGTTCCACGACGGCACGCCGGTGACGGCCAAGGACGTCAAGTGGAGCTTGGACCGCGCGGTCACGGTGGGCGGTTTCCCCACCTTCCAGATGGCCGCCGGCTCGCTGGAAAAGCCCGAGCAGTTCGAGGTGGTCGACGAGCACACCTTCCGCGTCAAGTTCATCCGCAAGGACAAGCTGACGATGAACAACATGGCGGTGGTGGTGCCCTGCGTCTTCAACAGCGAGCTGGTGAAGAAGAACGCCACGCCGCAGGACCCCTGGGGCCTGGCCTGGACGCGCAACAACACCGCCGGCGGCGGCGCCTACAAGGTCGAGGCCTTCCGTCCGGGCCAGGAAATCGTCTACGTGCGCTACGACGACTGGAAGAGCGGCCCGCTGCCCAAGCTGCGCCGCATCGTGCAGCGCGACGTGCCCAACGCCGGCAACCGGCGCGCGCTGCTGCTCAAGGGCGACATCGACATGACCTACGACCTGCCGCCCAAGGACTTTGCCGAGCTCGGCGAAGGAAGGCGGCAGCGTCAAGGTGAGCGCCGATGCCGATCGAGAACGCGATGTTCTACCTGGGCATGAACACCACCAAGCCGCCGTTCGACAACCCCAAGGTGCGCCAGGCGGTGGCCTATGCGCTGCCCTACGACAAGATCTACGACAACGCGTTCTACGGCCGCGGCCGCCAAGCTGTATGGCGGCAGCAACCCGGTGAAGACCATCGCCTGGCCGCAGCCCACCGCCTACAAGACCGACATCGCCAAGGCCAAGGCCCTGCTGGCCGAGGCCGGCATGCCAACGGCTTCGAGACCACGCTCAGCTTCGACCTGGGCGGCGCCACCATCGGCGAGCCGATGGCGGTGCTGGTGCAGGAGGCGCTGGCCAGCATCGGCATCAAGGCGCAGATCAACAAGATCCCCGGCGCCACCTGGCGCGCCGCGCTGCTGAAGAAGGACATGCCGATGATGATCAACCGCTTCGGCGGCTGGCTGGACTATCCGGAGTACTTCTTCTTCTGGTGCTACCACGGCCAGAACGCGGTGTTCAACACCATGAGCTACCAGAACCCCAAGCTGGACAAGCTGATCACCAACGCCCGCTTCGCCGAAAGCAAGCCGATCTACGACGCGTCGGTGCGCGAAATGATCCAGCTCGCCTACGACGAGGTGCCGCGCATCCCGCTGTTCCAGCCGACCATGGACGTGGCCATGCAGAAGGACGTGATGGGCTACATGTACTGGTTCCACCTGCAGCCCGACTACCGGCAGCTGTCCAAGGTCTGAGCCATGGACCACGCCGCCTATGTCGATGCCGCCGCCGCCGTGCTGGGGCTGAAGATCGCCGCCGAGCACCGCCCCGGCGTGCTGCGCTTCTTCGGGCTCGCCTCGCAGATGGCCGCGCTGGTGAACGGCCTGCCGCTGGACGTCGCACGACGAATCGGGCAACGTCTTCATGCCGGTGCCGCCGCAGGGCGCGCGGAATGAGCGCCGCACGACGCCGCTGCCATCGCCGCGCGCGGTGCGCGACGGCGACGTCGAGCGCGCGCCGCGGTGCGAGGCCTGCCTGGACCGCATCGACGCCACCGACGCCGCGGGTCAACGCCTTCACCGCCGTGCTGGCCGAACGCGCGCTGAAGCGCGCCGACGCTCGATCGACGTGCCACCCGCAGCGCGCGCAAGCATGCCGCTGGCCGGCGTGCCCTTTGCGGTGAAGAACCTGTTCGACATCGCCGGCCTGCCCACGCTGGCCGGCTCGAAGATCGAAGCCAGCCGCGCCCCGGCGGCGCGCGACGCGCTGCTGGTGCGGCGGCTGGAAGCCGAAGGCGCGGTGCTGGTGGGCGCGCTCAACATGGACGAGTACGCCTACGGCTTCACCACCGAAAACACGCACTACGGCCCCACGCGCAACCCGCACGACCTGACGCGCATCGCGGGCGGCTCGTCGGGCGGCTCGGCCGCCGCGGTGGCGGCCGGCCAGGTGCCGCTCACGCTGGGCTCCGACACCAACGGCTCGATCCGCGTGCCCGCGTCGCTGTGCGGCGTGTTCGGCCTGAAGCCCACCTTCGGCCGGCTGCCGCGCACCGGCAGCTACCCCTTCGTCGCCAGCCTGGACCACCTGGGCCCGTTCGCGCGCTCGGTGCGCGACCTGGCGCTGTGCTACGACGCCATGCAGGGCCCGCTGCTCGGCCCGCCCAGCGACGACCCGGCCTGCGCGCAGCGCCCGCTCGCAGCCCACGCTGCCGCTGCTGGACGCAAGGGCGCGCAGGGCCTGCGCATCGCCGTGCTCGGCGGCTGGTTCCGCGAGATGGCGCTGGCCGAGGCCACCGCCGCCGTCGACGCGGTGGCGCAGGCGCTGGGCACCACGCGGCTGATCGAGCTGCCCGAGGTCGAGCGCGCGCGCGCCGCGGCCTTCCTGATCACCAATGCCGAAGGCGCGGCGCTGCACCTGCCCGACCTGCGCAGCCGCGCGCAGGACTTCGAGCCGCTGTCGCGCGACCGCTTCCTGGCCGGCGCGCTGCTGCCGGCCGCCTGGGTGCAGCAGGCACAGCGCGTGCGCCACTGGTTCGCGCGCCGCGTGGCGCGTGTGTTCGAGAACGTCGACGTGCTGATCGCGCCGGCCACGCCCTGCGTCGCGCCGCTGATCGGCACCGAGTGGCTGCAGATCGGCCAGCGGCTGCCGGCCCGGCCCAGCATGGGCCTGCTGACGCAGCCGATCTCCTGCATCGGCCTGCCGGTGGTGACGGTGCCGCTGTGGGGCATGAGCGCGGCACCCGCACCTGCCGGTGGGCGTGCAGATCATCGCCGCGCCCTGGCGCGAAGACCTGGCGCTGCGCGTGGCCGCACAACTGCAGGCCGCACGGCCTGTGCAGCGCGCCGGTGGCCAAGGTCGCCTGTAGCCATGGACCTCAACCGCCCCGAGGTGCTGACCGAGATGCAGGCCGTGTTCGCGCGCTACGAGGACGCGCTGGTGCACAACCGCATCGACGAGCTCGACGCGCTGTTCTGGGACAGCGCGCAGACGGTGCGCTACGGCGCGGGCGAGAACCTGCGCGGCATCGACGCCATCCGCGCCTTCCGCGCGGCGCGTGCGGCCACCGGGCTGACGCGCACGCTGCAGCACACCGTCATCACCACCTACGGACACGACTTCGCCACCGCGATGACCGAGTTCCACCGCGACGGCGGCGCCCGCATCGGCCGCCAGAGCCAGACCTGGTGCCGCATCGACGGACGCTGGGTGGTGGTGGCCGCGCACGTGAGCCTGATTGTCTACACCGCCCTGACCGGCGAACTTCGAGTCCCCTGCACACCACCCAAGGAGCCCTGACCATGAGCCAAGACCCAACTGATCCTCTGCCGCGCCGCCGCCTGTTGGCTGGCGCTGCGCTGCGGGCGCCTCGCTGGCGCTGCCCGGCGCCTTGCGCGCACGCCTGGCGCAGACGCCGCGTGATGATGGGCGTGATCTACGTCGGCCCGCGCAGCGACTTTGGCTACAACCAGGCGCAGGCCGCAGGCCGCCGCGGCGGTGAAGAAGCTGCCCGGCGTGAAGGTGGTCGAAGAAGAAAACGTGCCCGAGACCGTCGGCCGTGCAGAAGACGCATGGAGGCCATGATCAACCAGGACAAGGCCGGGCTGATCTTCGCCACCAGCTTCGGCTACTTCGACCCGCACATGCTGAAGATGGCCGAGAAGTACCCGAAGGTGCGCTTCGCCCACTGCGGCGGCATGTGGACCGAAGGCAAGCACCCCAAGAACGCCAGCAGCTACTTCGGCTACATCGACGAATGCCAGTACCTGGCGGGCGTCGTGGCAGGCTACACCAGCAAGACCAAGAAGCTGGGTTTCATCGCCGCCAAACCCATCCCGCAGGTGCTGCGCAACATCAACGCCTTCACGATGGGCGCGCGCTGGGTCGACCCGAGCATCACCACGCGCGTCATCTTCACCGGCGAATGGTCGATGCCGGTGAAGGAGGCCGAAGCCGCCACCAGCCTGATCGACCAGGGCGTGGACGTGCTCACCTGCCACGTCGACAGCCCCAAGGTGATGATGGAGACGGCCGAGAAGCGCGGCATCTTCTGCAGCGGCTACCACGCCAGCCAGGCCGCGCTGGCGCCCAAGGGTTACCTCACCGGCGCCGAGTGGGACTGGGCCACGCCCTACGCGGCGCAGATCAAGGCGGCCCAGACCGGCGCAGCCGCATGCCCAACCTGCTGCGCGGCGGCCTGAAGGAAGGCTACGTGAAGATGTCGGCCTACGGCCCGGCGGTGCGCCGACGGCCAAGAAGAAGGCCGACGACGATCAAGGCCGCGATGCTGAAGGGCGGCTACGTCATCTTCAAGGGCCCGCTGAAGGACAACAAGGGCAACGTCGTCATCGCCGCCGGCAAGAGCCTGGACCAGTTCAACCCCGAGCTGGAGAAGATGAACTACCTGGTCGAAGGCGTGGTCGGGCTCCATCCCCGGCTGAAGGCCCGGCGCAGCGCAGCATGAACACGCTCGCCGCCCCGGCGCCATGGCGCCAACCGGCGCCGCCCCTCGCCGCTGGCGAACGCCTGCGCGGCGCTGGCGACGCGCTGCTGCCGCGCTGCGGCGCTGGTCATCACGGTGCTGCTGTTCTCGGCGGCGGTGGCGCTGGCCGGCTTCGACCCGCTGGAGGTGTGGGGCCTGATCGTGATGGGCGGCTTCGGCGATGCCTTCGCCTGGCAGAACACGCTGCAGCGCGCCGCGCCGCTGATCCTCACCGGCCTGGCGGTGGCGCTGCCGGCGCAGGCCGGGCGCGTGATCATCGGCGCCGAAGGCGCGCTGGTGCTGGGCGGGCTGGCCGCGGCGGCGCTGGGCTACCTGCTGGTCGGCGACGGCGCCGCCTGGCGTGGTGTGGCCGCTGATGGCGCTGGCCGGCATGCTGACCGGCGGCCTGTGGATCGGCATCGTCGGCTGGCTGCGCGAAAAGCGCGAGGTCAACGAGACCATCTCCAGCCTGCTGCTGGCCTTCATCGCCATCGCGCTGTTCAACCAGTGTGGAGACGGTGCTGCGCGATCCGGCCAGCCTGAACAAACCTTCGACCAAGCCGCTGCCCGACGACCTATGCTGCCGGCCGATGCCGGGGCTGGACGTGCACTGGGGCCTGGTGGTGGGCATCGCTGCTGGCGCTGGTGGCTGGGCTGTGGTGAGCGCTCACGCCGCTGGGCCTGGCGCTGCGCGTGGCCGGCGGCAACCCGCGCACCGCGCTCGGCGTCGGCCTGCCGGTGGCCTGGCTGACCATCGGCGCCTGCGTGCGGCCGGCGGCGCCTGCGCCGGGCTGGCCGGCGCGGTGGAGGTGGCGGCGGTGCACGGCGACGGCCAATGCGTCGCTGATCGCCGGCTACGGCTACAGCGGCATCCTCATCGCCTTCGCGGCGCGCTTCTCGCCGGCCGGCGTGGTGCCGGTGGCGATCCTGGTCGGTGGCATCGCCGCCAGCGGCAGCCTGCTGCAGCGCCGCCTGGGCCTGCCCGATGCGGCCGTGACGGTGCTGCTGGGTTTTGCCTTCGTGGCGCTGATCGGATGCGAGACGCTGCGTGGCGCGCAGGTTCTTCCGGCAAGGGCTAGGCCAGGATGGGCGAGACACTCGGTTGGTGGGGCGTGCCGCTGGCCATCCTCGGCGGCGCCATCCGCGTCGGCACGCCGCTGCTGTGGGTCAGCCTGGGCGAGACGGTGACCGAGAAGGCCGGCCGCATCAACCTCGGCCTGGAAGGCACGCTGCTGATGGGCGCGATGGCGGCCTACGCGGTGGCGCCTACCTCAGCGGCTCAGCCCCTGGCTGGGCGTGCTGGCCGCGGCCTGCGGTGGGCGTGTCTTCGGCGCTGCTGCACGGCGTGCTGTGCTGCGCTGCACGCGCGTGAACGACATCGCCATGGGCATCGCCCTGATGCTGCTCGGCGTCGGGCCTGGCCTTCTGCCTGGGCAAGCCGCTGATCCAGCCGCAGGCGCCGCGACCTGCCGATCGATCGCGCTGGGCGGCTGGAGCGACACAGCCGGCGGTGCGAGCCGCGCTGCCGATCAACCCGCTGTTCGTCGCTCGGCGTGCTGCTGGCCTTCGCCGCTGTACTGGGCCTTCGGCCAACACGCGCTGCGGCCTGAGTCGTGCGCATGGTCGGCGACAGCGACGAACGCGGCGCGCGCCCTTGGCCTGACTCGCTCATCGCGCTACCGCGTCGCCGCGACCGCGGCCGGTGGCGCTCTCGCCGGGCGTCGGCGGGGCGTTTCTGTCGCTCGTACTACCCGGGCAGCTGGAACGAGGGCCTGTCCAGCGGCCAGGGCCTGATGGCCGTGGCGCTGGTGATCTTTGCGCGCTGGGACCCGCGGCGCTGCATCCTCGCGGGGCTGCTGTTCGGCGGCGCCAGCGCCATCAGCCCGGCGCTGCAGTCGATGGGCTACAGCCAGGGCTACTACCTGTTCAACGCCGCTGCCCTACGTGCTGACGCCTGGTGCTCCTGATCGTCTGCGCTGGGCATAGCCGGCGCGCGCGTGGCGACGGCGCGCCGGGTGAGCTGCTCCGGCTGAACCGGTTGACGTCGCGATGAACACGCCATATCCGCTGGTCGACGCCGAGCCCTATCCCTGGCCCTACGACGGCGACCTGCGGCCGCACAACACCGCGCTGCTCGTCATCGACATGCAGACCGACTTCTGCGGCCCCGGCGGTTACGTGGACACGATGGGCTACGACCTGTCGCTGACGCGCGCGCCGATCGAGCCGATCAAGGCGCTGCTGGGCGGCGCTGCGCGCGCAGGGCTGCAGCGTGATCCACACCCGCGAGGGCCACCGGCCCGACCTCGCCGACCTGCCGGCCAACAAGCGCTGGCGCTCGCAGCGCATCGGCGCCGGCATCGGCGACCCCGGCCCCTGCGGCCGCATCCTGGTGCGCGGCGAGCCGGGCTGGGAGATCATCCCCGAGCTGGCCCCGCTGCCGGGCGAGCCCATCATCGACAAGCCCGGCAAGGGCTCGTTCTGCGCCACCGACCTGGAGCTGATCCTGCGCACGCGCGGCATCCGCAACCTGGTGCTCACCGGCATCACCACCGACGTGTGCGTGCACACCACGATGCGCGAGGCCAACGACCGCGGCTTCGAGTGCCTGATCGTCAGCGACGCCACCGGCGCCACCGACCGCGGCAACCACGACGCGGCGCTGAAGATGGTGACGATGCAGGGCGGCGTGTTCGGCGCGGTGGCCTCGAGCGCGGCCGTGCTGGATGCATGGGGTGCATAGGATGGGGTCGATCGCTCTTCCCTTCATCCCACCGCCTGCTGGGGGCTGTTCCGCGTGCGCAGCGCGGTTTGCAGCTTTCGTGGCTTCTGAGCGGCGCGGCGGGCGTTGCCCGGCCGGAGGCTCATGCTGTGACGACTCCCCGCTTCGCTCCGACTGCGCTGCGGTGCTCGAAGCGCTGGAAGTCGCGTCGCAGAACTCGCTGCGTTCGCTTCGCTCACTGCGCTCAGACAGCTGCGACGAGTCAGAAGGACGAAGCGCGCTGCATACGCCGACTGAAGGGCCTGCACTCCTCGCCGTCACAGAAATCGCCCTCACCGGGCACCGCCCGCCGCGCGGCACTGGTTGAGGTTCCTCGACGCCAAAACACAGCGAAATTGCGCCAAAGGCGCGCCTGTTCGGGCAGGCCGCAGCGCGCCTCCGCAGGGCACCGAGCAGCGCAAAGCTCGCGGCCCCGCGCGCAGCGCGAATCGTGATCTGACTCGTCGCAACTGTTTGAGCGCAGTGAGCGCAGCGAACGCGTAGCGAAGTTCTGCGACGCAGGAGCCGCGAAGCCTGAGCAGCGCCGAAGTCGGAGCGCAGCGCAGACCGCACCAGCAACGCGCCTTTGCTGCACCACCCGCCGCATGCGGAGTTTGACGAACCCAGCCGCGCCACGGACGCAAGCCAAAGCCGCGAATGTCCGCACGGCGGGTGCTCCAGAACGACGCAGGACCCGACACCATGTCGCAGTCCCACCCCGCTCGTCGTTGAAGGCGCCGCGCGCATCCGAGATGCTCAACTTCAGCAAGCGCTTCGGCGCGCTGCAGGCGCTGGACGATGTGTCGATGATCGTCGAGGCCGGCAGCTTCCATGCGCTGCTGGGCGAGAACTTGGCGCCGGCAAGTCCACGCTTGGTCAGGCGCTGATCGGCTTCTACCGTGCCGACACCGGCAGCGTGATGGTCGATGGCCGTGAGCAGGCCAAGCAATACGTAAT
>JAXHOI010000035.1:107500-154965 GCA_034519505.1 Sphingobium sp. | reverse complement strand
TCAGTTACGTATTGGCTGAGGCGTTGCCCGCCGGCTATTCCGGCGAGTGGACCGGCATCGCCTATCAGCAGGCGAATGCCGGCAACACGGCAGGGCTGGTTTTCGCCATGGCGGTGTTCTTCGTCTTCCTGGTGCTGGCGGCGCAGTATGAAAGCCTGACGTTGCCGCTCGCGATCATCCTGATCGTGCCGATGTGCCTGTTTGCCGCCATGCTGGGTGTCAACCTGCGCGGCATGGACAACAATATCCTGACGCAGATCGGATTGGTCGTGCTGATCGCGCTGGCGGCGAAGAACGCGATCCTGGTCGTCGAATTCGCCAAGCAGGCGGAGGATGAACAGGGGCTTTCGCCAGTGGAGGCTGCGGTTCAGGCGGCACGTGCCCGCCTGCGCCCGATCCTGATGACCAGTTTCGCCTTCATCCTGGGCGCGGTGCCGCTGGTGCTGGCGACCGGGGCCGGAGCGGAACTGCGTCAGGCGCTCGGTACGGCCGTGTTCTTCGGCATGGCGGGGGTCACAGCGTTTGGCCTTCTGTTCACGCCCACTTTCTATGTCGTCTGCCGCAATCTGGCCAATCGCTTCGCCCGGAAAGGGCGTGGCGCGGCCGATCCCGCGATGCAGCCGGCGGAGTAGGACAAAGATATGATGACAAGGCATCTTCTTCCCTTGCTGCTGGCGACCAGTGCCGTTGGTGCCTGCGCGGTTGGCCCCGATTACCGTCCACCGCTGACGCCAACGACCGCGCAGCAGGATTTTCAGGGCGCGACCTCTCCCGCCGTCAGCACGGCAGCGGCGCAGGACCGGTGGTGGAGGCTCTACAACGACCCGCTGCTCGACCGGCTGGTGGAAAGTGATACCGCGGGCCGGGCCAACACCGATATCCAAATCGCCGTCGCCCGTCATCGACCAAGGCCCGCGCTCCAGTTGCTGGGCGGCTCTGATCTCTGACCGATTGCCGAAAACCGACATCGGCGCGTCGGCGACTTACAGCCGGTCGCCGCAATTCCAGACGTTGCCTGGCATCGACCGTCAGAACTGGACCTATGATGGCGGCATTGACCTGTCCTATGAAGTCGACCTGTTCGGGCGGGTACGGCGCGGTATCGAAGCTGCGCGTGGGGATTATCAGGCAGCGCAGGCGGATGCCGACGGCGTGCGAACAGCGGTGATCGCCGACACGGTGCGTGCCTATCTGGATGTAACCAGTTCAGCGGAGCGCGCGGCGGTTGCCGAGCAGACAGTGGCGTTACTGGACCGGTCGCTGCGCATCACCAGCGCACGTTTCGATGTTGGCCGCTCCGACCGGCTGGACGTCATCCGCCAGACCGCACTGCGTGATCAGCAGAAGGCGCTGATCCCCGGTCTGATCGCGGACAGGGACGCGGCGTTGCTTCGGCTGGCGACGTTGACCGGCCGTACCCCTGCCGAATTGCCCGACGCGGCGCGCGCGGCCAGTGTCACGCCGACGTTGAGCGATCCGATCCCGGTCGGTGATGGACGGGCGCTGCTTGCCCGACGTCCCGACGTGCGGGCCGCCGAACGGCGGCTTTCCGCCGATGCCGCGCGCGTGGGTGTTGCCACGGCTGACCTGTATCCGCGCATTTCGCTGGGCGGATCGATCGGCTCGACGGCGATCGGCGGCGGTGACCTCTTGGGTGGCGGGCCGCTGCGCTGGTTGCTGGGGCCGCTCATCAGCTGGGCCTTCCCCAATCAGGAGGCGATCCGCGCGCGCATTGCAGCGGCGAAGGCGGACAATGCCGCTGCATTGGCAACGTTCGATGGGACAGTGCTGGGTGCGCTGGAAGACACGGAGCGGTCGCTGTCCATCTACAGCCACGCCATCGAACGGCAGCAGCTCCTTGTCGCCAGTCGAAACGAGGCGGAGCGGGCGGCGCGCGTCAGCCTGGCGCGGCAGCGTGAAGGGCGGATCGATTTCCTGACCGTCCTCGATGCGCAGCGGACGCTGGCCAGTGCAGAGGCCGACCTGATCGCCAGCCGCCGTGCAGTCGCCTTTGCACAGGTGGATCTGTTCCGTGCGCTGGGCGGCGGCTGGGGTTTCGATCACGCCGCAAGTTAGGATCCAAAGAAAAGCAGGCGTGACGCGCAAGGAGCGTCACGCCTGCAATCAGGCGATGGGTCGCGTGGATGGGGCGGGACAACGCCACCCGGCGCAAACCCGGCACCTTACATGCGGCGCAGCACCACCAGGGTCTGATTGACGAGCTGATAGGCGATTTCGCCGAAGGTCACTGGCCCTGCAGGCGCACCGAGCTGCTGCCCCTCCAACTTGCCGAACACGAAGTTCAGCACGCAGTTGCACGACCAGAAGATGTCGTCATTGCCCCAGCTTTTCAGCCGTTCGCGGAACGCATCGGCATAGCTGCTGACGGGCGTGGCGAAGTGATAGTCGACACCGGGAAAGACCGGTGCATAGAGAACCACGTCGCCCGACGCCTCGATCGACTGGATCGATGCATTGACGTGCGCACCGGCAAAATCGCCGATCAGCGGCAGCGCGCCATCGTCGCAACCGCGCGCGGCGATGTAGGCGGCAAAGTCCTTCTCGACACCGTTGACCAGGCACGTGCGCTGAACATTGCCGGCGTCGGCGAAGCGAATGATGTCGCCTTCGTCCGGCGTGAAGATGTTCAGGATGTCGATCGACACCATGACCTCTTCAGGCAAGGTCACATGCGCGACGACCGCACGATTGTCATGCTTGCTGCCGGTCCGGCCGTCATAGACATAGGCGCGTGCGCCGCTTTCGGACAGGTCGAAGCCGGCAATCCAGCCTACGGTGGGTTTCAGGAACGCCTGCGGATAAGCCGGTGCTTCGGCCGCGAACCGCTGGTGACATGCCGATCCGAAGGGGAGAATGGTCAGGGCAAAGCCATGCTCAGGGCAGGTTTCGCTGATGTTGACCAGTTCATCCTCACCAAAGCTGGCAAAACGGATGTCGCCCATGTGCGAAAGGTCGGACACGAAAACGGAATCGCTGTCCGCCATCACGCCGCCGCCATCGTTCATGAAATAGGGCGTGGTGCCGCCGATCCAGTTGCCGGCGGGCAAACGGTCGAGCGCGGCCTCGCGTCCTGCGATGGAAAGCGGCAGTCCCGACCCGATCAGATCGGCGACGACCTCTACCGGCATCATGTGGCTGATGGCCGCGCCCGGCTCAATGGAGTTGTGCAATTTCATCGGTCAGGATCCGTTCCCATTTGGAGAAATACTCGTAGATTTCGCGGGCCTTGTCGGCGGGCGAAGCATGGCTGAGTTCAATCCGTTTCTTGAGCATCTGGGTGCCCAGATGCTGGGTTTGCAGTTTCGACAACCCCCCGGAGGCCAGCCGAAGCCAGCAGGGAGAAGTCGCTTGAGGTATGGCCATCAACGATTCCTCTCGATTTCTAACCCGCACAAAGCGTGTTGCGTTTATTATAGGATGGACTTTGGTCTGATCGGTGCGGTCTGCTGAAAAATTGGCCAATCGCTCCAAATTGACGGTGTTTTCCGCTTCGGGTTGACAATTCGCTTCGAAAATGTCGCTTCACGGCCGGCTGGAGCGTTTCTCGTCCTATAATTATCCAGGAAGTCAGAGGATGTTGAACAATGAGAATTGCTCGCTTGATACCGATTGGCGCCATCGCGCTTATTGGCCTGCTGCTGCTCAGCGCCGCAATCGCGGCCTTTGGCGTCAATCGCATTCGGATCGGCGGGGAGATGCAGCAATCGCTGCAGCGCTCGTCCGATCTGATCGCGGACATTCTGCCGCCTCCCGCCTATGTGATCGAGGCGTATCTGGAGGCCAGCCTGCTGGTCGTGGAGCCGCAGAACCAGGATGAGCATGTGCGGCGGTTGAACGCGCTGCGCCAGCAGTTCTACTCGCGCCATGCCTTCTGGCAAAAGGAGCCTTTGGCACCAGTGCTGGCCAAGATGCTGGCCAACAACACCTATCGTCCGGCGGATCAGTTCTGGCATGATATCGACAGCCAGATGCTCCCGGCCGTCCGAAAAGGCGATCGCGACGCGACGCTGCGGGCTTTCGCGCGCGTGCGCGCATCCTATCTGCGGCATCGTCAGGCAGTCGACAGACTGGTCGAAGCGGCGACCAAGGATCAGCAACTGCTCGTTGAGAATGCGCACCGCAGCTTGATGGTAACGGTTGCGGGTCTGGCGCTGCTGGGGCTGGTGATCCTTGCCGGCCTGGTCGGCGCGATACATTTGCTCATGAAGCGCGTCGTCAGCCCGATGATCGCCATCGCAGACGTCACGCGCCACTTGGCCGAAGGGCAGGACAGCGCGGTGCCCTCCACCGATCGCCCTGACGAACTGGGCGAGTTGGCGCGTGCGATCGATTATTTTAGAAGGGCGACGCATGAGCGGGAGGAAGCTGATGCGCGCGATAATGAGGAAAAGGCGGCCGTCACGAACGCGCTGGGCGAAATGCTGACTGTCCTGGCCGAAGGGGACTTGCGCCAGCAACTGGACGTCAATTTCCCGCCTGCCTATGCGAGGGTGGGGGAAAGCCTGAATCAGGCGATGGCCAATCTTCGCACCATGGTTCAGGGCGTTGTCCTGAGCGCCGACGGCATACGGAACGCCGCCACCGAAATTTCCGCTGCGACCGAGGATCTTTCCTGGCGCACCCAGACCAATGCGGCATCCCTCAGCGAAACGGCCCAGGCCCTTATTATGGTCGATGACCAGATCACGGTCAGTCGGACCGCAACCGAGGAAACCGCCAGCGTCGCCGTTCGTGCCCGATCCCTTGTCGACCAGGGGCTGGAGCGCATCGGGCTTGCCGCGCAGGCGATGGATCAGGTGCAGGCCTCTGCCGAGCACATCAATGTCGTCATGGAGGCGCTGGACAAGATTGCCTTCCAGACGCGCGTGCTGGCCATGAATGCCGCAGTGGAAGCAGGCAGCGCGGGCGAGGCGGGCAGGGGCTTTGCCGTGGTCGCAGAGCTTGTGTCGCAACTGGCGATGCGTGCGGAGCAAGAGGCCCAGATCGCCCGGCAGCGCGTCACCGAAACGCGGGAATTCATCAGCAATGCTGCGGAAAATGTCCGCGTCGTGGAAGATGGCTTTGGCGTCATCAGCACCGACGTGTTGCAAGTGGACGAACTGATGCAGCAGCTGTTGAAGGACAGCGAGGGGCAGGCCGAAATGATCAAGATGATCGCGCAGGTCGTGCAGTCCATGGATCTGATGACGCAGCAGAACACAGCCATGGTCGAAGAGGCGTCGGCGGCATGCAGCAGCTTGCTGTCCGATACCGAAACCATGGTGTCGCAGGCCAATCAGTTCAAATGGGATCGCCGCGGCACGCATCAGCCCGTCGATACTGATCGCCGCAATTACGCCAACGACCGCAAGGTATCTGGAGCCGGAGCGTCGACAACCGCGCTATTGCAGTGACGGGCCGGATGCGGCCTTGACGCAAAGAGTTCATTTCGGCGCGCCACCGATGGCGCTGAGGCAGAGAAAACGGCGATGATGCCGCGAGAACAAACCGGGTCGATGAACAGTCCTGCATCAAGGATGGTTGACGAAGCAGTCCTGCGCGACCGCATCGAGGAAAATCTGCGCCATGCGCCGATAGCGGTTCTGGGCGGGGTGTTGAACGCCGCCGTTGTCGTGCTTTCGATGTCGTCGGTTCAGCATCCGCTTATTTGCCTGCTGTGGTTTTCGCTCGTCACGGCCGTCGCGTGGGCGCGTTACCGGCTATATCGGGTTCGCAGCGAAAGCGAGTGGACGAATATCCGTCCTTACACCGACCGGATGTGGATACATGGCATGGCGCTCGCCAGCGGCTTACTATGGGGTGTCGGCATTGCAGCGGCGGCCAGCGTCGCCGGCACGCGGGAATTCGTAGTGATTGCCATATTGTCGGGCGGGATGTTGGGCGCGTCGTTGCTGACATTCGCCACGATGGCCTGGGCAGCGATCCTTTTCATGGCGCCGATCTGTGTCGGCACCATCATCGCATGGAGGATATTTCCTGGAGCGAATGTGTGGATCGGAACGCTGTTTTGCCTTTCCTATCTTGTTATCCTGGGCAAGGGGGCGTTCGAGCGGCAGCGGGATTTCAGACAGTCGGTGCTCGCCGGCCGACAATTGCGCGACACGCGCGACACGATCCAGTTGTTGTTGAAGGATTTCGAAGCCCAGACATCCGACTGGCTTTGGACCCTGGACCGGCATGGCCGGATCAGCGATGCCAGCGCTCGCTTTCAAAATGCGGCAGGCCGGACGGCTCGCGAGCTGAACAATATGGTGTTCACCCAACTGTTCGACGCCTGTTCGTCCCGCAATGCGCTGGAGAGGCATGTTCATGAAGGCACCGGCTTTCGCGACATTACCATATCGCTGACTATCGATGGCGTGCGCCGCTGGTGGCTGCTGTCCGCGCAGCCCACCGCGTCGGGAATGCGCGGTGTGGCGAGCGACATCAGCGCACAGAAACATGCTGAGGCGAAAGTGCAGCACATGGCGCATCACGATGCGCTGACCAACCTGGCGAACCGGTCGCTGTTCAACGAAAGCCTGCAGCAGGCACTGGAAGGACGGGGACGGGATGCGGAGGTCGCGGTGCTGTGCCTGGACCTGGACCGCTTCAAGTCGATCAACGATACGATGGGCCACCCGGCCGGCGACAAGCTGCTGTGCGAAGTGGCGCGGCGTATCGAAAACGCTTTGCGCAAGCGGGATCTGGTCGCTCGCCTGGGTGGCGACGAGTTTGCGATCCTGCTGCGGGGACCGCATGCGCGAAAGGCGGCCAGCACCGCCGCCGCGCGTATCATCACCGCGCTCAAGGCGCCTTATCGGATCGACGATCAGGATGTGTTGAGTTCGACTAGCGTTGGCATTGCCTTCCGCGATTCCTATTCGACCAGCGCGGCCGAGCTTATGAAGCAGGCCGATTTGGCGCTCTATGCGGCTAAGGCCAATGGTCGCGCCCAGTTCGCCTTCTTCCAGCAAGGCATGGATGAAATCGCCGCGTCCCGCCGGGAGCTGGAGATGGACATGCGCGCGGCGCTGGACGGTGAGGGATTCGAACTATTTTATCAGCCGGTCGTAGACGTCAGGACCGAGGAAGTCGTGGCGTATGAGGGGTTGATGCGCTGGCGTCATCCCCAACTGGGGCTTGTGATGCCCGGCCAGTTCATACCACTGGCGGAGGAGACCGGCCTGATCACGCGCCTGGGTGAATTTGCCATTCGCCGGGCCTGCGAAGAACTTCCGAACTGGCCGGCGCACTGCACCATTGCGATCAACCTTTCCCCAGCGCAGCTGCGTGCCTCACGCTTTGTCGAGCGCTTTCATGCGATCCTTAGCGAACATCGCGTCGATGTGGGCCGGATCGAGCTGGAGATCACGGAAAACATCTTCATGCAGGACCATCTGGGCCACATCGAAGCGCTGCGCCATATCCGTGCGCTTGGCGTTCGCGTGGCGCTGGATGATTTCGGCACGGGCTATTCCTCGCTCAATTATCTGCGGGCCTTCCCCTTCGACACAATCAAGATCGACAAGTCGTTCGTGCAAGGGCTGGAGGAAGAGGATGGCACCTTGCCGATCGTTCGCGCGGTGATCGCGCTGGCCCGCGCGCTGAACATGACGACGACCGCCGAAGGGGTCGAGAATGCTGAGCAGTTCGCGATCTTGCGACGCGAGGGATGCGACAGGGCGCAGGGCTTTTACTTCGCCCCGCCCTGCCCGATCCGCCCGGTTTTGACGCATGAGGCGCATTGACCACCCGACCCTTGCTGAACAGCGCGGTGGGAGCGATCAAATTTGGCAAGTTTTATGGATGCTTCCTGAGAATTCCGGCGCTAAGAGGCCATCGAATTGATGGGACTCATCGAGAAGCGCGAGGTTTGACGATGGCAGCGGACGCGGCGAAGCCGGGACAGAATTTCAATCATATATATCGCGAGCGGCTTATGACTGCCGATCAGGCTGTCGCACTGATCCCCGATCGCGCCCGTATCGTCACCGGCATCGCCGTTTCCCAGCCCCCAGCGCTGCTCGCCGCCCTCGCACGCCGAGCTGCGGCCAAGTCCATTTCCGGAGCGGAGATGTATTATCTGCTGTCGATGTCGGCTGCGGGCGATACGATATTGCGCGCCGAATATGCCGATGCCGTTCGTCCGATGAGCCTGTTCCATGGCAAGGCGGAGCGGGCACTGGATCAACAGGCGGCACAGAATGGCTCGCACCCGACCGAATTTGTCCCCTGCGCCTTCAGCCAGGCACCCAATCTCTATGCCAAGATCGGGGTCGACACGCTGATAACGCAGGTCGCACCGATGGACGCCGATGGCAATTTCAGCCTGGGCACCAACACGGACTATGCGCTTTCGGTGGCGCGGCGGGCGAAGCGCGTGATCCTGGAGGTCAATCGCCACATGCCCCGCACGCTGGGAGATTGCATGATCCCACTTTCGGACGTGACGGCGATCGTCGAGCATGACCAGCCGCTGATCGCCGTGCCGTCGGCACCGCGCCGGCCCGAAGATGATGCCATCGGCGCGATTATCGCCGGTCTGGTTGAGGATGGTGCCTGTCTGCAAATGGGGATCGGGGCGCTGCCCGATGCCGCCTGCGCAGCGCTGAAAGATCACCGGCATCTGGGCATTCACACCGAACTGATGACGCCCGGTCTGGTGGAGTTGATGCGGGCCGGGATCGTCGACAACAGTCGCAAGGCGATTCACCCCGGCAAAAGCGTCTATGCTTTTGCGATGGGCGATCAGGCGTTCTACGACTTTCTGCATGAGAACCCGGCGCTGGAGGCCCGCCCCGTCGACTATGTGAACAATCCGGCGGTGATCGCGCGCAATCCCAAGATGGTGTCGGTCAACGCCACGATAGAGGTCGACCTGCACGGAGCCTGCAATTCGGAGGTCATGGGAGGACGCCAGTACAGCGCCTCCGGCGGTCAGTTGGACTTTGTGCGGGGCGCAACATTGAGCGAAGGCGGCCTGTCCATCATCGCCTGCCATTCGACCGCGGCGAAGGGCACCAAGTCGCGCATCGTGCCGCGGCTGAGTGGCGCCGTGACGACGCCGCGCAACGATGTTCATATCATCGCGACCGAATATGGCTGGGTCGACCTTCGCGGGCTTTCGCTTCGTCAGCGCGCCAATGCATTGATCGGGATCGCCCATCCGCAATTTCGGGAAGAGCTGGAGCGCGCGGCGTTCGAAGTCGTGCGCTGAACGCGCGCCGATCAGTCCGATTTGACCTTGGTCAAGGCGCGGCCCCGGCCTGCCGTCCATGCTACCTGGCATGGACGAAAATGCGGTGATCGCTCCGGTTCGGGCGACACCCCGAGCCGGGGATACAATCGTGACGAACGGAGCCGCACCGCCAACGCCCTACCAGATTGTCGGTGGCGATGGCGTGATCGTGCAGATCGCCAATCGCTTTTATGACATCATGGACAGCGACCCTGCTTATGCGTCGCTCCGTGCGCTTCATGCACGCGATCTGGAGCCGGTGCGCCATGGCTTTGCCCGTTTCCTCGCCGGCTGGATGGGCGGTCCGCGGGACTGGTTCGATCGCGGCACATGCGTCGTGTCCCTGCACCGCAGCTTCCCGATAGATCGGGACATCGCCGAACAATGGGCAGAGGCCATGCAGCGTGCGATCGCTGGGCAGGCCGGCCTTGACCCCGATATTGCCGCCCGCATGGGCGAAGCGCTGGGTCATATGGCGCTGGGCATGGTCAATATGGAGCGGCCACAAGCCAGCGCCCCTGCAGAGCGCGCTATGGCGGCGGTCGCCGAAAACGCCTGAAGGAAGCCCCCCTTCCGACAGGCTGGGGGAAAGGCCGGGTGTGGAGCACCTGCCTTTCCCCTTTATATTCCGGCTGTGACGAACGGCATCAGGTCGAGAAGCTTTTGACCAGCGACCCCGCGACCAGCGCCCAGCCGTCCACCAGCACGAAAAAAATGATCTTCATCGGCAGGGATATGCTGGGTGGCGGCAGCATCATCATGCCCATCGCCATCAGGACGGCCGACACCGCAAGGTCGATGACCAGGAACGGCAGCAGCAGCAGAAAACCGATTTCAAATGCCCGGCGCAGTTCGGAAATCATGAAGGCCGGGACCAAAATGGACAGCGGCATCTGCGCGCGCGGAGGCGCGGGGCGCTTCGACAGTTCGACAAACAGGGTGAGATCTTCGGCACGGACCTGTCCCAGCATGAAGCTGCGCAGCGGTGCCGCCGTCTTCTCGAACGCGACCTCCTCACTGATCTGGCCGGCGGAATAGGGTTTGACGCCATCGGCCCACGCCTTTTCGAACGTCGGCCCCATGACGAAGAACGACAGGAACATAGCGAGCGAAATGATGACCGGGTTGGGCGGTACGCCTTGAGCGCCCAGACCAGTGCGCATCAGCGAAAGCGCGACGACGATGCGGGTGAAGGAGGTGACGGTCATCAGCAGGCCAGGCGCCAGGCTCAGCACCGTCATCATCAGCACCAGCTGAACGATCTTGCCGCTCATATTGCCCTGTGGGCCAAGGTCGATGGTCATGCCCGCCTTCGCCATGGCGGCCGTCGGCGCACAGAGAAGCGCGGTGGCCATCAACAGGGCAAGGCCGTTGCGACGCGAGAATATGGGGGCTGACGCAGCCCGGAAATCAGCCACGACAGCCGGTTCCTTCGATCAGGGCGGCATTATGTCCCCGGTCTTCGCCTACGCGCTGCCAAAGTCTTTCGATCGCCTGCGTCATCAGGAGTGCGTAGGGAGGAATGGAACCGTCGTGCCCGAGCTGCGCACGATCGAGGACCACATGTCCTTCGGGGCTGAGCAGCAACAGGTGCTCCTCTCCGTCGCGGCGGATCAGCAGCAGCGATCGCTTGGGATCGATCGAAATACGCTCCACGACCTGAAGCCGCTGGTCGCGCCCGGCACCTACCCGGCCCGGCAATTTGATATCGTAGCGGCGTACCGCCCACAGTGCGCCCGCCAGCATGCCCAGCACCGCGGCCAGCGCCCCCAACGTCCGCACCAGAACCAGAATGTCCATGTCCCCCTGGCCTCTCGTTAGCGCGCTCTGCTGAGCATTTCGGTGATTTCCAACGACATGCGGTCGTCAGCCACCAATATCGTGCCGCGCGCGACCGGCTGGTCATTCACAACCAGCGTGGTCGGATCATCCTGGCTGCAGTCGAGCTGGATCATCGCGCCGCGCCCCATCTTCACGATTTCGCGGATTGGCAGCATCGTGGAGCCGATGACGGCGGTCACATCGATGTCGATTCCATTCAGGCATGTCATATGCGTTCCCCGGACATCAGGTTCGATGATCCCGTTATAGGAAAATTTGTCCGCCCTATTCGGCGCAGGTGGGAAATTCTTGCCTATAAGTTCCAGCATGGGGGGCTCGTCCCCGGTTTGGACCCAAGGAGAAGTTATGGGCATGGACCCGACGATCGCGGTTTCCGCATCGGGCCTTCGGGCGCAGTCCCTTCGCATGAAGGTGATTGCCGAAAACCTGGCCAATGCCGATTCCGTCGCAACGACGGCGGGGGGCGACCCCTATCGCCGCAAGATCGCGACCTTTCGCACCATCATGGATGGGAAAAGCGGCGGGGGCGGTGTGTCGGTAAGCGGCATCACCGGCGACCGCACCGAATTTCCGCGCGTCTATCAGCCCGGCAACCCGGCCGCCGACGCTGCCGGCTATGTCCGCACGCCCAATGTCAACATGCTGCTGGAAGCGGCCGACATGAAGGCGGCACAGCGTTCCTACGAAGCCAATCTCAACGCCATCGAATCCGCGCGCAACCTGACCATGCGCACGCTCGACCTGCTGAAATAAGGGGAAGTTCCATGTCCATCGGATCGCTCGATGCACTGAGCGCCTATGGCCGATCGA
The DNA here is from genome assembly GCA_034519505.1 of Sphingobium sp. GTDB lineage: Bacteria > Pseudomonadota > Alphaproteobacteria > Sphingomonadales > Sphingomonadaceae > Sphingobium. The sequence continues at coordinate 143,072 of JAXHOI010000035.1, read as the reverse complement.
TCGGCCTGCCTGCTGCCAAGACCGGCGGCATCGGCTCCGCTGCACCTGCGGGCGGGGCGGCCGAGGGCAGCTTTGGCGCGGTCATCGGCAATATGGTCACCGAAACCGCGCAAAGCCTGCGCGCGGCCGAGCATGCCAGTGCGCAACAGGTTGCCGGCAAGGGCAATCTGATCGATGTGGTAACCGCCATCGGTGCCGCCGAAACGGCGCTCGACACCATGGTGGCGGTGCGCGACCGGGTGGTGAGCGCCTACGGCGAAATCATGCGGATGCAGATATGACCGGCCTTTCGCCCGCCGACGTGATGGCGATTGCGCGCGCGGCCATCATGCTGGTGCTGACCATTGCGGGGCCGATGCTGCTGACGTCTCTCATTCTGGGCGTCGTTATCGGCCTGTTCCAGTCGCTGACCCAGATTCAGGAAATGACGCTCACCTTCGTACCGAAGCTGTTGGGGATCAGCCTGGTCATGCTGATGTGCATGCCGATGATCGGCCGTGCCATGGAAAGCTTCATGACCGAAATATCCACCCGGATCATAGGCGGCTAGGCCATGCTGACCGCCCTGCCCGGAGACGCGACGGCGTTCATGCTGCTGTTCGCGCGGCTGGGTGCGCTGCTGATGAGCTTGCCGATCTTTGGCGAGGATACGGTGCCCGGCCGAGTCCGTCTGTTGATGGCGCTGGGGATGACGGCGGGTCTGTGGGGCCTGCTTGGTCCCTTGATGCCGCGCGTGGCGAGTGACGAGCCGCGCCTGTTCGGCCTGCTGGTCGGCGAACTGCTGATTGGGCTGGGCATCGGGGCGCTCATCCGGATGATGTTCATGGCGATCACGACAGCGGGCGGCATCATCAGCCTTCAGGTCGGCCTGACCTCTGCGCTGACCATTGATGCGCAGGCCGGGGGGCAAGTGCCCATGCTCGCCAAGCTGATGAGCGTCGCGGCAATATTGGTGTGCATCGGCCTTGGCGTCCATCATCTCTGGATCGGCACCATCGTGCACAGCTACACGATATTTCCGGTGGGGCAGTTGCCGCCTGCTGCCGATTTCCTGCAACTGGCGATCATGACGGCGGGGCGCAGCATGGCGCTGGGTCTGGCGCTGTCCGCTCCGCTGCTCATTTATGGGCTGGTGTTCAACGTCGGCCTTGGCCTGGCTTCGCGGCTGGCGCCCGCCATCCAGGTCTTCTTCATCGTACAGCCGCTCAATCTGCTCGCGGGCCTGGCCCTCTTCATGCTGCTGCTGGGCGGTATGCTGTCGGCCTTCGCCAACAATCTGTCCGACTGGACGATTTCGATCTGGGGGTGAGGCACGATGGCCGATCAGGAACAGAAAACCTACGCCCCCACCGAAAAAAAGCTCGCGGACGCGCGGGAGAAGGGGGACGTACCCGTTACTGGAACCGATCGGGCAATGTGACATGGATCGACCCCGACGCAGCGATGCGATTGATCGACGTGCAGTATCAGGTTTCGGCATGGCTGATCGAACCGGGAGAGGCGGATCGACGCCGGTGGGAACTGGCGATGAAAGCGCTGTTGCAAAGCCTGCGATGCGGGCGGCCGCCGCTGATCTGCCTGCCGCGCATGAATCCGGAATACGAGCGATCGTCAGGCAGCGATCCTGCGGCCGACTTCCAGCATGTGGCGCTGGAGGCAGGGTGTCACCTCGCCGTCGCGCAATTACCGGACCAGCATCCCATGGTCCTCATGTTCGATGCCGACGCGCCCTGGAGCACGCAACTCACCCGGCGTCTGGCCAAATGGACCTATGAGGTTTCGCCGCTGCACAGCGCAGCGGAATAGTCGCTTTGCAAAAATTGTTGTCGCGACCGAGGCCGGCAAAATCTTCCTATAATTCAACCAACGACCTTTTTGTGAGGAATCTCTGGAGCGATCATGCTTAACGGTGTCGGCTTCCTGATCATTCTGGGCTGCGTTTTCGGCAGCTACATCATGGCCGGCGGCAAGATGGAGGTCATTCTCCACGCGCTTCCCCATGAGCTGATGGCGATCGGCGGAGCGGCAATCGGCGCGTTCATCGTCGGCAATTCCATGCATACGGTGAAACTGGCTGGCAAGGGCTTGGGCCGCTCGTTCAAGGGCAGCAAGTGGAAGAAGACTGATTTCAGCGATCTGCTGGCGCTCCTCTTCCAGATCCTGACCACCTTCAAGAAAGGCGGCGCGACCGCGATCGAGCCGCATCTGGACAAGCCGGAAGAGAGCGCGATCTTTTCGCGCTATCCCCGGATCCTCAAGGATCATCATCTGGTGGAGTTCATCTGCGACTATCTGCGCATGATGACCGTCAACTTCGAGGATCCTCATCAGATCGCCGAAGCGATGGAAAACGACATCGAACGGCACCATCATGAGGAACTGGAGCCGCAGCACGCCCTGCAGGCGATGGCGGACGGCTTGCCCGCCATCGGCATCGTCGCGGCGGTGCTGGGCGTCATCAAGACGATGGGTTCCATCGACCAGCCCGTCGAGATCTTGGGTGGCATGATCGGCGGCGCCCTGGTCGGAACCTTCATGGGCGTGCTCCTGTCCTACTGCGTAGTCGGGCCGCTGGCATCCAAGCTGCTTGCGACGATCGAAAGCGACTCCAAACCCTTCGGCATCGCAAAAACGGCGATCATCGCCTTCGCGCAGGGGCAGCCGACCCAGGTCGCGGTCGAAATCGCCCGGCGCATGACCCCGTCGGACAGCGCACCGACGTTCCAACAACTTGAAAGCGCTCTGGAGGAGGCAAAAAATGCTCTCAACGCTCAGCCCGCCTGACGGCGGCAGCCCGGCCTATGTGATGCTGCCGGCCAATCCCAACACGCTTGCGGCGGAAGATTTGCGCGTGCGGCTGGTCATCGCGGTCGACAGCGACGAGGATGTCACGATCGACGCCGGAGAGGCGGGGCTGGTCGGCCAGGCCGTGCTTCAGCTGCTGGTCGCGGCCGATCGCGCCGTTCAGGACGCGGGCAAGTCCCTTTCCATCATAAACTGCGACGCGGAACTTTGCGGACGCCTGACGGCCCTTGGCCTTGCAGACACGCTTACGCGCCTTCCCCAAGAAGAGGATTGAACGAGGTGAGCAAACTTATTCTGACCGTGGACGATTCCGCCAGCATGCGAATGTTGCTGAAAGCGACATTGAGCGCGCAGGGGTTTCGCATCGAAACCGCAAATGACGGCAATCACGGCCTGGAGCGCATGCAGGAAGTGAAGCCCGACCTGCTGATCACTGACATCAACATGCCGGTGATGGACGGGTTCCAGCTGATCGAGGAAGTCCGCAAGGTTCCCGATTTCCGCGGCACGCCGATCCTCGTCCTTTCCACTGAGTTCGCCGAGGACAAGAAGGCGCGCGCGCGTTCAGCCGGTGCCACCGGCTGGATCACCAAGCCGTTCGATGCCGAACGTCTCGCCAGCGCCATTCGCAGGGTGTGCCCATGAGCGATTTCGACGATATTCAGGCGATCTTCTTCGAAGAGTGCGCCGAGGGTTTGGCAGTAGCCGAACAGGGGCTGACCGCGATGGTCGCTGGCGACACCTCGCCGGATATCGTCGCTGGCGTGTTTCGCGCGGTCCATTCGATCAAGGGCGGTTCGGGCGCATTCGGGCATTCGGCCCTGCTTGCCTTCTCGCACTGCTTTGAAAATCTGCTCGACGAAGTGCGAGCCGGTCGTATCGCCGCAAGCCGCCACGTGGCGCAGACGATGCTGTCCGCTTTCGATGTGCTGGCTGACCATGTCGCCGCTGCGCAGGGCCAAGCACCGGCACCCGACGACCGCGCGATGCTGTCCGCGCTGGAAGAAGTGTTGCGGACGAAGGGTGAGGTTGGTGACGCAGCGGCTGCCCCGGCCCCCGCTGATGCGCAAGCCGCTGCGGCAGATGTCGTGGATGACGGACAGGCCGACGAAGCCGACGAGTTCGGTTTCGTACCAGTGGGTGTGAGCCTGGAGTCCTTCGATCTCGAACCTCTGGAAGAGATGCCGCAGGATGCTGCACCGTCGGCGCCGGCGTGGCGCATTCGTTTCGCTCCCTCGCGTGAGGCGATGGCGAACGGCGCAGAGCCGTTGCTCGTCGTGCGCGAACTGGAACGGCTGGGTGCCATGCTAACGATGGCGGAAACGCACAATGTGCCCCCGCTGCGCGAGTTGGATCCGGAAGGTGCCTACATCGCCTGGCATCTGACTGCGCCTGCCGAACTGGATGAAGCCAGTCTGGAAGAATGTTTTGATTTCGTTCCCCCTGATTCCGAAGTCGATATCGGACGGGATGCTGAAACCGACGGGGTCGCAGTCCACGCAAAGGCCGAAGATGTCGTTCCGGTTATCGAAGCGCTGCCATCGGCCCAAATCCACCCATTGCCGGTCGCGGAAAGCCCGCGTGCGTCCACAGCTGCAGTGCCCGTTACGACCTTGCCCACCGCTGCTGGCGATGGTCAGTCGCAGACGATCCGCATTGACGTTGCAAAGCTGGATATGCTGCTGAACTTGGTCGGCGAGCTGGTCATTCGCAATTCGATCCTTTCCGATCGTCTGGCGCCGGTGGACCAGCAACGGGTCGAACTGCCCCAGCTTGGGCGACTGACACGCGAAATCCAGGATACGGTCATGTCGCTGCGCGCGCAGCCGATCCGTCAGGCATTCTCGCGCGTGCCCCGCATGCTTCGGGATCTGTGCGCCGAAACCGGCAAGCAGGTGGCGCTCGATATCGTTGGCGAGATGGTCGAGGTCGACAAGAGCGTGATCGAGAAGATCGGCGATCCTTTGACCCACATGATCCGCAACGCTGTCGACCACGGCATCGAACATGCCGACGAGCGTGTCGCGGCTGGCAAGTCGGCCGAAGGCATGCTGCGCGTGTCGGCCGAACAGAAGGGCGCGCGCATCTTCATCCAGGTCCGCGACGATGGCCGCGGCATCGACCGCGAACGCGTTTATGCCAAGGCGGTAGAGCGCGGCCTGATCGCCCCGGATGCCCAGCTGACCGGCGAAGAAATCGACAACCTGATCTGCGCGCCGGGGTTTTCGACCGCGGAAACCATATCCAACATTTCCGGCCGCGGGGTCGGGATGGACGTGGTGCGCAGCAATGTCGAGGCCTTGGGCGGACGCATCGAGATCGTGTCGGAATGGGGGGTGGGCACCAGTTTCACCATGGTGCTGCCGCTGACCCTGGCCATTCTGGATGGCATGATCATCCGCCTTGCCGGGCAACGCTATGTCCTGCCGCTGAGCAGCGTGGTGGAGTCGGTTCAGCCTGAACCCGGACAGGTTCGTCGGGTCTCACCCACCAACGAGGTGATCGAACTGCGTGGCAACTATGTTCCGGTCAAGCGACTGTCCGACATGTTCGGCGTCGATCCTGCTTCCTGCACGCGGCCGGAAGACTCGCTGGTCATCATCGTGGAACATGACGGCACGGGCCTGGTCGGGCTGATGGTCGACACGATCGAGGACCGGCGCGAGGTCGTCATCAAGAGCCTTGACCAGCACCTCTATCCCATCCGCGGCCTGGGGGGTGCGACCATCCTGGGCGACGGCTCCATCGCCCTCATCCTGGATGTCGATGCCCTGGTGGCATCGCCCACCGGTAACGGTTCCAAATTCGCCCTGAAAGGAATGGCAGCATGAGCACCGAAAACGCATCCGAAAACAAGATCGTCACCTTCACGCTGGCTAAGCAGCTGTTCGGCATCGACATGTCGTCGCTGATCGAAATCCGCGAATGGGATGAGCCGACCCCGCTTCCCGGTGTGCCGTCCTATATCAAGGGCGTGACCAACCTGCGTGGGAATGTCGTGCCGGTCGTCGGCCTGGCCGAACGGCTGGGTTGGGAACCGAGCGTGCTGCATGCCCGCTCCTGCATTCTTGTCGTGAGCATCGATGGCAAGCAGGCCGGTTTTCTGGTCGATGAGGTGAACGACATCGTCGCCATCTCGTCCGACGCGATCCAGCCTGCGCCGGAAGTGGAGAATGGCGAGCAGAACATGCTGGTCGGGCTGGTGCAGATCGATGCGCGTGGCGTTGAAGGCGGCGAGAAGAAGCAGACGATGGTGTCGCTGCTCGACCTCAATGCGCTCAGCCTTACCCGTCATCTGGACCTCGCCGCATGAGCTTTCACGCTCCCATCGACCTGCCGGAACCAGCCGGAGCTGCGCTGGGCATGCCGCCGCAGATCACGCCAGCCGAATTTTCGGCCGTGGCCGCGATCATGCAGCAGCGCGCCCGCATTCATCTTCCCGACACGAAGATGACGCTGGTCTATTCGCGCCTCAGCCGTCGGCTGCGCGCGCATGGACTGCGCAGCTTCAGCCGGTACATCGAACTGGTCCGGCAGGATCCGGTGGAAATGGCGACGATGGTCGAAGCGCTGACCACCAACCACACGCATTTTTTCCGCGAGCCGCATCATTTCGAACATCTGAAAACGGTGCTGCCCGTGCTGAAGGACAAGGCGCGTTCGGGCGGGGTGCGCATCTGGTCGGCAGGCTGTTCGAGCGGCGAGGAGGTCCATACGATCGCCATGACGCTGCTCGGCACCGATGCAGCGTCGGCGCGATGGGCCTTGAACGGCGACGTCCGATTGCTGGCGACGGACATTTCGTCCGAGGTGGTCGGGATGGCCTCGCGCGGTCACTATGCTTCTGACCTCCTGGATCAGATCCCGCAGCCCTATGCCCGGCTTTGGACAAAGCCGACGACCGACGGGTTCGAAATTCTGCCGGAAGTTCGCGCGATGGTGACGGCCAAGGTACTTAACCTGTTCGACAGCTGGCCGCTCAGCCGCAAGTTCGACCTGATCTTTTGCCGGAACGTCATGATCTACTTCGACAGTCAGGCGAAGGAGGAGCTGGAGGCGCGCCTGGTCGACCAGCTGGAGCCGGGCGGCTTCCTCTACATCGGCCATAGCGAGCGGCTGAACGGACCGGCGAAGGACAATACCGAGCCGTGCGGGCAGACCATCTATGTGAAAAAGGGAGGGCACCGGTGACCAGCCGCCCTGTCCGCGTACTGATCGTCGACGACAGCGCATCGATGCGCGCCATGGTCGGCAAGATCCTGTCGGCGGACCCAGAGATCGAAGTCGTGGGCAGCGCGCCGGAGCCGCACGCGGCCCGCGCGCTGATCAAGGAAGTCGACCCGGACGTCATAACGCTCGACGTCGAAATGCCGGGAATGGACGGTCTGTCCTTTCTGGAAAAGATCATGCGCCTGCGGCCCATGCCGGTGGTCATGCTTTCGACGCTGACGGCGCGTGGAACCGACGTCACGATCGAGGCGCTGCGCCTTGGCGCGGTGGACTGCATCGCCAAACCCAATGGCGGGCCTGCCAGCCTGATGCAGGAGGCCGAAGCGATCCGGGAAACGGTCAAGACGGCCGGTCGCTCCGCGCGTCCACGCCGACCTGAAAAGACGGTGCCGGCAAAATCCGGGCGCCCGCTCCGCGACGACATCGTCATCGGCATCGGGTCGTCGACTGGCGGGGTGGAGGCTTTGTTCTCGCTGCTTGGCGGGCTGCCCGTCGATTGTCCGCCGATCATGATTGTTCAGCATATGCCACCGGCCTTCACCAGCGGCTTTGCCGATCGCCTGGAGCGATATTGCGCGATCCGGGTCGTGGAGGCGAAGGATGGCATGCTGCTGGAAAAGGGCACCGCTTATGTCGCGCCTGGAGGGCGGCACATGGAGTTGACCGGAGCGCAGAGCCGGCCGCGCGTTCGCTTGCACGATTCCGATCCGATGTCGGGCCATCGTCCCTCGGTCGACATGCTGTTCAACTCTCTTGCACCGCTTGGGCCGAAGGCGCTGGGCGTCATCCTGACCGGCATGGGCAGCGATGGTGCGCATGGGCTGCTTGAAATGCGCCAGGCGGGCGCGCGGACGCTGGGGCAGGATGAAGCCAGCTGCGTCGTCTATGGCATGCCGCGTGCCGCGTTTCTGCTTGGTGCGGTGCAGCAACAATTCTCACTCAACGCCTTGCCGGGAGCGATCCTGAAGGCGTGCCAACCGATCTATCAGGAGCACTGACATGCCGGCGGCATCAGCAATCAAGGTCATGGTGGTCGACGATCAGACCAGCATGCGCGCGATGATCCGGCGCACGCTTCAGGATCTGGGCTTTCGCGACATTCGCGACAAGGCGAGCGCGGTGGAGGCGCTGGACGCGGTGAAGCAGGACCGCGTCCACCTTATCATCTCGGATTACAACATGCCGGACATGGACGGGCTGCAATTCCTGCAGGCGGTCCGTTCGGACGGCGTGATCGGCAAGACCGTATTCATCATGCTGACCGGCTCGTCCGAAAAGTCGGTGGTGCAGAAGGCGGCCGAACTGGGCGTCAACAACTATGTGGTGAAGCCGTTCGCACCCGCTGCACTCAAGGAAAAGATCGAGCGCGTATTCGGGGAGCTGAGCTGAGCGATATGCGTACCGTCACGATCGTTCAGGGCGAGCAGAAGGTGATCTGCGAGCCCGGTGTCCTTATCTCCACCTTGCTGGGTTCGTGCATCGCGGTGTGCCTGCACGATGCCGAAGCGCGTATCGGGGGCATGAACCACTTCCTGCTGGGCGAGCCGGGGGCTGAGCAGACGGTGACGCCGCAGGACATGCAGCGATATGGCATTCATGCCATGGAATTGCTGATCAACGGCATGATGCGCGCCGGTGCATCCCGCAATCGAATGCGTGCGCACATCTATGGCGGGGCCAATATCATCGCGGGTCTGGGCGACATCGGCAGCAAGAATGCCGCCTTCACCGACCGTTTCATGGCGACGGAAGGAATCGCCGTTGGCCATCGCGATGTTGGCGGCAACCAGCCGCGAAAGGTGGAATTTGTGCCGTGGGAGGGGAAAGTCCGCGCCATCAAGGTCAAGGATATCCCGCATGCGCCGCCGCGTCTCGCCAAGCCGCAAGTCTGTGAAGTTGAGCTGTTCTGAACCGAAGAGGAAGCGTTATGAAAATGGGCCAGGAACAATTTCGCCAGCAGCTCTTCCTCGCCATGGCTGAGGAAATCGGTGCCATCCGTCAATTGCTGCAAAATCTGGAAACCGTACTCGTCAGCGACGAGGACGTCATCCTGAAGCATTATCAGGATTTGCAGCAATTCGACCTCATCATTCAGCATGTCGACGAAAGTGCCAAGCTGCTCCATCGCCTTGCCGACGGCACATGTTCGCACGAGGCGATCGAAAATGTGCGCCTGGCGCGACTTAAGGGCGTGTTCCAGGCGGCCGTGCAGGGCTGATCGCATAAGCCATGGCACAGGAACTCAACGAACGCCCGATCATCATCAAGCGGGTCAAGAAGGTTGCGGGCGGCCATCATGGCGGCGCGTGGAAGGTCGCCTATGCCGATTTCGTGACGGCGATGATGGCGTTCTTCATGCTGCTCTGGCTGATTTCCAACCCGGACAAGGACAAGCTGAAGGGGCTGGCGGAATATTTCTCTCCCGCGCCGCCCAACGCACCACAGGCGATGGGCCAGACCAGCGGTGCCAGTGCGACCCCCGGTGTCGGCGGGCACACGCAATCGAAATCGGGCGACGGCCGGACAGCGGCGGGCGTGCGTGCCATGCAGGCGTCCAGCCCCGGCGTGGCTCGGGGCGGGCGCGCCGAAATCCCGGATTCCTCGCTGCGGATCATGGCGCAGGAGCTGAAGCTGGTTTTCGATTCCGTGGCCGACCCCAGCGACGCTGCACAGAATGTCCAGATCGAGCAGGACCGCGACGGCATGCGCATCAACGTCATGGACAATGACAAGCACAGCATGTTCGTCGGCGGTTCCGCGACGTTGAACGCATATGGCCGTGGCATACTGCAAAAGGTGGCGGAAAAGATCATGACATCGCGCGCGCAACTGGCGATCGAGGGCCATACGGACTCGGCGGGCGGCAAGGGCGATGCGAACTGGCGACTGTCGGGCGACCGGGCGATGGCGGCGCGCGCCGCGTTGATCGCTTCGGGGCTGCCAGCCGACAGGATCGGGGAAGTCATCGCCCTTGCCGACACCCGGCCGGTCTATCCCGACCAGCCCAATCGTCCGGAAAATCGCCGCATTTCCATCGTCGTGATGAGCGATCCATCGTCCATGCCGGGCGACATCAGCTTCAACTATTGATCGGGCCTGACGCATGAAGGCGCTGATGCCTATCCTTCTCATCCTTGGCGGCACTGCTGGCGGTGCCGGCGGCGGCTTTGCTGTGCTGAAGGTCATGGGAACGCCCTCTGCGAAGGCGAAGGTAACGCACGAACCGGAGGAGCCAACGGCCTTCGTCCCCACCGGTGCGATCCTCGCCCCTATCGTCGCGAACGATGGCCGCCTGTCCGGCTACGCATCCTTCGAGGTGCAGCTGGAAGTTCCAGCCAGCAAGGCCACTGAAGTTACGGGCAAGCTGCCGCTGTTTCTGAACGCGGTCAACATGCGCACCTATCGCGCGCCGATGGCCGCCGGTCCGGACAATGTCCTGCCCGACCTGAAGGTGTTCCGCGGCGTATTGATGGAAGCGGCAAGGGAATCGCTGGGGTCCGACGTCAAGAATGCCGCCGTGACCAACGCGGCCCCGTCCTGATCAGTTGTCTACGGGCACGACGTCGACGGCGTAACGCATCGTCTGCCCCATGCCGCCGCGAAACACGCCGTCGACCGGGGCCACGTCGGCATAGTCCCGCCCCATGGCGACAAAGATATGGTCGGCCCCCGTGAGACAGTTGTTGGTGGGATCGAATCCGATCCATCCCAGATCGTCCCCGCACCAGAGCGCGACCCAGGCATGCATCGCATCCGCGCCGACCATTTTTGGCTGGCCCGGCGGAGGCAAGGTGCGCAAATAGCCACTGACATAGGCGGCCGGAACGGCGTTCGCGCGGGCCGCGATGATCATCACATGCGCGAAGTCCTGGCACACGCCGCTGCGTTGCCGAAATGCCTGAAGCGGCGGCGTGTCGCTGTCGGTCGCCCCGCTGTCATAGCGAAACTCGCGGAAGATCGCAGCCATCAGCGCCTGCCCGGAGTTCACCACATCGGCATCGTCGGCGAAGTACGGGGCTGCCCAGGCCGCAATTTCGGCCGAAGGCTCCGCGATCGCCGAAGCATAGAGATAGGATGCGGGGCTGGCGGCGGACAGATCGCGCCGGTTCAGCGCAAGATGACGGACATGGCTGACGGTCGGCGCGACAACCGATCCCAGCAGGAAGGACGGCTGCGCCACTTCCACCCTGAACCGGCTTTCGATGGACAGTTGCAGGATCGGATCGCGTAGCGTCAAACGGGAGCGATTGACGATATAGGGACCAAATTCGTCCTGGATGCTCCAGGGTATCGGGTCGACGAACAGGCCATGGCTCAGCAGTGACTGGCCCGACCAATCTGCTGGCTTCAGGCGCAGATTGAAGCGCGCCAGATGGACCGGACCGGCATAACTGACCGTCGTGATGTGGCGCACATCGTAGATCATGCGAGCAAACTGCTTTCCAGCGCCGGGTCGGTCCGTTCGAACTGAAGGAAATAGCGGGTCGAGATCGCTTCCGAAAGGGCGAGCAGACGGTTCTCGATGTCCCACAGGACATGATCGTCGATGGTCGGGGCGGCCTGGCTGACCAGCGGCCCCATAACGGCGCGCGCGGCCAGCAGCGGCGCTTCGGGCAACTGGTCGTCGCCCAGGGCGGGAAGGATGGAAAGGTGCTGATGGATCAGTTGCACCTGAAAGGCGAGCGAGCGCGGATTGTCCGGATCGAGCAAAACCAGATCATAGACCGGATTGCGCAGCGCGCCGGTCAGATATCGGGAACGATAGGTGATCTGTGAATCGCAGAGGTCCAGAAGTGCGCTCAGCGCATCGCTTTGATCCTGCGCCTGTGCCAGCTGCCGGGCCATGCGGCTTATGGAAAGCGCGCGCTCAATCCTGCGGCCAAGGTCAAGGAAGCGCCACGCGTGACTGCGGACCATATCCTCGGCAATGAGGCCGGACATGGCGCTGAAGCGCTCGATCAGTTCGCGCGTCACGCGCAATAAAGCGCTGCTGCGATGTGCGGTCACTTCGGGTAGCGGGCGGCTGGCGATGCGCCAGAAATCCGGTGCGAAGCGGTCCCGCAAACTCAGCCCCACCTGACGGATCATGTCAAGCAGACCGGCGACTCCTCCGGGCAGGTCGCTTTCGACCAATGCTGCGCGACAGGCCTGCGATGCGGACAGCGCCGCGCTCTCCGGGCCGATCGCGCTCCAGAGTTGAAGCATGTCGACCAGCAACCGGCGCACCTCTGGGTCGCGGGCAGTGATGGCATCGGCGTCAATCGAATTGCCAAGCGTCGATCGGATGACGCGGACCGTCATTTCCGCACGTTCGCTGTAACGGCCGAACCAGAACAGATTGTCGGCCGCCTGACTGGCCAGAATGCCGCCGCCGCGCCGGATCGCCGGATTGCTGCTGAGTTGCAGGGCGCGTGCGCCCGGATCCGGCATATCATCGACGATGCAGACATCGGCGGACATGTCGCCATCGCCCATCAGCGAGGTGCGCAATTCCCCCGAAGAAGACAGGCGGGCAAAGCCGCCGGGCATCACGGTCCACAAGCCGTCCGATCCCCGCGCCACGAACGCGCGGACGGTGAAGGCGCGCGGCTCGAACTGCTGGCCGATCAAGGCGGGCGTGGTGGACAGGTGCACGATTTCCTGCCCGCAATAGTCCATCGGCCGCCGCGCCATGGCGGCAAACAGGGACTCCCGTTTCGCCCCGGTGATCTCCGCGCCCGGCACGGGCTGGGTATCTCTCAGCCCCTCTACCACTTCGCCAAAGGCCGGTGCGATGATGAGGCGGTCTATCGCCTCGCTCACCTGTGCGGCTTCGCCGGGTTGGCCGCACCACCAGGTGGCGGTGTTCGGCAATATGGGCTCTTCGCCCAACATATGGACGCACAGACGCGGCATGAATGCGGCAAATGCGCGCGATTCCAGCACCTCGACACCCGGCCAGTTAGTCATGGCCAGGCCACCGCGCGCCCAGGCGTCGAACATGTCGGGCACGCCGATGGCCGATCGCGCGTCGAAGCGCAGCGGATCCATCGCCTGCGTATCGATCCAGCGCCATATGGCATCGACGCGCTTGGGGCCGGCAATGGTGCGCACGTACAGGCGATCATCGCTGACCGAAAGATCACGCCCCTCGACCAGCGGGAAGCCGAGATAACGGGAAAGATGTGCCTGCTCAGGATAGCTCTGATTGAAGCGGCCTGGCGTCAGAAGCGCGATCCTCGGCGTCTCGCGCTGGCACTGGCGGGCAATGCCGCCGCGCAGTTCGGCGAAAAACTGCGCCAGTCGGCGGGCATGGATGTCCGAAAGGAGGCTTCCCGTGCTGCGTGAGAAGGCGAGGCGGTTTTCCAGCGCATAGCCGATGCCGTTGGACAGCCGCACACGGTCCGCCAGCACACGCCATTGGCCGCGCGGTCCGCGCGCAAGATCGACCGCATAAACCTGAAGATAGGGGCCGACCGGCGGCTTCCTGGTCATCATGTCGCGCGCGAAATAGCGGCTTCCCGTGACCAGCGCGGCGGGGATATGGCCATCGCGAACCAACTGCTGCGGCCCGTATAGATCGGCGGCAATGGCTTCGAGAAGCTGGGCACGCTGTAACAGCCCACGCTCGACTTCCTGCCATTCGCTTGCGCCGATGATCAGCGGCATCGGGGTCAGGGGCCAGGCCCGCTCGTCGGCATCGCCCGCCACCCGGAAGCTGAGGCCAAGATCCTGAATCTGCCGCCCGACCAGTTCTTCGAAAGGCACGCCCGCTTCATGCGAGAGGGCGAACAGGCTGTTGGCGACCGAAATCCATTTTTCCGCGACGCCGGGGGAGGCGTGGCGAAACAGGTCGCCCGCGTCGACCTCAACAGGATAGTCCTGAAGCCGGTTGTCCAGCTGCATCATGGCAGGCGTCGGCCTGTTCAGCTTGCCGAGCCGGTGGCCGGCGGGCGCCTCAAGTCCAGCGACATCGGAAACTCTCCCGGCAATTCGTCGGCCGGCATGGCCTGTTTGCCCGGCGAATGGCCATGATCCTGGAAACGTGCCTTGCGCCGCGCTTCCGCTTCATATCCGTTGACCGGAACGTCATCATAGGATCGTCCGCCCGGATGCGCCACATGATAGACGCAGCCGCCCAGTGCACGCCCGTTCCAGCTGTCCAATATGTCGAACGTCAGTGGCGCATGTGCGGGCATCATCGGGTGCAGGCAGTTGGCCGGTGCCCATGCCTTGTACCGCACGCCCGCCACCGCTTCGCCCGGCGCGCCGGTCGGCTGCATCGGTACACGGCGGCCGTTGCAGGAAATGATGTGCCGCCCCGGCACCAGCCCGGTGGCGCGCAACTGCAGCCGCTCGGTCGAGGAATCGACATAGCGCACCGTCCCCCCGATCGCCCCGGTTTCGCCGAGCACGTTCCACGGTTCGAGCGCGTGGGCGACTTCCAGCGTGACGCCGCCGGCCTCCACCGCGCCATGGACTGGGAAGCGGAATTGCCGCTGCGCTTCGAACCAGACCGGATCGAAGTCATAGCCCGCACCGCGCAGGTCATCGAGAACGTCCAGAAAGTCCGACCAGACGAAATGCGGCAGCATGAACCGGTCGTGCAGCGCCGTGCCCCAGCGCACCAGGCCGCCATCCTGCGGTTCTTTCCAGAACCATGCCGTCAGCGCGCGCAGAAGCAGTTGCTGGGCAAGGCTCATCCGGGCGTCCGGCGGCATCTCGAATCCGCGAAATTCTACCAGTCCCAGCCGGCCGGTGGGGCCATCAGGCGAGAACAGCTTGTCGATGCAGATTTCCGTGCGGTGCGTATTGCCGGTCACGTCGACCAGCAGGTTGCGGAACAACCGGTCGACGGCCCATGGGGGTGGTTGATCTCCATCTGGACCGGGCACCTGCGCCAGCGCGATTTCCAGTTCGTAAAGGCTGTCGTGGCGGGCTTCGTCGATGCGAGGTGCCTGACTGGTCGGGCCGATGAATAGGCCGGAGAACAGATAGCTGAGCGCGGGATGACGCTGCCAGTAGATGACGAAGCTCTTGAGGAGGTCAGGACGGCGGATGAAGGGCGAATCGAGCAGCGTCGGTCCGCCCAGCACGATGTGATTGCCGCCGCCGGTGCCGATTGATCGGCCGTCCACCATGAACTTGTCGGCGGTGAGGCCGATCTGCCGGGCGCAGTCATAGAGCGTTTCGGTGATATCCACCGACTCGCGCCAGCTTCGCGCGGGCTGGATGTTGACCTCGATCACACCGGGATCGGGCGTGATCTTCAGCACGGTCAGGCGCGGGTCGGGCGGGGGTGCATAGCCTTCGATGCGGACGGGGATGCGGGTTTCTTCCGCCACCTTCTCGACCGCGGCAATCAATTCCAGATAGTCGTCGAGAGATTCGACGGGTGGCAGGAAGACGGACAGGTAATCGCCCTTCGGTTCGACGGTGACGGCCGTGCGCACCGCACCTTCGATCGCGACTTGCTCGACCCGGCGTTGCGCCGTGCCCGCCGCCCCCTCGACAGCGATGCTCGCCTGAGGCGCGGGCGACGCGGCGTCGCGCACCTCATGCCCACGCTCCACCGCCTGCGCGCGGAAGTCGGGCAGCGGCGCGCGGGCCTCGGTCGTGTCGCGCGGATGGATGTAGGGATATTCGGACGGTGGCACGAAGGGCAGGGAGCCGAGCGGCAGGCGATAGCCAAGTGCGCTGTCACCTGGGACCGCGAACAGGACGCCGCGCCGGACTTTCCAAAGTTCGCTCTGCCAGCGGGTGGGCTGCATCTCGCTCTGCCAGCGCTGCACCGGCAGGACATAGCCGACCGGCTTCGTAAGCCCGCGCTGAAAAGTCCGCATGAACCGTTCGCGGACCTCCGGATCCTCCAGCGCCGGATCTGTCGGACTGGTGTTGGCGGGCAGTTCCGCTTCCTTCACGATCCATTCGATCGCGTCCTCGAACACCGGTTGCACGAAGGCGTCGCTAACGCCCAGCGTCTTCGCCGTCTCCTGAAGAAAGCGCTCGGCCATCGCGGCGTCTGGTCCGGCGGGTGTCGCATCATCCTCTTGTTCTGGGCGCGGCGGTTTCTCTCCCGCGATCAGCGAAGGGTCACGCCAGATCGGAACGCCATCGTTGCGCCAGTAGATCGAATAGCCCCAACGCGGCAGGCTTTCGCCCGGATACCATTTGCCCTGCCCATGATGCAGCAGCGATCCCGGTGCGAATTTTTCCCGCAGCAACCGAATCAACTGATCGGCATAGGCGGCTTTCGTCGGCCCTACGGCCTCACTGTTCCATTCAGGCGCCTCGAAATCGGTTTCGGCGATGAACGTAGGCTCGCCCCCGATGGTCAGTCGCACGTCGCCGGCAATCAAATCCGCATCCACCCGATCGCCCAGCGCCAGCAACGCATTCCACCGGGCGTCGGTGAACGGCTTTGTGATCCGCACCGCTTCCTGAATGCGCGACACGTCCATTTCGAAATGGAAATCGGAATGAACCGGCTCCATCACCACGCCCTCGATGGGTGCCGCGGAGCGGTAGTGGGGAGTCGCGCACAGCGGAATATGCCCTTCGCCCGCGAACAATCCCCATGTGGCGTCCAGCCCGATCCATCCGGCGCCAGGAACATAGGCCTCTGCCCATGCGTGCAGATCGCACACATCCTGCTCGACGCCGCGTGGCCCGTCGACTGCGGCCACATCGGGGGTCAGCTGAATCGAATATCCCGACACGAACCGCGCGGCAAAGCCCAGGCGGCGTAGCAACTGGACGAGCAGCCAGGCGGAATCGCGGCAGGACCCGGTTCCGACTTCCAGTGTTTCCTCCGGCGTCTGGACGCCTGGTTCCATCCGGATGACGTAGCCGACCGTCTGGTTCACGGCCTGATTGATCGCCACCAGATAATCGATGGTGCGCCCTTCATGCCCCTGAAAGCGATCATGGAGCGCTTCCGAACAGGCCTACGCTTCGGGCCTTGTCCCCTGTGCGCGCTCTTCGGTGATTAGAAATAGGCGGCAAGGTCGGATGCGAGCGCCGGAGCATAGGCGAAGGGATAAGTCTCCGCGTATTCCTCGACGAAAAAATCGAACGGGTTGATGACCGCGAGTTCGGCCAGCAAATCGACCTCGACCGAAAAATGATCGATTGGATCGGGGAAGACGATCCGCGCCTGCCAGTTGCCGTGCGGATCTTGCTGCCAGTTCAGGAAGTGATTGGGCGGGCTGATCTTCAGCGAGTAATTGGGCACCTCGGTCCGGCTGTGCGGGGCCGGGCGCAGCCGGATGACTTGCGGGCCAAGCCGGATCGGGCGGCTGTAGCTGTAGCGTGTCAGGTGATGAAGTGCGGCCTTGATCATGAATCAGGACAGTGCGTCAGATCATGCTGCGTCGCAACATGATTCGCAGTGCCCGGCCCATGCAAAACCGACGTCGTTACGCTGAACGCCCGTCCCATCGGCCAGTCGGCTATTGCCCAAAGGTCCAATGGCCCCGAAGCGCGAGGAGGAGGACAAATATCGCCGACCAGTGCGGACCCTAGTTGTCGAGTCCGTGCGCATTCGGACAATTAGGCGAGGACGATATGCTTCAGCAGGCTATGGAAAAATTGAACGGCCAGATCGCGATCCGGCAGAAGTACGACAACTTCATCGGCGGCAAGTGGGTCGCACCGGTCGAAGGTCGCTATTTCGACAACGTATCGCCGGTCACGGGTAACACTGTCGCCCAGATCGCACGTTCGACCGCAGCCGACATCGAACTGGCACTCGACGCGGCGCATGCGGCGCGTGAAGCCTGGGGTCGCACCTCGACCATCGAACGCTCGCGCATCCTGCTCAAGATTGCCGACCGTATGGAAGAGAAGGCGGACCTTCTGGCGCTGGTGGAAACCATCGACAACGGCAAGCCGATCCGTGAGACGACCGCCGCCGACATTCCGCTCGCGCTCGACCACTTCCGCTACTTCGCCTCCTGCATCCGCGCCCAGGAAGGCTCGCTGGCCGAAATCGACCACGACACGGTCGCCTATCACTTCCACGAACCGCTCGGCGTCGTCGGTCAGATCATCCCCCTGGAACTTCCCGCTGCTCATGGCCTGCTGGAAGCTCGCCCCCGCACTCGCCGCCGGCAACTGCATCGTCCTGAAGCCCGCCGAACAGACGCCCATGAGCGTCATGGTTCTGATGGAACTCATCGGCGACCTGCTGCCGCCGGGCGTGCTGAACATCGTCAACGGCTTCGGTGTCGAAGCGGGCAAGCCGCTCGCCCAGAACAAGCGCATTTCGAAGATCGCGTTCACCGGCGAAACCACCACGGGCCGCCTGATCCTCCAGTACGCCTCGGAGAACATCATCCCGCTCCACGCTGGAACTGGGCGGCAAGTCGCCCAACATCTTCTTCGAAGACGTGATGGATGCCGACGACGACTTCTTCGACAAGGCACTGGAAGGCTTTGCGATGTTTGCGCTCAACCAGGGTGAAGTCTGCACCTGCCCCAGCCGCGCCCTGATCCAGGAATCGATCTATGAGCGCTTCATGGAGCGTGCGATCAAGCGCGTCGAACGCGATCAAGATGGCCAGCCCGCTCGATCCCTCGACCATGATCGGCGCCCAGGCCTCGAACGACCAGATGGAAAAGATCCTGGCCTACATCGACATCGGCCGTGACGAAGGCGCCCAGGTGCTCGCCGGCGGCGAACGGGCAACCGCCTCGAGGGCGAGCTGGCCGACGGCTATTATGTCCAGCCGACCATCCTGAAGGGCCACAACAAGATGCGCGTCTTCCAGGAGGAAATTTTCGGTCCGGTCGTTGCGGTGACGACGTTCAAGGACGAGGCTGAGGCGCTGGCCATCGCCAACGACACGCTGTACGGCCTGGGTGCCGGCGTGTGGACCCGCAACGGCACGCGCGCCTATCGCTTCGGTCGCGAGATCCAGGCCGGCCGCGTGTGGACCAACTGCTACCACCTCTATCCGGCGCACGCCGCGTTCGGCGGATACAAGCAGTCCGGCATCGGCCGCGAAACCCACAAGATGATGCTCGATCACTATCAGCAGACCAAGAACATGCTGGTGAGCTACAGCCCCAAGGCGCTCGGCTTCTTCTAAGCCGAGCGGCGGAGGCTGGCTTCTCTCCTCTTTTTCCAGCCTCTTCCTCGGCGAAATGGCGGGCCTGGTATCCACCGGGTCCGCCTATTTCGTCTCTTGACCTTGCGGAGACTGAAATGAGCGACCTTCCCGCCCGTATTTTGGCGACTTCCGAAGCGGAGGCCGTGATGGCGACCCTGGCCCAGGTGCACGGCCCGTTGATGTTTCATCAATCGGGCGGCTGCTGCGACGGGTCCGCGCCCATGTGCTATCCGCGCGGCGAATTCCGCGTCGGGGGGCAGGATGTCTTCCTTGGCCATGTTGCCGGCGACATTCCCGTCTGGATCGGCGCGGCGCAGTTCGAATATTGGCGCCATACGCAGATTACCATCGACGTGGTGCCGGGGCGCGGGGCCGGATTTTCCCTGGAGGGGCCGGAGGGCGTGCGCTTCATTGTCCGCAGCCGGGTGTTCACCGATGACGAAGCCGAGCTGCTGGAGGCGGCGGGGCCGCCACCGCGCGGTGAGAGCTGAAAAACAGGTCCGATATGGCCTCCTCTCCCTTCGGTTATGCGCGTTATCGCGTGACGAACGACGAACGCCGTGCCATCATCGCGGCAATGACGGAAAAAACGGTCGAGAGGACAGAGCATCGATCCGCCGTCCGGGTTGCGAGCACGCGCCTCGATGATCCGGAGATGGCGATCCGTGCGCTATTCGGCGAACTCGATCCGCCGAGCCTTTCGGGCATTCTGGTGTTCTGTTCCAGTCGTTATGACCTGGATGCTTTGGGAGAGGCTTTGCGGAGCCGGGCGGAAGGGCTGACCCTGATCGGTTGCACCTCGTCGGGTGAATTGACGCCTGAGGGCTTTGCGGAGGGCACCATCACCGCGATCGGCTTTCCGGCCGAGGACTTCACCTTGTCGGCGACCTGCTTTCAGGATCTCGATCATTTCGATGCCAGCCGGGCGCAGCAGCAGGTGCGCAGCCTGGTGGCCGATGCGGCCGTCGCATCGGGCGCGCTCGGTTCCTCTCCCAACCGCGTCGCCCTGTTTCTTGTCGATGGGCTTTCTCATCGGGAAGAGATGCTGACGGTGACGGTGCAGGACGCGCTGGGCGACATACCGCTGATCGGCGGTTCGTCGGGCGATGGTCTCGCTTTTCGGGAAACCTTCGTCTTTCACGATGGCCAGTTTCGCCGGGATGCCGCGATCGTCGCGATCTTGGAAAGCTGTCGGCCGATGCGGGTTTTCCGATCGCAATATTACGGCCCTGGCTCCGTTCGGATGGTCATCACCGGGGCGGACCCGGTCCATCGCATCGTGACGGAAATCAACGCCGAGCCGGCGGCTCAGGAATATGCCCGGCTGATCGGCGTGCAGGCGGCCGACCTTGGCCCGGAACTGTTTGCGGCTTTCCCCTTGCTGGTGCGGGCGGGCGGCGAATATTATGTCCGATCCATACAGAGCGTGAATGCCGATGGCAGCCTCACCTTCTATTGCGCGATTGACGAGGGCGTGGTGCTGTCGCTGGGTGAAGCGCGGGACATCGTCGGCGATTTGACCGAATTGTTCGATGGGCTGGATGCGGCGGTTGGTGGCATCGACCGTGTCCTGGGCTTTGATTGCGTACTGAACAGCGTCGAAATCATGCAGCGACAACTGACGGGGCAGGTGTCGGCCATATTCGCGGGGCGCGGCGTGGTCGGCTTCAACACCTATGGCGAGCAATATCACGCGCTGCACGTCAATCAGAGCTTCACCGGTCTGGCCATAGGGCGATGAAGCGCACGATCGCGGATCTTGAACGCGAGAATGAGAAGCTGCGCAAGATCAACGCGGTGCTGATGGCGCGTGTCGAACGATCGACCGATTTTCAGGGCAACGCATTCTCGCTGTTCGAAACGGCCATCGCACTGGAAGGCAAGGTGCGCGAGCGTACCGCCGAACTGGAAGACGCCATGGCCCAACTGGCGGCGTCCAACGCGGAACTGGGGGCAGCGAAGGAAGCTGCGGACGAAGCCGAACGGCGCCTGCGCAACGCCATCGACAGCATCAGCGAAGGTTTCGCCCTGTTCGATGCGGAGGACCGGCTTGTGCTCTGCAACCAGACCTATCTGGGGATTTGGCCAACCATCGCCGATCGCATCCGGCCGGGTATCAAATTCAACGAAATCGTGCGGATGATCACCGCCGACGGCACCATGCTCGGCTCACTGATCGCGCCGGACCGCTGGGTTTCGGAACGACTGGCGCGCCATGCGATTGCCAACGGCGCCTATGTTCAGGCGCTGTCCGACGGGCGTTGGATACAGATCAACGAATTGCGCACCGACGATGGCGGCATTGTCGGCGTTTATACCGACATTACCGAGGTGAAAGCGGAAGACGCGCGGGAGCGGACGCGCGAACTTGAGGAAAAGACCGCGATCCTTCAGGCTACCCTGGACAATATTCGGTTGGCGGTCTGCGTTTATGATGCCAATCGGCGGCTGATTGCCTGGAACGGGCCGCTGCTCGCGACCATCGGCCTTCCCAATGACGGCCTGCCGCTGGTGATGACGCATGACAGCATGGTCGCCACGTGCGAGCGCCTGAACGGGCCGATGGAGCCGCATAAGCCGCTCGATTGGCTGCCTCCTGGTTCCTCGGATATGGTGTCGCAACGTCGACACAATGGAGGCCGCGTAGTCGAGGTGCGTCGCTCCGCAATGCCCGATGGCGGCATGGTGATGAGCTTCGAGGACATCACCGAGCGGCTTCGCGCGTCAGACGCGCTACGTGAAGCCTATGAGACGCTGGAGCGGAGGGTAGAGCAGCGCACTGCCGACATCCGGGCGGCGGAAGCGGAGGCGCGCGAGGCAAAGACGATCGCTGAGCAGGCCAATCTTTCCAAGACCCGCTTTCTTGCCGCGGCAAGCCACGATTTGTTGCAGCCGCTTAACGCTGCCCGCTTGTTCGTTTCCGCCCTGAATGAACGAAGGCTGGCCCCGGCGACCCGGAATCTGGCGCGGCAGACGGAATCGGCGCTGGATTCAGTGGAAGAGCTGCTGGAGGCATTGCTCGAAATCTCGAAGCTCGATGCCGGCGCCGTCACCCCCGAAATCACCGATTTCCCGCTTGCGCGATTGATGACCGCGATGAAGGGCGAATTTACGCCGATTGCCCGGGCGAAGGGTTTGCAACTGACCGTTGAGCCGACGGAGATCTGGGTGCGGTCCGACGGCCGCCTGCTCCGCCGTATCCTGCAGAACCTGATTTCCAACGCGATCAAATACACCCCGAGCGGAAGCGTTACCGTTCACTGTACGCGGGAAGGGTACAATGTGGCGATCCGGGTCAGCGATACCGGACCGGGCATTGCCGAACAGCACCGGGGCGAGATCTTCGAAGAGTTCCGGCGCCTGCATGATGGACAGGTGGGGCGGGGCATGGGTCTTGGCCTTGCCATTGTCGAGCGGGCGAGCCGGATGCTGGACCATCGGCTGACAGTGGTGTCCGAAGTTGGCAAGGGTTCGGTCTTTGGCGTCGACGTCCCGCTCGCGCCGGCGCGACCGGGCGTAAAGGACGGCGTGGCCGCTCCACCTCGCCGTGGTTCCCCGCTTGGGCGCTCGGTGCTGGTCATCGACAATGACGAAAGCATTTTGGTGGGGATGAATGCGCTGCTCTCCAGCTGGAATTGCAGCGTGATGACCGTATCGGGGCACGCGCAGGCGCTGGACTCGGTGCGGGAAGCGGCTGACTGGCCGGATATCATCCTGGCGGATTATCATCTGGATGATGGGGAGACGGGGGACACCGCGATCGCGGCGCTGCGCCGTGAAATCGGTCAGCAGGTGCCCGCGCTCATCCTGACCGCCGATCGAACGACGGAACTGCGCAAGGAACTGACAGCGCAAGGCCTTTACGTCCTCAGCAAGCCGGTTAAGCCAGCGCAGCTACGCGCATTGCTTAGTCAATTGTTGGGATAACGGGCCGGGCCGTCCGCAAGCCCGGCGCCTAGTGGCTGCGCGCGGTGGTGCCGAAATTGACACGGTTGGCGAGGATCACCGCCTGGGTGCGGCTGAACACTCGCATCTTCGCCAGAATCGCGGAAACATGCGCCTTGACGGTGGTCATGGAAACATTGAGTTCGTAAGCGATCTGCTTGTTGAGCAGGCCGGACACCAGCAGTTGCAGCACGACCTTTTGCTGCGGCGTCAGCGAATCGATCCGGCGCATGATGTCTTCATCTTCCGGGTCGGCATGCGCCTCGTCGGAGAAAGCTTCCGGCGTATAGATTTCGCCCGCCATTACTTGCTTGATGGCGTCCACGATGGCCGCGCGCTTCAGCGACTTGGGAATGAAGCCGGCTGCACCATGGGCCAGCGCCTGCGATACCACGCCGCGATCGACCGAGCCGGAAACGATGACGATGGGAATGGAAGGAAATCGCGTGCGCAGGGAATCGAGGCCCGAATAGCCTTCCGCACCCGGCATGTTCAGATCGAGCAGAACGAGGTCGAAGTCACCTTCGCGGTCGATCACCTGGATCGTGTCGTCGATAGACGCGGCTTCGAACAATTCGCAATTGTCGAACGACACGGCGACAACCGTGCGCAGTCCATCCCGCACCAGGGGATGATCGTCGACAATGAGTACGCGTTCCACTTCGATCGGCCCCCCTTTGAGGTGGGATGCTATACTTTGCGCAGAAGGAGGCAAGTCGGCATTTTGGGGGCGGCCGTTTGCGACCGCCCCCTTCATGCTCAGGACTTTGGCAGCTTGAACACCCACAGCGATCCGCCCTGGTTGATGTGCTGCACCGACTTGGCGACTTCGCCGCCCCACAGCGGCACCGCGCCGCCCCAGCCGGACATCACGGCCACATACTGTTCGCCATCCTGCTCCCAGGTGACGGGCGAGCCGACGACGCCCGAGCCGGTGTTGAACTTCCACAGTTCCTTGCCGGTTTTCGCGTCGAACGCCTTCAGATAGCCTTCGGGCGTTCCGGTGAACACCAGATTGCCCGCCGTGGTCAGAACGCCGCCCCACAGGGGAGCCTTGTTCTTATATTCCCACATGATCTTGCCGGTGGCCGGGTCCATCGCGCGCAGGACGCCGATATAATCGGGATACAGCGGCTTAATCGTGAAGCCCGCGCCCAGATAGGCCGCGCCCTTCTTGTAGGCGATCGGTTCGTTCCAGATGTCCATGCCCCATTCGTTGCTGGGGATGTAGAAGTAGCCAGTGTCCTTGCTATAGGCCATCGGCATCCAGTTCTTGCCGCCCAGGAACGAAGGCGCGGAGAAGACCGAGGTGCCCTTCGTGCCGTCGGTGTTCGGAGCGCCCGGACGGTTCGCGTCGACATAGTTGGGGCGGCCCTGCTTGTTGAAGCCGTTGGCCCAGCTGGTCTTCGAAACGAACGGGTTCGCGCTGACGAACTTGCCGGTGGTGCGGTCGAGAACGAAGAAATAGCCGTTACGGTCAGCCTTCGCGCCCAGCTTCATCGGCTTGCCGTTGATCTTCGCATCGAACGGAATGAATTCGTTCACGCCGTCGAAATCCCAACCGTCATGCGGGGTGGACTGGTAGCTCCACTTGATCTCGCCCGTGTCGGCGTCGATCGCCAGCGTGGAGGAGGTGAAGTGGTTGTCGCCAGGACGCAGATGGCTGTTCCACGGAGCCGGATTGCCCGTGCCCATGTAGATCAGGTTGGTTTCGGGATCATATGTACCACCCAGCCAGGTGGCGCCGCCGCCCGTCTGCCACAGGTCGCCGGTCCAGGTCTGGCCCGCCTTGCCGCCGGTGATGGTGCTGGGCTTGCCATGCAGCATGCCCTGATGCCCCTCGATCGTCGGACGCGACCAGATCAGCTCGCCGGTGTTGACGTCGCGCGCTTCAACCTTGCCCACGATGCCGAATTCGCCGCCCGAATTGCCGGTGATGACCATGCCCTTCACGATCATCGGCGCTGCGGTGAAGCTGTAGCCGGCGCGGTAATCGGCCATTTCCTTGTTCCAAATCACCTTGCCGGTGATGCGGTTCAGGGCGATCAGGCGCGCGTCGAGCGTGCCGAAGATGATCTTGTCGCCATAGATGGCTGCGCCGCGATTGACCACGTCGCAGCACGGCATGATGCCATCGGGCAGGCGCGCCGAATATTCCCACTTTTCCTCACCCGTCTTCGCGTCGAAAGCGAAGATGCGCGAGTAGGAGCCGGTGACGTAGATGGTGCCGTCATAGACGATCGGCTGCGCTTCCTGACCGCGCTGCTTTTCACCACCGAGCGAGGCGGAGAAGGCGGGCACCAGCTTCGACACGTTGTCGGCATTGAGTGTGGTGAGCGGGCTGAAGCGCTGGGCCTGCGGACCCATGCCATATGTCAGGACGTCGCCAGTGGAGGCCTGATCGTTCATCAGATCGGCGTCGCCGGGGCCTGCTGTGGCAGGAGCCGGGGCCGCTGCGGCAGCCGGAGCGGCTGCAGCCACGCCTGCACCTTCGATACGATCCGCGAAGGCTGCGGTGCTCAGCATCGCTGCGATGCTCATCGCGGCTGCCGAACGATAGAAAATTTTGCTGTTCATTCTTACCCCTCCTGACCTGTCGGATGCTCGTGTCGACGCGCGGCACGGGACCGGACGACACAGTAGAAGGGGATGGGGCGGCAACAATTGGACCTTGGAATGATGCCGGGCGGATAACCCGGCGCCGCTCCGAATCAGATGGTCGAGACAGACGGGCGATAAACGACGTTGTGCGCGGAAAAGAGGCTCTCAAGTTCGCCTTTTTTGATGAGGTCCGCCATGATTGCCTCGACCTTGTCGCCAAGATCCCGGCTGTCGTCCTTGACCGCTGCGCCGATGTCCCAGCCGGGGTTCGGCATGGCGGGCAGGGGTGTGCGCCGTTGGGCGAAATGATCGCCTTTGCCGGCAAGCCCATGCTCGATCTGCGCCCGAGTCGCCATGGCTGCGTCGGCGTCGCCCTTCGCCAGCGCATCGAGTGCGGCGGGGCCGGTCGGATAGTGCCGCACGTCGCTGCGCAATGCGCCGCCGAACTGACCCATCAGATAGATGTCCGGCAGGGTGTCCAGTTCCACCGCTATACGCTTGCCGTGGAGCTGAACGGGTGGATCGTCGCAATTGGCCTCCACCGTGTTGCAGGCGATCTGGAAGCTCTCCCGATAATAGGGGGCCACCAGCGCCACGCGATCGTTGCGCAGGCCGAGCGTGCGATCGAAGGGAACGTGGAGCATGATATCGGCCGGCGCCTGGCCGATCAGGGTGCCGCGCCAAACGGCATTGCGCAGATCATCATCCACGCTTTCGTCCGCCATCAACTCAAGGAAATCGACCTTTACGCCGAGTTCCGTTGCAATGCGCTGGCCAAGGTCGACATCGATGCCGACCATCTTGCCATCGGCCCGCCACGACCAGGGTTCGAAATCCTTGTAGACTGCGACCCGAAGGATTCCGGCGGCCTTGATCTTGTCGAGCGGCGCGGCGCGAAGGGCAGGGGTGCTGAACGCGCCCCCGCCCAGCGCCAGTGCACCGGCACAAAAGAGGCGACGCGTCAGCATCTGTAAGTCCCCTTATTCCTGATGCTGGGTTTCAAGCCAGGTGCGGATCGCCCAGCCGGCTTCCTGGCCAAGCACGGGGCCGAAAGCGGGCATGTAAACCTTGCCGTCGTGGCTGGAGCCGTGCTGGAAGCGTTCGATGAACCACTCGTCACCGCTGTCGCCCAGTTCCAGATAGCGAAGGTCGGGCGCAATGCCGCCGGAAATGGCTTCCAGGCCATGACAGCGCGCGCAGTTCTGGCCATAAGCGGATTCGCCGATCTTCTTAGCAAGATCGTTGCCGCGATAGGGATTATGCTGAACCCAGGCGTCGCCGAGCTTGGGAAGTCCGGTGGTATCGACCGGCTGGGGCGTGACGTTGCCGTGAGCGATCAGCTGCGAGCTGACCGAACCAAGGCAAAGCGCGGCCGCGCCGACAAGAACGATAGACGATAAACGCATGACATCCTCTCGCGATGGCGGGCGCCAGCGCCCGCTCCTCAAAAAATCCACCTGTCGCGGCAGCATATGAGGCCAGAGCGCGAAAGGGGTTATAGGACTTTGGTACAGCGCTACGACTGCGCGTTCAGGCGATATGGTAGGATAGGTAATATACAAGGATATCGAGGATGCGCCTGACACTTATCGGTGCGGTGGCCCTGTCGGCGCTGGCGATCGCGTCGTCGGCGGCAGCCGAGACTATTTACGTTTCCAATGAAAAGGGGAACAGCGTCACCGTGATCGACGGGGGCACCATGACCGTGAAGGCGACATGGCCGGTCGGGCGCCGGGCGCGTGGCCTTTCGCTGTCGCCGGACGGCCGCGTTCTGTTCGTCTGCGCCAGCGATGACCACGCCGTTCAGACGATCGACACCGCGACCGGGAAGGTGGTGGCCGATCTGGCGTCGGGCGATGATCCCGAACAGTTGGCGCTTTCGCCCGACGGAAAGACGGTGTTCGTCTCCAACGAACGCGACGCGATGGTGAGCGCGATCGATGTCGGGACGCATCAGGTCGCGTGGCAGGTGGGCGTGGGTGAAGAGCCGGAAGGCATTGTCGTCAGCCCCGACGGCAAGTTAGCGGTTTCCTCGTCCGAAAGCGACAATCGACTGGACTGGATCGACATCGCGACGCGGCAGGTGATCGCGCAGACGGAGGTCGGCATGCGGCCGCGTCACGGCGAATTTACCCGCGATGGCAAATTTCTGTGGGTCAGTTCGGAGGTCGGCGGCGATGTCGAGATTGTCGATGCGTCGAGCCATGAGATCGTGGGCAAGATCGCTTTTGCGATCGATGGTGTGCAGGTGGACAAGATCCTGCCGGTCGGCATCCGCTTTACGCCCGATGGCAAGCGAGCGGTCGTCGCGCTGGGGCGGGCCAATCATATCGCCATCATCGACGTCGCCAGCCGCAAGGTGGAGCGGTATGTCGCGGTCGGCCAGCGAGTGTGGCATGTTGGCATCAGTCTGGATGGAATGCGGGCCTATGCGGCCAATGGCCTTTCGGACAATCTGTCCATCGTCGACATAAATAGCGGAAAAGTCGAGAAAAATGTCGAAACCGGCCGCGCTCCATGGGGTGTTGCGGTCGCGCACTGAGGCTGTTGTCCGTCCCAAAGTCCAATATGCCCGGCGTGCATAACGTCGCAGCATCCACGGCATCCGAGCGGCTTGACCGCCGGAATTACAGGGAGGACAGGATGACCGGAAGGAAGACGTGGCTCGCCGCCACGACCGCCCTCGCATGCGCGTTTGCCGCAACCCCAGCCATGGCCGATACGACAACGGACCTGCTCGCGCGGCTTCACGCGCGGGGCGTGCTGACGGACGAGGAATATAATGAACTGCTCGCAAGCCACAGCCAGGAGCAGGCCCAGCCTGCGGCGGTGACCACCGGGGCTGCTGCCAGCCCGCAGGCTGCCGCGAGTGGCGCACTCGATATGAACAGCGTCGTGCAGGTCCGCAATGGCGGCATGCAGATGGGCGACGTCAATGTGAAGTTCTCCGGCTCGGTGAACGGCTTCTACGTCCATGAAAATGGCGATACGCCTGGACCGACGAAGACGGTGGTCGGCGGTCTGGCCGGTGTGGGTTCCAGCAGCTCTTCCATTCGCAACGGTCTGCTCCCCGGCTTCCTGAAGGTCGACGTGACGACCGTGCAGGGCGGATGGGACGTGGGCGCGCATTTCGGTCTCTATCCCGGTATCGACAGCGTGTCGGGCGTGGGTGGAGCGAACTCCGCCGGCACGCCGCAGGCGCTGGCCACTGCCGGCATCGACTTCCGTCAGGTGTACATGACCTTCGGTCGTGCGGGCCTGGGTGAATTCAAGATCGGTCGCGACATCGGCCTGTTCGGTTCGGAAGCGATCCTGAACGATATCACGCTGCTGTCGGTTGGCACCGCCACGGGCAATGCCGCGCCGTCGAACACGTCGCTCGGCCGCATCGGCCTTGGCTATATCTACACCGATTTCCAGCCGCAGATCACTTACACCTCGCCGAATTTCGGCGGCCTGCAGTTCAGCGTCGGCGCGTTCCAGCCGCTGGTCACCATCGGCAACAGCGAAGTCAACAAGACGCCTGGGTTCCAGGGCAAGGTGGTCTATTCGGGCACCTGGGGCGACTTCTCCACCCGTCTGTGGCTGTCTGGCATCACGCAGAAGCATGACGGCGTGGCGGGTTCGCCCAGCTACACCGGTCGCGCTTTCGACGTTGGTGGCAAGTTCACTTATGGTCCGGCGAGCCTGCTTGGCTATTACTACACCGGCAAGGGTGTCGGCACGACCGGCCTCTTCATCCTGTCGACCGACGCGCTGGGCAATCGCCGTTCGAGCGATGGCTTCTATGTTCAGGGCACGCTGAACTTTGGCAAGTTCACGCTGGGCGGCAGCTATGGCGAAAGCCATCTCGACCTGACCAAGGGTGAGATCAACCCGACGCTGCTCGATTCGAACAGCAGCTGGGTCGCGCAGGCACGCTATGGCCTGACCAGCTGGGTGACGCTGGTCAGCGAATATGTCCACACCAAGTCCGAAGCGCATGGCGTCAACGCTGCATCGTCCGATGCGGTCGCGGCGGGGGCCATCCTGTTCTTCTGATAATCGTTGCCGGGCGGCATGCAGGATGGCATGCCGCCCGGCATCCGACGACGTTATTGGTTCGAAAGCGAAAATCTTGAAACATAAGCTGGTCGCGCTGCCGCTGCTTGCTCTTGCCCTGGCCCCGGACGGGGCCTTTGCCGCAGATGGGGATGCAGACGGACAGGACATCATCGTCCGCGGGCAGGGTTTGCCGGATTCCCCTGGAACGCCTGCCTATGACTCGGTGGTGATCGATCGGGACAGGCTGAGCAATGATGCGAGTCGCCGGATCGAGGATATTCTGGCCGACGTAGCCGGGTTCCAGCAATTCCGCCGGACCGACAGCCGGGCGGCAAATCCGACGAGCCAAGGGGCAACCCTGCGCGCGCTGGGCGGCAATGCATCCAGCCGGGCGCTGGTGCTGCTTGACGGCGTGCCGGTGGCCGATCCTTTCACTGGCTATATTCCCTTTTCCGCGATCGATCCCGCCCGACTGGGCAGCGCGCGCGTGACGCGCGGCGGCGGGGCTGGTGCCTTCGGTTCGGGCGCGGTGGCCGGTACGATCGAGCTGGCGAGCGCAGGGATCGACAAGCTGTCGCCGGTGTGGGGGCAGGGCTTCTACGGCAGCCGCGATGCGACGGATCTGTCAGGAGGCGCAGCTCTTCCCCTTGGTGGTGGGTTCGTGACCCTTGGCGGCGGCTGGCAGCAGGGCGACGGCTATATTCTGGTGCCCAAGTCGCAGCGGGGCATCGTCGATGTCCCGGCGCAATATGATATGTGGAATGTGGCGCTGCGGGCGGTTGCGCCGGTTTCGGCGACCTCCGAAATTCAGGCTTCGATCAGCGGTTTTGATGACAGTCGCCTGCGCGGATTGCCGGGCGCGCGCAACCTTTCGAACGGCGTCGACGCCTCTGTTCGCTTTGTGTCGCATGGCGATTGGGCGCTCGACGCTCTTGCCTATGTGCAGACGCGTAACTTCTCTTCCCGCACGATCACGGCCAATGCGGCGCGCACGACGACGAGCGTTTCGCTGGATCAATACAGCACGCCTTCGACCGGGGTGGGCAAGATCGAACTGCGTCCTCCCGTCGGCGATTCGCATGTCCTTCGCCTCGGCGTCGATGCGCGCCGTGCGTCGGGCGCCACGCATGAACGTGCGACCTATGTGTCAGGACGCCCCACGCGCCTGCGTGCCGCCGGCGGCAACAGCCTGGTGTCGGGTGCCTTCATCGAAGATGACTGGACCATCGGCGATCTGGTGCTGACGGGCGGGGGACGCATCGACCGCTGGCTGATCCGCGACGGCTATCTGCGTGAGCAGGTGATCGCAACCGGTGCCTTCGCCCAGAATCTCTCCTTCACGGATCGATCCGGCTGGCGCGGTTCCGGCCGGGTGGGGGCGTTGTATCACGCGACGTCGCAACTGGATCTGCGCGCGGCGGGCTATACTGGCTTTCGCGTGCCGACATTGAACGAACTCTATCGGCCTTTCCGGGTGGGAGCGGACGCGACCGCGGCAAATGCCAATCTGCGGCTGGAGAAGCTGGGCGGCTTTGAAGGCGGGGTCGAATGGCGGCCTGCCGACGGGGTGCGGATCGCTGCAACGGCGTTCCACAACAAGCTGCGTGACGCGATCGCAAACGTCACCGTTGCGCAGGGACCGGGAACCTTTCCGCAGGTCGGGTTCGTCAACGGCGCCTATCGCCAGCGTCAGAATCTCGACGCGATCACGGTAAACGGCGTGGAGTTGAGCGGCGATGTCCGTTCCGGCCCCTGGACCCTGACCGCCAGCTATGCCTTCAGCGATCCCAAGGTTTCCGCGACTGGGGCGGCAGCGCCGCTCAATGGCAAGCGCCCCGCGCAAAGCCCGCGTCATGCGGCCGCCGCGACATTGTCCGTTACGCCAATGGCGGACACTAGTCTTTCCGCTACGGTGCGCTACATCGGAGCGCAATATGAGGATGATTTGCAGACTCGGCGATTGCCCGACGCCCTGACCGTCGATGCTGTCGCTTCCCTGCCGATCGTTCGCGGCATCCGCCTTGTCGGGCGCGCCGAGAATATTTTTGACAAGCAGGTCGTGTCCGGGATTTCCGGGACCGGCCTGATGGACCTTGGCACGCCGCGCACCTTGTGGATCGGCATCGCCATTACGCCTTTGGGGAGATAGACTATGTCCGAGCCGTCCGTTTACGAAGTGCCCAGCGACTGGGCGGCAAAGGCAAAGGTGAATGCGGAGCGATATTCCGCTGACTATGATCGGTCGCTCAACGATGCCGATGCCTATTGGCTGGAACAGGCGAAGCGGCTGGACTGGATCGACTTTCCGACCGTCGCCAACCAGTCGAGCTTTGCAGAGGCGGATTTTGGCATCAGCTGGTTCACCAACGGTCGCCTCAACGTGTCAGCCAATTGCCTCGATCGCCATCTGACGGAGGCGGGTGATCGCGTGGCGATCATCTGGGAGCCGGATGACCCAAAGGAGGAGCCGCGCCGCTTCACCTATGCACAGGTTCATGCCGAGGTGTGCCGTTTCGCCAATGTGCTAAAGAGCCAGGGCGTGAAGAAGGGCGACCGTGTCACCCTCTATCTGCCGATGATTCCCGAGGCCGCTTTTGCGATGCTGGCCTGCACCCGAATCGGCGCGATCCATTCGATCGTCTTCGGCGGCTTTTCGCCTGAGGCGCTGGCGGGTCGCATCGTCGATTGCGACAGCAAGATCGTCATCACCGCCGATGAAGGACGACGCGGCGGCAAGAAGGTGCCGTTGAAGGTGAACGTCGATGCAGCCGCTGCGCACGCTCCGGTGCTCAAGACGGTCATCGTCATCAAGGCGACCGGCGGCGACATTCCCATGCAGGACGGTCGCGACCTCTGGTATCAGGATGCGGCGGCCAGCGTCGACGCCGATTGCCCGGCCGAACCGATGAATGCGGAAGACCCGCTGTTCATCCTTTACACCTCCGGCTCCACCGGAAAACCCAAGGGCGTGCTCCACACCACAGGCGGTTATCTGCTCTGGGCCAGCCTGACGCACGAGACGGTGTTCGATTACAATCCCGGCGACATCTATTGGTGCGGTGCGGACATCGGTTGGGTCACGGGCCATAGCTATATCGTCTATGGTCCGCTGGCCAATGGCGCGACGACGCTGATGTATGAGGGCGTGCCGAACTGGCCCACGCCAGCGCGCATCTGGGAAGTCGTCGACCGGCATCAGGTGAACCAACTCTACACCGCGCCGACGGCGCTGCGCGCGCTGATGAAGGAAGGCGACGATTTCGTCACTTCGACCAGCCGCAAGTCGCTGCGCGTGCTGGGATCGGTGGGTGAGCCGATCAATCCGGAAGCATGGCGCTGGTACTATGAGGTCGTGGGTGAGGGCCGGTGCCCCATCGTCGATACCTGGTGGCAGACGGAAACGGGTGGTCACATGATCACGCCGCTGCCCGGCGCGACAGCGCTGAAGCCAGGATCGGCGAGCAAGCCGTTCTTCGGCGTCGAGCCGGCGCTGGTCGATGCCGACGGCAAGATGCTGGATGGCCCGACCGACGGCAATCTGGTGGTCCTGCGCAGCTGGCCGGGGCAGATGCGGACGGTCTATGGCGACCATGAGCGGTTCTTCCAGACCTATTTCTCGACCTATCCCGGCATGTATTTCACCGGTGACGGGTGCCGCAGGGACGAGGACGGCTATTACTGGATCACCGGCCGTGTGGACGACGTCATCAACGTGTCGGGCCATCGCATGGGCACGGCCGAGGTCGAGAGCGCGCTGGTGCTGCATGGCAGCGTCGCCGAAGCGGCGGTGGTCGGTTTCCCGCATGATATCAAGGGGCAGGGCATCTATGCCTATGTCACGCTGAATGCCGGGGAGGAGCCGAATGAGGCGCTGCGCCGCGAACTGATCAAATGGGTGCGCGCTGAGATCGGCCCGATCGCGACGCCCGATGCCATCCAGTTCGCGCCGGGTCTGCCCAAGACGCGTTCCGGCAAGATCATGCGCCGTATCCTGCGCAAGATCGCGGAAGGCGACACGGCTGCCTCCAGCCTTGGCGACACGTCGACGCTGGCCGATCCATCGGTGGTCGACGATCTGGTGGCGAACCGCGTGGGTGGCGAGCCGGTGGCGTAACAGCAACCGGAATCTGAACGCAGGAAGGCCGGGTGGAAGCCCGGCCTTCTTCGTTTCAGGGCTTATTCCGCCCCGCCGATTCTGGGAAACATGCGAGACTCCAAATCGGCCCACAGGTGCGAGATGGACCGCTGATATTCGTAGCGGGCGACCGCCATGTCGGTAAAGCGATCAGGTAAGGCAAGGGCACCCGCCTCCGCCATGTCCAGCCCGCGCCCGATAGCGCCCGACAGCATGACCGGCAGCCAGTCTATCCAGTCGCGGGTCTGGGCGATTGCGTTAAGGGGCGTCGGATCGACGGGGCCATGCCCCGGCACGACACGGGCATGGCCAAGCGCCTTCAACTGGTCCAGGCTCGCTCGCCAGCGTTTCAGGTCGGCGTGCGGCGTGGAAGGCGCGCGATCGTGAAACACCAGATCGCCGGCAAGCAATGTGCCCGTGCGCTCATCCAGCAGGGCCAGGTCCGACGCGCTATGCCCCGACAGTGCGAGCAGCCGAAAATCACGGCCCCCAACACTCTCGCGATCGGTTGACACAATCCGGCCGGGCCGGACGACCTCCGTCCCGCGCATCCAGTCACCCAGCAGGCGGTACATGCCGTCGGAAAAACCGGCTTTGTCTTGATCGAGTGCATCGATCGCGCCCTGCGTGGCGGCCAGAATGGAGGGATCGAACGCGCCCGCCGCGAACAGATGGTCGGGATGCAGATGGCTGAGATAGACGCGGACGACAGGCTTTCCGGTCAACCGTTCCGCCTTCGCCTTCAGCGCATGGCCATAGCGCAGGGAGGGGCCGCAATCGAACAGGACAGTACCAGCATCGGTCGCGATGATGCTGATATTCGCGATGGCACCGCCATTGGCGCGCTCAATCCCCTGATCCGCGCCGCGCACGACCCAGATGCCATCGGCCACCACCTGTGGTTGGATGACATATTCCAGCGGCGCAGCGAACGCGGGGCTTGCCGCAAGCATTGCCATGCCTCCGACCGCCTGACGCCGGGTAAAGGCGATCATTGCCGCACCTCGGCAGGGAAGGGCGATACTCTTGGTACGGCCACCTGCCCGGAAATGCGGACACCGCCGGTATCTCTCGCCTCGATCATCAGCTGGTCGCCTGCCGCCCCCGGCACGCTGAAGGTGAACACAGGGTCCTCCGCAACTGACCCGAATATCGAAAGGGTCGCCAGCACATCGCCAGCCGCGTTTCGCACCGACAACTCCTCAAGATTATAGGCGGCGATATTCTCCACCAGCCCGGTGTCCATCGGATGCCGGATGGTCAGGCGCAGCCGAACGCCATCCGCGTGCGGCCAGGCGGCACCGCGCAGCTCGCCCAGATGGTCATGCCAGTCGCCGCGCACGCGGCTGAGCGGCGGAGCCGAGCAGCCTCCTCCCGCTGCATCCACCCACTGGCTTGCCACATGCCATCCATCCGTTCCCAGCACCGCGCCACGCACAGGTGTGCGTTGATCCAGCTTGATGCACGTGGCGAAGACGGCGGCCGACTTTTGAAGCTGATAATCAACGGAAAGGGGGATCGGGTTCAGATCCTCGAACAGTATCATGCGCGTCGCGCCGGGAACGGCGCGTCCGTCAATCATGACCGGGAACTGATGCTGGTTTTCCGTTATCCCCGGCATGGTCAGCTTGACCTTGTCGCTGAAATGCACCGCGGCACCTTGGAAAAAGCGCGTGGAAAGATCGGCCCACATGGGGGAATTCATGGGGTCGGCCATGGC
>JAXHOI010000035.1:0-102500 GCA_034519505.1 Sphingobium sp. | reverse complement strand
TCACTGGTCTAAATAAGGGTTCTTGCGGCGAAGATGTAACGGGGCTCAAGACGTGCACCGAAGCTTAGGGTGTGTAGTTTACTACACGCGGTAGCGGAGCGTTCCGTAGGCCTGTGAAGCAGTCTGGTAATGGGCTGTGGAGGTATCGGAAGTGCGAATGCAGACATGAGTAGCGATAAACAGTGTGAGATGCACTGTCGCCGAAATCCCAAGGGTTCCTGCTTAAAGCTAATCTGAGCAGGGTAAGCCGGCCCCTAAGACGAGCCCGAAGGGGGTAGTCGATGGGAACCACGTTAATATTCGTGGGCCTGGAGGTGTGTGACGGATGTCGTAAATTGTCATTCCTTATCGGATTGGTTTGGCAGTGAAGATGTTCCAGGAAATAGCCCCTCCATATAGACCGTACCCTAAACCGACACAGGTGGGATGGTAGAGTATACCAAGGCGCTTGAGAGAAGTATCCTGAAGGAACTCGGCAAATTGCCTCCGTACCTTCGGAAGAAGGAGGCCCTGTCTTAAGGCAACTTTTGGCAGGGGGCACAGGCCAGGGGGTAGCGACTGTTTAGCAAAAACACAGGGCTCTGCTAAGTCGGCTTCAAGACGACGTATAGGGCCTGACGCCTGCCCGGTGCCTGAAGGTTAAGAGGAGGAGTGCAAGCTCTGAATTGAAGCCCAGGTAAACGGCGGCCGTAACTATAACGGTCCTAAGGTAGCGAAATTCCTTGTCGGGTAAGTTCCGACCTGCACGAATGGCGTAACGACTTCCCCACTGTCTCCAGGATATGCTCAGCGAAATTGAATTCTCCGTGAAGATGCGGAGTACCCGCGGTTAGACGGAAAGACCCCGTGCACCTTTACTGCAACTTCAGAGTGGCATTAGGAAAGAGCTGTGTAGCATAGGTGGGAGGCTTTGAAGCGATGACGCCAGTTGTCGTGGAGCCATAGGTGAAATACCACCCTGCTGTTTTCTGATGTCTAACCTCGCACCGTTATCCGGTGCAGGGACCCTCTGTGGCGGGTAGTTTGACTGGGGCGGTCGCCTCCTAAAGAGTAACGGAGGCGCGCGATGGTGGGCTCAGGACGGTTGGAAACCGTCTGTTAGAGTGCAATGGCATAAGCCCGCCTGACTGCGAGACTGACAAGTCGAGCAGAGACGAAAGTCGGTCATAGTGATCCGGTGGTCCCTCGTGGAAGGGCCATCGCTCAACGGATAAAAGGTACGCCGGGGATAACAGGCTGATGATTCCCAAGAGCTCATATCGACGGAATCGTTTGGCACCTCGATGTCGGCTCATCACATCCTGGGGCTGGAGCAGGTCCCAAGGGTTTGGCTGTTCGCCAATTAAAGTGGTACGTGAGCTGGGTTCAGAACGTCGCGAGACAGTTTGGTCCCTATCTGCCGTGGGCGTCGAAATTTGAGA
The DNA here is from genome assembly GCA_034519505.1 of Sphingobium sp. Lineage (GTDB taxonomy): Bacteria > Pseudomonadota > Alphaproteobacteria > Sphingomonadales > Sphingomonadaceae > Sphingobium. Next base: position 101,079 of record JAXHOI010000035.1, on the reverse strand, counting down.
GGAGTTGACCCTAGTACGAGAGGACCGGGTTGAACATACCTCTGGTGTACCTGTCATCGTGCCAACGGTGCAGCAGGGTAGCTATGTATGGACGGGATAACCGCTGAAAGCATCTAAGCGGGAAGCCTCCCTCAAGATAAGATTTCTTAGAGCCGTCAAAGACCATGACGTTGATAGATCGGATGTAGAAGTGCGGTAACGCATGGAGCTAACCGATACTAATTGCTCTATTCGCGCTTGTAGAGTCCCACCATCAACATCAGTGCTGCAATCCAGCCGTTGATAAAGTGGATGATACAGCCAGACATATCCCCAAATGGGTGCATCGATTAAAAACCAAACACAACGTGACGCCCGCTTCATTGCTTGGTGATCATAGCGTCTGTGACCCACCCGATCCCATCCCGAACTCGGCCGTGAAACCAGACTGCGCCGATGGTACTGTGGCTCAAGCCCCGGAAGAGTAGGTCGTCGCCAGGCATTGAAGCCGGCGTCCCGTCGTGAAACATAAACCCATTCACAAATATCCTCCAACAGGAGGTCAAAGAGCCGCCCCGCAAAGGCGGCTCTTCGCTTTGGTGACGCGGGATGGAGCAGTCCGGTAGCTCGTCAGGCTCATAACCTGAAGGTCGTAGGTTCAAATCCTACTCCCGCAACCAATGATGTAACACCGATCGCTAACAAAACGCCGCCCTGGGAAATCCCCAGGGCGGCGTTGTCGTTTAAGGCATATCCCACCAGATCCTCCACACTCTGGGAAGCATCGGACAAACAGTATCGAGAGCGCAGGCAGCAGTCCTTCAATCCACTGGCAAAAAGGGCCGATCCTGCCTTCCGACCGATCAGCCCCCTTTCACAGCAGATTAGCCTACATCACATCGCGATCGAAAGACGGACATAACCGAACTGACCCGGGATATCATAAGTCGAGGGATCGAAGTTCGCGCTGTCGCAGGTGAAGCAGGCTGGCGGATCGCGGTCGAACACGTTGTTTACGCCGACCGTCAGGCGCGTGCGATGGTCCATCCAGGCTGGTGAGAAGAAGGCCTGGATATCGCCGTAGAACACGTTGCCCATTACATGCCCGTTGCCTTCCGTCACACTGCTGATGTAGCGGTAGGTGAAGGAAATCCCTGCTGAGGGCGTGGAGAAATCGAGTGTGCTGTTGAGCTTGAAGCGCGGATACGCCTGATCGCCCGCGGCGCACCGCTCCGTCTTTACGCATTTGATCGTCGGAGCGTTAAGATCCGCCGGCGGTATGATGTCGTACTTGATGAGATAGGCAGCATTCATCGACAGTCCGATCGAACCGCCCAGCACGTCAGAGGAACGGAAGTTCACCGTACCGTCGATCCCGCTGGTCTTGATCCCGTTGAGGTTCAGCAGCCGCGCGCTGATGCCGGCAACGCTGCCGCTACCCGTACGACTGATCGCGGCGCAGCTGATCGGATCGGCGTCCACGGCGCATCGTGTGAGCGTGAGGGTGGCCGGAACGGAGTCGATCGCGTTCTTCAGATTGATGCGGTAGTAGTTCAGCTCGAAGTTGAGCGTCCGTACAAAGCCGCCGCGCGCCCATGAGGGGCTGTACACGCTCCCTGCGGTCCAGGTCGTCGATGTTTCCGGCTTCAGGTTGACGTTGCCTTGCGAGAAGACGCCAAGCTGGCCGCCTTGCGGCTCCTGATACGAACCGTTCGCCGGCACGCCATTGGCAATGCAATTGGCACGCACGGAGGCGCTGGTCTGCCATAGGCTGCCCGCAACATTGGTACAGGGGTCGTTGATCGTCGCGTCGGTGCGCGACAGACCCGCGTAGAGTTCGCCGATGCTGGGCGCGCGCAGGCTTTCGGCGTACCCGCCACGCAGCAGCAGGTCTGCCGTAGGCTTCCACAGGCCTGACACAGTGAAGGTCGTGTTGTTGCCGAAGGTGGAATAGTCGGAATAGCGCACCGCGCCGTCCAGTTCCAGCTTCTGGAAGAAGGGCGTGTCGGCCAGAATGGGGATGCGGATTTCGCCATAGACTTCATCCACGTCGAACCCGCCCCGCGCCGGGCTGGTCGGCACATCCGCACCCAGGCCGGCAACGATGACCGGATCGGGATCATAGCTGGCGCGCTGGTTTCGATGTTCATAACCGATCGCAACGCCGACGGGACCTGCAGGCAGGTCGAACAGTTCGCCCGACAGGTTCGCCGTCACGTCCCACAGCCGCTGGACGCTCTTATCGCGCTCGTCGAACGTGATGTAGTCGAGCATTGGCTGGGTGATTGACCCGACGCCGCCGAAAATGTTGAGTGGCACACAGCCGCCGGTGCAATTGGCGACCGGGCCGAGCGCGCGGGCCAGATTGGCAGCGTTCACGTTACCCGTGAACAACTGATGCGCGTCGTTGATACCATAGACGCCGTTCACGTCCCAGTACCAGTCATGACCAGCCATCTGGAACTTGCCATCGAGCGTGGCGGTGGCCGAGAAGGTATCCACCTGTTGGGAGAAGGTGCGCTGTCCGCCCTCCACGAAACGACGGCGGATCGTCGAATAATTGGCGGGCGTGCCGTTGGCACCCGAGGACAAGGTGACGCCGAAGGGGTTGAACGGGTTGGTGACATCGACGTCGATTGTGTCGAGGAGGTTGCCGTTACCCGCATCCGGGCCGATGAACAGCGGAAGGAAGGCCGCCTGCGTCGTCGAATTGCGGCGGTTGTAGAGCAGCTTCACCCGCAGGTTCACGGCGTCGCTCAGTTCCTGCTTGAAGTTCACGAACGCACCATAGCGTTCGGATGGCGTCAGCAGATAGTTGAACGGCGCGAAGTTGAAGCTGTCCGTGGCCGAACGATAGTTCTTGAAGTCGGTTGGAAACACCGGTTTACGCCCAATCACCGGCGCCAGCAGGGTGTAGCTACCGCCCAGGACGTCATACCGGCCAAGCGGCGTGGCGCTGGAACAGCCACCGGCGGCGCAGCTTGTCGCGCCGGGCGTCGGGAAAGCGGAAATCGCGCGATCGGCCGTCCGGACCGAGGTCTGCTTGACATAGCTACCGCCGAACACCAGCGACGTGCCGGTTTCGGGCGATTGGATGCCATAGCTGGCCTGAATGTCATAGGTGTCGCCATCGCCCTGTCGGTAAAGGCCGTATTGCCCGGAAACCTGCAGCCCCTTCTGCGACTGGCGCGTGATGATGTTGATGACGCCCGCGATCGCGTCCGTGCCGTACAGCGGCGACGCGCCCGATTGCAGCACCTCGACGCGCTCAATCAGGTTGACCGGCAGGGTGTTCAGGTCGACCGAGGCGGGAATGCCGCCTGCTGCCGAGCCGTTGACGAAACGCAGCCCGTCGACCAGCACCAATGTGCGCTTGGCACCCAGATAGCGCAGGTCGATTTCCGCTGAGCCGGAACTGACGCCGGTGCCGTCGGGTGGGCCGCCGATATTGCCTGCATTGTTGACGCGGGTGTTGAGGCCGCCCGCGGCGCTGGGCAGGCGCTGCAGCACATCGGCAACGGCGGTCAGACCAGTCTTTGCAATGGCTTCCTGATCGACAGTGACGACCGGTTTGTCCTGATCCAGCGGATCGCGGCGGATGCGCGAACCGGTCACGATGATGGCATCGCCCGCGCTCGCTTCGGGCGCGCTGGATTGGGCAAAAGCGGGGGTTGAGGCTGTGCCGATGGCAAGCGCCATCATAGCCGCGCCAACGCGCAGCTTCATGTTCGTCCCGGTCATGAGAACTCCTTCGTTTATGCCCGCACCCCTCTCCCGTGGGGGGTCACATTTATTGGCGAACCTCGTCCATTCGCAGACACAAAAAGTTACAAATCCTGTCGGAAATGCAAGACTATTTCATCGGTATCAATGCGAATTGTCTCGCAAGTGACATAAACTCCACAGCCTCGCCGTGAGAGATAGTTCTATCTTCGCCCGTTCATGCGGCAACGGTCCGAACAATACAGAACGTTCTCCCAATCGCGTGCCCACTTCTTTCGCCAGGTGAATGGCCGGCCGCAGGCGGCGCAGGTCTTGGTCGGCAGTTGGGATTTCGGGCGCATTTTCGGCATCGCCGGCGGCTTACCAGGGAAGTCGTTGGCCATCCCAGGCGAACAGCCCGCCGCTGTCCGCTGCCGAAAGGCCGTCGATGACATGGAGCAACTGATGGGCGGCCTGCGCCGGTGTGAAGAGTTTTTCGGGAGACACGTTGCTCTGAAAAGGTTCGGAAAGCGCCGTGTCCACCGTGCCGGGGTGCAGGGCGGCTATGATCGCCATGGGGTGGGTGCGCGCTATTTCGATGGCAAAGTTGCGTATCAGCATGTTCAAAGCGGCCTTGCTGGCGCGGTAGCTGTGCCAGCCGCCGAGATGATTATCGCCGATCGATCCCACTCGAGCGGACAAGCATGCGAAGACGGCCCGCTGCCCTTTCGGCAGGCGCGGCAGCATGTGTTTGGCAACCAGCGCGGGGCCGATGCTGTTGATCGCGAATGCGCGTGCCATTGCCGCGGGGTCGAGCGTGCGAACGCTTTTTTCCGGGGCGATCCCCGCCGCCCGGTCATGCAGCATGCCTGTCGCCACGATGATCAGGGTGGGTGGGCAGTCAAGGCTGCGCGCGAATTCCGCGACCGTGCGTTCGTTCATGAGGTCGAATGTAAAGGGGCGGACACCCGCAGGTAGATCGTCGGTCTGCCGGCGCATTCCCGCATGTACCTGGGCGAACAGGCCAGATGATGCGACCGCGCGAACCAACGCATTGCCGACGCCCCCTGACGCGCCGAAGATCACGGCTGCATGATCGGCGTCGCTGGCAATCGGCACCCGTCCCTCCTCCTAGCGCGAAGCAATCGCGCCGAACCCGTTTTGTTCATTCTGCTGAACGGTGTAGTGAGGGCGGCGCTGCGTGATAGATGCCTTTTCGGGAAAGGTGGCAGCTGATTTACCATGCCGGGCGAGTAGGGTAGAGATCCACAAAGGCCGGTGCGCACATCGGTCGCCGGGGAGCCAGTGTGACCAATACCGAAGTGCTGCTGCTGGCGCTCGCTGTGATATTTGCGGTGCCCTTCCTTGTCTGGCGCCTGACGTGGATCGGCCGCATTGCGCCTCTGGTCGTCGTCCAGATCGTCAGCGGCATCCTGTTGGGGCCGGGTGTTTTGGGTGCGATGTTCCCATCCCTCTTCTCGGCGCTTTTCGGTTCGGCAATCATTGCGTCCCTGAACAGCATGGCGAGTTGGGCCGTCATCCTGTTCGTCTGGGTCGCGGGGCTTGAACTGGAGCTGCATCAGCTGTGGGCAGCGCGCCGCGAGACGTCCCTGACGGCCTCTCTCGCGCTGGCTTTGCCCTTGGCATTGGGCGCGGGCGCGGCAACCTTGCTGATCCAGTCGCCGGGATGGATGGGAGAGCATGCCCATCCATGGCAGGCAGCGTTGGGTATCGGCATGGCCTGTGCGGTGACGGCGCTACCGATATTGGTGCTGCTGATGGACGATTTCGGCATATTGCACGCGCCGCTGGGCAAGCGCATCCTGCGCTATGCTAGCGTCGATGATCTGGCGATCTGGATCGTGCTGGCGATCATCCTGCTGGATGGTGAGCGCGCGAGCCGACAAGCGATTTTCCTGATAGTGCTGGTGCCGATGGTGCTGGGCATACGCTGGCTCATGCCGCGCATCGGCGCGGCTGATCGCTGGTATGTCGCGATGATCTGGCTCATCCTGTGCGCATGGGGCGCGGACTGGTCCGGCCTGCATTACATGGTCGGCGCATTCGTCGCCGGCGCGGCACTGGACGCTGACTGGTTCGGCCAAGAGGCGATCGAGACGCTGCGCCGGAACGTCCTGGTCATATTGATGCCGATCTTCTTCCTGTCGACCGGGTTACGCACCAGTTGGAGTGGGGGAGGGCTGATGATTTTCGCCGGAGCTGGCCTGTTGCTGCTGGCGGCAGTCGTGGGAAAGCTGATCGGCGTCGGCATCGCAGGTCGGCTACTCGGTTGGCCGAAGGGCGAGGGCATGCTGATCGGATGGCTGCTCCAGACAAAGGCACTGATCATGATCATCTTCGCCAACATCCTGCTGGACAAGGGGATCATCCAGGGCGGGGCATTCACCGCGCTGCTGCTGATGGCGGTGGCAAGCACGATGCTGACGACGCCCATGGCGCGCCCGATTCTGCGCCGACTTCAGTCCTGATCCGGGGCGGCTACGCGTAAAGTCGCTGCCGCCGCGATCAGCATCACCGCAGCCGCGAAAGCCATCGTCCAGATCGGCTCGGTCGGGAAAAAATGGCGGACGATCGATCCCATCACCGTTGCTACCAGCAATTGCGGCACGACGATGAAGATATTGAACAGGCCCATGTAAACGCCCAGCTTGTTCTGCGGCAGGGATGAGGCAAGGATGGCATAGGGCATGGCCAGGATCGATGCCCATGCGATGCCGATCGCCAGTTCGCTGATCAGCAGGATCTGCGCATCGCGGATGAAGAGGAACGAGCCATAACCCGCCGCGCCGATCGTCAGGCATAGCGCATGGGCGCGCACCTTGCCCATGGCGCGGGACAGGCGCGGGAGCAGGAGGAGCGCTGCGATCGCCGCCGCGCCGTTGTAGGTCGCGAACAATATCCCCACCCAGTTCCCGCCGTCATTATATGCCTTGCTGGCGGGATCGCCTGAACCGAATATATATTGGGCGACCACGGGCGTGGTGTAGATCCACATGATGAAAAGGGCCGACCAGCTGAAGAACTGCGCGACGGCCAGCCGCTTCATGATCGGCGGCATGCCAGCGAAGTCGCCCACGATGCCGAGCAGCGGATGATCGTGGCGACCCGCCGCGTGAAGGCGCGCCGCCATCAGCCGGGCAAGTCCATAGCCCGCTATCAGTCCGCCGAGCAGATAGAGTTCCTTTTCCAGACGCAACAGCGCAACCGCTACCGCGACAAGGACGCCGCCACCGATCCAAAAGGGCGCGCCGCCCGCTGGCGGAGGGGCCGAGGCGGCCGATGACGTCGCCTCCTCAACGCCGTCAAACGCCGCGATCTGTGCGGGAGAATATTCACGCGTGGTGAGGACGGTCCAGAGGACGGCCAGAAACAAGGCCGCGCCGCCGATATAGAAGCTGTATCGCACCGTGTCCGGCACCGTGCCGCCGACCGCGACATTGGCGACCCCCAGCCGATCCAGCACGAACGGCGTCACCGATCCGACCACCGCGCCCGCGCCGATAAAGCCAGTCTGCACGGCATATCCCGCCGTATGCTGATCCTTGTCCAGCATGTCGCCCACGAACGCGCGGAACGGCTCCATCGATATGTTCAGCGAAGCGTCCAGCATCCAGAGCAGCATGGCCGCGGCCATCAGGCCCGGCGCATTGGGCATGGCAAACAACGAGAGCGTGGCGAGCAGCGCGCCTGCGAAGAAATAGGGGCGGCGGCGACCAAAGCGACTCCAGGTCCGGTCGCTATAATATCCGATGACCGGCTGCACGATGAGGCCGGTCAGCGGTGCGGCGATCCATAGAATGGCAAGATCGTCCAGGCTTTCGCCAAGTGACTGGAAGATGCGGCTCATATTCGCGTTCTGCAACGCGAAGCCGATCTGGATGCCAAAGAAACCGAAGCTGATGTTCCACAGCCCGGCAAAGCCTTGGCGGGGGCGACGGCTAGGCTCGGACATCGATCGGTTCCTTGAAGGCGGGGTGTGGCAAGGTGCGCATCATAGGGTGAGCCGCGCCAGCACCTCGCCATGCGAGGGGAAATTCGACCCGCAGGCATTCAGGAACGCGGCGAGCCGCGCTATGTCTGCGGGCGGGGCGGCGAGTGGCGGGGAAAGCCGCGAGAGGTCGGGGAAGGTGCCATAGCCCGCGAAAAGGCAGCCCCAGGATAGCGGCGCGTAATATCGTCCGATATCCTGCCGCGCGATTTCCTGCGCCATGTCCTGCCCGGTGAACCAGCAGGTGAAAAGCGCTTTCAGGCTGTCGCTCAGCGTATCGATATGCGCCGCGTCCCGCCAATAGAGTGTGTCGGCGCGCTGGTTCAGCCGGTAATGCGCGACGATATAGTCCCGTATCCCCTCATAGCGTCGAGCGACCAGCGCATTGAAGCTGTCCCGTCGCGCGGGCGTGAAACCGCCATCCTGCCAGGCGGCGATGAACCCCTCCACGGTCGCCTGCACGATGTGCAGCGCCGTCGCTTCGAGCGGCTCGATAAAGCCTTGGGAAAGGCCGACGGCCAGGCAATTGCCGATCCAGCTGTTTTCGACCCGCCCGACCTTCATCTCCAGATGGCGGACCTCCGCATCCGGCGCGACTCCCAGATACGTGCGTAACTCGGCGGCGGCTGCGTCGCGATCCAGATAGCGGCTGGAATAGACATAGCCATTGCCGACCCGGCTGGTCAGCGGGATGCTCCAGACCCAGCCCGCAGACAGGGCAGTGGATGTGGTGTGAACGTCGATCGGTGCGCCGTCATGGGGTTTGGGCATGACGACGGCGCGGTCGTTGAACAGATTGGCGGCGAAGGGAAGAAAACGCGCGCCCAGCGCCTGCTGGGCGATGACGGATCGAAAGCCGCTGCAATCAACGAAGAAATCGGCCGCGACATGCTCGCCTTCCGACAGTGTGAGCGAACGGACTGAGCCAGTTTCATCGACATCGACGCTGGTCACGGTTCGCGCGATATGATGCACGCCGCGATCGATGGCATGATCGCGCAGCATCACCCCCACCAGATGCGCGTCGAAATGATAGCCATAGGCCGCGTCGAAGGGAAAGTTGTCGGCGGGCAGCGGCGCCCTGCCGTGTGCGATCAGCCAGCTGTTCAGGAAGAACGCATCGGGGTGCGCGGGTATGTCATGCCCGGTGCGACGCTGCAGGGCGCTGGCGTGGAACGCCGGTTCGCTGTGCAGGTCGACGTCGCTGGCGAAGGGGTGAATATAGCTTTCAAAGCCCGCGGCGCGTGACCAGCCGGAAAAGCGGATCCCCGCCTTGTACGTGGCGTTGCAGCGCGGCATCCAGTCCCGATCGGCAATCCCCAGGTCGCGGAAGAAGTGCCGCAGTTGCGGCGTCGATCCCTCGCCGACGCCGATGATGCCGATATCCGGACTTTCCACTACGCTGATCGTCGCGGCGGGCCACGCCTTCGCCATCAGGCACGCGGTCATCCACCCCGCCGTGCCGCCGCCCAATATGGCGATGCGCGGGGCCGGCTGGCTCACCGGCGCTTCTTGCCCTTGCCTTGCGGTGCCACGAAGCGGATGGCTTGGCCGCCGCCAGGTGCGAGATCGAGGCGCAGGGTCTCGCCACGCTTCACCGGTTTCTGCTCGATAGTGATCGCATGACGCAGGGGCGTTCGATAGTCCGCACCGGGGCCGTCACGGTAAATCTGCGCCGTGTAGGTTTTACCCGGATCGAGGAAATCGAGCGTGATGGTCGTCGAACGCGGTTGTTCGTCGCCGACGCTGCCCAGGAACCAGTCATCCGATCCGCGCTGCTTGCGCACGATCGTCACATAATCGCCGACCTCGCCGTTCAGCACGCGGGTGTCGGACCAGTCGGTCGGCACATCCTTGATGAACTGGAAAGCTGCGGGATATTGCGCATAGGCTTCCGGCGTATCGGCCACCATGACGACGGGCGAATAGAGCACAACGTAATTGGCGAGCTGTTTTGCCAGCGTGGAGGGGATGTCGCTGTTGTCCGCACCCTTCAGGCTGACGATGCCGGGGGTGAAGTCCATCGGCCCGCCCATCAGCTGGGTGAAGACCATATTGGCCTCGTGCTCGGGCGGATTCTTGCCCGGCCAGCTCATATATTCCATGCCTCGACCGCCTTCGCGCGCGACCCAGTTGGGATAGGTGCGGCGCAGACCCGTATCCTTCACCGGCTCATGGCTGTCGATTGACACATGATATCGCGCTGCGGCCTTCACCACGTTCAGATAGTGGTTCGTCATCCACTGCCCTTCATGCCATTCGCGATGCTGGCTGCCATCGGCATCCACCCGCTCGATCTGGCCGGCGTCGGTGACATAGCCGGTCTTCACGACATGGATGCCATGGTCCTGCGCGAAGCGAAAGGCGCTGTCGAACTGGCTTTCGTAATGGCTGGCCGCGCCCCCGGTTTCGTGATGGCCGACCAGGCTGACGCCTTTCGATCGCGCATAGGCGGCCAGGCCGTCGGCATCAAAATCCTCCGTCGGCTGCGAGAAATTCATATCGTTGCCGTTGCCGAACCAGTCCCCGTCCCAACCGACATTCCATCCTTCGACCAGTACCGACGGAATGCCGTTGGCAGCGGCGAAATCGATGTAGCGACGCACATTGGCGGTCGTTGCGCCATGATGCGGCCCGCGTGCCCAGGTCCATTCGCCTTTGATCATGTTCCACCACACGCCAGCGAACTTGCCCGGCTTGATCCAGCTGGACACGTCGCCCAGCTTGTTCGGTTCGTTCAGGTTCAGGGTGATCTGGCTGGCCTTGTAGAGGCCGGGTGCATCGTCGGCGATGGCGATGGTGCGCCACGGCGTGGAAAAGCCAGCGTCGCGGCTGACCTTTGGCGCGCCTGAGCCGGGGGTCAGCACGGCGCGCAGCTTCGTCCCTTCGAAGCGGGCAAGGTTCATGCCCGAATAGTCGATCAGCGCCGCTTCATGCAGGGCGATGTGCGTACCCGACGCCAGCTTCATCGTCAGCACCGTCTGCGCGGTGCCGATGCTGCTGATCGGCGTAGTGTTGTAGAGATATTCCTCGCGATTCCAGCCGAAGGCAGGTTTCCACCACGCCGTACCTTCCTCTGCCACGGCGAATTCGGTCAGCTCCTCGGCAATATTGGCGTGATGGAGGTTGGCCTGGTCGGGCAGGGTATAGCGAAAGCCGACACCATCGTCGAAAATACGGAAAGTGACGTCCATTTCGCGCTTCAACCGTGTCTTCTCGCGAAGGCGTACGCTGAGTTCCACATGATTGTCGCGGATCGTCGTCCATTCGCCGAACGGCTGTGTCCAACTGGTATCGCCGCGATCGGTCTTGCTGTCGATCAGTTCAAAGCCGCGCAGCAGTTGCGGGGCGTCAGTGAACAGGAACCCGAGCTGGCTTTCCCCGATCAACGGCTTGCCACGCCGCGTAATCGCGTAGGAAGGGCGGCCGTCATTGTCGAGCGAGACGGAGACGTTGATCGACTTGTCAGGGGAATCCGCCTTGGCCACCACATCGGCAAGTGCCGGGGTGGCAAGGGTGAGGGCCAGCAGGCTGGTCATTACACGCACGATCATTTCACTCTCCTTGCCACCAGCCCGGAGAGGCCGGACAGGCGCCATTCTTCAACCGTCCCCACGGATTCGATGAGATCCCAGTCGCCATCGCCTGCTTCCGCCCAGTCGACGGCGTCCGGGCCGAAGTTGAACAGGCAGAGTAACGTTTCGCCGTCCAACGCGCGCTCGAACGCGAGCAGATGCTCGCCGATATGCCGGATGCGCAGAGCACCGTGGCGAAGGGCCGCCTGCTCCCTGCGCATGGTAAGCAGCCGGCGGGTCATCGCCAGCATCGAGCCTGTGTCCTCGCACTGCCGGTCGATCGCCAGCGCGGCATGATCGTCCCCCAAAGGCAACCAGGGATCGCTGTCGGAAAAACCCAGATGCGGCGCATTCGCGGCCCACGGCATGGGGGTGCGCGCACCGTCGCGGGAAAGCGTCAACGGCCAATTCGCGATCGCTTCCGGATCCTGCAACCGCTCGAACGGCACGTCGACCTGCGTTAGACCCAGTTCTTCGCCATTGTAGAGAATGATCGATCCGCGCAGGCAGGCGAGCAGCAGCATCTTGACCCGTGCAAAGGCATCCTGGTGCTGAACGCTTGCCCAACGTGACACCGCGCGCGGGGCGTCATGGTTTTCGAACGCCCAGCTTGGCCAGCCCACGCCATTTTCCTGCGGCCAGTTTTCCAGCGCGCCGGCGACAAGGCCCGGCGTGATGGCGGGCGCATAGAGAAAGTCGAAGCCGTAAGCGCTGTTGAGCCGTCGGTCACCCTGCGTAAACAGCTTCATCTCGCGATCGCTATCGGCCCCGCCGACTTCGGCCACGGTAAAGATTTCGCCATATTGATCGGTCAGCGCACGCAATTTTTCCAGAAACAGCGGGATGTCGGCATGCGACTGGTTGTAGAGGTGCTGCTGGAAATCGAACGGTCGGGTTCGCGGACGGCCGTCGTCGGGTGCGGGCGGATTGTCGCGCATCTGCGGGTCGTGCATCGCGAAGTTGATTGCATCGACGCGGAAGCCATCGACCCCTCGATCGAGCCAGAAGCGCGCGACATCCAGCAGCGCTTGCTGAACGTCGGGATGGTGGACGTGCAACTGAGGTTGGCTGCTTAGAAAATTGTGCAGATAATATTGGCCGCGTCGCGCGTCCCAAGTCCACGCCGGGCCGCCAAACACCGATTGCCAGTTGGTCGGCGGGCTGCCGTCCGCCTTCGCATCGGCCCACACATACCAATCGGCTTTTGCGCTGTCGCGGCTGGCGCGGCTTTCGGCGAACCACGCATGTGCGTCGCTGGTGTGGGCATAGACCTGATCGACGATGACCTTCAGCCCCAGCCGATGCGCGCGCGTGACCAGCGCATCGAAATCCGCCAGCGTGCCGAACGTCGGATCGACGTCGCAATAATCGGCGATGTCATATCCGAAGTCCTTCATCGGAGACGTATAAAAGGGCGAAAGCCAGATGGCATCGACGCCAAGCGCGGCGACATAATCCAGCCGCTGCGTAATCCCGGGCAGGTCGCCCACGCCATCGCCGTTGGAATCGGCAAAGCTGCGCGGATAGATCTGATAGATGCTGGCGCCGCGCCACCATTGGGGCTTCGCGCTGGGATGAGGGGCGGTGCGGGACATGAGTTCGACTGTCATTGGGGCTTTGCGGCGCAGATGGCATATCCAAGGGGAGGAAGCGTGACGGCGACGCTGCCGGGCGCGCTCGCCTGTGCAGCGCATTGTCCCGCGAGTGTCGAAAAGGCGGTCGACTCCACATCGACCTGCACCTGACCGGCCACCGCAGTGGTTGAGGTGTTGAACAGCAGCAGCACTTCCTGTCCGCTCTGCCGGTCGATGCGTGAGATGGCGAGCAGGCCCGGCGTCGGCTGACGGTAGCGCAGGATCGTGTCGCCATGCGTCAGCGCCTGCTGGCCAAGGCGGATGCGCGTCAACTGCGCGATCTGGCGAAACAGTGGGCCGTCGGTGTTGAAGCTGGCCGTCGCGGTCGTGCGGTCCGATCCTACCAGCTTGTTGTCGTTGTAACTGGCCACCCGGCTGGCGAACATATCTTCGCGCGCGTCCTGATCGTTGCCGTCCGCGGCAAAGCCCTGCTCGTCGCCCGAATAGATGGTCGGAACACCGCGCAGCGTCAGCAGCATTGCGTTCGACAGCAGCACGCGGGAGAGCACTTCGTCATCGGAAGCGCTAGGAAAGGCGCGGCGGACGTATGTGGCGAAGCGCCCGTCGTCATGATTGCCGGTGAAGGTCGGGAGGGTGCGCGCGGTCTGTTCGCCGTCGGGGTAGAGAGTATCGCCGTCGAACAGCTTTTCGAATGCGTCGGTTCCCTCGCTACCCGCCACGGTTTCGATCACCGCCTGACGGAAGGAAAAGTCGAGCACCGCCGGCAGCTTGGCCGTCCTGATCCACTGCGCCAGTACGGGGGGGCGCAATTCATGGTCGGAAACTTCGCCGAAGATGTGGAAGTGTGGGATGCCGCGCGCTTTCGCCCGGTTCAGCATGGCGGGGACGAAGGCCGCCCAGAACTGCGGATTGACATGGCGGGCCGTGTCGATGCGAAAGCCGTCTATGCCATAACGGTCGATCCAGCCCCCGAAGACGTCGATCATGCCCGCAACGACACGCGGGTTTTCCGTCATCAGATCGTCCAGGCCGACAAAGTCGCCCATGGTCGAACTTTCGTTGCTGTACGTCGTGTCGCCGCGATTGTGGTAGAGTGTTATGTCATTCAGCCATGCGGGCGATTTCACCGCCTTTTCGGCGTCGGGAACGAAGGGTGTGTAGGCGTAGGCGGGATCGCGCAGACGCGCGAAATTCTCTGCGGTCTGTTCGTCATCGCCAGCAAAACCCGGATTGATCGCGCCGCCGCTCACGCCCCCGCGCCGCTGATACGGATAATCCGCCCGACTGCGATAGGGACATTCGCTCCTGCCCACGCATTCGCGGTACTGGATCACATCGGCCGTGTGATTGGCGATGATGTCCATATATACCTTGATGCCGCGGGCATGGGCGGCGTCGACCAGCGCCGCGAAATCGGCGTCGGTGCCAAAATGCGGATCAACATGGTTGAAGTCGGTGATCCAGTAACCGTGATAGCCGGCGCTTTCATGGCCGGGGCCGCCCTGTACCGATTTGTTGCGAAAGATTGGCCCGACCCAGATCGCGGTGGCGCCCAGCGCCTGGATATAGTCGAGCCGGCGGATCAGTCCTTTCAGGTCGCCGCCATGATAAAAGCCCTTGTGCGTCGGGTCATAGCCGGTGGTCATCCGGTCGCCCTTCAACCCGCCGCGGTCGTTGGACGGGTCGCCATTCTCAAAACGGTCGGGGAGGAGGAAATAAATCACTTCCTCTTCCGGCGTGCGTTGCCGCAGAGTGGTGGCATCCGCCGGCACGGCTGGGGCGGCCTGCGCCGCGGCGGCGAGAGCGAGAAGGCTGGCCAGTATCATGCCGCGTTCAGAGCCTTCGCTTCGCAATACTGCGCAATGAAGTCGGCATGGGTTGGCATTTGCGCGACTTCACGGCCGTTCAGCTGCGGCAGGATGTTCAGAAATTCGGTGATCTGCGCCTTGTCGGGCATGTCGGCGAGGGGGTGGTTGCCTTGCGGGATCATGCCTTGGCCCACGAACACCTGCAGCCAGCCGACCTCCGTGAACAATTCCTCATGTTCGCGCGTGATATGTCCCGACCCCTGCCACAGGTCGATCTTGGCGCGCAGGCTATCGGGCAGTTCGACCTGTCGGCGTTCCCGCCAGAATGGCTCGTCGCGTTCGTTCGCGATGTAATGCAGGATCAGGAAGTCGCGAATGCGGGCATATTCGAAATCGGCCTGGCGGTTATACTCGTCGCGGTCGGCCTGACGCACGTTGCGGCCCGGGAGCAGCTTCAGGATGCGCTGGATGGCCGACTGGATCATGTGGATGCTGGTCGATTCCAGCGGTTCCATGAAGCCCGACGCAAGCCCGACGGCAATGACGTTCGCTTTCCACAGCGCGGGGCGCTTGCCGGTCACGAAGCGCAAGGGGCGGGGTTCGCCCGCCACCGGGCTGTCAAGGTTCGCGATCAGGTGCGCGGTCGCTTCGTCCTCGCTCATGTGCGCCGAGGAATAGACGATGCCATTGCCGGTTCGGTGCTGGAGGGGGATGCGCCACTGCCAACCCGCCCGGTGCGCGGTCGCACGGGTATAGGGCGTGAATTGCGAAACCCGGTCGGATGGAACGGCGATGGCCCGATCGCAAGGCAGCCAATGCGTCCAGTCCTCATATCCTGCTGCCAGCGCGCCTTCGATCAGAAGCGCGCGAAAGCCGGTGCAATCGATGAACAGGTCGCCCTCAACCCTGCGATCGCCGATCAGCGTGAGGGCACGGATATCGCCGTTTTCGCCGTCGCGCTCCACGCTCTCGATCCGGCCCTCGATCCGCATCACACTGCGGGCCTCGGCGAAGCGGCGCAGAAAGGCGGCGTAGAGCGACGCGTCGAAATGGAAGGCGTATGGCATGTCTGGCAGCATGCGGGAGGTGCGTGCGGGACCCCGCTGCATCCGCTGCGCCAGTGCGGCCTGATTGTTCAGGGAATAAGCGGATAGTGCCTGCGCCACACCGTCCCGGCGACCGCGCAACCATGTGTGATGAAAAGCGAGCAGGCCGGAATCGCGCCCGATATTGCCGAAAGCGTGCATGTAGCTTTCGCCGGGGCGCGACCAGCCGGCAAATTCGATGCCGAGCTTGAACGTCGCCTGCGTGGCGCGGATGAAGTCATCCTCATCGATGCCCAGCGCCTGGTTGAACAACCGGATTTGGGGAATGGTCGCCTCACCGACCCCGATCGTGCCGATGTCCTCGGACTCGATCAGCGTGACGGAGAAGCCTGCGCCCAGAAAATGACTCATCGCGGCGGCCGTCATCCAACCGGCCGAACCGCCGCCGGCGATGACGATGCGGATCGGATGCATGGGCTCCATCGACGTTCCCCTTCCGTGGATGAGGGCGGGGGTGGCATGCGCCGCCCCCGCCGTTCACATGCTCGTCAGAACTTGTAGGTAATGCCGAGGTAGAAGTCGCGACCGTAACGCTGATATTCGCGCACCAGACGTGGATCGCCGGCTTCGGTCGTGACGAACGGCTGATCGGTAAGGTTCTTGGCCTGGGCCAGGATCGACAGGCCCTGCAGCGGCCCTTCTTTGAACTCGTAACCGATCTGCGCGTCCAGCACGCCCTCTGCCTTGCCGGTGCGGAATTCCGGATTGGCCGAAAGGCCGGCCAGTTCGGCCAGGAAGCTGGAGCGATAGCGATAGGTCGCGCGCGCCTGGAAGCCGTTCTTTTCGAAATAGCCGGTGGCGGTCCATACCCATTTGGACTGGCCGGGCAACTGGATCGCCTGCGTCGGGTTCGATCCATATTTGATCGAGCTGTAGACATAGGTGCCGCTGGCGAACACGCCAAAGCCGTCAAGCGCTTCGGAAAAGACGCTGAAGGGCATGGATGCGGTCGCTTCCGTCCCGATCACTTCGCCGCCGCCAGAGTTGGTCGGCTGCGACACCAGACCGAACTGGGCGTTTTGCGACTGAATGACTGCCTGCTGCGCCGGGGAGAGAGCGGGCAGCAGGCCCGAGAAGTCGAACAGGGTCGAGCTGCTCGGATCAACGAATTTGGTAAGGTGCTTGTAGAAGCCGGTCAGCGCCAGATAGCCGCCCTTCGGGAAGTATTTTTCAAGGCTGATGTCGATGTTGGTCGACTGATAGGGACGCAGATAGACATTGCCGCCGTTCGAGCTGAACGGGCTGTTCTGGGGCAGGCTGCCGCGACCGATATTGGCGACGTTGATGTTCACCGCCTGCGTGATGCGCTCCTGATCCAGGCGCGGACGCACCATCGTCTGTGCCGCGCCCAACTTCACGAAGAAGGCGGGTTGCAGCTCGATCGAAATGTTCGCGGAAGGCAGGAAGTTGGTGTAGCTGGTCTTTGCCGCGACCGGGGCGGTCGTGACGACGCCGTTCAGCAGGTTGGCGATCGCACCATCCGACCCTTGGTTGGTGTGGACGACCTGAAGGCCGATCGATCCCTTGACCGATTTGCCGCCCACATCGCCATCCAGCGTCAGCTTGGCATAGCCGGTCAGTACCTTTTCCGTGACCGTGTTGTCGCGCACCAGCGAGTCCGGGCGGTTGTCGAACACTGAGTTCAGCTGACCGTAGACCGCCAGCGGATCATAGGTGAGCATCCGCGGCACGCCCAGATAGGCGAGGGCGACCTGCTTATCCAGAATGGCGTCGGCCGGGACGGCGAAGCTGGTCGGCGTTCCGCTGGACACGGTGCAGTTGGTGCCGCCGCCCTTGGGACAGAGGAAGTAGGAGGTGTAGCGGCTCTGCTTCTCGCGGCGACTGTAGTTGGCGCCGATTTCCCAGCGGCTCAGCACGCCCATGTTATCGAATTCACCGTCCAAGCTGGCGCGCAGCGATTTCAGGTCGTCGATGAAATCGGGGCGGTTGAGGAAGCCGGCCTGCACCACGGCCTGTGTGCCGTTATAGCCCCAGCCGCGCGGATCGGTGATGCGGATGATGTTGGTGTTGGTGTAGTCGAGCGTCGGCACGATCGAGAAGGTGCCATTGGGTTGCTGCTGGATGCGGATGCTGTCCTTGGCGCCCGACAGGTTATAGCCGGTGCCCGAATAGGTTTCGAGCAGGAAGTCGGTCCGTTCGGCGCGCGACCAGCTGAGGTCGACCTTGAGATGGGTCTTGTCGCTGAGCGCAAGGTCGTTGTTCCAGCCGAGCGAGATATTGTCGGCGGTCCGGCGGTTGAAGTCGTTGCGCTGCACGCCCACGACGCCGTTGATGACCGCATCCGTGACCAGGCCGTCGGTCACGGTGTAGCCCGGAGCGATCGTCGTTGCCGCGCCCCAGCCGGGATTGACCGGGAACTCGATGCCGCGCAGCCGCTGCGTTTCTTCAAAATGGGAATAGAGCGCGTCGAAGGTCGAATGGAAATTGTCGCTGGGTTCCCACTCAATCGTCGCGACGCCGCCATAGCGCTTGAGCAGGTTCGACTGCACATAGGGCTTGGCACCGCCCAGGATCAGTGCGCCGCCCACTTCCGGCGCATTGGGGAAGCCCCATGCGTTGTAGCGTTCAATCTGCGTCGGCGTTTCGGTCGCCGAAAAGCCGACCGCAATGCCCAGCGTATCGCCGGCGAACTTGTCGACATAGGTTGCCGATGCGCGATAGCCGTAGCGCGTGCCGTCCGGATTGAGCTTGTTCTGGCCGTTCATCTGGCCCCGAAGCGACACCACCACGGTGCGATCGGCCTGTTCCAGCGGCCGCAGCATGCGCAGGTCGACCGTACCGGCGATGCCGGCTGCGACCAGCGAGGCGTCGGTCGACTTGTAGACATTCACATTGCGGAAGAATTCCGATGGATACTGGTCATATTCCACGCCGCGATTGTCGCCGACCGTCACCTGTTCGCGCCCGTTCAGCAGCGTGGTCGAGAAGTCGGGGCCAAGGCCGCGGATGGACAGTCGCTGGTCGCGACCTTCCAGACGTTGTGCGGTGACGCCGGGAATGCGCGCCAGCGAGTCTGCGATGGAGACGTCGGGCAGCTTGCCGATATCCTCGGCGGAGACGGAGTCGACGATGACAGCGGCGTTGCGCTTGATGCGGGCCGAACTGTCCAATGCTGCGCGGAAACCGGTGACGATGATGCCGCCGCCATCGCCGGCATTGTCCTCGCTGGCCTGTGGCTGCGGCTGTTCCTGTGCCCAGGCCGGGCTGACCGCGACCAAGCACATGGCCAGTGCCGTGCCGGACGCGAACGTCATCATGCTGCGGGAATTCTTCATATCGCTAACCCTCCCCTTGCCGATTTCGTCTGCATGCGAAATCCGGCGCCCTTGCAATAATTGCTTGGATCCTTGTTATGACGAACAGGGTATATGGGTGAAGCAGGCCACATACGTATTCAGCACCGGTTTGCTGCGCAGCACGTCGGGCGTTAGATAGTCGCTTGAAATGCCTCGCAGATGAGAAGGGGAGGGTTAGTCTGGATGTCTCTCGATAAGCCCACCTCCTTCGATATCGCGGAATTGGCCGGCGTTTCGCAGCCTACGGTCTCCCGCGCCTTGCGCGGCGACCGCACCGTCAGCGAAGCGACGCGCAAGCGGATCGAGGCGATTGCCGAACAACTGAATTACAAGGTCGACAAGAATGCGTCGTCGCTGCGCCGGGGGCAGACGCGCACTTTGGCGCTGTTGTTCTTTGAGGACGATACGGCTGATGATTCGCTGATCAATCCCTTCTTCCTCGCCATGCTGGGGTCGATCACCCGCACTTGCGCCAACCGGGGATATGATCTGCTGGTGTCGACGCAGCAGCTCTCGTCAAACTGGCATGTCGATTATGAGGACAGTCGCAAGGCCGACGGGATCATCTTGCTGGGCTATGGCGACTTCACGCTCTATCGCGCGCGGATCGACAGGCTGATCGCGCAGCGCACCCACTTCGTGCGCTGGGGTGCGGTGCAGGCAGATCATCCTGCCGCTTCGCCCGCGACGATCGGGTGCGACAATCTGATGGGCGGCCGCCTGGTTGCGGCGCATCTTGCAGGCAAGGGGCGTAAGCGGGTCGCGTTTCTCGGCGATGCGTCGGACCATTATCCCGAATATGCCGATCGCTATCGCGGGCTTTGCCAGGGGCTTGAGGCGGCAGGGCTACCCGTCGATCCGGCATTGCAGGTGGACGTTTCTGCGTTCGAGAATGAAGGTTATCTCGCGGCGCGGCGCCTGATGGCCCGGGGGCTGGCATTTGACGCGGTATTTGCCGCGTCCGACCTGATCGCGACCGGAGCGTTGCGTGCGTTCAACGAGGCCGGTCTGTCGGTGCCGCAGGATGTTGCGCTGGTCGGCTTCGACGACATCCCCGCCGCCAGTCAGACCCGGCCGCCGCTTACCACCATCGCGCAGGATTATGCGCGCGCGGGGATCGCCCTGGTCGACGCACTGATCGCGCAGATTGAGGGGCGGGCAATGGAAGCGCAGGCGCTGCCGGTTCGGCTGGTCGAGCGGGCGTCGACTTAGAAGGGCGTCGCCTGCGCAGGGTCGAAGCATTTCCGATAATTAAGGTGCCTCTGCGCGATGACCGCGCTATCGCTTTGCGCGCTTGAACTGGGAAAAATTGCGTGGCGCTTGCGATCCTGATCGTGGAAGATGATGGCGAACTGGCCGAGAACCTGTCGCGCGAGATGAGCGGGCTTGGCCATCAATGTCGCGTTGCGGCGAATGGGCAGCAGGCGCTGGCCGCCATCGCCAGCGAAACGTTCGATGCCGTTGTCATGGACAGGATGCTGCCGGGCATGAATGGCATCACCCTGATCGAGCAACTGCGCGCTGCTCACGTGAACATGCCGATCCTGATGCTTTCCGCGCTCGGCCGGTCGAGCCAGAAGGTGGAGGGGCTGGAGGCAGGCGCGGACGACTATGTCGTAAAGCCTGTCGATGCGGCCGAACTTCACGCCCGCCTCACCGCGCTGGTCCGCGCGCGGGGATGGTCGGCGGATGAAGGCGATACGATCCGCGCGGGCGACATCATCGTCAGTCCGACCCGCCATCGCGCCTGGCGCGACGGCACGGCGCTGGAACTGGCCAGCACGGAATTCAAGCTGCTGACGGAGCTGGTCCGGCACAACGACACGGTGCTGACCCGTCAGATGCTGCTGGAGCGCGTCTGGAACTATGACTTCGAACCGGCCACCAACATCGTGGATGCCTATGTCGGACGGCTGCGCAAGAAGCTGATGGCGCATGGCGGCAGCGACCCGATCGCAACGGTGCGTGGCGTCGGCTATACCCTGCGATAGGAACGACGGATGAAGCGCGCGCTGGCGGGACTGACGTTGCGGGGGCTGACCGCCATTTATCTGGCGTTGTTCCTGATGGCGACAGTGGTGACGGGCCTGGCCACCTATTCCGCGACCATCCGCACTATCCGAAACCTGGTCGACCAGCGCTTGTCTCACGTAAGTGAGTCGCTGGCACCCGATGGTGGTCGGCTGGATCGCCAGCGCCTGATCGCGCAGATCGATGCGCTCTCGCGACAACGCGACACGGGCGACCTGGGCATCGCCTTGTTCGATGAAGAAGGGCGCTGGATCGGCGGCAATGTGCGCCTGTCGCGCCGAGTGCCGATGGGCTTTTCGGGTGTCAGTGTCGCCGACAAGATCGAGGGGCTGAGCAAGGGGCGGGCGCTCGCCCGACGCCTTGGCGACGGCACCGTGCTGGTGGCGATCGCGGAGACGGAGCCTTTCGACAATTACGATCTGGAACGGCAACGTATCTATCTGATCGGCTTTGGTTCGATCATCCTGATCGTGGTTGGCGGCACCAGCCTGTTCAGCCGGGTGGTGCATCGCCGGATCACGCGCATCCACTCCGCTGCGGATGCGATTTTCGATGGCGACATGAGCTATCGCGTGCCGGTTTCGGGGTCGAAAGGCGCTTTCGACCGGCAGGGGATCGCCTTCAACCGGATGCTCGACCGCATCAACGAACTGATGGAAGGCATTCGTGGCGTGTCGGACGACATCGCGCACGATCTGCGCACGCCGCTGGCTCGACTGCGCGGGCGGTTGGCTGCGCTGTCGCAGAAGGCGGGCGATGGCGAACTGGTGGTCGAGATCGACGAGGCCATCGCCCAATGCGATGAGATACTGGCGTTGTTCGCCGCGATCCTGCGCATCGCCGAAGTGGAAGGCGGCAGTCGGCGGGCGGCGTTCGAACGCTTCGACCTGTCCGCGGTTGCCCAGGACATCGTGGCGACGATGGCGCCGATAGCGGAGGAAAGCGGGCATGAGCTGGAAAGCGGGATTGATGCGCCGGTTCTGGTCGAAGGCGACCGCCAGCTTTTGTCTCAAGTCATGTTCAATCTGATCGAAAATGCCCTGCGCCACACGGCCCAAGGGACAAGGGTTCGCGTTGGCTTGATGGCGTCCGGCGCACAAGCGATCCTGACCGTGCAGGACAACGGCGCTGGAGTTCCACCGGACGAGCGCGACACCGCTTTGCGCCGTTTCGGTCGTCTGGATGGCAGCCGCAACAGCAGCGGCCACGGCCTTGGCCTGCCGTTGGTCGCGGCGATCGCGCGCCTTCATGGAGGCGGGCTTGAACTGGGCGATGCGGAACCGGGATTGATCGCAAAAATATGGCTTCCGCTCGCATGAAGCGGGCGGAAGCCAGCAGGGGGTAATCGTTGCCGTAGTTTAGAACTTCAGGCTGGCTTCCAGCCCAAAAGTGCGCGGCGCGTTGAAATTGCCGTAATCGCCCAGCACGTTGTTGATACTGCCGTTGGTGGCGCTGGTCGTGGGCGAACCGGGCAGGCTGTTCGACGGATCCCGGCGGAACACATATTGTTCGTTGAACAGGTTGCGGCCCCAGATCGCGACGGTCAGCTTCTGCCCATTGTCGCTGAGCGGAATGTCGGTCAGCGAGATACGGCCGTTGAATAGCACCGAAGCATCCGCCTTCGTCGCGAACTGGTCGAAGGCCTGCGTCGCCTGCGAATAGTTACCGTCGAGGTGGATGCGCAGCTTCGTACCGGCGTCGCCTACCGGCAGCGCATAGTCGATCGAGCCACTGGCCGCGTTGCGGGGCGTGAACACGATGTAGAAGCGCTGCTGAACCGTGGTCGTCACGCCGCCCGCCGTCACCGTGATCGGGACCAGCGGAATGTTGGTGTAGGTGTAGGCATAGGATGCGTTTAGCGTCAGCCCTTCGAACGGGGTCAGCGTCAGGTCCGCTTCGATGCCGCGGATCTTGGTGGTGCCCGGCGCATTGATGGTGACCAGATTGTTGAAGCTGCCGGTCGCCGTCACCTGGATCGAGCTGATGTCGACCTGGCTGTCCTTGCGGTCCATGATGTAGCCGGCCAGGTTGAACCGTGCGCGGTGATCCCAGAAATCGCTCTTCAGACCGACTTCGTAGGACTTCACGTCTTCCGGATCGAACGCCTGATAGTTGGACGTGCGCGAGCTGGCGCCGCCGGCGCGATAGCCGGTGGCATATTTCGCATAGACGTGGACGTCATCGCTCACGTCATAGGCGATGGTCGCCATCGGGTTGAAACGGTCCCAGGACTCGTCGAGCGGCTTGTAGCCATTGGCGTTCGCCACCGTGGTGTTGGTGTCGTAGTTGATGTTGCGCGAGAAGTGCAGCACGCCGCGCTTCTTGTCATGCGTGTAGCGGCCGCCGACCGTCAGGTGCAGCACGTCGGTCGCGTTCCATGTCAGCTGACCGTAAGCGGCATAGCTTTTCGACCACACTTCCGACGCACGGTCGATCGAGCGGCAGCCCGGCTGCGAGCCAAAGCCGCCAGAGCCGGTGCAGGGGTCCAGCGTGACGAAGGAATAGCCGCTGGTCTGCCCGGCAGTGGTGTAACCCACGATCGCGGTGGAGTTCGGGGTCGCCGCGTCGTCGCTGACATGCTCGTTGAAATAATAGAGGCCGGCGACATAATCGATGCTGCCCACGCTGCCGACGGCTTGCAGTTCCTGGCTGAACTGACGCTGGCGAAGGTCGGCAAGGCTGTAGCGGCTGAAATTGCAGGCCGTGCCCGTGCAACCCGGCGAGATCGTCGGAACGCGATGCGCGCCGCCGGAATTGTCCCACTGTTCAACGTCCACGCCGCGCCATGCCGTGATCGAGCGCAGTTCGATTTCGTCTGCGACTTTCCAGCGCAGATTGTTCGTGAAACCATGCGTTTTATCAATGCTGGGCTGCTGCGGCACGCCGATGTCGGCGACCTTCATCCGGCTGTCGCCGTTGACGACCACGCCGGGCATGAGCGGCTTAACCGTGCCGGTCAGTGTCGTGTAGGCAGTGCCGGGCAGCACGCAGTTGGGCGAGGCCGACTGGGCACCGGCCAGACACTTGTTGGGGTTGTAGTTAAGCAGCTGGCTGTAGAAAGGCGAATTCTTGTCCTCGCCAACGTCATAGGAAAAATCGTTGGTGATGCTGTCCGTCGGCTTCCACCGCACGGCGACGCGGCCGCCATGGCGGTCGAAATAGTTCCAGCCGGTCTGGCCCGCTAGCGGGTTCTTCGTGGTTGGGTCTTGATATTGCAGGACACCGTCCAGCTTGATGCTGAAGCCATGATATTCGGGCAGATCGAGGTGGAATTCGCCGTTATAGGCGCCGTAGTTGCCGATACCGGCGACCAGCCGTCCGCCAAATTCGCCGCTCGGCGCCTTCGACACGATGGAAAGCGCGCCACCTTCGGTGTTGCGACCGAACAGGGTGCCCTGCGGACCCTTCAACACCTCGACGCGCTCTACATCGAACAGCGCGGCGTTCAGGCCATGCTGGCGGCCCAGATAGACGCCATCGACGTAAATGCCGACGCCCTGTTCACGGGCAGGCTGATTGGCGTCGAGGGGGACGATGCCGCGGATACCAATCGTGAGCGCGGACTGGCGCGCTTCGAACGTGGCGATGCGCAGCGACGGGACCGAGCCGTCGGCAAGATTGTAAAGGCTCTGGACATGGCGATCGGCCAGCGCGGCGGTGTTCAGCACGCTGATCGCGATCGGGGTTTCCTGCAGATTGGTTTCGCGCTTCGTCGCGGTGACGACGATGGCGTCCAGGCCCTGCGTGTCGTTGGGTTGTACAGACGGGTCCGTGGCGGCTTGCGGTGCTGGCACCGCTGCATCTGCCGCCGCGACCGCTGCGTGCGCCGTGCCGGCCTGAAGCATGATGGCGGCTGCCATCGGCAGAGCATAAGCATGGCCCGGCAATTTCCGGCGTGACGTAAACATTTCAAAAACCCCTTCTCGTTCGGATTCGCTATCCGCGAGGGGGCCGCTAAAGATCGGCGAAGACCCAAATGTTACAGCGTGTCACAATCGGGCCGCGTCGTTTTCATTTTTCTTTCATGTAAGTGACATCTGGGGGAATTAGCCGGGAGGCTGTTCGGGTGCTGTGCTGCAAATGCCCGCCGCGCAACAAGCATTTGATGCAGATCCTGGCTCGAAGTCGCTCGGCCCTGACGGGCGAGAATGGCGCCAAGCCTCCATCGAGGTGGCTTCAACGGCTGCGGGGCGATTGACCGTTTACTCGTCGGAGCTTTCGCTATCGCCGTAGCTGTCTTCCTCATCGTCCATCGCCGGTTCCCCGGCATAGGCGTCCATGTCCACATGGCCGGACCGTGTCATTTCCTGCATCTTTTCCACCAGATCGCTCATGTCCTGTGGCACCAGTTCAGTAGGGTCGGTCTTGCCGCCGCGCTCGCTGTCCTCGGACAGATCGGTGCCGCGTGTCCGCGCGTCCTCTGCAACGTCCTGAGCCTGCGTGCCGCCTTCGTCCTGCTCGCTGTTAGCGTTTTCGGGAGCCAGATCGTCCCGACCGAAGCGATCATCGCCGTTGGGTGCCATCGTCATGCGGATCTCCTGTGGTGCTGCGGGTTAACGTCAAACAGTCGGCGCACCGTCGCGGTTCCGTCCCGCCGCACAGCATGCAACCAGGCTCCCGGCGGCGCGTTCAAGCGGCCTTGGCAATGACGGTAATCGGTCGAGGAGGCCGCGAAGATGAAAAAGATGCTGATAGCTTTGTCGCTTGGACTGGCGGCCATGGGAGCCTTGCCCGCAGCCCTTGCGGCACCCGCGCAGGCGCAGGGCAAGAGCTGGAAGGATCGTGATCGCGATGGCCGCGACGATCGTTACGAACGCGGTCGCGATCGCCATGATAATCGCAACTGGCGCCGCTATCGCGACTACGACTGGAATCGCCCGGAAGGCCGTGACAATGCCTATTATGCGGACCGTTACTACCGGGATGGCCGCTACTACAGGCCGACCCGGGTGTCGCGCCAGACGCGTATCTACCGCGGCAGCAACGGTCGCTATTATTGCCGCCGGTCGGATGGCACAACGGGGCTGATTGTCGGGGCGGCGCTAGGTGGTCTGCTGGGTAATGCGCTGGACAATGGCCGCTCCAGCTTGCTTGGCACGCTGTTGGGAGCTGGCGCTGGCGGCGCGATCGGTCGGGAAATCGACCGTGGCGGGGTTCAGTGCCGCTAAGCGCAATCTAGGTGGAATATGTTCGGGAAGACCCGCCAGCTCGCCTCTGGTCGGCGGGCCTTCCGTTCGGGCAGGCGATTCGGTTTGCTGGTGAATGGGGGCACCACCTGATGCAGGACGGGCCAAACTCTCGCCTTTCAATGGCGTCTCGATTGCGCCGCCATCGTCCATCGGAATCCGCAGCTTGCTAAAGTGGCGGCCGGTTTTTCGGGTTCCAGCGCCCAGCCGATTGCACGGCCCGGGCTGGAGAGATGCTGCGCACCCACCCTACAGCCTGCCCATTGAACCGCCCCGAGGTTTGTGAGCCGTCGACGCGCCGCGGGTGGCGCAGTGTCCCGCAAATAGCGTGAATGAACGCAGCAGCCTCGTCGCGGGCTTGACTCGCCACCCCCGGTGGAAGGCATAAGGCGGCATATCGGACGACAAGAGCCGGAGCAGTTGGGAGAGGACGGGACGGCAGGAGGGCCGGCGACCGCCCGTCGCGGCATCCATCGGGGGAATGGAATGAGCGGCGCCGACATCAGGCTGACGAGTGAACTGGACACCGACGAACGCGCCGATGCCCGCTTTCGAAGCGGCTTTGGCTGCATCCGATGCGGTGCGACGATCTATTATTATGCGTTTCTTGGCACGGGTCGGGAGGCGATGTTGCTGTGTCCAAGCTGCGCTGCGCGCCTGCAGTCGGGCAATGTCAACGCGGACCAGTTGGCGGCACTGACGCGCGCGCCGGTATTGCGTCAGTCCGGCTTTTCCAAGGCGCATCTGCCCTTTTCCCATCGCCTGCCCGTTTTGCGGATCGGCGGAAGCAAGGCTGTCACGGACACGCCGGTGCCGCTGCGCGTCGATGCCGTCGCACCGTTGATGTTCGCGCCGCCGCGGCGCGGCGTGGGGGCGGTCCGTATTTCGCTGCGCATGACCAATGCCAATGGTCAGGTCGAGACCCTGATCGACAATAACGAATATGTCGCGCCGGACGGCTGGACTTATGCCTGGCTGGGCAAGCGCATGACGGTCGCGGCAAAGGATGGCCCCGCGATCCTGACGCTGCGCTTCGACGATCAGAGCAGCATCGCGGTCGAAACGCTGGTCACTGCCATCAACGGGCGGGTGCTGGAGGGGACCGAGCAATGGATCGACGTGGACGGCGTGCGCTATGTCGATGCGGTCGCAAGCGGCCAGCTGGTGGGGCTGGACGTTTAGTCGGGGAAGGTCGCCCGCGCTCAGCGATATTTCCAGTTGCGATCCTTGCCCTGCGCGATCCACTCCACGGCCTGCGCAATTCGCCGGTCGCGGGTTTCCTCTTTCTTCGCCTCGCCGATCCATTCGGCATAGTCGCGGATCTGGCTGGGTGAAAGGCGCGCCCACACGGCGGCGGCGGCCGGATCGCCGTCGATGGCATTTTGCAGGGCGGGCGGAATGGGCAGGGGAGGGCGCGGTTTACGCCGTTCGATCCATTGCGGCTTTGCCCCGGCGTCGATCATCTGGGCTGAGCGGGTTATCATGGCGATCAGCTCGGCATCGCCGGGCAGGTCGGCCAGCCCCGTGATACGGCCCAGATGGCCCATGCCACCCTCCGCCGCCCGTGCGGGCGTCGCGTCCTCGCTGTACCAGAAACTGATCGCGGCATGCCCTTTGAAGGCGGCCATGGAGCACAGGTTCTTGTCGCCATAGACGAAGTGAGGAAAGCGCCATTTGATCGTTTCCACAACAGGCGAGACGTTGTCGTGGACCAGATGGCGGAAGTGGGTCAGGACCGGGCGGGCGAAATCCGCCTGCGCAGCGATATAGGCATCGACTCGCGGGTCCGATATATTGTCCATGGCTTCGCCCCTGCCGTTCACCCCAGTTTGTAGCGCGCCGTCAGAATGTAATTCAGCGCCTTGTTGTCGCTCAGGTGCAGGCCCTTGGCCGGGGAAAAGCCGATGCCGCTGATATCTGTCATCTCCAGGCCGGCGGCCTTCAGCATCCCTTCCAGCTCCTCGGGCGTGAGGAACTTGTTCCAGTCGTGCGTTCCCTTCGGAATCTTGCCCAGCCCTTCGGCCAGATCGATCATGGCCAGCCGGGACAGCGGCGTGCGATTGGGCGTGGAAAGGATCAGCAACCCATCCTTCGCGAGCCGCCTCGCCAACTCCACGACGAAACGGGCGGGGTCGGTGACATGCTCGATCACCTCCATGCTGGTGATGAGATCGAACGGTGCCTCTGTCAGCGTTTCCACTGCCTGCGCGCGATAATCGACAAGGATGCCGCCCTGCGCCGCATGGTCCTTCGCGGCGGCAATATTCTCCGGCGCGGCGTCAAGGCCGGTGACTGTCCCGCCCAGCCGCGCCAGCGGTTCGCACAGCAACCCCGCGCCGCAGCCCACGTCCATGACCCGCTTGCCCGACAGGGGGCGCAGCATATGACGGTCCAGCCCCCAGTGCGCGTTGATCGCCGAACGAATATAGCCAAGGCGAACGGGGTTCAGTTGGTGCAGCATCGCGCTGGAACCCTTGGGATTCCACCAGTCCGACGCCATCGCGCCGAAATGGGCGGCTTCCCCCGCGTCGATGCTGCTGCTTGCTTTGCTTGCCATAACGACCCTTGCTGACTAATGGCCCCCCGGCATTCTTTAGACGCAAAGCGGGACGGGCGGCAAATCATGGCGCGCATCGTAATGAAGTTCGGCGGCACCTCCATGGCGGGCATGGAGCGTATTCGCAACGTGGCTGCCCGCGTTCGCCACGTGGCGGCGCAGGGCAATGAAGTCGCCGTCGTGGTTTCCGCCATGGCGGGCGAAACCGATCGGCTGGTCGGCTTCTGCCGCGAAGCGTCTTCGCTCTACGACCCGGCGGAATATGATGTGGTCGTGGCGGCGGGCGAACAGATCACCAGCGGTCTGCTGGCCATGACGCTGAAGGCGATGGGCGTCGACGCGCGCAGCTGGCTGGGCTGGCAATTGCCGATCCGCACGATCGAGGCGCATGAAAAGGCCCGTATCGACGAAATCGAAACCGGCGCGCTGCTGGAGGCGATGGGCCGCGGGCAGGTGGCCGTCATCCCCGGTTTTCAGGGCGTAATGGCGGATGGCCGGGTATCGACACTGGGCCGGGGCGGTTCGGACACGTCTGCGGTCGCGGTTGCCGCAGCGGTGAAGGCCGATCGCTGCGACATCTACACCGATGTCGATGGCGTCTATACCACCGATCCCCGCATCGTGGCCCGCGCCCGCAAGCTCGACATGGTTACATATGAAGAAATGCTGGAGCTTGCCTCGGTCGGCGCAAAGGTGCTGCAGACCCGTTCGGTGGGCCTGGCGATGAAGGAAGGCGTGCGCGTTCAGGTGCTGTCCTCCTTCGACGACCCCGAACAGGATGACCTCCCCGGCACGCTGATCGTCAGCGAGGAAGAAATCGAGGAAAGCAACATGGAACGTCAGCTCATCACCGGCATCGCCCATGACAAGAACGAGGCGAAGATCACGTTGACCCGCGTGCCCGACCGTCCGGGCGCCGTCGCGCATATCTTTGGCCCGCTGGCTGAAGCTGCGATCAACGTCGATATGATCATCCAGAATGTCGGTCGCGACAAGGGTGAGACCGACGTGACCTTCACCGTCCCTGCTGCCGACCTTGCCCGCGCGACGGACGTGCTGGAGACGCAGAAGGGCACCATCGGCTTCAATCGCCTGATCGCCGATACCAAGGTGGCGAAGGTCAGCGTCGTGGGCGTCGGCATGAAAAGCCATGCGGGCGTTGCGTCCACCATGTTCAAGAACCTGGCCGACCGCGGGATCAACATCCTTGCGATCACGACCAGCGAGATCAAGGTCAGCGTGCTGATCGACGAGGACGAAACCGAACTGGCCGTGCGCGTTCTGCACAGCGCCTATGGACTGGACGCGGCGGCATGAACGACCGGTCGACCACCGGCGAAGGACGTCTGTCGCGCCTGATGTATCGCGGCACGCAGTTTCTGGGCAGTGAGGTTGCGATACTGTGCGGCGCGATGTCGTGGGTGTCGGAACGCCATCTGGTGGCGGCCATGTCGAATGCGGGCGGCTTTGGCCTGATCGCCTGCGGCGCGATGAGCCCGGAACTGCTCGACGCCGAAATCGCCGCGACGAAGGCGCTGACCGACAAGCCGTTCGGCGTCAACCTGATCACCATGCACCCGCAGCTGTTCGACCTGATCGCGGTCTGCGCCAAGCATCGGGTCGGCCACGTAGTACTGGCGGGGGGCTTGCCGCCCAAGGGCAGCCTGGAAGCCATCAAGGAAACCGGTGCGAAGGTGATCTGCTTCGCGCCCGCGCTGGCGCTCGCCAAGAAGCTGGTGCGTTCGGGCGTCGATGCTCTGGTGATCGAGGGTATGGAGGCGGGCGGCCATATCGGTCCCGTGTCGACCAGCGTGCTGGCCCAGGAAATCCTGCCCGAGCTTGCCGAGCAACTGCCGATCTTCGTTGCGGGCGGCATCGGCCGTGGAGAGGCGATTGCCAGCTATCTGGAAATGGGTGCTGCCGGCGTTCAGCTTGGCACCCGCTTCGTTTGCGCGACCGAATGCATCGCGCATCCCAATTTCAAGAAGGCATTTCTGCGGGCGTCCGCGCGTGAGGCGATCGCCAGCGTGCAGATCGATCCGCGTTTGCCGGTCATTCCGGTCCGCGCGCTCAAGAACGCCGGAACCGAAGCCTTCACCGCCAAGCAGCGCGAAGTCGCCAACATGCTGGATGAAGGCAAGGTCGACATGGCGCAGGCCCAGCTGGAGATCGAACATTACTGGGCAGGCGCGCTGCGCCGAGCGGTCATCGACGGCGACGTGGAAAACGGATCGCTGATGGCGGGCCAGTCGGTCGGCATGGTGACGAAGGAAGAGCCGGTCGCGGACATCATCGGCAGCTTGATGGCGGAAGCCGCTCAGGCGCTGGAAGGGCGGGGCGCCTGATCACCTGCTGGGCGCACTGCTGAGGCACGCGGACTTCCCAATTTTCAGAATCGCATAGCGAAGGAAACGCCGCCGCCCCTTGTGTCGCCCCAGGGGATGACTGCTATATTCTCGCGCGGCTTGCGGGTGATGAGCAGCCCGGCCGCTTCGCCGATGGCCGCGCCGACGACGGCATCGTACCAATGATGCTTGTCCGCTTTGACGCGGGCGAAGCCGACGAAAGCGGCCGCCAGATGCGCAGGAATGCCGACATCCCAACCCTGGCGTTCGGCCAGCGAGGACGCGGCGGCAAAGGCCACCGAGGTGTGACCTGACGGAAAGCTCTTCCGGTCGCTGCCGTCCGGACGGGTTTCCGGGAATGTTTCCTTGAGCGCCCAGGTGACGCCCGCCGTCGCGCCGATGCTGCCTGCTGCCTGCAGGCTTCCGTTCCAGTCGCCCTTGACCGCCGGCAGGCCCACGGCAACCACGACAAGCGCGTCGCGTGCGATGCTGCTGGCCCTGTCCCAATCCCTTTCATTTGCGTTCGCAGCGGGCGTGCAGATTGTAAGGGCGATCGGACCGAGTGCCGTTGAAAGGCCACGACGGGAAAGAATGTGTGCAGGGTAGATGGACATAGGCCTCCTCATCGCAAAGCGACGATCATGCTGCATCCCTCATACGCGGCATGCCCTGGCCCTGTCGGGAGGGCAACGGCTTAATGTCAAAACTGCATTTAATGATATTGCGAACGAATTGCAAAGATAATCATGGCGTTCGGTCGATCTTAGGTTGAATATGACAGGGAATCGTCTAATGCGGCCTCGCATTTCCGCCACGCCGGCGGTCTCCGGCGTGTCCGACGACCTGTCTGGGGAGAGTAGTGAATATGTCTCGCAAGAAAATCGCGCTGATCGGCGCTGGTAACATTGGTGGTACGCTCGCGCATCTGGCCGCGAAGAAGGAACTGGGCGACATCGTCCTGTTCGACGTGGTCGAGGGCGTCCCCCAGGGCAAGGCACTCGACCTATCCCAGTGCGGCCCGGTCGAAGGTTTCGACGCGAAGATCACCGGTTCGAACGACTATGCCGACATCGCGGGCGCGGACGTCATCATCGTGACGGCCGGTGTGGCGCGCAAGCCCGGCATGAGCCGCGACGACCTGCTCGGCATCAACCTGAAGGTCATGAAGGCCGTCGGTGAAGGCATCAAGGCGAATGCCCCTGACGCCTTCGTCATCTGCATCACCAACCCGCTCGACGCGATGGTGTGGGCGCTGCGCGAATTTTCGGGCCTTCCCCACAACAAGGTCGTCGGCATGGCTGGCGTTCTGGACTCGGCGCGCTTCAGCCACTTCCTGGCGGACGAATTCAATGTCTCGGTGAAGGACGTGAACAGCTTCGTGCTCGGCGGCCACGGCGACACCATGGTCCCGGTTCTGGGCTACTCGACGGTTTCGGGCATCCCCGTGACCGACCTCATCAAGATGGGCTTTTCGACCAAGGAGCGCATCGACGAAATCGTTAAGCGCACCCGCGGCGGCGGCGGTGAAATCGTCGCTCTGCTGAAGACGGGATCGGCATATTACGCGCCCGCAACCAGCGGCATCGCGATGGCCGAAGCCTATCTGTTCGACCAGAAGCGCATCATGCCCTGCGCAGCCTATGTCGACGGCCAATATGGCGTCGATGGCCTGTATGTCGGCGTGCCCGTCGTGATCGGCGCGAACGGCGTCGAAAAGATCGTCGAAATCAGCCTGGACGATGAAGCCAAGACCAATCTTCAGGTCTCTGTCGACGCGGTCAAGGAACTGCTGGACGCCTGCAAGGGCATCGACAGCACGCTCGCATAATCAACTGGGGCGGGTGCTGGAATCGCAATGTATGCGGGTCGGCACCCGTCCCTGTCGGACCCACGCCGAAATAAGCGGCTAGCAAGGATTAGTTGATGTCCATCCTCGTCGACAAGAATACGAAGGTCATTACCCAGGGTATGACCGGCGCCACCGGCACATTCCACACCGAACAGGCGCTTGCTTACGGCACGCAGATGGTCGGCGGCGTGACGCCGGGCAAGGGTGGCACCACGCACATCGGCCTGCCGGTGTTCAACACGGTTGCCGAAGCGGTCGACAAGACCGGCGCGACGGCCAGCGTCATCTATGTTCCGCCGCCATTTGCCGCCGACTCCATTCTGGAAGCGATTGACGCGGAAGTGCCGCTGATCGTCACCATTACCGAAGGCATCCCGGTGCTAGACATGGTGAAGGTGAAGCGCGCCCTGTCGGGTTCCAAGTCGCGCCTGATCGGCCCGAACTGCCCCGGCGTGCTGACCCCCAATCAGTGCAAGATCGGCATCATGCCCGGCTCCATCTTCTCGGAAGGTTCGGTCGGCGTCGTGTCGCGTTCCGGCACGCTCACTTATGAAGCGGTGTTCCAGACCACGAACGAAGGCCTGGGCCAGACCACGGCTGTCGGCATCGGCGGCGATCCGGTGAACGGCACCAACTTCATCGACGTGCTGGAACTGTTCCTGGCCGACGAAGCCACCAAGTCCATCATCATGATCGGCGAAATCGGCGGCGATGCGGAAGAGCAGGCCGCGCAGTTCCTGATCGACGAAGCCAAGCGTGGTCGCAAGAAGCCGATGGCTGGTTTCATCGCGGGCCGCACGGCGCCTCCGGGCCGTCGCATGGGCCATGCCGGCGCGATCGTGTCGGGCGGCAAGGGCGACGCGGAAAGCAAGATTGCGGCGATGGAAGAAGCCGGCATCCGCGTGGCGGCCAGCCCGTCGGAGCTGGGTTCGACGCTCGCTGCGGTTCTGAAGGGCCTCTAAGGCCTATAAATTAAGAAACTACACCTCCCCCCGCGCATTCTTCGGATGCGCGGGACAGCAGGACAAGCATCATGGGTTACGAGAATCAGGATTTTCCGCCTGTCGCAGCGGAAGTCGAACACGGACCGAGTTGGGCGCGCGACAATTGGCCCCTCACCGATACCGACGCACTGACCGCCGCTCTCGATCCCACCGCAGATGGAAGTCGTCGTCAAGGCGGCGGACAAGGCAAAGGCCGCCTCGCCGGCGGCCAGCCAAGCTGATGTCCAGTCTGCCGCAGCCGACTCCATCCGCGCCATGATGTTGATCCGCACCTATCGCGTGCGGGGGCATCTTGCAGCGAAGCTCGATCCCCTGGGCCTGACCAAGCGCGATTTGCCCGCCGACCTGACGCCGGAATATCACGGCTTTTCCGGCGCGGCGCTGGATCGCAAGGTCTATCTGGGTGGCAGCCTGGGTCTGGAATATTCGACGGTGCGCGAGTTGGTGGCTATCTTGCAGGCCAATCTATTGCGGGCCGGTCGGCCTGGAATATATGCACATCGCCGATGTCGAGGAACGCCGCTTCCTGCAGGATCGGCTGGAGGGCAAGGACAAGGAAATCCACTTCACGCCCGAAGGCAAGAAGGCGATCCTGTCCAAGGTGATCCACGCCGAACAGTATGAGAAGTTCCTCGGCAAGAAATATGTCGGGACGAAGCGCTTTGGCCTGGATGGCGGCGAATCGATGATTCCCGCGCTGGAAGCGGTCATCAAATATGGCGGCCAGCAGGGCGTGCGCGAAATCGTTTACGGCATGGCTCATCGCGGTCGCCTGAACGTGCTCGCCAATGTCCTGGCGAAGCCGTTCCGCGTCATCTTCCACGAATTTTCCGGCGGCACCGCCAATCCGGAAGATGTCGGCGGATCGGGCGACGTGAAATATCACCTGGGCACCTCCACCGACCGCGAGTTCGACGGCACCCGCGTGCATATGTCGCTGGTCCCCAATCCTTCGCATCTGGAAACCGTCGATCCCATCGTGCTGGGTAAGGTGCGCGCGCAGCAGACTTTCCGCGACGATCTTGGCGCACACAATCAGGTGCTGCCGGTTCTGATCCACGGTGACGCTGCCTTCGCGGGTCAGGGCATCGTTTGGGAATGCTTCGGCTTCTCAGGGGTTAAGGGCTACAACACCGGCGGTTGCATCCATTTCATCGTCAACAACCAGATCGGTTTTACGACCAGCCCGCAGTTCTCGCGCGGCTCGCCCTATCCCAGCGACGTCGCGAAGGGTGTTCAGGCGCCGATCCTGCACGTCAATGGCGACGATCCGGAAGCGGTGACCTTCGCATGCAAGCTGGCGATCGAATATCGCCAGACCTTCCATCGCGACGTCGTGATCGACATGTGGTGCTATCGCCGCTTTGGTCACAACGAAGGCGATGAGCCGGGCTTCACCCAGCCGCTGATGTACAAGGAAATCCGTCAGCACCCGCCGGTCAGCCAGATCTACAGCGACCGGCTGAAGGCGCAGGGCGTGATCGACGAGAAGTTCGCGGCGGACGTGACCAGTGCGTTCGTCCAGCAACTGGAGGACGAGTTCGAGGCCGCCAAGGGCTACAAGGCGAACAAGGCGGACTGGTTCGCGGGTCGCTGGTCGGGCCTGCACCAGCCGGCCGATCCCGAAACCAAGCGCCAGAATGTCGAAACCGCGATTTCGACGAAGCTGTTCGAGAGCCTGGGCCGTACCCTGACCACCGTTCCCGAAGGCCATGAGGTGCACAAGACGCTGCGCCGCGTGCTCGATGCCAAGGCCGAAATGTTCCGTTCCGGCGAGAATTTCGACTGGGCGACGGGCGAAGCGCTGGCCTTCGGCTCGCTCTTGTCGGAGGGCTATGGCGTTCGCCTGTCTGGGCAGGATTCGGGGCGTGGTACGTTCAGCCAGCGGCATGCGGTCTGGGTCGATCAGAATACCGAAGGCAAATATATTCCGCTCTCCACCGTCCCGCATGGCCGGTTTGAGGTGCATGACAGCCCGCTGTCGGAATATGGTGTGCTGGGCTTCGAATATGGCTTTGCCATGGCCGATCCCAAGACGCTGGTGATGTGGGAAGCGCAGTTCGGCGATTTCGCCAACGGCGCGCAGATCATCTTCGACCAGTATATCGCGTCGTCGGAAAGCAAGTGGCTACGCGCCAACGGGCTGGTCTGCCTGCTGCCGCACGGTTATGAAGGGCAGGGGCCGGAGCATAGTTCGGCGCGTCTGGAACGCTATCTGCAACTGTGCGCAGAGGGCAATATCCAGGTCGCGAACTGCACCACGCCGGCCAATTATTTCCACATACTGCGCCGTCAGATGCTGCGTCCGTTCCGCAAGCCGCTCATCATGATGACCCCGAAATCGCTGCTGCGCCACAAGCTGGCGGTCAGCAAGTCGCCGATTTCATGGGCGAAAACCACTTCATGCGCATCCTGTCGGACACCAATCCGGCGCCGGACGCAGAAACCAAGCGACTGGTCCTGTGTTCGGGCAAGGTGGCTTATGACCTGATCGAAGCGCGTGACGCGGCGGGCGACAAGAATACGCAGATCGTCCGGATCGAGCAGCTTTATCCGTTCCCGACGGAGGCGTTGGCGGTGCGTCTGAAGCGGATGACGGGTTTGGAAGAGGTCATCTGGTGTCAGGAGGAGCCGCGCAACAACGGCGCCTGGTTCCACGTCGAACCCTATATCGAAGATGCGCTGAAGCTGGCGGAAAAGGCGCCGATGCGCGCGCGTTACGCTGGCCGCAAGGCAGCTGCTTCGCCAGCGACGGGCCTTGCCAAGCGTCACCTTGCCGAACAGGGCGCGCTGGTCGCCGACGCGCTGGGTCACAGCGTGCGTGGTGAAATCCGCCGCCAGAAGAAGAACTAAGCCTCTCCCGGCCTGCACAACTTAGAGAGCGAAAGAACCAAGATCATGGCAACCGAAGTCAAAGTCCCCACGCTGGGCGAGTCCGTGACAGAGGCGACAGTCGGCCAGTGGCTGAAAAAGCCGGGCGAAGCCGTCGCGCTGGATGAACCCATCGCCAGCCTGGAAACCGACAAGGTCGCGATCGACGTGCCGGCCCCGGTGGCCGGCGTGTTGGGCGACCTGCTGGTGAAGGAAGGCGACACGGTGGGTGTCGGCGCGATCATCGCGACCATCAGCGAGGGTGC
This sequence comes from Sphingobium sp., assembly GCA_034519505.1. Classification (GTDB taxonomy): domain Bacteria; phylum Pseudomonadota; class Alphaproteobacteria; order Sphingomonadales; family Sphingomonadaceae; genus Sphingobium. Next base: position 63,879 of record JAXHOI010000035.1, on the reverse strand, counting down.
CAGCGCTGCCGCTGCTCCTGCGGCTGCCCCGGCAAAAGCCGAGGCGGCAGCGCCTGCTCCTGCCGCAGCCAGCGCGCCTGCGCCTGCTGATGATGATGATGCCGTTGACGCGGGCGGCCTGACGCTTTCGCCCGCTGTCCGCCGCCTGGTGCTGGAGCATGGTCTGGACCCGAGCAAGATCAAGGGCACGGGCAAGGATGGCCGCCTGACCAAGGATGATGTGATGGCCGCCATTGCCGCGGGCACCGCCAAGGCCGCAGCGCCTGCCGCCGCAGCGCCTGCATCGGCGGCACCGACCGCCACTGGCCCCAGCCGGGCGCAGGAACGCGTGAAAATGACGCGCCTGCGCCAGACGGTCGCCAAGCGCCTGAAGGAAGCGCAGAACACCGCCGCGCTGCTCACCACCTTCAACGACGTCGACATGACCAACGTCATCGAGGCGCGCAACAAGTACAAGGATCTGTTCGAAAAGAAGCACGGCGTGCGTCTTGGCTTCATGGGCTTCTTTACGAAGGCCGTGTGCATGGCGCTGAAGGATATTCCGGGCGTCAACGGTCAGATCGAAGGTGATGAGATCGTCTATAACGATTTCTGCGACATCTCTGTCGCGGTATCTGCGCCCAATGGTCTGGTCGTGCCGGTGATCCGCAATGCCGAAGCGATGAGCGTGGCGGAAATCGAAAAGACCATCGGCGGCTTTGGCAAGAAGGCCAAGGAAGGCACGCTGACGATGGAAGATATGAAGGGCGGCACCTTCACCATCTCCAACGGGGGTGTCTTCGGATCGCTGATGTCGACGCCGATCATCAACCCGCCGCAGTCCGCCGTGCTCGGCCTGCACCGTATCGAGGATCGCCCGGTAGTCCGCAACGGCCAGGTCGTGGTGCGCCCGATGATGTATCTGGCGCTGTCTTATGACCACCGTCTGATCGACGGTCGGGAGGCCGTGACCTTCCTGGTCGCGGTGAAGAACGCGATCGAGGACCCGACCCGTCTGCTGATCGACCTGTAATATTCACGGATTAACGTCCTCCCCAGCAAGGGCTGGGGGGCTCCCAGATTTCTTTCGGGAATCGGGAGATGCGGCCAAGGTGCCGACATGAAAAAAAGGAAAAGCCGATGTCCGATTTCGATTATGACGTACTGGTGATCGGTGCAGGTCCCGGCGGCTATGTCGCGGCGATCCGCGCCGCGCAGCTGGGATTGAAGACGGCGTGTGCGGAAAGCCGCGAAACGCTGGGCGGCACCTGCCTCAACGTCGGCTGCATCCCGTCGAAGGCGCTGCTGCACGCGTCGGAGCTGTACGAGGAAGCTGCCGGCGGCGCGCTCGCCAAGCTGGGCGTCAAGATCGACAAGATGAGCCTCGACCTCGACACGATGCAGGGACAGCGTGTCGATGCGGTCAAGGGCCTGACCGGTGGCATCGAATTTCTGTTCAAGAAAAACAAGGTCACCTGGCTGAAGGGGCTGGCAAGCTTCACCGGCGCGAACAGCGTTGAGGTGGCGGGGCAGAAGGTGACCGCCAAGAACATCGTCATCGCGACGGGTTCGTCGGTGACGCCGCTGCCCGGCGTTACGGTCGACAATGCGGGCGGCGTGATCGTCGATTCCACCGGCGCGCTGGAGCTGGCCAAGGTGCCCGGTCACATGGTCGTGATCGGCGGCGGCGTAATCGGTCTGGAACTGGGCAGCGTGTGGCGTCGCCTGGGCGCGAAGGTGACGGTGGTCGAATATCTCGATCAGATACTGCCCGGCATGGACGGCGATGTTCGCAAGGAAGCGAACAAGATCTTCAAGAAGCAGGGCTTCGAATTCAAGCTCGGTACGAAGGTGACAGCGGCCGAGGCGAAGGGTGGCAAGGCCGTCCTGACGCTGGAACCGGCTGCCGGAGGTGCCGCTGAAACGCTGGAAGCCGATGTCGTGCTGGTGTCGATCGGCCGCAAGCCGAATACCGATGGTCTGGGCCTCGACAAGATCGGACTGGAACTCAACAAGCGCGGCCAGATCGAAACCGACCATGACTTTGCGACGAAGGTCGCGGGCGTGTGGGCGATCGGGGACGTGATTCCCGGCCCGATGCTGGCGCACAAGGCCGAAGATGAAGGCATTGCGGTGGCGGAGAACATCGCGGGCCTGACCGGCATCGTGAATCACGACGTGATCCCGTCGGTCGTTTATACCCGGCCGGAAATCGCGGGTGTGGGCCTGACCGAGGAAGCAGCCAAGGAACGCGGCGCGGTCAAGGTCGGCAAGTTCCCCATGCTGGCGAACAGCCGCGCCAAGACCAATCACGAACCCGATGGCTTCGTTAAGGTGATTGCCGATGCCGAAACCGACAAGGTGCTGGGCGTTTGGATCATCGCGACGGTCGCCGGCACGATGATCGCGCAGGCGGCACAGGCTATGGAATTCGGCGCGTCCAGCGAGGACATCGCCTATACCTGCCACGCGCACCCGACGCACAGCGAAGCGATCAAGGAAGCGGCGATGGCCGTGCGGGACAAGCCGATCCACATCTGATCGCTTCCAGACGAAAAAACAAAGAGGCCGGCTGCGCTATCGTGGCCGGCATTTTTGTCGCCAGTGCAATGGTGCATCGTTCACGTTCGGTCCACTCGCCACGTCGGCGCGGCCGCGCCAGTTGTCAGTCCGCATCACCGTTCTCGCGAGCGGGCGAGACGCCGCATCAGCCTTCTGCTAATCCCCCCACAATCATGCCTGTTCCTGCCATCAATCCCGACATCGCCCATCGCGTCGGTGCGCTGCTCGAAGTGCTCAATCATGTGGGCACGTTCGTGTTTGCAGCATCCGGGGCGCTGGCAGCCGCTAAGCTGCGGCAGACATTGGTGACCTTCGCCTTCTTCGCGCTGGTCACCGGGGTGGGCGGCGGCACGGTGCGTGACCTGTTGATCGGCGCGCCGGTATTCTGGGTCCGCGATCCACTGGTGCCGCTGGTCTGCATGGCCGCCGCCGTCATCGTCTGGGTGACGCCGCAGCGCTGGTGGATGGCGCAGGACGGGTCGAGCCGGGCGCTCGACTGGCTGGATGCCATCGGCCTTGCGGCCTTTGCCGTGTTCGGCGCGGCCAAGGCGAGCGCCTTTGGCGTGGCGCCGCTACCTGCCGCGATGATGGGCGTTATTACCGGATGCGTCGGCGGGATCATCCGTGATGTGCTGGCGGGTCAGCCGTCCATTATCCTGCGTCCGGAGCTTTATGTGACGGCGGCGGCGCTGGCAGCGGGGCTGTTCGTGCTGCTGGCATCGATCGGCCTTTCGACGCCGGTGTCCGGGGCGCTTGCCTCACTGGCTGGTTTTGGCCTGCGTGCGTGGGCGATCCGCGGCGGCATCGCGCTGCCAGCGTACCGCACAAGGGATTAGGCACTCGTCGCGCGATCGATCAGCCGAGGATCAGCCTTTCCAGAAAAGCTGGCCGATCAACGACCACCATCCGCGTTCCTGCGCATCGGGCAGGGCAACGGGCCGCGCGGGCAGGGCGGCACGACATTCCAGACAGGCGGCCTGAATCGACGTGCCCATCAGCATCCCGCGCATGTCGGCCACCAGTTGCAGCGCGGCGTGGCGTTGCATCCATCCCTGCCGGCTGAGCCAGTCGCCGCCCAGCTGCGCGCGCGCTTCGCCATTGCTGGCGTCGTCATCGTTTTCCCGGTTGGCGATGCTGGTCAGGAAAGCGGTCAGCCGGTCGGGCTCCTGGTCGATCCAGTCGATCTTTGCGCTCTTCGCGTCGACCTTCGCCAGCCGCGCGGCCTCCGCCACCGCATCTTCCAGCCCGCCGAAGCGGTCGATCAGACGCAACTGTCGCGCTGCTCCCCCGTCCCAGACACGTCCTTGCGCGATGCGGTCGACGGCCGCTGGCGTCATGCCGCGCGCCTTGCCGACCACACCCAGAAAATGGCCGTAAATGTCCTCTACCCCGGCTTGCGCCAGCTGGTCGAATTGTGGGCTGGTGCCGCCGAACACATTGGGTTCGCCCGACAGGCTGGTGGTTTTCACGCCGTCGGTGGTGACACCAATCTTCGCCAGCGTATTTTCAAAGCTTGGCAAGATGCCGAACACACCGATGGAGCCGGTGATCGTCGCTGGCTCGGCAAACACGGTCTGCCCGGCTGTCGACACCCAATAACCGCCCGAAGCCGCGACGTTGCCCATTGAAACGACGACCGGCAGCCCCTGATTGCGGGCTTCCATCACCGCTTCGCGGATGCGTTCGGATGCCAGCACGGAGCCACCCGGGGAATCGATGCGCACGACCAGCGCCTTCAGATTATCCTTGGCCAGCGCTTCTCGCAGCAAGTTGGCGATGGTATCGCCCGCCGCCTTGCCAGGCCCGGCCTGCCCGTCGACAATGTCGCCGGCGACCGTCAATACGCCAATCTGTCCGCCGTCCGGCACCGGATGGGCGGCGAGGTAGCTGGGCAGCGTGATGCGCGCATAGCCATCGGGCAGTCCCTTCGCATCCGGCCCGGCAATCTGCGCGACGCGTGCGCCGAACTCGGCGGTGCCGCCCAGCTTGTCCACCATGCCGCTGGCCAGCGCCGCCCGCGACAGGCTGTTGCCTGCGGCCTTTACCGCTGCCAGCGGCTCGGTGACCAGCGCGGCGAACTTCGCCTTGGGCCGGGCTTTCGCCACGTCACGCTGCCAGTCCGCCCACATGGCGTTGGCCAGCGTCTGGCTGTTCTCCTTCGCTTCGGGCGATTGATCGGCGCGAATATAGGGTTCGACGAAACTCTTGTAGGTGCCGACGCGATAGACATGGGCGTTGATGCCCAACCGGTCGATCAGGCCCTTGTAGAACAGCTGCGTTCCGCCCGGTCCGCGCAGCATGACGCCGCCGAAGGGGTCGACCCAGATTTCGCTGGCGTGCGCAGCCAGCTGATAGCTGTCGTCGGTATAGGCGATGGCGTGGGCCAGCACGGGTTTCTTCGCCCGTGCCTTGTCGAGCGCGGCACCAACCCGCTCCAGCGCCACTTGCCCGCCGCCCAGAAAGAAGTCGAGGTCAAGCACGATGGCCTTGACGCGGCTGTCGTCGCTTGCCGTCTCGATCGCATGCACCACGTCGCGCAGCCGATATTCCCGCACGTCACCCGCCGACCCGGAGAGGCGTGCGATGGCGTCGGTTTCCGCCGGCTGCTCCGAAATAACCCCGTCCAGCTTCAGCACCAGCGCTCCGCTGCCCATGCGCGGCGGCGCGGGCTTGAAGGAGAGCAGGGTGTAGAGGCCGGCGAAGAACAGCAGCAGGAGCAGCAGGACAAGGGCGTCCTTGATGCCGACCAGCACGCGCCATGCGCTTTTGACGAAACTCATGCCGCAACTCCGAAGCGGGACCGAGCCGATGGGCTAGAATATAAGCCAGCGGGCGGCAATGGGGCAGGGGCGGCGTGACAAGCCACGCCACCCCCATCCGATAAGCCTGCGCCTTATTCCGCTGGCGCCAGCTTGTCCTGCGTTTTCGTGTCGAAGTCGCTCGCGGCATGCCGCTCATGCAGCTGTTGCGCCGGTGCGCCGTTGGTCTTGTTCACGATCCGTCCGCGCGCTACCGCAGGGCGAGCGTCGATCTGCTGCGCCCAGCGCTGCACATTCTTGTAGCTTGGCACGTCCAGAAATTCCGCTGCGTCATAAGCGCGGCCCAATGCCAGCCCGCCATACCATGGCCAGATGGCGATGTCGGCGATGCTATATTCGTCACCTGCCATATATTCGTTTTCCGCCAGATGGCGATCAAGCACATCCAGCTGCCGCTTCACCTCCATGGCATAGCGGTTGATCGGATATTCGAACTTTTCAGGGGCATAGGCATAGAAATGGCCAAAGCCGCCGCCCAGCAACGGCGTGGCCCCCATCTGCCAGAACAGCCAGGACAGAGCGGCGGTCCGCTTGGCGGGGTCGGCAGGAAGAAAGGCACCGAACTTTTCGGCGAGATAGAGCAGGATCGCGCCAGATTCGAAAACGCGCTGCGGCGGGGAGGCGCTGTGGTCGACCAGCGCTGGAATCTTGCTGTTCGGGTTGACGTCCACGAAGCCGCTGGAAAACTGGTCGCCGTCCGTGATGCGGATCAGCCAGGCGTCATATTCGGCACCCCGATGGCCCGCGGCGAGCAGTTCTTCCAGCAGGATCGTGACCTTTTGCCCGTTGGGCGTGCCCAGGCTGTAAAGCTGCAGCGGATGTTCCCCGACCGGCAGCGCCTTGTCATGCGTCGCGCCTGCGATCGGGCGGTTGATATTGGCGAACTGGCCGCCATTGGCGGCGTCCCAGGTCCAGACGCGCGGAGGAACATAGGCTTGGGTCATAGGGGCGGCTCCGAAAAGGAAAATGTCCGGCAACTATGTGGGTTGCCGGACATATCCTTCAATGGAACCGTCAGGAAAGTTACAGCCGGCCTTTAGAATTCGCGCCAGTCTGCATCATCGCCCGCGCTTGCCTTTGCCAGCACGCCGCCCGACAGCTTGGGCGTGACGATCGCTGCCTTCTCCGCCCGCTTACGGGTTGGCGAGGTCACCGGGTGGGCCGGCAGGCTGGTGGGCTTGGCCGGTCCGCGCGCGGCGGGGGTGGAGGCCTTGCCGCCGCCCAGGTCGAACTTGCTCGCCTGCTGCACCAGGCCGCCGATTTCCTGATTGAGCGTCCGGGCCGCCGCCGATGTCTGTTCAACCATCGCCGCGTTCTGCTGAGTGGCGGCGTCCATGCTGGAAATGGCCGTCGAGATCTGGGTGATGGCCGACGATTGCGCAGCATTGTCGCTGGCCATCTGATCGGACAGTTCGGCCGCCTTGTTCCCGCTGGCGGAGATGTCGACCAAAGCGCTGTCGACCTTGCCGACCGCTTCCACCGCCGACGAGATTTCCGCCTGCGTGATGGTCAGCTGATCGCGGGCCAGCTTGGCTTCCTCCTCAGCGCGCATGGCAAGCGCGGAGACGAGGTCGGCAACCACTGCGAAACCGCGCCCCGCATCGCCGGCACGACCCGCCTCGACCGCCGCATTCATCGCCAGAACGCGGGTCTGGAACGCGATCTTGTCCAGTCCCTCGATCACATTGTCGATGCCCTTTGCGCTTTCGGACACTTTGCCCATCGCCTGAACCGCTTCGTCGGTGCGGCCTCGCCCTTCGGCAACGGCGATCATCGCGGCCTTGGCACCCTGAGCCGATTCCAGCGCGGCAGAGGCGGTGGCGCGCAGGCGCTCCTCCATCTCGTTGATCGCGGCAGAGGTTTCTTCCAGATTGGCGGCATTGCTTTCGGTGCGATGGGCCAGGTCCTCCGATGCGCGGGTGATTTCATGCGCGCCGGTCTGGATGGACGATGCGCTTTCCAGCACCGAACCGACAAGTTGCGACAGCGAATCGATGGCGCTGTTGAAGTTATCCCTTACCGCTTCATAGGCGGGAGCGACATCGACGGTGATGCGGGTATCAAGCTTGCCGATCGCCAGCCCGGCGAGCTTTTCTTCCAGCTGATCGACGATCACCTTCTGCTCCGCTTCGATCCGGGCACGCTGCGCGTCGGCGGCGTTTTTCGCGATCGCATTCTCCTGGAATACCAGAACCGTCTGCGCCATCGCGCCCAGTTCGTCGCCACGCCGGGTGCCGGGAACGTCGACGTCGGTCCGATTATCGGCCAGCGTGCGCATCACGTCCTTCAGGCGGTTCAGCGGGCGGGTGATCCCGACCTGTGCCACAAAGATGCCGGCCCCCATGGCGCCAAGAATGCCAAGGACTGCGATGACCAGAAGGCTGGTCGACGTGCTGTTGGCCAGCCGCGCCATGGCGGCGCTGGTTTCGACGCCGTCGGCGATGCGCTTTTCGTTATAGGGAATTATGGCGGCGCTCAGCGCCTTCACCTTCGCGTCGGCCTGGGTCAGGATTTCGCGCGCAGTATCGTTCTCGTTCTTCAGCCCGTGCTGAACCGCGCTGGACACCAGATCGTGAATATCGCTCAGTTGCTGTTCGATCTCTGCGGCCTTGTCCGCCATCGAGGGGTCAAACTGGCGCGCTTCCTCAAGGGCCTTCACAGCGCCTTTGTACGCGGCCTCTTCCTGCTGGGCGGACTCCCGCGCCGTGCGCGATCCGCCATCATAGGCCATCGTGCGATAGCCGGCATAGACCATATCCAAGATCGCGCCGTTGACGCGGGCCAGCCGCAGCGTCGCCGGCGACGAATGGTCGGTCAGGTCGCTATATTTGACATCCATCGTTTTGATGCCGTGCGAACCCTGCACGGCGATGGTCAAGCCGATGACGCTGCTGATGATGAGAAGCGCCAGGATCTTGGTTCTGATACCGAACCGTTCAAGGATGCTGGACATTGCAGGCACGTACCTCGCTGAGAGTGTGTTTCCAGCACATTATAGGACGAACGCCTGAGATTCGGTCCGAAACGGTGTCCCGTAGGATAACTGTGGTAGTATTACGGGGCAGATCATTTTCTTTTTGCGTCATTTCGTCGCAGCCGACACGCGCCTGAAATTTTTTCGTGGCAATCGGCTTGACGCTGCTCCGCGCGCACCCATATGTGCGCTGCTAGCACTCGCCATCGGGGAGTGCTAAAAATTCGCTTGAAGGGAGGGGACAAGCGGAACGCTTGCCCCTATCGCAGAAGGAAGGACAAGCAAATGGCATTTCGTCCCCTGCACGATCGTGTGCTGGTTCGTCGCGTCGAAGCCGAGGAAAAGACGGCTGGCGGCATCATTATCCCCGACACCGCCAAGGAAAAGCCGCAGGAAGGCGAAGTCGTCTCCGCCGGCGCCGGTGCGAAGGCCGACGATGGCAAGGTGACGCCGCTGGACGTTAAGGCCGGCGACCGCATCCTGTTCGGCAAGTGGTCCGGCACCGAGGTCAAGATCGACGGCGAAGACCTGCTGATCATGAAGGAATCCGACATTCTGGGCATCATCGGCTGATGATTTCCAGCCTCCGCGCGCAGCGGTCGCGAGCGCTGCGTTCCAGCTCGAACGTTCCGGACACACCCGACATAGATCGAAAGGAGGGAGGGGTCTGACATGGCAGCCAAGGACGTAAAATTTTCCCGCGACGCGCGTGAGCGCATCCTGCGCGGCGTCGACATCCTGGCCGACGCGGTCAAGGTGACGCTCGGCCCCAAGGGCCGCAATGTCGTCATCGACAAGAGCTTCGGCGCGCCCCGCATCACCAAGGATGGTGTTTCGGTCGCCAAGGAAATCGAACTCAAGGACAAGTTCGAGAATATGGGCGCCCAGATGGTCCGCGAAGTCGCCTCGAAGACCACCGACATCGCCGGCGACGGCACCACCACCGCGACCGTGCTGGCTCAGGCGATCGTCCGCGAAGGCATGAAGTCGGTCGCCGCCGGCATGAACCCGATGGACCTGAAGCGCGGCATCGACCTTGCCACCGCCAAGGTGGTTGAGGACCTCAAGTCGCGTTCGAAGCCGGTTTCCGGTTCGCAGGAAGTGGCGCAGGTCGGCATCATTTCCGCCAATGGCGACGTGGAAGTCGGTGAGAAGATCGCCGAAGCCATGGAGAAGGTCGGCAAGGAAGGCGTCATCACCGTCGAGGAAGCCAAGGGCCTGGAATTCGAGCTCGACGTCGTCGAAGGCATGCAGTTCGATCGCGGCTACCTGTCGCCCTACTTCATCACCAACCCCGAGAAGATGCAGGTCGAACTGGCTGACCCCTACATCCTGATCCACGAAAAGAAGCTGTCGAACCTGCAGTCGATCCTGCCGATCCTCGAAGCGGTCGTGCAGTCGGGCCGTCCGCTGCTGATCATCGCGGAAGACATCGAAGGCGAAGCGCTGGCGACCCTGGTGGTCAACAAGCTGCGCGGCGGCCTGAAGGTCGCGGCGGTCAAGGCACCGGGCTTTGGCGATCGTCGCAAGGCGATGCTGGAAGACATCGCCGTCCTGACCAAGGGCGAAGTCGTTTCCGAAGACCTCGGCATCAAGCTGGAAAACGTGACGCTCGGCATGCTGGGCACCGCCAAGCGCGTGACCATCGACAAGGACAACACCACCATCGTCGATGGCGCGGGTGACGGCGACGACGATCAAGGGCCGCACGGAAGCAGATCCGCGCGCAGATCGAAGACACGACCTCGGACTACGACCGTGAAAAGCTGCAGGAACGCCTGGCGAAGCTCGCCGGCGGCGTTGCGGTGATCAAGGTCGGCGGCGCGACCGAAGTCGAGGTGAAGGAACGCAAGGACCGCGTCGACGACGCCCTGCATGCCACGCGCGCAGCCGTTGAAGAAGGCATCGTCCCCGGCGGCGGCACGGCTCTGCTCTACGCTACCAAGGCGATCGACGGTCTGACCGGCGTCAACGACGACCAGACCCGCGGTATCGACATCGTTCGCAAGTCGCTCACCTCGCTGGTGCGTCAGATTGCGGCGAATGCCGGCCATGACGGCGCGGTGGTTTCGGGCAAGCTGCTGGATCAGAGCGATACCTCGTTCGGTTTCAACGCGTCGACCGACACCTATGAAAACCTGGTTGCCGCCGGCGTCATCGACCCGACCAAGGTCGTTCGCACCGCGCTGCAGAACGCTGCCTCTGTCGCTGGTCTGCTGATCACCACCGAAGCCACCATTGCCGAACTGCCGGAAGACAAGCCGGCTCCGGCGATGCCGGGCGGCATGGGCGGCATGGGCGGCATGGACTTCTGATCCGGGACGACTGTCCCGCCTTTCGGGGCAGGGCAGCCGGAACAGAAGCGAAGTCCGCTTCGCAATGGGAAGGGGCCGACGGAGCAATCCGCCGGCCCTTTTCGTTGAGCGGTCCACCCATCGTCGGTGGCAGCTGTTCGGCTGATGAAGCGGCGCTGTGAGTGTCAGCCCGGCTGCGGTCTTTGCAATCGCGCGGATCAACATTTCGGTTGCGCCGTTTCGCAAAAGGCGTAGGAGCGCGCTCCGCGTTCCACTGGAGTCGGCCATGTCGTCGTCTGTTCAAAGTGTTGGCGAAGCAGCCGCGACAAGCGACGGCTCCGATCATCTCGATATCCACCATTCCTCGATTCATCACGGCTCGTTCGCCGTTCTGGCGATCGGCGCGATCGGGGTCGTCTTCGGCGACATCGGCACCAGCCCGCTCTATGCCTTTCGCGAGGCGCTGAACCTCGCCGCGGAAGGCGGGATGCAGGCGGAAGAGATCATGGGCGTGCTCAGTCTTGCCATCTGGTCGCTGATCCTGATTGTCACCGTGAAATATGTCCTGTTCCTGATGCGTGCGGACAATGAGGGCGAGGGCGGCGTGCTCGCTCTGCTGGCGCTGGCCGGGCGCGGTGCCGGCGGGCGCAAGGGCATGATCCTTGTCTTGGGATGTGCCGGCGCTGCATTATTCTATGGCGATGCGGTCATTACCCCGGCCCTTTCCGTGCTGTCCGCGGTGGAAGGCATAAAGACCATCCCCGGCATGGAGAGCGGCATTTCTCAGGCAGAAATCATCCTGCTGACTCTGGCCATTCTGGTGGGCCTGTTTGCGATGCAGTCGCGCGGGACGGCGAGGGTCTCGATGCTGTTCGGCCCGGTATGCATCCTGTGGTTCCTTGTCATCGGCGCCATGGGCCTGATCCACGTGTTCGACGCCCCGCGAATCCTGAGCGCCTTTTCCCCGCATCATGCGGTGCTGTTCCTGGCCCAGCATGGCGTGACCGGCCTGTTCGTGCTGGGCGCGGTGTTCCTGACGGTGACGGGGGCTGAGGCGCTGACCGCCGACATGGGGCATTTCGGACGCGCACCGATCCAGGCGGGCTGGTTCGCGCTGGTCCTGCCCGCACTGGCGCTCAATTATCTGGGTCAGGGCGCCTTCGCGCTCGCTTCGCTCGATGCGGCGGAGGCGGCAGGAAAGCCCTTCGTCAACCAGGACTGGTTCTTTCTGATGGCGCCCGACGCCATGCGCGGGCCGCTCGTGGTGCTGGCGCTGCTGGCAACGATCATCGCCAGTCAGGCGGTCATCACGGGCGCATACTCGCTGACGCGTCAGGCGATCCAGCTTGGCCTGCTGCCGCGCATGCGCGTGCGCCAAACGTCCGCAAGTCATTCGGGGCAGATCTATATCGCGGCGATCAACTGGCTGCTGCTGGTGGTGGTCGTGCAACTGGTGCTGGCGTTCCGCACGTCAAGCGCGATGGCCGCGGCCTATGGCATTGCGGTGACCGGCACGATGGTCATCACCACCTGCCTTGCCTATATGGTCGTGCGTCATGTCTGGCACTGGGGCCGTCCGCTGGCGCTGGCGGTCATCATGCCTTTCCTGACCATCGACCTCATCTTCTTTGGCGCCAATGTGCTGCGCGTGACGGAAGGCGGCTGGGTGCCGCTGGTGCTTGCCGCGATGATCGGAACGGCGATCGGGGTCTGGGTCCGGGGCAAGCGCTTCGTATCGGAAGTGGAAGCCGCCGACGCCGTCGCGATGGACGAATTTGCGCAGTTGCTGTCCCAGCGTCCGCCCCGTCGCGTGACGGGCACGGCGATTTACCTCACCGGCAATGCCGATGTCGTGCCCGGCGCCCTGCTCCACAATCTCAAGCACAACAAGGTGCTGCACGAGCGTAATCTGATTGCTACCGTGAAAACGGTCAGCACGCCCTATGTCGACCCGGCCGAGCGCACTCGACTGACGCGCATCAACGAGGATTTTTCCCGCCTGGTCCTGCGCTATGGCTTCATGGAATCGCCCGACATTCCGCGCGATGTGCAGGCGGCGTTCCCCTGCAAGGCGATGGACACCAGCTATTTCATCGGTCGCAATGCGCTGCGCGCGAGCCCGGAGGAAGGGCTGCCTTACTGGCAGGATCAGATACTGATCTTCCTCCAGCGCAATGCCGCCGATCCGACCGACTTCTTTCGGATCCCGCCCAACCGGGTGGTCGAACTGGGGATGCAGGTCACCGTGTGACGAACGGTCGACCCAGTTCGACGAACGACATGGCCCGGCGTTGACTTGATGGAGGGGAGGGGAGGAAAACCCTGCCCAATCCATCCAGACAAAAAAGGATATCCGGGTCATGCGCAAGCGGCTGCTGATCGCTTTTCTCTCCACCGCCATCGCGGTTCCCATGGGGCTGCATGCGGAGCCATCCGCGCCTGCGGCCCCTGCCAAGCCGGCTGCAAAGCCCGTCTATGGCACATATGGTTTCGATACCGCCGGCATGAACAAGGGCGTGAAGCCCGGCGACAATTTCTATCTCTACGCCGATGAAGCCTGGTTGAAGGCGAATCCGGTCCCCGCCGACAAGTCTAACTACGGCATGTTCACCGTGCTCGACGACCTTTCGAAAGAACGGACGAAGACGATCCTCGACGCGGCGAAGGGCGATACCAGCAGCAAGGTCGGCAACGCCTATGCCAGCTATCTCGACGAAGCGGGCGTGGAGGCCAAGGGGCTGGCTCCGATCAAGCCCTGGCTGGATCAGATTGCCGGGCTGAAGGACAAGGCGGGTTATCCCGCGTTGGTCGCCGCCGCGCTGCGCAACGGCGTGCGCGGGCCGTTCGGTGCCTATGTCGGGCAGGACGACAAGGACCCTGAAACCTATGTGCTGAGCGTCTATCAAGGCGGCATCGGCATGCCCGATCGCGATTATTATCTGTCCGATAATCCCAAGATGGCGGACACGCGCACGGCCTATGTCGCGCATCTGCAAAAGATGCTGGAGCTGGCCGGGCAGTCCGACGCGGCAGCCCGCGCCAAGGCGGTGATGGCCTTCGAAACCGAAATCGCGAAGGTGCACTGGACCCGTGTCGACAGCCGCGATGCCGACAAGACCTATAACAAGATGACCGTCGCGCAGCTGGACGCCAGCGCACCGGGCTTCAGCTTCGCTGCCGCTTTCAAGGCGAACAACATCCCCGCGACCGACGTTCTGGTGGCGCAACCCTCCGCGCTGGCGGGCATTGCCAAGCTGATCGGCGCGACCGACCTTGCCGTGCTGAAGGATCAGCTGTTGCTGCGCAGCCTGGACGGCTTTGCCGATTATCTGCCCGATGCATTCGGCAAAGAGAATTTCGCATTCTTCGGCACCGCGCTGTCGGGCACGCCCGAACGCGAGCCGCGCTGGAAGCGGGCAGTGGACTTCACGACCGGATCGCTGGGTGAGGAGGTCGGCAAATCCTATGTCGAGCGCTACTTCCCGCCGGAAACCAAGGCCGCTGCGGATGCGCTGGTAAAGAATATCATCGCTGCCATGGGCCGCCGGATCGACCAGCTTTCGTGGATGAGCGCGGAGGCGAAGACGGCCGCGCATGCGAAGCTGGCCGCCTTCACGCCGAAGATCGGCTATCCCGACAAGTGGCGCGATTATTCGGGGCTGGAGGTCCGCCGCGACGACCTGTTCGGCAACGCCCTGCGGTCGAACCAGTTCGACTATGACTATAATGTCGGCAAGCTGGGCAAGCCCATCTATCGCTGGGAATGGGGCATGACGCCGATGACGATCAACGCCTATGCCAATTTCGGCATGGTCGAAATTGTCTTCCCCGCCGCGATCCTGCAGCCGCCCTTCTTCGACCCCAATGCCGATCCTGCGGTCAATTATGGCGGCATCGGCGCGGTGATCGGCCATGAACTGAGCCATCATTTCGACGATCAGGGCGCGAAATACGACAAGACCGGCAAGCTGACCCAGTGGTGGACCGATGCCGATGTCGCCGCGTTCAAGAAGATGACGGACAAGCTGGCCGCCCAATATGACCAATATGAGCCACTGCCGGGAGAGCATGTGCAGGGCCGGTTGACCCTGGGCGAAAACACCGCCGACCTTGCCGGCCTGGCGCTCGCCTACGACGCCTATCACGCGTCACTGGGAGGCAAGGCGGCGCCGGTGATCGACGGCACCACGGGCGACCAGCGCTTTTATCTCGGCTGGGCGCAGGTCTGGCGGCGCAATTATCGCGAGGCGAACCTGCGCCAGCGGCTTGTCACCGATCCGCATTCGCCGTCGGAGCAGCGGGTGTGGATGGTTCGGAACCTCGACCCCTGGTACAAGGCCTATCAAGTGAAGGCTGGCGACAAAATGTATCTCAATCCGGACCAGCGCGTTAAGATCTGGTAATAATTTGGTTCTAACCACTGGTCGCAAGGGAGGGGCGGACCGTCGCTCCTTGCCTTGCGGTCAGCGGGCTGGGAGGACCATGGCGCAACGGTCGAAACGGGTCGCATCGCTTCGCACCATAATTTGATTTTCAAAGGCTTTTGCCTTCCTCGTCGGCCCCTGTCGCTGGCGAGGGGGTGGCGGCGTGCCCAGCCCCACATGGGTACGCTGCCACCCACCCGATTGGTCCCTTGGGGTAGCGGCGAGTCCGCGCGCCGTCAGGCCGCTGCTGCCAAGCCCAAGGTTTTGGCCGCATCCATCGCGATGCTATAGCTTTTCAGGCGCGCCTGCGGGTCGTAGATCATCGACGCCACGATCACTTCATCAGCCTGCGTGCGGGCGATGAATTTCTCCAGGCCTTGCGCCACCATTTCCTTCGTTCCGGTCGCGGACATGCGGCGGACATGGTTCAGCATCGCCTTTGCATTGTCGGGCAGGCTTTCAAAATAGCCGGGCACTGGCGGGGCCAAGCGGCCGGGCGTGCCAAAGCGCAGGGCGACAAAGCTCTGCTGCGAGGAGGACGAGAGCAATTCCGCTTCCTCCGCGGTGTCCGCAGCGCAGATGTTGAAGCCCAGCATCACATAGGGTTGCGCGAGTGTGGCCGACGGGCGGAAACGCTCACGGTAAAGCGCAATGGCGTCGTCCATGGCGTCGGGCGCGAAGTGGGAGGCGAAAGCATAGGGCAGCCCCATCATCGCGGCGAGTTCTGCACCATAAAGGCTGGACCCCAGGATCCAGAGCGCGATGTCCGCTCCCGCGCCCGGCGTCGCTTCGATCCCGATCCGCGCGTCGCCGGCGAAATAGGCCTGCAGTTCCATAATGTCGCGCGGAAAGGCATTGGGGTCGCTATTCAGCGTCCGCCGGAGCGCTTGTGCCACGCGCTGGTCACTGCCGGGTGCGCGGCCGAGGCCAAGGTCGATGCGGCCGGGATACAGTGCGTCGAGCGTGCCGAACTGTTCGGCGATGGCCAGCGGAGCGTGGTTGGGCAGCATGATGCCGCCCGCGCCGATACGGATGCATGATGTCGCCGCGCCGACATGCCCCAGCACCACGGATGTCGCCGCCCCGCCGATGCCGGGCATGCCATGATGTTCGGCCACCCAGTATCGGTTGTAGCCCAGCGCTTCGGCATGGGCGGCAAGGGCAGCGGCATCGGCGAGTGCGCGCGAGATGGAGCCGCCCTCCACAATGGGGACGAGGTCGAGGACGGAAAGCTTCGTGGTCATGGCCCCGATATGGGAAGCCGTGCCCCTCAGGCCAAGACGCCCATGCTAAGCAGCAGCAATTCGAAGATCATCAGCGCGAAAAAGGTGAAGAACAGCAGCAGGACCGTGCGCGTCAGCGCGCCGCCCCGACTGAGGCCATATGTGTGCTTCAACTGCTTATACATATGGAACGGAATCGCCAGCAGGATCAGCGTCATCATCCAGCCGGAATCGATGCCGGCGAACACCACCAGGCTCGCCGCGATCGTCAACAGCATGACGAAACAGAGCGAGTAAGTCGTAAAGATCGCGTGGTCGTACAGATGGATGTCCCGGCGCCAGAAAAACAGCAGCCAGACGAACGGCAGGCTGATCGGGATCAGCGCCCAGGAAAATTTGTAGCCGTCGGTTTTGAGCTTGTAGAGAACAAGATCGGGGTTGGTGTTGGCTTTCTTCAAGCCTTCGTTCAGTTTTTCGTCAAAGCCCTTCCATCCGGTGTTGACGGTGAAGTTGTCGCCTCCGCCTTGATTGCGGCCCATGGTATTCAGCTTGGCCCAGTCATTATCGCGCAGGGCGGCCGTGGCGGCGCGATCCTGCTCAAATGACTTCAGACGCTTCTCCAACGCAAGCTTGCGCTCGGGCTTGAGGTCCGGCGTGGTCAGCTCCGCCCTGACATCCGCAATCCGCCCGTCAGTCTTGGCAATTTCCAGAGCCAGCGCGTCTTTCCAGTTATAGCTGACCACTTCCAGATCGTTGCGCCTGTCCTTAAGTGTATCGATTTTGCTGTCCAGCACCTCGATCTGTTCGTTCGTCAGGCCCGGCGTGGCGCGTTCGCGGCGCAGCGCGGCCATTTCGGCATTGAGCTTCTCCACCAATCGAACCGGATTGCCGTTCTGCGGCGTCGATGCGTGGTTGCCCAGCAGCGCGCCGCCAGTGAAGGAAAACACCGCGAACATCAGGAAGACGCTGAACAGGAACAACGCCATGGGCGACACGAATTTTGCGCGCTCTCCATCGATATAACGGCGCGTCAGCTTGCCCGGGCGCAGGAACAATTCGGGCAAGGTGCGCCAGATCTTCCCTTCGAAATGGAACACGCCATGCAGGATATCGTGGCCCAGGCTGTGCAGCGTGCGGTGAATGTGCGCCGCCTGCCCACATTGCGCGCAATAAGGGCCGCTCAAGCCCGCGCCGCAATTCAGGCAGGTGGCACCATGGCTGTGATTGTCCGCCTCTCCGCCGGGATTGACCCCGCGCTCAACAGCCGCGCCAACGATCCCGCCGGTCAGGGCATCGCCCGCCGCTTCGAATTCCCCCGTCATCGACCATCCCATGGCAATGGCGGCATCGCCGCCGTATTTTCATTGTCGCCACAGTAACAGCGCCCCTTTGGTCGCGAAAGCCATTCATGCTAAGGGCGCGGCACTATGAACGATTTGACCCAGACTCCCGAAATGCTGGTCGCCACGCTGGGCGCCCGTGCCCGCGCTGCTTCTACCCTGCTTGCGCGCGCGCCGGACGCGGTGAAGGCTGACGCGCTGCGCCGCGCTGCGGCCGCGATTCGGGATCGTTCCAATGCCATATTGTCGGCCAACCAGCGCGATATGGAACAGGCGGCGACAAACGGCCTGTCGTCCGCCATGCTGGACCGGCTGCGCCTGGATCAGGCCCGGCTGGAGGGGATTGCCAGTGCGGTCGCCGCCGTCGCCGACCTGCCCGACCCCGTGGGCCAGGTGATCGACAGCAATCAGCGGCCTAACGGCATGACATTGGAACGGGTGCGCGTACCGCTGGGCGTGGTCGGCATCATCTATGAAAGCCGGCCCAATGTGACGGCGGATGCGGCGGCGCTGTCTCTGCGCGCGGGCAATGCCGTCATCCTGCGCGGCGGATCGGAAGCGATCGAAAGCAACCGCGCGCTGCATGCCGCGATGGTGCTGGGTATCACGGAGGCGGGACTGCCCGCCGAGGCGGTGCAACTGGTGCCGACGACCGACCGGGCGGCGGTGGGCGCGATGCTGCGGGCCGTGGGCCTGATCGACATCATCATTCCGCGCGGGGGCAAGGGGCTGGTCGCCCGCGTTCAGGAAGAGGCGCGAATCCCGGTCCTCGCGCATCTGGACGGCATCAATCACATCTTTGTTCACGCCGCCGCGGACCCGGATATGGCACGCAGCATTGTGGTGAATGCGAAGATGCGGCGCACCGGCGTGTGCGGATCGATGGAAACGCTGCTGATCGACCGCGCCTATTCCGAACCGGCGGCGCTGGTGGAAGGTTTGCTGGCCGCCCGGTGCGAAGTGCGGGGCGAGGCGGATGTTCAGGCGCTTGACCCACGGGTGGAGCCGGTTAGCGCGGAAGACTGGGACACCGAATATCTGGATGCCATCGCATCCGTGCGACTGGTCGACGGCGTGGCGGAAGCGATGGACCATATCGCGGCGCACGGCTCCCACCACACCGATGCCATCGTGACTGAGGATGAAGTCATCGCGACCACGTTCCTTCAGGGTGTCGACAGCGCCATCGTGATGTGGAACGCATCGACCCAGTTCGCCGATGGCGGCGAATTCGGGCTGGGCGCAGAGATCGGCATTTCGACCGGCCGGCTGCACGCGCGTGGTCCGGTCGCGCTGGAGGGGCTGACCACCTACAAATGGCTGGTCAAGGGTAACGGGCAGGTTCGACCCTGACGCACGCACCAACGCCTCGTCGCGTCGGATTGCTGGGCGGTTCCTTCAATCCGGCGCATGACGGGCACCGTTCCATATCGCTCTTCGCCGCGCGCGCGCTCGGCCTCGACGAGGTGTGGTGGCTGGTGTCGCCCGGCAATCCGCTGAAGGACGCACGCGACATGGCGCCGCTTACCGCGCGGCTGCGGAGCGCCATCGCGCATGCCCGCCGTGCGCCCATCCGTCCCACCGCGATCGAGCAGGCAATCGGCACCCGCTATACCGTGGATACCCTGAAAGCCTTGCAGCGGCGCTATCCGAAAGTCGATTTCATCTGGCTGATGGGCGCGGACAATCTGGCCCAGTTCGACCGCTGGCGCGACTGGCGCATCATCGCTGCATCAATGGCGATTGCGGTTATCGCGCGTCCGGGTTATGATGCACGCGCCCGTCGCAGTGTTGCGATGGGATGGCTGCGGCGTTTCGTCCGGCCCGCGCGCCAGAGCAGAGAATGGACGGATTGGAGACCGCCGGCGCTCGTGCTCTTGCGCTTTCGCCCTGATCCAAGATCGGCGACCCTGCTTCGGCGGGCCAGCCCCCTCTGGTATCGTGAACTTTCTGCGGCGCCTGTCCGCGACGGGATCACGCGCCGCATCGTCTCAATGAAGGAGTGACATTGCCCACCGCCCAAGCCGCCCCCCATGCCGCCAACGACCGGGCATCGGCATCCGCCGACCAGACCGTGGCCGCCCTGCATGACCTCATCCTTTCGTCGCTGGACGATGATCAGGCGCAGGAAATGATCTCCATCCCATTGGAAGGCAAAAGCAGCATCGCCGATCACATGGTGATCGCGAGCGGTCGTTCGTCGCGCCAGGTTGCGTCCATGGCGCAGAAGCTGGCCGAGCGCATCAAGCAGGCGACGGGCCGCACCGCGCGGGTCGAAGGGCTGCCGGTTGCCGACTGGGTGCTGATCGATGCCGGTGACGTCATCGTCCACCTGTTCCGTCCGGAAGTGCGCAGCTTCTACAATCTGGAACGCATGTGGGGCTTCGTCGACGGGCCGGTCGCCGGCACCGCCTGAAGCGCCTTGCCCGCCATCGCGCGGGTGATGGGGACAGGATTGGCAGGACCGGCTTTCCGGTGCCGATCTGCGCGTCCCGATCCATATGGTATATCTGGGGAAGGCCGGAATGCTGCTGCACATCCTTGCACGCGGAAAGATCGGCCGATCGCCGGAGGCCGATCTGGTCGAGCGCTATCTGAAGCGGATCATATGGCCCACGCGCGTCACCGAACTGCCCGACAGCCCCGGCAAGGCACCGGGCAAGCTTCCCCCGGCACCGACTGGATCGGTAACGGTGATGCTGGATGAAAAGGGCAAGCAACTGTCCTCCGTCGATTTCGCTGCCCGGCTGGAGCGCTGGCGTGATGACGGCATGCGCGAATGCCGGTTCCTGATCGGCGGGGCGGATGGCTTTGGCGAGGACGACCGGGCCAATGCCGATTTGCTGATCGCCTTTGGCACGATGACCTGGCCGCATATGATGGCGCGGGCCATGCTGGCCGAGCAGCTTTTCCGCGCGACTGCGATCATCGCCGGGCATCCCTATCACAGAGAGGGCTGAGCGCGCTGCGGCTTTCCTTCGCTGACGAAACAGGCCAATAGGCGGAACATGGGTCGGGGTTTCTTCATTGCCGTCAGCGTCATGGCCGTCGTGGCGGGCAGCGCCGCCGTGCTGGCGCAGGAAGACCGCATCGAAACGCCCATCGTCGCGGTGGAAAGCGACACCAGCGCGGCCGCGTTGCAGGCCGAACGCCGCGCGTTGATTCAGGCCCGTCGCCAGTCCGAACAGGCGCGTATCCGCAGCGAGAAGCTGGAGGCCGATGCGCAGAATGCCGCCAATGAGGCGGATCGTGCCGGCCGCCGTGCCGCCGCCCTTGCCGCGCGCATCCAGCAGTCGGAAGCGGAACTGGAAGCAGCCGAGGCGCGGGTTGCCATCGTGTCCCAGCTTCAGCGGGAACAGGCGGTGCGCCTGGCCCTGCGCCAGCAGCCGGTGGTGCGGTTGACGGGCGCGCTCCAATCGCTGGCGCGCCGTCCCACTCTGGCCGCGCTCGCCCAGCCCGGCTCTGTCACCGATGTCGTTCATGTCCGTGCCGTGCTGGACAGTGTGGTGCCCGAAATCCAGCGCCGTACCGCGGGACTGCGTGCCGAAATTGCGCGCAGTCGGCAGTTGCGGGCGCAGGCGGACCTTGCCAGCCGTTCGCTTCGCGACAGCCGGACGCGCCTTGCCCAACGGCAGCAGGAATGGGGGGGGGGGGGGGGGGGGGGGGGGGGGGGGGGGGGGGGGGGGGGGGTGCGCGCGATGGAATCGAAACAGCGGCAAAGCGCGCAGGCTTTTGCCGACAATGCCGGGGTCGAAGGGCAACGGGCCATCGCTCTCGGAGAAAAAGCGCGGGACATTGTCGATCTGATGGATCGGCTGGAGGTGGCGGGCGACATCAAGGCGCGCCTGATCGCCTTGCCCGGCCCGACGATGCGCCCCGCGCAACCGGGCGGGGCCACAGCTTCCGAAGCGCAGGCGCGCGCGTCGGCCACTGCTGCCTATCGGCTGCCGGTCATCGGTGAGTTGATTTCAGGTCTTGGCGAGGTGTCGGAAAGCGGCGTGCGGGCCAAGGGGCTGACCATCCGCACCCGCGCCAAGGCGCTGGTCGTGGCGCCGACCGCCGGGCGCATCCTGTTTGCAGGACCCTATCGCGGTTATGGACAGATCGTCATCATCGATCATGGCGGCGGCTGGAATACGCTACTCACCGGCATGGCCAGCCTGAACGTGCGCGTGGGGCAGGCATTGGGACAGGGCGATCCCATCGGTGCAACCGGAGAGGGGCGACCGAAAGTCACCGTCGAATTGCGCCGCAACGGGCGGCCGATCGATATCGCCCCCCTGCTTGCGAGTTGAATCCTCTCCATCGCCCACACAAGGCTACCGACGAGCCATCGACCAGCAACAAACGCTCCTTAGAGCTGGATATGCCTAAAAATAAGGCACGCCCTGCCCGATAATCGGGCAGGTATATATTGGGAGAGTTTGCCATGTCTGTCCTGATCCTGGTCCTGGCCGCAGCGTCTGCCGCGCCTGACCTTGCCCATCTGCGTCACGAAGCCGCCGTCGATCATGGCGGCAATCGCTACACGCTCAGCTATCGGCCGGAGGTCGCGTTGCGCACGCGCACCGTTGGCGTTTCGCCGGGAACGCGGCCAAGCACGGAGCGATGCAGGTGGACGGCCAGCATCTATGTGCATCGCGGCGTGCAGGGTGAGGGGCAGGGCGTGGCGCTGGACAAGCAACTGGGCGGCGCGCGGACGATGAAGGGCAGTGTGCCGGGTGCCTGTGTTCAGGCGCGCGGGGCCGTCGAGGCGGCGCTGGCGGCAAGGCAGGATGCGATCCGCGCGCATGTAACGCAAATGGCGGCGGCGGACCGGCCGCGTGCGTTGGACGACATCGCAGCGGCGAAGGCGCTGGCGCTGAATTGATGCGGATCAGGCCGCGGGGAGGGGCTGTTGCCGTAACCATCATCGGTATGCTGGTCACATTGACCAGCGTTCCTGCCGTCGCGCAGGTTGCCGACCCGTCCCTTTCGGTCGAAGCGGCCAGCGATCTGCGGCGGCGCGGCATAAGCTGGAGCGACGGGCAGCCCGCCCTTGTCGCCAGTGCCACGTTGCCGGTCGAGGGCGGGCTTACGGTGGGGGCGCAGGCGGCGACTCTGCGCGACAGTCGTCGGCATGGCGGGGCCGATGCGTTGATCGAACCGGCGCTGCGCTATGCGATCGACCGCAACGGATGGCGGCTGAGCGGCGGCGTGGTCGGCCATATCTTCACGGGTGGACGTGCCGTGAATTATGTCGAGGGCGAAGGTCGGCTCAGCTATCTGATCGGTCCGGCGGAAATCGGCATCGACATCGCCTATGCCCCCGATCAGCGCGCAATCGGCGGCGACAATCTCTATACCGGAATCAGCGCCGACCTGAGCGTGCCCGGAACGCCGTTCGGCTTCTATGCCGATGTCGGCCGCTCGTCTGGGCGCAGCGGCGATGCGACGCGCTCTGTCCGGCTGCGGCCCGACGGGCGATATTGGAGCGGACAAGTGGGCGCGACCTGGACGCGGGGGGCATGGCTGCTTGGTGCTGCGCTTTCCACCACCAGCATCGATCGGAGTGCTGGCCTTTCGCCTTTTGCAGAGGGCGATGCGGGAACGGCGCTGCGCGCCTATCTGCGCCTGCGCCTCTGACGCGCGCCACAGCCGTTTCGTCGCCGGTCGAAAATTTCGCGCGTACAGGTTCATCGATCGCTAAGACGCGGCCTGCCATGCTTTGCATATGGCGGCATTCGGCCTATGTTCGGTCGATATCCTGTTCGGATCGAAAGTTTGGAACGATTCATGAAGACGGTTTTTCTGCGTGGCTCCATTGCATTGGGCGCACTTGCCCTGATTCCGGCGACGACCGCCGCCATCGCGGACGGAAATTCCGCCAGTTACAAGGCGATCGACCAGTTTCTGGACGTCTATCAGCGGGTGAAGGCCGATTATGTCGAGCCGGTGGACGATGAAAAGCTGATCAAGGGCGCGATTGACGGCATGCTGGGCAGTCTGGACCCGCACAGCAGCTATCTCGACGCGCGGGACTTCGAAAATCTGCGCACCCAGACGGAGGGCAGCTATGGCGGCCTTGGCCTGTCCGTGACGTTGGAGGATGGCGCGGTCAAGGTGATCGCGCCGACCGAGGACACACCGGCGTTCCGCGCGGGGATCAAGGCGGGCGACTATATCACCCATCTGGATGGCCAGCTGATCTATGGCGGCACGCTGGATGAAGCGGTGGACAAGATGCGCGGCAAGCCGGGCACCCAAGTCAAGCTGACCGTCGTTCGCCCCGGTCGCGACAAGCCGCTGGAACTGACCCTGACCCGTGAGATCATCGAGCTGAAGCCGGTGAAGTGGCAGGTGAAGGACAATATCGGGATCATCAATATCGTCAGCTTCTCGGCGGATACCGGCGCGGATGTGCGGTCCGCGATCAAGAGCGTGGAACAGAGCCTGGGCCACAAGCCGGCTGGCTATATCCTCGACCTGCGCTCCAATCCGGGCGGCTTGCTGGACGAAGCCGTGTCGGTCAGCGACGTGTTCCTTGATCATGGCGAAATCGTCTCGCAGCGCGGGCGTGCCCGCAACGACATCGAACGCTATTATGCCAAGCCGGGCGATGACACCGGCGGCCTACCCGTCGTCGTTCTGGTCGATAGCGGATCGGCCTCCGCCTCCGAAATCGTCGCCGGCGCGCTTCAGGATCAGCATCGCGCGGTCGTGATGGGCGAACGCAGCTTCGGCAAGGGCAGCGTGCAGACGCTGCTGCCGCTCAGCCCGACGACGGCGCTGCGCCTGACGACGGCGCGCTATTACACGCCGTCGGGCCGTTCGGTGCAGGAAGGTGGGATCGATCCCGACATCACCGTGCCGCAGCTCTCCGATCCCGATTACAAGTCGCGACCCAAGTTCCGCGAGATCGACCTGCGCCAGCATCTGATCAACGAGGCGAAGATCGACAATGCCGTGCTGGAGGATGATGCCAAGCCCGATCCGCGCTTTGCCCTGACGGCCGAACAGGTGAAGGCCAAGGGGATCGAGGACTATCAGCTCTACTACGCGATGCAGGCCATCGGGCGGTTGCAGCCGCGTGTTGCCGATCGTGCACCCGCGCGTAACGGCGCGCGGCGGTGATCCTCGGCTACCGCAAGGTCAGGGCCGTTCCAGCATGATCGCGACGCAGATGATTAGAGGTTGAAGATGTCGTCCCTGTCCCTTGCGCGGCTATTCGCGATCATGACGCCGGTGCTGTTGCTCGGCGGCGCCATTGGCTCGCAATATATCGGCGGCCTTTATCCGTGTGAGATGTGCTACTGGCAGCGCTGGCCGCACTTGTTCGCCATTGCCTTTGCGCTGATCGCCATCGGGCTGCGCGCGCGGCCGGGGATGAGCCGCGTTGCGGTCGTCCTCGCGGCGGTCGCCATTGATGTGTCCGGTGGCATCGGCGTCTTCCATGCCGGTGTCGAATATCAATGGTGGGAGGGGCTGACCGCCTGCTCGACCAGTGGTCCCTCGGCGGGCATGTCGACGCTCGACGCGATCATGGCAGCCCCCATCGTGCGATGCGACGTGCCACAATGGACATTGGCGGGCATTTCGCTTGCCGGGTTCAACGCGATCTTTTCGCTGGGTGGCGCTTTGATCACGCTCGTGCTGGCGCTGCGTTCGAAGGAGGCATGACCATGGCCACGAAGCGGTGGGAACCGGGCGATCCACGCCCCGACCGCGTGTCGATGCTGCGGGTCGATCAGGCTGGGGAATATGGCGCGACCCGCATCTATGCGGGCCAGTTGGCGGTCATGGGGGACCGCCATCCCATGTCCCGCGCCATCGCTCGCATGGCCGCCCAGGAGGAGCGCCATCGCGCGCATTTCGATGCGATGATGGCGCAGCGCGGCGTGCGTCCGACGATCCTGCAACCTTTCTGGCATGTCGCCGGTTTCGGTCTTGGCGCGGTGACCGCAGCGATCGGCCCGGAAGCTGCCATGGCCTGTACGGCGGCGATCGAGACGGAGATCGACCAGCATTATGGCGAGCAACTGGATTCGCTGGCCGGTGTCGATCCCGCGCTGGAGGAAGCCATTGTGGAATTTCGGGCCGAGGAAGTGGAGCACAGGGACGAGGCGCTGGCATCAGGCGCGGAGTCGGCACCTGCTTACCCGCTGCTCTACGGCGCAATACGGATGGGCTGCCGCGCGGCCATCGCGCTATCGAAGCGGTTCTGAACATAGGCGAATATGAAGAGGCGACGGGACATGACGAAAACGAACTTTGCCGCAATTCGCCTGGCACTGCCGTTGCTGGCGGTGATCCCTGCTTATGCTCTGGCGCAGGCCAACAAACCCGCTGAAGGCCCGCCGGCTGAGCGGATCAACCAGGTCATCGTCTATGGCGACGATCCCTGTCCCAAGGGCGACGGCGGCGACATCGTGGTATGCGTGCGCAAGGAGGACAAGGAGCGCTATCGGATACCGCCCAACCTGCGTTCCGATCCCAACTCGCCCGCCAGTCAAAGTTGGCTGAATACCGCCAAATCCATCGAATATGTCGGCCAGTCGGGCATCCAAAGCTGCTCCCCGGTTGGTTCTGGCGGCGCCAGCGGCTGCTTCGCGAAACTCGCGCGCATGGCAAAGGCCGAGCGGGAGCAGGAGGGCAATGGCGGCTGGGCGGATCTGGTCGCCGCCGAACGCGCCAAGCGCCTGTCGAAAATCGATGCAGAATCCGAAGAGATCGAAAATCAGGTGAAGGCCGAGGAAGCCGCCGACGCGGCAGCCAATAGCAGCAACAGCACCGCACAGCCGCCGCAATAACTGCCCGCCTCTGCAAGGACATCGGGCGGGAAGGTGCGCCTGGCCGGTCCGCAGAAGGGTGAAGCATCGCGCGTCCGCGCCTCCCATGATACAGCCTGTGTTCAGGCAGGAGGGCCGATGACCGTCTGACAAGGGACGTGAAATGCGAGATGACTATGCGTTCGATATCCGCCGCCCTTGCTCTGTGTCTGATTTCTCTCAGCGCCCAATCTGCCCATGCGCAAACCGAGGATGAGGCCGCCCGCGCCGCGGCCCTTCGCGAATCGCAGATTCCGGCTGCGGGCACGACCGTCAGCCTGATCGTTTATGGCGAGGACCCTTGTCCGCTGGGCACTGGGGGCGAAATCGTGGTCTGCGCCCGGCGTCCTGAGTCCGAGCGCTACCGTATCCCGCCGAAACTGCGGCAAACCGCCGAAGTTTACGGTAGTCAGGGTTGGGGTAGCCGCGTGGCGACGGTGGAGTCCGACAGCCGCCAGTTCGTTCCGGGAAGCTGCAACGCCATCGGATCCTTTGGCCAGACCGGCTGCACCGCCGCCTTGTTGCAGCAGTGGTTCGCGGAGCGGCGCATCGACCAGCAGACAAAGGCGCTCGTTCCGTAAACGTGCCTAAGTAAAGTCCCCTAGGGATCATTGCATCCAGATCGGATGATTGTTTCCCGCCAGCGCAAATGCTGGCTGGACAAACGCCTCGCCTCCGCAGTTTTGGCGGAAAGCGGTGATCTGGTTTCCCATCCCTTAAAACCAAAGTCTCAATTTGGCCGGGCCCGCGCCTCAAGTTGAAGTAGGCGCAGCATTTTTTCCAAGCAAGCGACGTCCGAAATGGACATCGACCGATACCCCCTATTTACGCAGCCAACGCATCCTTCATCACAGGTCATTGAAAATACTGAATAATGACAACTCGTCGATCGCGACATGGCGGAGGCGGGATGGAGGAGACGTTTCCATGCTGACATATTCCCGTGCCTGTCTGGCGGTGCTCATGCCCGTTGCCTTTTTGCTGACGATGACGCCCGCCCAAGCGGGCAGCAGCAATACGTCGATGCTGGTCACAGCGCTGTCCGTCGAATCCTGCCTTGTTTCGGCAACGCCAATGGCTTTCGGCACGCTCCAATCGCTCAGCGGCCAGGCCAATGACAGTGCGGCGTCGATCACCGTCACCTGTACGCCGGGAAGCGCCTGGACCCTTTCGCTGGACGACGGCCTGAACCCCAATGGCGGCACGCGCCGAATGAAGGCGGCGCTGAGCAACGATTATGTGCCCTACATGCTCTATTCGGATTCCGCTCGCACCCGCACCTGGGGGCATGTCAACGGAACCGATACCGTATCGGGCACGGCCGGCCTGCTGCCTGCGGTGTTGCCCGTCTATGGCCGCGTCCCCGGCAATATCCCGGCCGCTCCGATCGGCAGCTATGCCGACACGGTCACCGTCACCATCGCCTTTTGACCGGGCAGCGACGGGGGATGGACATGGATCGCCGCTTCACGGGCATGGCTTGGCTGGCCGCATCGCTGATGCTTCCGCTCGGCGCGCCAGCGCTGGGGCAATCCATGTCCGTTTCCCCTTCGCTGGTCGAGGTCGATGGGCGTCGAACCAGCTCTGCCGTTACGGTGCACAATCTGTCGGATCACCCGATGGCGGTGCAGGTGCGCGGCTTTGACTGGCAGCAAACGAATGGCGAGGACACGCTGACGGAAACCGCCCGGCTGACCGTCAGCCCGCCGCTCGCGACGATTGCCGCGGGCAGCACGCAGACATTTCGCATTCTGCTTGCGCCAGGGCCGCGCACGCAGGAGCAAAGTTTTCGGTTGATCTTCGACCAGCTGCCTGATCTGGACGGCGCAGCCGCCATGGCGATGCGGTTCCGATTGTCGGTCCCCGTCTTCGCCAAGGGCACGACGACGGATCAGTCACCTGCACAGATCGAGTGGCGGCAGGAGGGCGACCGGCTGTTCGCGACCAATCTGGGTGGTCGCCATGGCCGTTTCCGATCATTGACGCTGGCGTCCCTCGACGGTGCGCAGCAATGGCAGTTGCCGCTTGGGAAAACCCCTTACCTCCTTTCCGGCACCCAGCGCAGCTGGCCCGTAGCCGAGAGCATGCCGGCCGGTTGGCGCCTGAGCGGCATGACCGACCAAGGGCCAATAGATGTCATGGTCGCACGCACGCCTGCGCCTTGACCTGCGCTCCCTTCGTCGGGTCATTGCGCTGACGGCAGCTTGCGCGATGGCGCTTTGCGGCCAGTCGGCGCTGGCGGACGACGGGGCGGCGGAGCGTGTGCTGGCGTTGTTGCCGGTCGTCAACGGCGTCAGTGCGGACGACCCCATTCGCGTGGTGGAACAGCAGGATGGTAGATTGCTGGCGGAGGCGCGGGATCTGTCGGCCATCGGCATTGCCGTTCCGCGGGGGGCGGCGGGGCTGATTGATCTTGCCACCATCCACAATCTTCAGGTCACGCTTGATGCCGGAACCCAGACACTGGTCCTGACGCAGCGCAGGGGGGCTACCGGTCCCAACGCCATCGACCTGACCGGTCCGTCGGGCTTTCGGCCTCTGACTCCGCAGATGACCGGCCTTGCGCTTGACTATGACATTCAGGCGCAAACCGGGCGCGGCGAGGGCGTGGCGCTGTCAGGCTATGGCCAGCTGCGCGCATTTGCCGGTGGCGCGATTGCGTCGTCCGCGCTGGCCATTCAACCAAGGCCAGGTGGACTGTCGAAAGTCGTCAGGCTCGACAGCCGGATCGGTTACAGCGATGTCGAACACGCCATTCGGTACGGACTGGGCGACGCTGTAACCGGGTCGACGGCGTGGTCGCGCCCGGTGCGGGTCATCGGTATCCAGATCGGCAGCGATTTCAGCCTGCGGCCGGACCTCGTCACCTACCCGCTGCCGGACATCGCGGGCGAGGTCGCGGTTCCTTCCACGCTCGACATTCTGGTGAACGGAATGAAGGTGAGCGAGCGGGCCGTGGAGCCGGGAGATTTTCTGCTGAGGGGCGTGCCTGTCGCCAACGGCGTGGGCACGGTGGGCCTGATCCTGCGGGACGCGAGCGGCCGGCAACAAGTGCGCAACCTGACGCTCTATGGCTCGACCAGCCTGCTGGCGGCGGGACTCACCCAGGCGAGCGTGGAGGCAGGGCCTGTCCGCCGTCGCTATGGCTTCGCCAGTAACCAGTATCGCGGCTTTTCAGCCATCGGCACCTGGCGGCGGGGCATTAACAGGCATCTGACTGTCGAGGCGCATGGCGAGGCAGGGGGCGGCGTCGTGTCGGCGGGAACAGGCGCTGTCCTTGGGTTAGGGCCGATCGGACTATTATCCGCCAGTGCAGCGTTCAGCGCCGGCTCTCCCCGAGTTATGACGGCGCAGCGCGGTGGGCAATTCAGCCTGACGTTCGAGCGGGATGCTCGCCCGGTCAGTTTCTATGCAACGGTACGTCATGTGACGCCGGGCTACCGCGATGTCGCCGCCGCGTTCGGCGACTCTGCATCGCGCAGCGCGATTGCCGCAAATATCAGCTTTGATCTGCGTCGGTGGGGTAGCGCGAGCGTCGGCTATTCGCGCCTGGGGCGCGGGCGGCGGGATGTGGTCGGCCCGCAGCAGGGCAGCGCTGCGCCAACACCGGCCACCTTGCCCAGGGCGCAGCTGTGGAATGCCAGCTACAGCCTGTCGCTGCGTCGCGGCGTCAGCCTGTTCGGGACATGGCTGAAAGGGGTGAGGGGAGACGGGGCTGGTTCGTTTTCGCTGGGCCTTTCGATGACGCTGGGTGGCCGCACATCGGCCAGCGGCGGCGTCAATCTGGCGCAGGATCATCGCCAATGGTCGAGTGAACTGGTTCGTCCAGCGGTAGCGACGCATGAATTTGGCTATCGATTGGGGGCCGCCGGTGGCGACCTGCAACGGCTGGTGGCGCAGGCGGAGTATCGTGCGGACTTCGCGCAAGTGGAAGCGGGCGTGGAAAGGATCGGCGATCGCCTGGCGGCTCGTGCCGGGTTACGTGGATCGGCGTTGCTGGTGGGCGACGGGCTGTTCCTTGCCGATGCCCAGGGCGGTGCCTTCGCCATTGTTTCGGCAGGAGCGCCGGGGGTCGGCGTGTTTCAGGATCATCGCCGCGTCGGGCGCACCCGGCGGGACGGGCTGCTGCTGCTCACGGGGCTTCGACCCTATGAGGATAATCTGATCGGGATCGACATCGACGACCTGCCGCCCGATGTGCAGATTGATCGATCCGACATGACCATCCGCCCGGCGCTTGGCGTTTCGGTTCCCGCGCGATTTCGCGTCGACGGGCGCGCTGCCGTGACCATCCGTCTGGTCGATGGGGCGGGTCAGCCACTTGCAGCAGGCGCGCAGGCCCGCCTCAACCGCAGCGGGGACGAACAGCCCGTTGGTTATGGCGGTCTGGCCTGGATCGCCGGAGTCCAGCCGCACAATCGCCTGTCCGTCCGCCTGCCGGGGGGCGGGACATGCACCGCGCAGTTCGACATGGCGGACTTCGGTCCCGGCCAGGTGATCGGGCCGATACCCTGCCTTGCCGAAGGACGGGGCGGCATTTACGCAGCCAATGAAAGCGTGGCCCACAATCCGGAACGGCAGGCAGCGGGGCAATGAAGGTTGCGCACTGGCGGTGGCCCGTCAGTTGGGCCGAATCGTGGCGCCGGGGATCGCAATATTAATCGCCGCAGGGCTCCCGGCATCCCCTTGAACCGCGTGCCCGGACATCGGCTATCCGGATGGGGGCGCAAAAATTGGCACAAAAATGTCATTTTTGGGTTGATCGATTGCCGCAAAAATGAAACTCTTGCCTGTCGGCGACCAAAGGGGACGGTCGCGATTTCGAGCCTTGGGAGACAGACATGGCCTCGACAATGCCAGGACCGATGGGTGTCCGCCAGAGGGGCACATTCACACGCAAGGTCAGCACGCATCTGGCCTATGCGCTGGTGGTGTCCACGCTGATCCAGATCGCGATCGTATCGTCGATCAGCCATAACTGGCTGCTGCATCTGGGTATCATCGTAGTCGTGGGGATGATGATCCCTGCGAGCCGGAACATGGAACGGCGTTGGGAGATGCTGGACGAGAGCGGCCTGTCCTATCGCGGGCTGGAAACCCGGTATCGAACCGACGTGCTGCACATCTGGGCGCTGGCGCTGATCATTCTACCTGCCGCATGGTTGCCGCTCACCATCCTTTACTGATGGATCACTTAACGCGCGTTTGAACCAAACGCGCTTCGCCGGGTTTCCTGTTCAAACGGCAGGAGATGACATATGGCGTCCGATAACATTTATGACCGACTGAAGGCGGATCACGACCAACATCGTGCGCTGTTGAAGGACATTGAGGCGGCGTTCGACGACCGCGACCGGCTGATCGACCTTATCGCGCATTTCCGGGTGGAGGTGACTGCTCATGCCGCGGCGGAGGAGGAAAGCCTCTATGCCACGATGCTCGCCAATCCCGACCTGCGCGAGGAAGCGCAGCACAGCGTCGCCGAACACAAGCGGATCGACGATCGGCTGGAGGAAATGGAAGGGCTTTCGGTCGGCAGTGAAGAATGGCGCGAGAAGTTCAAGGACCTCCGCCACTGCTATCTGCACCACATCGACGAGGAGGAGGACGAGATGTTCCCGGCCGCCGACGAGGAACTGTCGAGCGCGAAGGAACGCGAGCTTGCCGAAACCTTTGAGGATCGCAAGCCCAAGGAACTGGAACGCGCGCTGAAGGAATAAGCGGGCGTCAGACCAGACCGAGCTTCATAAGGTCGGCGAGCACATGGGGCGGCATCATGTCCGCCCCGTCGTCCCCGTCGCCCAGGTCGGGCGGCGCGTCCTTGTCCTCAAGATAGCGCCATCCCTGATGTGCCCGCTTCGGCACCGACCGAACGGCGATCAGACGGGGTTCCAGGCGGATCCACACTTTGCCCCCCGGCGCTTCGCCAAAGCCGATGATCGGGCTGCGGCCGACAAGCGCGCGCGAATGGATCCAGAACAGCGATCCATGGCCGCCCTCCGCATGGGCACCGGCGATCTCTTCATGTCGTTTGGGCAAATAGCGGGTCGTGAGGCGCGCCTCGCCGAGTCCGCCATTTTCAGCCGCATGGCTCTCCAGCCAGGCGCGCAATGTCTGCGGGCTTTCGCTGCGAAAGGCGATCTTGGTCAGGTGAAGCGGCATGGGGCGGATGTGGGGTGGCGACCTGCGGCGATCAATGCAGGTTGAACAGCGTCGCCAGCCCCAGGAACGAGAAAAAGCCCATGCAGTCCGTCATCATCGTCACGAACACCGCGGAGGAGATGGCCGGATCGATATTCCGCCGGTCGAGCAGCACCGGAATGAGCACGCCGGAAAGCCCGGCGACCATATTATTGATCAGGATGGCCAACCCGAAAACAACCGAAAGGTCTGCACGGCCATATAGAAAATAGCTGCCGATCCCGATGAGGGTGCCCAGCGACGCGCCATTGGTCGCCGCGATCCGGAATTCGCGCAGGATCATGCGCACCGTGTTGGAACTGGTCAGCTGATTGGTGGCGAGCGCGCGCACCACCACCGCCAGCGTCTGCGTACCCGCATTGCCGCCCATGCCCGAAACGATGCCCATCAGCGCGGCCAGCAACGCGAAACGGGCGATCACCCCTTCGAACAGGCCGACGACCGACGCAGCGATCATCGCGGTGCCCAGGTTGATGGTCAGCCAGGTGAGGCGCGTGCGCACCGTCATTAAGATCGGCTGGTTGATGTCGCCTTCGCCGGCACCCGACAGGCGCAGAATATCCTCGCCCGCCTCTTCCTGAATGATGTGGACCACATCGTCCACCGTGATCATGCCGACCAGACGGCCCGAAGCATCGACGACGGCAGCGGAGATCAGGGCGTATTTCTGGAAGCGAAGCGCAAGTTCTTCCTGATCCATGTCGACCGGGATCAGCGTCTGTTCCCGCTTCATCACATCGGCAATGGTGACGCCGCGCGGGCAGGTCAGGATCCAGCTGAGCTGGCAGGTGCCGATTGGCTTGTGCGCTTCATCGACGATGAAGATTTCCCAGAAATCGGTCGTAAGATTGTCGCGATTGTCGCGCAGATAATCGATCACCTGACCCACGGTCATGTGAGCGGGCACCGCGACCAGGTCGCGCTGCATCAACCGGCCGGCGGATTCCTCGGGATAGGAAAGGGCGCTCTCGATGGCGGCGCGATCTTCCGGATCGAGCGCGTCGAGAACCGCCTGCTGGTCTTCCGCCTCCAGGTCCTCGATGATCGCGACGGCATCGTCGGTGTCGAGTTCCGACGCGATCTCCGCGACCTGTTCCGGCTCCAGCGCGTCCAGCAGCTGTTCGCGGACATAGTCGTTGAGTTCGGAGAGCACCTCCCCGCTCATCAGATCGCCCATCGACGCGGCCAGCGCGGCGCGTTCCTCCGGCGGCGTCAGTTCGAACAGATCGGCGACGTCGGCGGGATGCAGCGGCTCGACCAGATCGCGCACGGCGTCCTTATCGTGCGCGTCCACCGCGTCGAGCACGGCGGTCACGAATTCCGGCTTCATCCGGTCGTCTTCATCGAGGCTGGTTTCGCGCGCAGCTTCCTCACCGATCGCGTCGGCAAGCTGCGGGTCGGCGGCTAGCGCGTCAGTCTTGTCGATTTCGGACAGGGGATCGCGTTCAGCCATCGCTGGTCCCCGTTCCCGTCATCGCAGAGCATCATCATGCCGACGTCTTTCGCGCATGCGAAAGGGAATGGCAAGGGCGGCGGCACGCTTTTTCCGCCACATAAAGCTTTAAGTCTTCGGGTGTAGAGACGCGGCAACAGGCTCGCGTGGCGGGTCGCTGCGGAGCATCGTCTTGCACGGCATAACATCGGCCCATCGCATCCTCGCCGGGGCGCGTAAGCAGGCACCGATCGATCGGCCGGAGGGCGTTCAGCGGACGCTCTATGTGCTGATCTGCCTTGCGACTTTGCTGTTCGCTCTGCTGACACCTCCCTTTCAGTCGCCCGACGAAAGCCAGCATTATTTGAAGGCTGCACAGCTGGCGGAGGGGCGCATATTGGCCGAACAGCGTGGGCGCGATGTCGGCGCGATGCTCCCGGCCAGCGTGGTGGCCCTGCACGAGGTCGATTTTCCGGCTGAGGAGCCGGGCGTGCCGACACGTTTCGACATCGGACAGATCAAGCGCAGCTGGACCGCCGATAGCAAGCGGAGTGGAGAAGCGTTCGGCTTCTTTCCCAATGTCGCCAACTATGCGCCGACGCTCTATGCGCCGCAGGCCGCCGGGATTGCCCTTGCGCAGAAAATCGGGTTGCCGCGCCTGGGCGGCTTCTATCTGGGGCGCCTGTTCAATCTGATCTGCGCCTTGCTCCTGCTGGGCTGGGCGGTGCGCGTGATCCCCGTCGGGCGCTTTGCCCTGCTGGCGGTCGCGGCGCTTCCCACGACTTGCTATCAGGCGGGTTCGCTGTCCCCGGATGCGCTGATCAACGGACTTGGCTTCCTCGGTTTCGCTTTGGCGCTCCGCTTTGCCGGTGAAGGCGTCAGTCGGTCGCGTAGCTTCGGCCTTGGTCTTGTCGCTATGCCGCTCGCGTTGGCGAAGGGTGTTTATCTGCCGCTGATGGCGGCTGGCCTGCGCTGGCCGGAGGGGCGGCGCGATGCGCGGCCCTGGCTGTTGCTGACGGCGATGACGCTTGGTGCGGTCGTCTTCATGCTGTGGATGAAGACGAGCGGGGGCAGTCAGACGCTCTATTCGATCGTTTCGCGCAAGACTGGCGAACTCACCACGACCGCGCCGCTCGCCGATCAGTTGCGGGTTATTCTGGCCGATCCGGCGGCTTATGCCCATGTTCTGGCGACCAGCATGGTGGAGCGTGCGCCGGTCTATCTCCTGCAGATCGTCGGGCGCTTCGGCTGGAACACCATCCTGCTGCCGCTGGCAGCATATCCGCTGGCGGCGGTCATGCTGGTGGCGGCGGCGTTGAGCGGGGCGGGGGATCGCTTTGGGTTCGTCCAGCGGCTCTGGTGGCTGCTGGTGGCCGCTGGCTGCGTGCTGCTGGTGGAAACGGCGCTGTACCTTACGGGAACACCGCTCGGGGCCGGCTATGTGCAGGGGGTGCAGGGCCGCTATTTCCTGCCGATTTTGCCGCTGGCGCTGCTGGCATTCAGCCTCGCAGGGCCGGTGCGACATGCGCGTTCCGTGTTGCTTTTCTGCGCGACGATGCTGCTGGGTGCGGGGCTGCTCAGCGTGCTCGACAGTTTCTGGTTGCACGGCTTCGTCTCGATCGACGGCATGCCGCCGCATCACGATGTCCTCCGCGCGCTGCTATTGCCCTCGCCGCGCTGGTGAGTATTCCACGCGCTGCGGGCATTGACGCTCGCGGCAGCAATCCCTAGGTCCGCGGCAACCCATTTCCCGATCAGCCGAAGGAAGGTGCCTGCCATGGCCGAAGAAACGCTTACTCTCTCGCTCGACAGCGGCGGCGACGTCGTGATCCAGCTTCGCCCCGATCTGGCCCCCGGCCATGTCGAGCGCATTACGCAGCTGGCCAAGGAAGGCTTCTATGACGGCGTCGTGTTCCATCGCGTCATCCCCGGTTTCATGGCGCAGGGCGGCGACCCGACCGGCACCGGCATGGGCGGTTCCAAGCTTCCCGACCTGAAGGCCGAGTTCAACAGCGAGCCGCATGTTCGGGGCGTCTGCTCGATGGCGCGCGCGATGAACCCCAACAGCGCGAACAGCCAGTTCTTCATCTGCTTCGACGATGCCGGTTTTCTGGACCGTCAATATACAGTGTGGGGCGTGGTGACGTCGGGCATGGAATATGTCGACGCGCTGCCCAAGGGCGAGCCGCCGGCAAAGCCGGGCAAGATCGTCAAGGCGACCGTCGCCTGATCTGATCGCCGAGAACCGAAAGAAAGGCCGCTTCGCCCACTCGGACGAGGCGGCCTTTTTCATTCCGGCGTGCGATCAATAGGCAACGCTTGGCGTCCCCTCCGGCGTAGCGGGATCGCGGATGGATGCGATATGCCAGTTGCGCTGGGCGTGCGTCGACCCGTCCACATCATTTACCCGTCGCAGCGTGACGATGCGTTTTTCGACGAAACGCTGTTCGGGATAGGGTTTGACATGCCCGGAAAAGCTGACCGGCACGTTGATATATAGCGACCCGGCGGCACCCTCTTCATCATAAGGCGCGCCGATGGCCAGCTTTTCGATGATGTCGCCAGAAAAGCGAGCCACGAAGTCGCCGTTGTCCTCCGAGCCGATGGGGCCATGCCACAGGCTTTGCGCACGATTGAGGTCACCCGCCTGCACTAGTCGATAATAATAGCCGACGAGATCGCGCGCGCCCTTGGCCGATCGTAAGTCCGAAGGCGGGGAGAGCGGATTGACCGTCCCTTTGCCCTTAATTGCGGTCTGTCCGCGATGTTCGGTTGCCGGCATGACGGGTGCGACTGTTCCGCCTTGCCCGGCGGGGGCGGTCGGCTGCTGCGGCTGCTGATTGCAGGCCGATAGCAGCGCCAAAGTTGCCGGCGCGAGCCACATCGGTCCCTTCATATCCGTCTCGCTCCTATTGCGGTTGGGTACGCGGCGCGCGTTCGCGCCCCTGTCCGCGCGTCATGCTGTTTTCGCGGCGTTGAGGAGGGGGCGGCGGGGCTGCCCTTTCCGGGCGTGACGCGCCACGCTCCACCCCCTGCCAGCCCATGCGGCCCGCATTCGGATCGCCCGCGTCGCGCGGCGCCTGGTAGCCGGGGCGAGGACGATCGGGGCGGTTTGAAGCTCTGCCATTTCGGGGATCAAAGCCCGGGCGGCCCCGGTCGGCGCCATCGGGGCGCCGGTCCTGCCAAGCCTGGCGATGTTCCTGCCGCCAGCGCTCGCGTTGCGCTGGATCGGCGTTGCGCCAGGCCTGACGACGCTGCTCCCAATAACGGCGCTGTCCATCGTTCCAGCGGCTGCGCTTGCCGGCCCGGTCATACACCCAATAGCCGTTGCCGGGATAATAGAAGCCGTCATACCAGCCGCCATATCCATAGCCATAGCGCGGCCCGCCCCAATAGGGATCGTAATAAGGGTCGCCATAGCCGCTCGACAGGCCAACGCCCACATTGACGCCGCCATAGCCCTGTCCATCCGCGCACGCGCCCAGCATTGCCAGGGCGATCAGGCCGCCGGCCCATCCGATCGATCTCGTCATCATAACTGCCTCCAATCCTCGCCCTCATGGCATCAACGCGCAAGCATGGATTTGGTCGCTTGAACGATCGCTGAGCGGCTCTGCCGACGCGCGGGCATCTTGTTCATCTGGCGCTCAGAAACCGGTGCAGTTTTGCAACGGTTCGCGGCTCCGGGCACAAAAAGCGCTCGATGATGGAAACATGCGGCGGTGCAGCGGGTTTTGGTGGTCCTGTGACGGAACGATGACTGGCCGACGAACCAAGCGGCCGCCCGTCGCATCTCTGGGTCCAAACCGGCGTTAAGGGTCGAACAACAAAGGAATCAGATCACATGAAGAAGCATCTTTTCGCGGCGGCGATGGCCGTCAGCGCCCTGCCGTTTGCTGCACATGCACAGGAAGGGGACAAGCCGGCCAAGACCATCGAACCCTATGTCGGCGTTCTGGGCGGTATGGAAGATTTCGATAGTGAGAGCACCGCGGCAGGCATTCCCCCGGTCGGTTTCCGCGGCGGTCTGGTCGAAGGTGTGGTCGGCGCCAATGTCTACACCGGCGGTCCGCTGGTACTGGGTGTGGAAGGCAATGTCGCGAAGGGCTTTTCCGGTGACATCGACTGGCAGTATGGCGCGGCGGGCCGTGTCGGCATCCGCGCTGGCGATTCCAGCATGATCTTTGGCAAGGTCGGCTATCGCTGGACCAATTTCGACAGCCTTGGCCCGCAGAGCCGCGACTATGACGGTGTGACCTATGGCGCGGGCGTCGAACTGTCCGGCAGCGACATGGGCATGAAGGAAGGCTTCGGAAAGAACATGAAGCTGCGCATGCAGGCCGACACCTTCGGCAATTTCCACAGCTTCCGCCCGATGATCGGTCTGGTGGCCGGCTTCTGATCGGACGTACCTGGCGCGATAAAAATCGGGCTGAACGCCTGACCGTCAAAAGCGCGCTTCCCGTCGTTGGCGAACGAATATTCGTCGGCGGCGGGAAGCGTTTTTGTTATTCCGAATAAAAAGTGCGATGGGGCCAAGGCGATCGCGCAACCATTCCGTCATGACTATGCGGACCCACCCGGTTCCCACAGCCGGGAAACGCGCTCCCTCCCCGCCCTGACCCCTAGGGGAGGGAGCAACCGCACTATCTGGAAGTGAAAACCTTATCCGCTGTTGCGCAGGGCCGTCGCGATCGCATTGATCGACAATTCGATCCCTTCGCGAATGCGCGGGTCGTCTTCACCCGCGCGATGCCGCTTCAATAGCTCGACCTGCAGCAGATTGAGCGGCTCGATATATGGCAGGCGCAGGCGGATGGAGCTGTCGAGCGCCGGGTTCTTTTCGAGCAGGCGACTCTGCCCGGTGATTTCCAGCAGGCCGTCATGCGCCTGCTGCCAGCCCTCGCGAATGCGCGTAAAGACGGACGTGGCGAGCGCCTGATCCTCCACAAGCGGCAAATAGCGTTCGGCGATTGCCAAGTCCGATTTCGCCAGCACCATTTCCAGATTGGCGAGCGTTGCCTGAACGAAGGGCCAGTGCTGGGCCATGTCCTTCAGCAGCGCCTTGTCCTCAAAGCCCATCAGCGCCTGACCCACGCCGTACCAGCCCGGCAACATGACGCGCGACTGTGCCCAGCTGAACACCCATGGAATGGCGCGCAGATCCTCGATGGCGGTACTTTTCTTCCGGCTGGCGGGGCGCGATCCGATCTTGAGGCCGGAAATTTCCTGAATAGGGGTCAACTGCCGGAAGAAATCGCGAAAACCCTCCGTGCCATAGACCAGATCGCGATAGGCGGTGAACGCGGTTTCCGACAGGCGATCCATCGCCTGAGTGAAGCGGCCGTCATCGCGGTTGGATATAGCGCTCGGTTCCAGGCTAGCGAGAACGGTTGCGCTGGCCATGGATTCCAGATTCTTCGCCGCGACATCGGGCGTGCCATATTTGGCGGCGATGACCTCGCCTTGCTCGGTGATGCGGATGCGTCCCTGAACGGTGCCCGCCGGCTGCGCCTGAATCGCGGCAAAGGCGCTGCCGCCGCCACGCCCCACCGCGCCGCCGCGCCCGTGGAACAGCTGCATGGCCGTGTTCGCCTCGGCAAAGATCGGCTGCAATGCGCGCGACGCCTTGTTAAGGTTCCAAACCGACGTCAGGTAACCGCCGTCCTTGTTGCTGTCGGAATAGCCGACCATCACTTCCTGATAGCCTCTGCCCGTCACCAGCGCGGAGATTTCGGGCAACGCGAAATAGGCGCGCATGATGCCGGGCGCAGCCTGAAGGTCGCCGATCGTTTCGAACAGCGGCACGGCCATGATGGCGGCATGGGCGGGATCGCCGTTTTCCGCCGCGCGCCAAAGGCCCGCTTCCTTCAGCATGATGTTGACTTCGAGCATGTCGGACACGCTCTGCGCCATGGAGATGTTATAATTGGTGATGCACTGCGGCCCGTAAAGCCGGTGCGCTTCCGCCGCCGCTTCGATGATCGCCAGCTCGGTGGCGGTTTCTTCGCTATACTCGGTGAAGCGTGATCCAAGCGGGCGATTGGTCGCCAGTTCCCGGCGGAGCAGCGCGATCCGCGCATATTCGTCCAGCGCCAGATAGTCCGGCTCTACCCCGGCGCATTTCAACAGTTCGGCAACCACCCGCTGATGCACCTGGCTGTTCTGCCGTAGGTCCAGTGTGGCGAGGTGGAAGCCGAATGTTTCCACCGCGCGGATCAGCCGGCCGAGCGCGCCGCCGGTCGCCAGCGCGCCATCGCCCTTGCTGGACAGCCCCTGTGCGATCACCACCAGGTCGCGGCGCAACTCGCCGGGATCGTTATAGGGATCGCCGGACAGGGAGGATGGCCGGGATGGCGCCTTCCCCAGCAGCTTTTCATGTGTCGCCGCGACGCGGGCGTAGATGCCGGAAATCGCCCGGCGATAAGGCTCGTCGATTCGGCTTAGGCTATTGTCCCCGCTTGCCTCCGCCAGCGCCAGCACGTCGGCGGGCACGTCGCTGAGTTCCGTCGAGATGGAGAGGTCGCCACCCAGCGCATGCAGGCTGTCGAGATAATGGCCCAGCACCACCTCGCATCCGCGGGCAAGGGCGAAGCGGAGTTCTTCGGCCTGAACGAAAGGGTTGCCGTCACGGTCGCCGCCGATCCAGCTACCGACCTTCAGGAAGCTGGGCGGTCGCTTGCCGAGCGCGCGTTCCCACTTGGCGTAGAGCGCAGGCAGGGTGGGGAGGAAGCTGTCCCGGAAATAGGTCAGGACATTCTCAATCTCATCCTGCACATAAAGCTTTTCCCGGCGCAGCGGACGGGTTTGCCACAAAAGGGCAATCTGGCGATAGATCGCCTCATCCACATGGTCGCCCGAAGGTGCCTCTTCCAGCCCCGCATCGCGCAGCTTCATCAGGTCAGCGATGCGGTTCTTATGATCGATCATCGACTTACGCCGCACCTCGGTCGGGTGCGCGGTCAGCACGGGAACGATCAGCGATTTGTCGAGCAGGGCCATAATCGCGTCGATGTCGACGCCATTGTCCTTCAGATGGGCGATGGCGGCGGCCATGTCCATGCCCCCTTCGCGGGCGGCGCTCTCGCTACCCTGACGGTCCTCGGCCAGATTGGCGAGCATGGAAAACAGCATAAAGCCGCGCACGAACGACAATGTGTCGTCCAGGCTGAGCGCCTCGACCCCTGTGTCCACCTCGCCAGCGCCATCGATGCCGCGTGCCCGGTCGACGGAGGCGGAGCGGATATATTCCGTCTGCCGGTACAGCTTCTCGCCACCATAGGCGCGAATGACGCGTCCCAGCAGTTCGCCGAGATATTTGATGTCCGGGTTCTGGATCACGGTGCGGGGAGTCGGCATGGAAACGATGCTGCACTGCGGCAGAGTCATGGTCAAGCGGTCGCCGTCAATCTTTATTGCGATTGCCACCGGATCGGTTCATCGGAGACAAAGGCTTTTGATTAAAGGGGATGGCGATGCGTCGTGGGATGTGGACGACGAGTGTCCTTGCGACTGTTCTGATCGCCGCCAGTGCACCGGCCCAGCCGCAGGCCGGTGATCAGGGTCTGGCAGAAGTCGTGGTGACGGCAATGCGCCGCGAAGCGGATGATTATGATGAAAGGGTGCCGGCTATCGGGTTGCGAAAGGTCGCCGATTTCGCCGTGCAAGAAGTGTCGGTCGTCGGCGACACGCGAGAAGCGGCCAAGCGCAATGACGAAATCTTCGCCATGGTCCGCAATGCGATCGACGCGGCCGGCAAGCGCGGGTTGATGCTGGCCACGGGGGAAATGGTGGTCGAGCCGCTGACCATGGCCAATTATCGCAATCTGGAACTTTCAGGCGACGGTCGGCCCGATACCGGGCGGGTACGCTTTCTGGTCAAGGTGCCCTTATCGCAGGGAGTCGACGGCAAGGCGGCCGTCGAGAAAATCACGGCTTTTGTGAAAGCCGTGCCTTCCGTGGGCCGGGCGGAGATGCGCGAGGCGGGTGACCTGACGCTATCGATCGTGCAGCCGGACAGTTATCGCGGGCAGATCGCCGAACTGGTTGCCACCGATGCGCGCGCCATGGCGGCGAAGCTGGGGCAGGGTTATGGCGTGGAGGTGAAGGGGCTGGACCGACCAGTGGAATGGACCCGCGCCAGCCTGACCGACGTGTTCCTATACATGCCCTACAGTTACGTGATTACGCCCGTTCGGTGATCGGCCTGGCGCCTGGCGAGTATAGCCGGCTTACGCTTTTTCCAGCGTGCATTGCAGCGGATGCTGGTTCTGGCGAGCGAAGTCCATCACCTGATTGACCTTCGTCTCGGCCACTTCATAGGTGAAGATACCGCAGACGCCGACACCGCGCTGGTGGACGTGCAACATCACGCGTGTCGCTTGCTCCATGTCCATCCGGAAAAAGGATTGCAGGACATGGACGACGAATTCCATCGGCGTGTAATCGTCGTTCAGCATCAGCACTTTGTAGAGGCTGGGCTTGCGGGTACGCGAGCGGGTGCGCGTGGCGATGCCGACGCCGGGTCCGCCGGTGCCGTCATCATCCTGCTTGTCGGGTCCGTTGCGGACCACCTTGCCCATGTTCTTTGCCGCGCCTGTCATATGCAGATGGAAATATGGCAAGCGCGGCCCAGATGGCAAGGGGCAGAAGGGGCGTTCACCATGAATTCCATCGCATCCGAGACGGGACGAGGGCGCTCGCGTATGGCAGCGGCCTGAACATGTTCGCCCGGCAAAGGCAGAATCGAAAGAGGCCGCAGCCCATATGCGGGATGCGGCCTCTCTCAATGTCTCACCTGCCCGCGTGCGAGCAGGACGCTGTCCCTGATCCGAGGGATCAAGCGGCGAGCGACTTGACCTTGTCGGTCACGACCGAAACGCGGCTGCTGATCGGCTGCGCGACATCGCCAGCCAGCTTCAGCATGGCTTCGCTCGACTTGGCGGTGTCAGCCGCCAGCGTGTCGAACATGCCCGACAGCAGCTGCGTCTGCAGCTGGAAGAATTCCGTCGGCGACTTGACCGAAGCGAAGCTCTTGATCGTGGCGCTGGTCTTTTCGAACTGCTTGCGGCCATATTCGGCGGCGTCCTGACCCATGGCTTCATAGCCCTTGGCAGCGATCTTGCCGGATTCGATCATCGCTTCGACATTGCCCTTGGTGATGTCGCCGAATTCCTCGAATACCTTGCCCGACTTTTCAAACGCGGCCTTCGCCTTCGTGTTGAATTCGCCAACCATCGTTTCGATCTTGGCCTTGGCTTCGTCGGTGAACTTCTTGCTGGTTTCCAGAACGTCGGTCATCATGGCTATTCCTTCTGCACGGGCGGCGACGACGGGTGCCGCGGTTTCGGCCTGAACGGGCAATTCAGGTTCGGGTTTAACGTCCACGGTCGGCACAGCCACCGGCTCTGCCTCAACCGCTGAGACCTTGGGTGAGGGCGCTTTCCTTTTGGGGGCGACTGTCACACGCGACTCCATCTTTGCTGCAGTGCGATATATACCAACCACATTGCAGTTTCAAGTCATTTATTGTGCAGTGCAACATATTTTGGATGGCGCAGAAAAGCTGGGGTTCGCGTCGATCTAAGGTCAATCACAGCTTATGTATAAATACCTATGTTTCAATGCATTTTGACATAGCGACCCGGCGCGTCTTCCGTCCCCTTGCGCTTGCCCTTGCCCGGTATGCGTCCGCCCTTAGCGGCCACGGCCTTGCTGTCATTTCGCGTTCGCAACCAGTCGATCCAGAGTGGCCACCAGCTGCCCTTGTGGCTTTCCGAGCGGTCGATGAAATCCTCCAGGCTCGCGGCGTCGGCAGGGCCGGTCCAATAGCCATATTTCTGCGCCGCGGGCGGATTGACGACACCGGCAATGTGGCCCGATCCGGCCAGCACAAACCGTTTCTCGCACGTCAGATTGTTCATCAGCTTCCATACGCTCTGCGGTGGCGCGATATGGTCTTCGCGTCCGGCCTGGATCAGGCAGGGTGTCGCGATCTTGCCAAGGTCGATGGGCGTGCCGTCGACGCTGAGCGATCCCGGCTGGACCAGCCGGTTATCGCGATAGAGATCGGCAAGATAGGCCTGATGCCATTTCGCCGGAACATTGGTCGTGTCCCCGTTCCAGTACAGCAGGTCGAACGGCGGATAATCCTGCCCGAGCAAATAGTTGTTGACCACATAGTTCCAGATGAGGTCGCGGCCGCGCAGCAGGTTGAAAGTTGCCG
Organism: Sphingobium sp.; assembly: GCA_034519505.1. Lineage (GTDB taxonomy): Bacteria > Pseudomonadota > Alphaproteobacteria > Sphingomonadales > Sphingomonadaceae > Sphingobium. The sequence goes on along the minus strand of JAXHOI010000035.1, from coordinate 19,599 downwards.
CCATGTAGCGTCCGTCGAGATACCCCTCGGCCGACAGGCTCTCGATCAGGGCAAGCTGCTCGTCATCGACGAAGAGGGTTAGGTCGCCCGCCTCGCTGAAATCCACCTGCGCGGTGAAGAAGGTCGCGCTGCGTACCTTGTCGGCCTGTCCCCGCGCGCCAAGGATCGACAGCGTTGCCGCAAGCGTGGTTCCGGCCACGCAATATCCCACGGCATCGACGCTTGGCACGTCGAGCAGGTCGCGGACAGTATCGATAGCGTCGATCTGCGCCCGGACATAATCGTCCCAGGTCAGGTCCTTCATCGTTTCATCCGCCGATTTCCACGACACCATGAACAGGCTGATGCCCTGGTCGACGAGCCATTTCACCATCGACCGGTCGGGATGGAGGTCGAGAATATAGAAGCGGTTGATCCAGGGCGGAAAGATGAGCAGCGGCGTTGCGTCCACCTTGTCGGTCGTCGGCGTATATTGGATCAACTGATAGAGCGGTGTTTCATGGATGACCTTGCCGGGTGTCGCGGCGATATTGCGGCCGACCTCGAACGCGCTGCCATCCGTGTGCGTTAGCTGACCCTTCTCCAGATCGGCGAGCATATGGCGAAAGCCCTTCACCAGATTCTCGCCGCCAGTTTCGATCGTGCGCTCCAGCACTTTGGGATTGGTCATCGGAAAATTGGCCGGGCTGATCGCATCGACCAGATTACGGGTGGCAAAGCGCAGCTTGTCCTTGTCACGCTGGGGAATGCCGTCGACCGCATCGGCCATGCCAAGCATGGCGTCGGCAATGATGAGGTAGCTGCGCGCGATCAGCTCGAACAATGGGTTGGATTGCCACTCCGTTGATGAGAAACGCCGGTCGGCAAGCGGTGCGCGATCGGCCGATCCGGGCATGAAGCTTTGCCAGAGATGCGTTCCCTTGCGGGTGAATTCCGCCTGGATTTCGGTCAGCCTGTCGACGTCCCACAACATCAGGGGCGCCTTGGTCTTGCCGCTCTCCGCCATTGCGGCGGCGGCGTGCTCCATCATCGCTTGCTGCATCAGGCCGGTAATGCGGGTCCAGTGCTGAACCTGCGACAATTGGGGGAGGGAGGCGAAATCAAATTCCAGCCCCGAGCCGATTTTATCATCTTCTGACATCGCGCCGATGCTCTCCCGCGCCATTTCGTTGCCCGCGCGCCTTTCGCAGCGCGCCTAGCCGGTATATACGGGGCCGTCGGGCGCGCAACCGGGCGTGCGGTCCGTCGCCATTTTTCCACGTCCGTCGAAAGTCAGAAGAAGCCGAAATGTCCGAGGAATTTTACCGCATCAAGCGCCTGCCGCCCTATGTCATCGCCGAAGTCAACGCGATGCGGGCCGCAGCACGCGCGGGCGGAGAGGACATTATTGACCTCGGCATGGGCAATCCCGACCTGCCGCCGCCCGCCCATGTGATCGACAAGCTGATTGAGGTGGCGCAGAAGCCGAGCGCGCATGGCTATTCGCAGTCCAAGGGGATTCCCGGCCTTCGCCGCGCACAGGCGAATTATTACGCCCGCCGTTTCGGTGTGGAGGTCGACCCGGAAACGGAGGTCGTCGTCACCATGGGGTCGAAGGAGGGGCTGGCAAGCCTTGCCACCGCGATCACAGCGCCGGGCGATGTCGTTCTGGCGCCCAATCCCAGCTACCCCATCCATACCTTTGGCTTCATCATCGCCGGGGCGACGATCCGATCCGTGCCGACGACGCCGGATGAAAACTACTGGCGCTCACTCGACCGGGCGATGGCCTTCACCGTGCCGCGCCCCTCGATTCTGGTCGTGAACTATCCGTCCAACCCGACCGCCGAGACGGTCGACCTTGCCTTTTACGAACGGCTGGTTGCTTGGGCCAAGGAGAACAAGGTCTGGATATTGTCGGACCTTGCCTATTCCGAACTTTATTATGACGGCAACCCTACGCCCTCGATCCTGCAGGTGCCGGGGGCGAAGGATGTGGCGATCGAATTCACTTCGATGTCCAAGACCTATTCGATGGCGGGCTGGCGCATGGGCTTTGCGGTCGGCAACGCCAAGCTGATCGCCGCGATGACCCGCGTGAAGTCCTATCTCGATTATGGCGCATTCACGCCCATTCAGGCTGCGGCCTGCGCCGCGCTGAACGGGCCGCAGGACATTGTGGAAAAGAACCGGCAGCTGTACCACAAGCGCCGCGACGTGCTGGTGGAAAGCTTTGGCCGGGCGGGGTGGGACATTCCACCCAGCAAGGCGTCGATGTTCTGCTGGGCACCGCTACCCCCGGCGTTGAAGGACATGGGCAGCCTGGAATTTTCCAAGCAGTTGCTGACCCATGCGAAGGTCGCGGTTGCACCGGGCGTCGGCTATGGCGAGGACGGTGAAGGCTTCGTTCGCATCGCGATGGTGGAAAACGAACAGCGGCTGCGGCAAGCCGCGCGGAACGTCAAACGCTACCTCCAGTCGATGGGCGTCAATACGCCCATCGTAAAGGGCGCGGCCTGAACCGTTCCGCGCCATGGGCCGTGCCGCGGGATCGCAGCCTTGTTGCGACCTCGATCGGCTAGCGAAAAAGGGATAGCGATGTTCGTGCACAGATTTCGCGTGCGTTACGCGGAGTGCGACCCGCAAGGGATCGTCTTCAACGCACGATATCTGGAATATGCCGACCTGATATTCGGAGAGATGCTGCGCGCCTCTGGCCTGCCGCTGGGCAGTCTGGAGGTTCGCGTGGCACGTGCCGAGCTGGACTATGCGCGGCCCAGCTATCCCGAGGAAGAGATCGAAGGACGGGTCAGCATCGTCCATATCGGCAATAGCAGCATGAAGACCCGAATCGATATTCGGGGCGCAGCGGAATCGTCCGCACGGGTGACGATCCTGATGACGCATGTTCAGGTCGACCCGGAGCACTTTCGGCCGATGCGGATCAGCGACGAGATCCGGACGATACTGGCGCCGTTGCATGAAGTGGGAGAGGTGGAATGATCCTGTTCGGCGGCAAGGAAAGCCACCCGCGTTCATTGGTGAAGGCGATCAGCTGGCGCACCCTGGGCAGCATCGACACCTTCCTGCTATCGCTTCTGTTCACGAGCAGTGCAAAGGCAGCCGGCGCAATCGCGGGCACCGAGGTATTCACGAAAATCCTGCTTTACTATGGGCATGAACGCGCCTGGGCGCAATTCGGCTGGGGGCTGCGTGCCGATGAAAAGGCCGATCCGCGCCGCGAGCCCGAACTGCCTGGACTTTTGGAGGCGGAGGCCGATGCGCGCGCCGGCTAGCCACGAAAAGTCCGCCATTTGCGGCGTGATCGTCATGGCAACATCGGAAGTTTGGGCATGAACGAATTTCTGGATGTCATGCCGGGCGTCAGCCGTGTTGCGCAAACCATTCAACTGGCCCTTGCCCCCGTGTTTCTGCTCGCCGGGATCGGTGCATTCCTGAACGTATGCACCGGGCGACTGGCGCGAGTGATCGACCGCGCCCGCACTGTCGAGCCGCTGGTGCTGAAATCGCGTGGCAAGGAACATGATCGGCTGGTGGCGGAAATTCGCCGGCTCGATCAGCGGATGACCGTGGTCAACAGTGCCATTTTCCTGAGCGTGGCGAGCGCCTGCGCGGTGTGTGTTGTCGTGATCCTGTTGTTTGCGGCACAGCTGTTCACGGTGAAGCTGGGCACGGAAGTCGCCTTGCTGTTCATCCTTGCCATGCTGTTGCTGGTGGTGGCGTTCGCCACATTCCTGCTGGAGGTACGGCTGGCGTCCAAGACGATCCATATCCGTAACGAAGTGCTATTTCACACAGTGGCCGAGCAGCAGGACGACGAAGCGTGACGGGGCTTCGTGTCGAGCGAGGCTTGTTGCAGCTACTGGTGGCCTTCGCCTGCCTTGTTCCGCTCACCGTCGGGACGATGGGAATCCTGCACGGACCGGATTGGCTCAAAGGCGTCGGCGCGGATGTGCCGCGCGATCTCGACAGCCATTTCCGCTATCTTTCCGGGGTGTTCCTGGGCGTCGGCATCGCGTTCGCCAGTTGCATCCCGCGCATCGAGGCGACCGGAAGTCGCTTTCGCATGCTGGCCGCCTTCGTCTTTCTCGGCGGCCTCTCGCGGCTGTTTTCACTTGCTCAGGTCGGCGCGCCTTCGGGCGGCCACCAGTTCGGATTGGTGATGGAGCTGCTGGTGACGCCTGGCCTGATGCTGTGGCAGGCTTCCTATGCCCGGCGCCTGGGCCGAGCCAATGGCGCGCTGCCCGGTCGCGGCAACGCGCCCTAGCGTGGACGTTACGCCTTCAGCACCTCCGGCAGAGCCAGCGCATAGCGCTGAACATCCTCGATCTTACCCGTGGAGACGCGCGACCAGTTGGTCCACTTGCCATAGGCGCCGCGGATCATGATGCCCTTGGCCGCCATCGCCTTTTGCACCACGTTGGCGTCAGGCACCTGCACGAACAGGAAATTGGTCTGCGACGGCAAAACCTTCAGGCCCAGTCCCTTGGTCGCGTCCATCAGGATCTGACGTGCCTCAACCACCTTGTTCTTCGAGAAGGTGGTGAACGCGGTGTCGTTGTAGGAGGCGATAGCGGCGGCCAGCCCCATCGCATTGGCACCGAACCCCATCGTGTAGGACGCGATCTTCTTTGCGATTTCCGGTGAGGTAATGGCATAGCCCACGCGCAAGCCGGCCATCCCGTAGATTTTCGAGAAGGTCCGGCACACGATCAGGTTCGGATGATCCTTCACCAGTGCGGACACCGAGCTATATTCAGGGCGGTCGGTCAGCTCGTTATAGGCCTCGTCCACCAGCACGATCGTGGATGCCGGCACCTGCTTGATGAACGCGCGCAGCTTGTCGCCGTCGAGCACCATGCCGGTCGGATTGTTGGGGTTGCAGATGTGGATCATGCCGACATCCGGTCCATAGGCCGCGGCCATGCCGTCAAGGTCGATGGCCATGTCGGCGGCCAGCGGAACGCTTTTCACCTTGGCACCCTTGGCCACGCCATATTTGACGGTGGTGTCCCAGAACAGTTCGGGGGCCAGCACCACGCCCTTGTCCATATAGGCGAGGATCGCGGCGGAAAGCACTTCGGTCGAGCCGCTGGCCAGCACCACCTGATCCCGACCGACCGCGAAGCGCTCGGCGATCATGTCGACCAGATGATTGAACGCGGTGCCGGCGTAATAGCAGCCTGTCGTCGCGCATTGCGACATGGCCGAAATCGCGCTGGGAGCGGGGCCATAGGGATTTTCGTTGCGGGAGAGCTGTGCCACATTGGGGCCGGGGCCGAAGAAGGAAGCCGTGGCCGGCGCGGCCGCGCTGGCGGCCGCCGCCATCGCTTGTCCCGCGCCGCTCATCGCAGCCGCCGTTCCGATGCCAGCGGCGCCCAGCATGGCGCGTCGCGAAATGTCGATGCTCATGTCTTGCTCCCTTTCGATGCGGTCAGATTTTCAGCGCGTTGCGGAACATCAGCAGTGCGATAACCACCAGATACACCCCGAACACCCGCTTGAGGATGCCCGAAGGCAGGCTGTGCGCGGCCGCTGCTCCCAGCGGCGCGGTCAGCATCGACGTTGACGCGATCGCCACCGTGGCGGGCATGTTGACATAGCCCAGCGAACCCCAGGGCAGCAGGCCGTGCGCTGCCTTGTCCATGCCGATGTAGATGAAGCCCAGCGTGGTCGGCACCGCGATCAGCGTGCCGACGCCCGATGCCGTCGCGATGGCGCGGTGGATGCTGCGTCCGCACAGCGTCATCACCATGATCGCGATGGTGCCCCCGCCGATGCCGAGCAGCGACGAAAAAGTGCCAAGGCCACCGGCGATGCCGACGCGCGAAAATCCGCCCGGCATGTCTTCGCTGATCACCTTGCCGCTGAGCACCGGGATCAGGAAATGCAGTGACATCAACAGCACGCCGCTGGCGAAGATCATGGTCAGCACGCGGCCGTTGACATGATCGGCCAGCAACACGCCAGCGCCGCAGCCCAGCACGATCCATGGCGCCCAGCTACGCAATATGTCGAAATCGACCGCACCGCGCTTGGCATGTGCCCGAACCGATCGGATCGATGTCAGGATGATGGTGGCGGCAGAAGTGCCGATGGCGACATGCGCCCATTCCGCCTTCGCTCCCCCCAGCAGCGGAAGAACCAGGAACAGCGCCGGCACAACGACAAAACCGCCGCCAATGCCGAACAGTCCGGCGGCAAAACCCGCCAGCACACCAGCGCCCAGCATGGCGACCAGGGGCCAGGTCCAGCCGATGAGTTCGCCGCTCATGCCCGCGCCTCCACTGTCGAGAGGATGACGACTGTAACAGGATCAAAACAGGAATTCAGCGACCGCACGATATATTCCCCCCGTTCCCCGCCATGGCAAGGATACTGGTTTGCCCAGCCCTTCAGCAACTCTCCAACCGGCGGCGCTCTTCACTTCGCCGCTGCGCGTTCGTTGTTCTTGGAGCCGCGCAAACCCCTTCAGACAGTAGAACGATTCAGCCGAGTTTTTTCACCATCCGGATCAGCGGAACATTTTTGTCGGTGAAGTGGCGATCGGCAACGAAGCCGGCCGCGCAGTATAGCGGCTCGCCGGCCAGCGTCGCCGTCAGTTCCACTTCGGCAAAGCCTGCGGCTCTGGCCGCGCCCTCGCAAAGGGTCAGTATCAACCGGCCGATGCCGCGACGCACATGGGCGGGATCGGTGTACATGGCGCGCACGCGCGCCGGCTCCTTGGCGGGGTCCAGCAGGCGGGTGTCCCGCCCGGCGGACGCATCGCCGCCATAGGGCGTTGCGCGCGGGCTCCAGCCGCCGCAGCCGACCAGTTCCTCGCCATCGAAAATCACGAAATAGGTGCCGTCCGCGATCAGCTGCGTGTCGAGGCCCATGACCGCGCGGCTGGCGGCGATCTGCTCCGGCGAGAGAAAAGGTGCCTGCAACTGCGCGATCGCGCGTTCCATCAGCGCGGCGATGGCAGCCGCGTCGTCCATCGTGGCAAGGCGGTGGGTGAAGATCTCGGTCGTCGTCATCGAACGATATTGCGCAATTTTTCCGTAAACGAAACGGCCGGCCGTCCATAAGGAAGGCCAGCCGTCCCGCAGTCCCCGATGGGAACTTAGAAGCCCAGGGTCAGGCGGGCGTAATAATAGCCCCCGTTGATGCCATAGGGCGAGAAGGTGAGCGGCGCGTCGAGCACGTTGCCACCGTTGACCAGCGTGAAGCTGGTGGTGCCGGGGACCAGCTGAACCGTCGGCGGACGCTTGTCGAACAGGTTGTTCGCGCCGACCGAGAAGGTTGCTGTTTCCTTCAGCTTGTAGCTCAGTTCCAGGTCGACGATGGCCGCAGTGCCGATCTTCTGCGTGTAGAAAGTGCCGCCGTCCGGCGACGTCCGGTTGGAGCTCTTGCCATAAAGCGTCGTGCGCAGAACGCTGGTGAAGCTTCCGACCGAGTAGGTCGCGCTGCCCACCACCTTCACCTTGGGCGAAGCGCTTTCCAGATTGCTGATCGTTGCCTGATCGAACAGGGCGATGGGCGTGCAATTGCCCGTCGTATCGCACAGGCCCGGACCGGCATCGACGCTGGTCACCACCGTCTTGTTATAGTTGCCCGACAGTGTCCAGTTCACCGAACCGGCATCGCCGAAATCGGTCAGGTAGCTGGCGACCAGATCGATACCACGGGTGCGGGTGTCCGCGCCGTTGGTGAAGATGCTGATGCCGGTCTGCGAAACGGTGGGATCAAGCACGTTGCCATTGGCGATGACCGCATCGCGAACCAGCGGGAAGTTGCGGGCACCGCCCGCGCTGAAGATCGAACCTGTACCCAGGATACGGTTCTTGATCTTCACTTGATAGGCATCGAGCGTGATCGTCAGGCGATCGGCCGGACGCAGCACAAGGCCGCCGCTGAACGTGGTCGACTTTTCGGGCTGGAGATCGTTAAAGCCCAGAATCTTGGCCGCCGCCGAGTTCGCCGGCAACTGCACGAATGCAGAGGTCGGCGAAACGTTGGTTGCGGAGTAATAGCTTTCGGCCAGCGTCGGTGCGCGGAACCCAGTCGACACCGTGCCGCGAACCGCAACCGCCGGGTTGAAGTCATAGCGGCTGGTGAACTTCCACGTCACCTTGCTGCCGAAGTCGGAATAATCTTCCCAGCGCACCGCGCCGTCCAGCTTCAGCCCGTCGACCGGCACCGCTGCGATGTCGGCATAAACGGAAGTGTTGTGACGGCTGTTCTTGCCGGCGTCCGAAGGGCGGAAGCCGGGATAAGACTGGCCGCCTTCCTTGTAATAGGACAGTGGCTCGCCTGCGCCGATTTCATAGATGTTCTTGCGATATTCGACACCGAATGCGGCAGTCAGCGGCTCGGCCCAACCGACTTCGAATTCCTTGGCGATGTCGAGGTTGCTGGTCCATTCCGTCGCCTTGAAGAAACCGTCGTAGAAGTTGATCGGTGTCTGGCCGGTGTCGGCATAGAGCGAGGCGTTGGCGCTATCGAGCGTGTAGATCAGGTTCTTGTCCTGACCCCAGGTGGTGCTGAGATCCCAGCGGAAGCCGCCCAGATCGCCCTTGAGACCGCCGGTGATGCCGAAATCATCCTCACGAATGCCTTCACGCGGCGAAAAGCCGTTGACCGGATTGTCGCCTTCGGGATCGAAGTAGGTCGTGACCCCGCCAACGGTGCGCGACACGCGGGTCGGCACGCGAAGGTTTTCATAGGCGCTGGCGATACGCTTGGAATAGGTGCCGAACGCATAGGCTTCGACGCCGCCGAAGTCATAGCCCGAATTGAACGACAGGTTGGTCAGATGCGAACGGGCGTCGCCGTTGATCTTGTTGACGTAGGGAAAGCCCGGAATGCCGGGATAAAGCGCGACCTGCGTTGGCGTCAGGTTGGTACGCAGCACGCCGTTCGTATCGGTGACGCGGCGATCGAGGCCGCCGACCTGCGTGAAGTCGTGATAGCGGTGGAACAGCGTGACGTTAACGAAGCCGCTGTCGCCCAGCGCCGTGCCCAGATGCAGCGATCCGGCATAGGTTTCGCCGCCGGTGTTGTAATGTTCGCCATAGGTGGCGGTCGCTTCGCCGCCTTCGTTTGTGTCCTTCAGAATGATGTTGATGACGCCGGCGATCGCGTCCGAACCATATTGCGCGGCCGCGCCCTGCTCCAGAACTTCGATGCGGGCCACCTGCTGCGGCGAGATGAGGTCAAGGTCGGGCGATGCCGCACCCTGATAAGGTCCGCCAAGGACGTGGAGGTTTGCGGTCCCGTGCCGGCGCTTGCCGTTGACCAGCACCAGCGTGTGGTTGGGGCTGAGACCGCGCAGACGGGCCGACAGCGTCAGGTTGGCGGTGTCACCGCCAAATGCCTGTGCGTTGAAGGAAGGTACAAGCTGCGTCAGCACCTGGTTGAGGTTGGGCTGGCCGACATGGCTCAGCGCTTCGGAATCCAGCACCTTGATCGGTGCGGCGCTTTCGACGGCGGTGATGCCCGTCGCGCGCGTGCCGGTGACGATGATGGCGTCACCCGATCCTTCGAAAGCGGTTTGCGGCGCAGCCTGCGGCTCGGCTTGCGGTGCGGCAAAGGCGGCCGACGTGCTGGCAAGCATGACCGCTGCAATGGCGGTTCGCGACACCCGATTGGTCAGTTTCATTCAATCCCCCATATTTTTTGAATGGAAACACCTCTCCAGTTTTTCTTACGCCGGATGTTTGCCGATCCCCCGACCGACACCTCCGGTTCTCCTCACGATCTCCTTGACGAACGAGCGCGAAAATCCCGCCGCAAAAATGTTGCGAACGCGAAGGCTGGGTCAGTTTGAAAAGCACAGTCAGGCCTGGCAATGAAAGCAGCGCATGCGCTCACCCGGAAAGGCCGGGGTGCGGGCATCAACGGGGAGGGTGCTCGAACAAGTGCGTGCGCCATAAATCCCAGCCGTTCGGGAGCGGCGGTTTGCCGCTCTCCTGCTGCTTTTCAGACGCTCCGCCCCTCCAGCAATGCTTGCGATTGTCCGCAATGTCGGGTGCAGCTTTCAGCACCGGCCCGCGGTTACAGGACCGCAGGCGAGACTCCATGCTGCACGTGCGCAAAGCTTGCATGGGGTCTGCAGTCACGCAATTGAAATATGCTGACAGGTTCACGAAGTGTGGAAAGAGTGTCCACGATGCAACAGTGGGCCCTCAAGGCCGTTCAAATGTCCTGCGCCGGGTCCAGGGCAAGCAGCGCGTAGGTGGCGAGCCAATGTTCGCCCATATAATCGTCGAACAGATGCGGTAAGGCAGCATCAAGATGCGCCCGCGCCGCTGCCAGGATGCCGTGGCGTGCGGCATGATTCTTGGGCAGTCGCCCGGCGATACCGCGCCAGCACCAGGCGCGGCTGAGGTTCAGGCCGTCGAGATGCGCGATCTTTCCGTCGCTGCGGTCAGAGACGAAGGCTGGCGTAAACAGCGTTGCGGGCTGTCTATCCGCAATGTCAGGCAGGAACGCGTCGAACCAGTGAGCAAAGGCCGGCTGGTCCAAAAGGCGGCTCATCAGCATAGCTTCGGAAAGGGCGGGGGAGAGGAATTCGTCGCCGCCCGGTTCCCATGCCTGACACGCGCGATCCTGCCCGAACCAGTCCAGCGCCTTTTCATGGATCAGGGCGGTCAGTGCGTCGTCCCTGTCCCGCGCCCAGTGCAGAGTTAGCAGGCAGGCGAACGCACTGTTGAAATGCGTGCCGACCCGCAGCGGATAGGTCAGCTTGGAAAGATAGGTATGGAGAGACTGCGCCATGTGGCGGGCAAGCGGTTCCAGCGCTGCGGCCCATGGCGCATCGTGCCGGCTCGCCTCCGCATGCAGGGCAAGCAGCCAGGCACGGCCATAAGGCCGGCTCGATCCCGCCGACAAGGGCCGCTGGAAATAGGCCAGTTCGCCCGCCACCTTTTCGGGCGTGAAACTGGCGTCGGCCAAGGCGCGGATCGTCGGTGCGGCGTCAATGCCGGGAAAGAGGCGCATGAGGCGTAGCAACTGCCACCAGCCATGGCAGCAACTATGCCAGTCGAAGCTGCCGTGGAAGATCGGATGGAGGGCCGATGGGCGCAACGCATCCTGCGGCCCGCCCATTACATGGTCCGCCTTGTACGGAAATTCGCGCGTGACATGACCGGCAGTCGATGCGGCGAAGCGGGCGGCGAGGGCCGGGGTGATGCTTTCATGCACAAGCGGGGACACTGTGTCGTTCATCGAAAGCCGAACCAGTATATGAAGGCGATGTTGACGATCAGCATCGGCACCGCCGTGCCGATCTGCATCCGGATCACGCCATAGCGATCCTTCAGTTCGAGAAGCGCGGCGGGCACCAGATTGAAGTTCGCGGCCATGGGCGTCATCAGCGTCCCGCAAAACCCTGCCAGCATACCGATCGCCGCTATGACGGCAGGATCCCCGCCCTGCTGATGGATCAGGATCGGGACACCGATCGCGCCCGCCATCACCGGAAAGGCGGCAAAGGCATTGCCCATGACGATAGTGAACAACGCCATGCCAAGGCCATAAACGATGACAGCGCCCAGCAGGCTGCCGTGCGGAATGGCATCGCCGATAACGGCACCCACTGCTTGCCCCACACCGGCAGCGGCAAACACCGCGCCCAGGCTGGCGAGCATCTGCGGCAGGATCGCGGCCCAGCCGACCTGTTCCATCAGCCGATGTCCGTCACGAAACGGCGTGGCATGGCCCGGACGCAGCCACGCAAAACAGGCGGCAAGTGCAATCAAGACACCAAACGCCAATGCGATCAGTGTCGCTTGCTTGGGATCGGCAATCGTGGGCCAGTGCTTGAACGCCAAGGTGCCGATCAGCGCCGCTGCCGGAATGATCAGCGCGGGAAGGAAAATGCGGTTGCCGCGCATTGCCGCCTGCGCCCGCTTGTCCGCCTCGCTTGCGCCCGGTTGCGCGCCTTTACCCAACTGGCCGGTGCCGGCGATGCCCAGCAAGCCAAGCACCAGCAAGCCATTACCCAGATCGCCCAGATAATCCCCAGCAAGGAAACTGGTCGCCAGCAATGCCCAGAACATGGCGCTGGTCCATCGTTTCGCATTGCTGCTGTCAAAGGCGGTGATGATGGCGAAGATTGCAAACATGATGCCCGCGACCCAGTAGCAGAACGCCAGCGTGATCATTCGCTCGCCTCCACCGGTCCGGCGGAAGAGGCCGACACCATCCGGCGCAAACGGCGGTCGAAGAAGATCAGGCGAAGGCCGTGGATAAGGAAGGCCGCAATCGCCGAAGGGATCGCCCAGACCGATAGCTGGAGCGGCTCCAGCATGATGCCATACCCCTCCAGCAAGCCCTTCATCAGCAGGATCGATCCGATCGCCAGAAACATGTCCTCGCCAAAGAACAGGCCGATATTGTCGGTGGCGGCTGCCATGGCGCGCGCCTCTTCGCTTGCTTCTGGCGGAGCGGCGGCCTGTGCCATGGGGGCAACCAGCGGGCGCACGGTCTGGGCGGGTCCGGCGATGGAGACAAGGCCGAGCGCTGCCGTCAACTGACGCAGCAGCATGTAGCCGATCAGCAGCCGCCCCACGGTCGCACCGCGCATCGTCGCCACCAGCGCGCGGGCGCGCTCCTGCAACCCGAAGCGTTCGAGCAGGGCAATCACCGGCAGGACGATCCAGATGATCGACACATACCGGCTGTCGTTGAACGCCTTGCCAAAGGCGGAGAGGATTTCGACCGGCGACATGCCCGCCGCCAATCCCGTCGCAAGCGCGGACGCGGCAATGACGAGAAGCGGGTTGAAGCGCAGGACGAAACCCGCGACGATGATGACGATACCGATCAGGACCAGCATCGCATTATCCTCCGCCTGATGCTTGCGCCTTGGCTAGGCCCGACCATATCCACCCCCTCCCGGTGTCTCGATGACGAAGGTGTCGCCGGGGCGCATGGCCACGCTGGCACATGCGTCCAGCTGCTCACGGCTGCCATCGGCCCTTTCGACCCAGTTCCGCCCGGTCGCTCCGTCAGCGCCGCCTTCCAGCCCGAACGGGGCGATAACGCGCCGGTTCGCAAGCATGCCGGCCGTCATGTCCTCCAGAAAGCGGACGCGGCGGATCACGCCGTCGCCGCCATTATGGCGACCCGTGCCGCCCGATCCACGCCGAACGGCGAATTGTTCCAGCAGCACGGGAAAGCGGGTTTCCAGGATTTCCGGGTCGGTCAGGCGGCTGTTCGTCATGTGCGTCTGCACCGCGTCCGCGCCATCGAAATCCGGTCCAGCGCCCGAACCACCGGCGATGGTTTCATAATATTGGTGCGCCGCATTGCCGAAGGTGAAGTTGTTCATCGTCCCCTGCGCGGCGGCGCATGCACCCAGTGCGCCGAGCAGGGCGTCCGTCACCACCTGGCTGGTTTCTACATTGCCCGCCACGACCGCCGCCGGATAATGCGGGCTGAGCATCGATCCTTCCGGGATGATGATCTGGACCGGGCGCAGGCATCCGTCGTTCATCGGGATCGCATCGTCGACCAGGGTGCGCACGACATAGAGAACGGCGGCCCGCACCACCGACGCGGGCGCGTTGAAGTTGCTGGGCAACTGCGCACTGGTGCCGGTGAAGTCCACGGCCAAGACGCCCTTTTCCCGATCGACACGCACGGCCACTTCGACCGCGGCCCCATTGTCCATGGCATAGCGGAAATGCCCGTCGGACAGCCGCGGGATCAGGCGGCGTACCGCCGCTTCGGCGGCAGCCTGCACATGCTCCATATAGGCGGCGACCGCGTCGGCTCCGTAATCGGCGCTGATCCGGCGCAGTTCCTCCGCGCCCTTGGTGCAGGCGGCGATCTGTGCGGAGAGGTCGGCGATGTTCTGGTCGATGTTGCGGGCGGGCCAGCGCCCTGAAGCCAGCAGGGCGCGCACTTCGCCCTCCAGAAAGGTGCCGTCGCGGGCGATCGGCACGCTGTCCAGCAGCACGCCTTCTTCGTCCACGCTGCGGCTGTCGGGTGGCATCGAACCGGGCGCGATGCCGCCCACATCGGCATGGTGGCCACGCGCCGCCACCCAGAAGGCCGGCCGCTCCGCCGTATCGTCCAGAAAGACCGGCATGACCACCGTGATGTCGGGCAAATGCGTGCCCCCGCGATAGGGCGCGTTAAGCGCGAACACATCGCCGGGGCGGGCAGGTGGCCCGTCCCGGTCCATGACCGCGCGGATACTGTCGCCCATCGAACCCAGGTGCACCGGCATGTGCGGCGCGTTGGCGACCAGATTGCCTGCCGCATCGAACAATGCGCAGGAAAAATCGAGCCGCTCGCGGATGTTCACGGAGGAGGCGCTGTGTTGAAGCGCAGCCCCCATTTCCTCGGCGATGGCCATGAACAGGCCGCTCATGATTTCCAGCCGCACGGGATCGACCGCCGTGCCGAGCGCCTCTTGCGCGCGCGGCATGTGGCGGGAGAGGATGAGGTTGCCGCTGGGATCGACCTGTGCGCGCCAGCCCGGCTCCACCATCGTGGTGGATACCGCATCGATAATCAGCGCGGGGCCGGTAATGCCTGCTCCGGCAGCAAGCGTTTCGCGGCGATGGAGCGGAGCGACATGCGCCGCGCCCTGCGTCCAGACCGTCACGTTCGCGATGGGCGGCGCGCTTTCCGGCGGCAGGGAAACGATCTGCCCGGCCTGCTCGCCCGACGGCTCCGTTGCCTCCACATGCACGGCTTCCACGATCACGGGTGCCGTGCCGACGAAGCCGAAGCGGGCGCGGTGCTGCGCCTCGAAATCCGCGCGCATCGCCACCTCGTCAGCCAGAGGCACCTCGAACAGGCTGTCCGTCCCGGCATAACGAAGTGACAGACGTGTTTGAGTGACGATGTCCGATGGCGACACGCCTTGCGCGGACAGCGCATCGCGCGCTTCCTGTGTCACCCGCCCGATCGCCGCATCGATGGCATCGCGGTGCTCATCGCCCAGTTCCAGCGCCACGGTCGCCTCACGCAGCAGGCCGCGATCGGCCAAGCCCATGCCATAGGCTGACAGCACGCCCGCCAGCGGGTGGATCATCACCTGTTCCATGCCCAGCGCATCGGCCACGCGGCATGCATGTTGGCCCCCGGCGCCCCCAAAGCACACCAGCACATGATCGGCCGCATCATGGCCGCGCGCGACGGAAATCCGCTTGATGGCATTCGCCATGTTGGCGACGGCAATGGCGATCAGCCCTTCGGCTGCCTCTTCGCGTCGCATGGTCGATCCCATGGCGAGAAGCATTTCGTCCATCCGCGCTGCCGACGCCAGCGGATCTATCGGCTGATCGCCGCCTTCGCCAAAGACGGCGGGAAAATGATCCGGCTGCACCTTGCCCAGAATGACGTTGCAGTCAGTGACGGTCAGCGGACCGCCGCGGCGATAGCAGGCGGGGCCGGGCACGGCTCCCGCCGATTCCGGCCCGACTTTCAGGCGCACGCCATCGAACGCGCAGATGGACCCGCCGCCCGCCGCAACGGTGTGAATGCGCATCATCGGCGCACGGATGCGCGCGCCCGCGATCATGGTTTCGTTGTCGCGTTCCAAGTTGCCGGCATAATGCGACACATCGGTCGACGTGCCGCCCATGTCGAAACCGATGAGCCGATCGAACCCTGCGGCTGCTGCCGTGCGGACCATCCCGACGATGCCTCCGGCCGGGCCGGAGAGGATTGCGTCCTTGCCAGAAAAGGCCGCTGCCGCCGACAAGCCTCCGCCAGACTGCATGAACAAAGGACTCGCCGCGCCCGCCAATTCCCGTTTCAGGGCGGCGACATAGTGTCGCAGGGCCGGCGAGAGGTAGGCGTCCGCAACCGTCGTGTCGCCGCGCCCGATCAGCTTGATAAGTGACCCGACCCGATGACTGACGGAAATCTGGGCAAAGCCTGCTTCGCGGGCGAGTTGAGCGAGGCGCTCTTCATGCGCGGGGTGACGAAAGCCGTGCATCAGGACGATGGCGATGGCGTCGATCCCGCCTGCCCGCGCTGCCTGAAATCCGGCCAGCGCCGCCGCCTCGTCGAGGGCGCGCAGCACGGTGCCGTCTGCGGCGACGCGCTCGTCGATTTCCAAAACTTGCTCGGCCAGCGGCGCAGGTTTCTCGATGCGCAAGGTAAACAGATCCGGCCGCGCCTGATAACCGATGCTCAGCGCGTCCCCGAAGCCGCGTGTGATCGCCAGCAGGACGCGCGCGCCCTTGCGTTCGAGAAGCGCATTGGTGGCGATTGTCGTGCCGATGCGCAGCTGCGCGTTGGGCAGGGGATCGTCCGGTCCCGCGCCCGACAATATTCGCATGGCGGCGATGGCCGCATCCTCGCGCCGATTCGGATCGCTTGAAAGCAGTTTCAGTACGGAAAGCTGGCCATCGGGCGCGCGCGCAACGACGTCAGTGAATGTGCCGCCCCGATCGACCCATATGTGCCAGCGCGCATCCATCTTATTCCGGGAAATGTCGTTCATGCCATTGGACTATGCGCCCGGCCGATCAGGAAGCGCAAGCCGCTTCCATCTCTCGCATCTCCCGTCTATCACCGCCCGCAATGAGCAAGGCATGCCGCCCGCGCGAGTCATCGATCGCATTGGAAGAAAAGCGCCGCGCGGCCCAGGAGGCGCGCGACTATCTGCGTTTTCTGGGCGCATGGATGCGCAAACCCCTGCAGGCCGGTGCCATCGTGCCGTCCAGCAAGTCGCTGGCGCGGCGCATGGTGCGCGACATCGGCGTCGGCGATGGACGGGTGGTGGAACTGGGTGGCGGTACGGGTGTCTTCACGCGCGCCATTCTGGCCACCGGCCTGCCGCGCGATCAGCTGGAAGTGGTGGAGATTGAACCGGCGCTGGCCCGGTCCCTGCGTCAGACCTTTCCGGGCGTTTCCATCGTGGAGGCGCCGGCGCAATATTTCTCTCAGCATGCCGCCGGGCAACCGGGGGATTATCAGGCGGTGGTCAGCGGATTGCCGCTGCTCGCCATGGACCGCGATGTGCAGCACGGCATATTGGAAGAGGCGTTTCGCATGCTCGCGCCGCAGGGCACGATGATGCAGTTCACCTATTCGCCGCGCTCGCCGGTGAAGCCGGGCATATTGGAAGACCTTGGCCTCACCATCGAACGGGCCGGGCAAACGTTGCGCAATTTTCCGCCCGCCACGCTGTTCCGCATCAGGCGGAAATAGGCTTCGTTCAGTCAGCGTCCGGCTGGATTTCGGGGGAGGCCGCGGCCACCGGAGGCAAGGCGCGCATCGCCGCCACCACCGCGCCGATCCGGGGAAATGGGCTGAGGTCGACGCCGAACCGCTCCCCCGAATAATATTGCGGCACCAGATGGCAGTCGGCGATCGTCGGGGCCGCGCCGAAGCAGAAACCGTGGCCATGCCGCGCGACCATCGCCTCCAGCGCGGTGAAGCCAGCGACGATCCAGCGTGCGATCCATGCGTCGATCTGCGCCTGATCGGCGCTCAGGTCCTGCTTCAGGCTTTTGAGCACGCGCAGGTTGTTGAGCGGATGAATGTCGCACGCGATGAGCGCAGCCATCGCCCGCACGGTGGCGCGATCCGCCATCCCCTTGGGCAGCAATGGCGGATCGGGATAGCGCTCCTCCAGATATTCCAGAATCGCCGGGCTTTGCGTCAGCACGCCGTCCGGGCTTTCCAGCGACGGCACCAGCCCTTGCGGGTTGAGCGCCAGATATGCGGCGTCCTTCTGCGCGCCGGTACGCAGGTCATGGCCGACCTGGCGGTAGGATAGGCCTTTGAGATTGAGCGCGATGCGGGTGCGATAGCTCGTGCCCGATCGCCAGTAGCCGTGCAGGACTAGCTCGCTCATCAGTTTTGCCGTGCCGGAAGGATGGTCGCGGAACATGCGCCAAAGCCGATGGGCACCGCGCCATCCGCCTGCGCCCGCGCGGTCAGGGTCAGCCGGTCGCCATCTTCCAGAAAGCCGCGCGTCTCTCCATTGGGCAGCGTCACGGGTTGCTTACCGCCACGGCTGATTTCCAGCAGGCTGCCAAGGCTGTCGTCATCCGGCCCGCTGATCGTGCCAGTGCCCAGCAGGTCGCCCGGTTGCAGGTTGCAGCCATTGGATGCGTGATGCGCGACCATCTGGCCGATGGTCCAGTACATCGACGTCATCGGGCCACTGGAAAGACGATGCGGTGCCTCTCCTGCCGCACGCATCTTGGCGGTTTCGATGAAGGTTTCGAGCTGGATCGCGAAGGCACCTTGAGCCTGATCCTGCTCATCCAGCAGATAGGGCAGGGGTGCCGGGTCGCCGTCCGGCCGGGGCGGCTGGGCGGCATGAAAGGGGGCGAGCGCTTCGGCAGTCACCACCCAGGGAGACACGCTGGTCTGGAAATTCTTGGCCAGGAACGGGCCGAGCGGCTGATATTCCCATGCCTGAAGGTCGCGCGCGGACCAGTCGTTCAGCAGGCAGAGGCCCGCGACATGACGACGCGCCTCTCCGATGGGGATTGTTTCGCCAAGGTCGCAGCCTTCGCCGATCCAAACCCCCATCTCCAGCTCATAATCCAGCCGCCGGCTGGGCGCATATTCGGGGGCTTCGGCATCGGGAGCCTTGCACTGCCCCTTCGGGCGGACGACGTCCACGCCCGACACGCGCACGGACGATGCACGGCCATGATAGCCGATGGGGACATATTTATAGTTGGGCAGCAATGGATTGTCGGGGCGGAACTGTTTCCCGACATTCGTCGCATGGTGAATGCCGACATAGAAATCGGTGTAGTCGCCAATCTCGCATGGCAAATGCATCGTCGCGTCGAGCGCGTCGATCAGGCATGGTTCGACCTCGCCTCGGCGCGCGGGATCGGAGAGCATGTCCGACGCGCTCTGACGCAGCGCCATGCGCGCCTCCATCGGCAACGCGAACAGCGCGTTCAGGCTTTCCTCGTCGCACATGGATGCGGTGCGGTTCGGGCAGCAGTTCCGCCTCAGCCGCCGCACGCAGGTCCAGGATCATGTCGCCGATCGCCATGCCCGGCCGCGCGCCGCCGTCCAGCGTCGAAAAAATGCCCAGCGGCAGGTTCTGGATCGGAAAATCCGCATGACCATTGGCGCTCTCCACCCAACTGGTGCGGCGCGGATCATGCGTGCGGTCGATGATCGGGAAGGTCACGTTCGGGGCAGCTCCGCCTTGTCAAAGCCGTTCCAGCAATCGTCATAATCATTCTGGAGCAGCGGGGTTTCCATGGCCCATGCCGTGGGCTGGATCGGGTAACGGCTTTCGAACATGAAGGCCATTGTATTCTCGATCCGGTGCGGTTTCAGCTCCGCCTCGCTCGCCGCCTTGTGGCTGGTGACATCCGGGCCATGACCGTTCATGCAGTTGTGCAGCGACGCGCCGCCGGGCGTGAAGCCACCCGCCTTCGCATCATAGGCGCCCTGGATCAGGCCCATATATTCGCTCATGATATTGCGGTGGAACCATGGTGGCCTAAAGGTATCCTCCGCCACCATCCAGCGCGGCGGGAAGATCACGAAATCGACGTTCGCGGTTCCGGCCGTATCGCTTGGGCTGGTCAGCACGGTGAAGATGCTGGGATCGGGATGGTCGAAGCTTACCGTGTTCATCGTGTTGAAGCGGCTAAGGTCATA
>JAXHOI010000002.1:0-41974 GCA_034519505.1 Sphingobium sp. | reverse complement strand
AGTTACGTATTGCTGACGCCCAGCTATGGTCCGGCCTGGCCGTCCGATACACTATATGGCGATCAATATCCCGGCCCCAGCGCCAGCGGCCTGCCCGCCATCGCTGGATACCCGCACCTGACCGTGCCGATGGACCGCATCCGGGGATTGCCGGTGGGCATCAGCTTCATCGGCCAACGGTTCAGCGAACAGATGCTGCTGAACGCAGGACTTGCCTTTGAGCAGGCAAGCTCACTCGACATGCGCCCTTCCCTGCGCGCGAGTGCGGATACGGGTGCGGAGCTGGAGCCTGCCCGCTAGCTGCGGCAATCCTCGATCACGCGCTGCGGCTCAGCCCAGGCGCGCAGAACAAGTGTCGGCAGACCGGAGATTTCAACCGAGAAACGACCGCGCGTATAGGCCAGCTGGTCCAGCGCCATGTCGTTGCTGCTGCGGCTGGCGACCACTTGCGCAGGGGGGCCGGCCATGCCCTGCGCCGGCCATGCCAGCGCGCCGAAGGTGGTGCGCACCGTCATCTGGCCGCTGCCCGTCGCCAGCGCGCCGGAACGACCGATCCGCACCTGCCCCGCCGCCTTGTCGCAGCGAATGGTGAACAGCGCGGCGCCATCGGGCGCGGCGAATGTCGCGACGCTGCCCTGCCCGCCATTGGCGCGATAGGTCCAGTCGCCCGGCGTGAAAGGCCAGTCCTCCCAATTCTGCGCAACCGGCGGCGGGGTTGGCGTGGGCGTCGGTGCCGGAGCCGGTCGCGGAACGGGCGCGGGTGGCGGCGCAGCGGGTGGCGGCGCAGCGGGTGGCGCGACGCAGCTTGCCAGCAGCAATGCCGTGGTCGTCGTCGTTCCGGCAATGATCTTGCGGCGGATGGCGCGGGCGCGGCGCGAGCGGAATGCAGTCATGGCGATGCTTATGGCGCAAGCCGTTGCCCGCCTCAACTCCTCAACCAACCCGACCGACCGGCCGCCCGGAAAGCCCGCTCAACGGCGCGCGGGCTTGCGGAAACGATAGAGGAAGCGGTCGGTCTTGCCCCGGATGGCGGGACTGAAGACCAGCAGGCTGTGATCATCGGCGGGGTTGGCGAGCAGGCTGCTCTGCGCCTCCAGCACGAAGCCGGCACGCTCGAAATCGGCCTTCACCACCGCCGGATCGATCCGGTGCAGCTTGTCCACCAGCGCGCGGGTTTCCATGCCACCGCCCACATGGTCGACGATGCCCACAATCCCGCCCGGCTTCGTCGCGGCGAACAGCGCCTTCACGAAGGCGTCGGGATCGGTGCGGGGGATCTTGTACTTTTCCGACTGCCAGTAGAGGTCGTGGTAGGACAGGTTGATGATGGTGAAGTCGAAGGCGTTGGCCGGCGCGGCGAAGCTCTCGAAGGGATAGCGCTGCCAGTCGACATCGGGGCGCCGGGCGGTCAGCGCGTTCCACTTCTCCACCTCATCGGGCGCCGTGTAGAATTGCTGCGGCTCATAGGCGTGGACCTTGCCCTTGGGGCCGACCACGCCCGCCATGATTTCGGCCCAATAGCCCGAACCCGTCATGATGTCGGCAGCGTGCATGCCGGGCTTCAGGCCCAGAAAGGCGAGCACTTCGGCGGGATGGCGACTGGCGTCCAGCGCCACAGCGTCGGCGGGACGGCTGCTTTGCGCCACGGCGGCCTTGATCGCTGTATCGGCCGAGCCAGCCCCGCTGCGGGCATGAAGCGGCGCGGTAACGAGCATCGCACATCCCAGCGCGGCGAGCAGAACGGAACGCATGGCAAATCTCCCCCCAATGATGGCGGGCAGGATGCGCCCTGCCGCCGCAATGCTCAAGCGAGTTGCCGGGTCGTTGGTCGATACCGACCGTCGCCGGTCGAAATATGCGGGTGCCGCCCCCTTAAAGGAAATTGTTCGGCCAGATCATCGTGCGCCACATATGCGCCGTGGGCGATCCGTCGAAGCCCAGCCCCTCTTCCGGCTCGCGGAAATGGCGGCCAATGACATCCTCGAACATGGCCGGGTCGATGTCACCCTGCGCATCGAAGAAATAGGTGTCGTAAAGCGTCACCAGCCGCGCGCTCATATACCAGCGGTGATTGCGCGCGTAATCGGCCGCCGCCTTCAGATACGCGGGCGGCACATAGTCCCGGCCGAAGAAGCGATAATAGCTTTCGGGATAGTCGTACCCGACGGACGGGTCCGCGAAATAGCGCAGGCACTGGTGATATTGCACCGCCCAGGCCACCTCCTCGTCGACATAGGGAGCGATCAGCTGCGCGCCCCAATAACCATGGTCGCACCGGATCAGGCAGCCGTTGGAAATGTCGTGCAGCAGGCAGGCGAGCACGATCTTCTCCGGCAAGCCATCGTCGATGGCACGCTTTGCCGACGTGAACAGATGACGCACCGTCAGGTCGCCGAAGCGATAGCGAAAGAAATCGAGCAGGCGGGGCTTTTCCGGCATCGGCGGCAGGCGGGGATTGTCGCCCATCATGAAAACCGTGTCGGTATCCATATGCCGCATCAGCGCGGGTTCCGGGTCGTCGATACCCGTGCCGATCAGCGCCACGGGCGAAGGCAGCGTCATGCGGCGCTTTCCCGGCTGGCTGTGCCGGTCGGTTTCGGCAGTCTCCGCCGCCTCGGCGATCAGCATCGCCTCCATGAAATGTCTCTCCATGGCTCCGAGTATAGCGGCGGCGCGAGGGGCGGCAAATCAGCCTGCCGCATCATGGAAGATAATGCCCAGCATGTGCCGCCGCCCGGACCGGACGCGGCTGACGCCGTGGCGCATCTGCACGCGATAGGTGCCCCGGCTACCCTCCACCGGGCGGTCGCGCACCGGGAAGATCACGGCGTCGCCCTGCGCCAGCGGGACGACCTCCGCGCGCGATTGCATGCGCGGGCGCTGTTCGGTCAGGACAAATTCGCCGCCGGTGAAATCCTCGCCCGGGCGCGACAGCATGATCGCCGCCTGCACGGGGAATATCTGCGGGCCATAAATGTCCTGATGCAGGGCGTTCCAGTCGCCGGGATCGTAGCGCAGCAGCAGGGGCGTGGGCTTGTCCTGCCCGACCAGATGGCAGCGGGCGAGGAAATCGGCATGGCGGGTCGGATAGATGTCGGCGCTGCCCAGCTGCGTCGCCCAGCGATTGGCGAGTTGCGCCAGCGGCGGGTACAGCTCCTCGCGCAGCCGGGCGATCATGGGCGGCAAGGGATCGGCGAAATAGCGATAGACGCCGCGCCCGAAACCGTGCCGGGCCATCGCGACCTCTTTTCGGAATGCGGCATGGTCCCACAGCGCAATGAGCGCGGCGCACTGATCGGCGGAGAGCAGGGCGGGAAGAACGGCGGCGCCATGGCGGTCGACGTCGGAAAGGGCGGATGCAATATCGGTCATGCCGCTATCCAAGGGAAATTCGCCCCGCCCCGCCATCCGTTTCTTGCGCTTGAAATGGGATCGGCTCAATCTGATGCCATGACCCAGCCTCTCCGCACGCTCTATCCTCCGATCGAACCCTTCGCCTCCGGCCATCTGCACGTCGGCCATGGCCATGAAGTCTATTGGGAGCGCGTAGGCACGCCGGGCGCCAAGCCTGCGGTGTTCCTGCACGGCGGGCCGGGCGGCGGATGTTCGCCCGACCATCGGCGGTTGTTCGATCCGGCACGCTATGACGTGATCCTGTTCGACCAGCGGGGATGCGGGCGATCGCTGCCGCATGCCAGCCTCGACAACAACACGACCTGGGAACTGGTGGCCGACATCGAAAGGCTGCGCGCGATGATGGGCGTGGACCGCTGGCTGGTGTTCGGCGGCAGCTGGGGATCGACGCTCGCCCTTGCCTATGCGCAGGCGCATGCGGCGCAGGTCAGCGAACTGGTGCTGCGCGGTATCTTCACCATCCGCAAGCGCGAGATCGACTGGTATTATCAGGAAGGGGCAAGCCGCATCTACCCCGACAAGTGGGAGCGGTTCGTCGCCCCCATCCCGCCCGGGCAGCGCGGCGACCTGCTCCACGCCTATCGCGCGATCCTGACCGGGGATGACCGGGCGGCGCAGATCGCGGCGGCCAGGGCATGGAGCGTGTGGGAGGGAGAGACCGTGCGCCTGCTGCCCGACCCGGCGCTGTCATCCGCGCACGATGCCGATGACTTTGCCCTCGCCTTCGCGCGGATAGAAAATCATTACTTCGTGCATGAAGGCTGGATGGAGGATGGGCAGTTGATCCGCGACGCCGGGCTGCTTGCCGACATACCCGGCGTCATCGTGCAGGGGCGGTACGACATGGCCTGCCCCGCCGAAACCGCATGGGCGCTGCACCGGGCATGGCCGCAGGCGCGCTTTGAAATGATCGAGGGCGCGGGACACGCCTATAACGAGCCGGGGATACTGGACGCGCTGATCCGCGCGACGGACGGCTTTGCCGGTCAGGCCAGCTGATCGATCAGTCGGCGCTGCATGTCGTCGGCCACCTTGATGATGCGGATGTTCGCCTCGAACGCCTGCTTTGCCGCGACCTGTTCCACATGTTCCTGCGCCGGATCGATGTCGGGGATGGCGATCATCCCCTCCGCATCGGCATAGGGCGACGACGGCTGATAGATCAGGATGTTGCCGGGATTGCGCGTGACATGCGCCTCCACCCCGCCGCCCGGCTGGGCGGCCTGTTGCACGCGGGCGGGCTGATAGGGTTGCGGCGCAGGGTTCGGGGTTTGCGCCTGCTGCGCAGCCGGCGTGGCACCCGCGCTGTTCATGTTCGCGACATTGGCGGCGCTCACGCTCAGCCGCAACTCGCTTGCCGCAACGCCGGTCAGTGCCGTGGTCATCGCGTTCATGGTCACACTCCCTTCCACTGCGCATCAAGACATGACGCGATTAAGGGCAGGTGCAGCGGCGGGGTTTACGAAAGGGAAACCATGTCGGACAGCGGCAAAGGGATCAGGCGGCGCGACGCGCAATCCGGTCCAGCTCATCCCCATGCGTCCGGCGCTCTTCTTCAAGATCGAAATCGATCTGGAGGCCAAGGAAAAACCCTTCGCTCATACCGAAATAGCGCGCGAGCCGAAGGTCGACATTGGCATCGACCGGCTCTTTACCAGACAGAATGGCGCTTAATCGTCCACGATTGATTCCGGTGCCGGCAGAGACTTCATCCAGCGGAATCTCGCTGCCGATCAGGAAGTCCTCACGCAGGATCGCGCCGGGATGGACATTGTCCAGCCGGTCGTCATCCTCTGTGATAGTCCTCGATCCGGACATCTTCCGCGCCTCCGTCAGACCAGCGGAAAGTGATCCGCCACTGGTCGTTGATCCGCAGACTATATCGCGAAGGTGTAAAGCCTTTCAACTGTTCCAACCGATTTCCCGCGGGAACCCGCAAATCATACAGGCTCGCAGCGCGGTTCAGCAGCCGCAGCTTGCGCCGTGCCACGTTCTGAATGTCTGGCGGCAGCTTGCGACTGCGCTGGCCAAGCCAGATTTTCTCGGTTTCGGCATCGGCGACGGAGCGGATCATTCCATCACCAAACTATCGATTCGACGCCAGGTCCGGTCGCCTGGTCGCAAAGCCTCCCAGAAACGCAGCCCGTTGACACTGTTACCGGTAATTGCTCGCGCGGCTGCAGAAGGGCTGGAATGCAAACGACCCGACTCGTCTACCCAAGCATTATTGTCGATCCGTGCCCGATACTCTTTATGCTTATAGCGTGCTCTAAGCTCTGTTTTATCAGGTAGCCACAGCTTTCGCGATGCAAATCCACCCCTGTTTGCTTGCCTTAAAAATACTTCATGGGCGACGCCGACACCTTCTTCAGCTGAATTAGGTACCTCCAAAGGCAACTCCCCGTTCAGCAAGTCGCCGATAAGCTCACTCATTGTTTGCCCATCGTACGTAAGACGAGCCACGAGCGCTTTAAACACATCCAGAGTAACTTCGATCTGCATGGCAAACGGCTATCACATACCAAGCAATCCGTATAGTGCTTAACGCACTCTATTGACTATCACCCCATTTTGCGCTGGGTCTTGCCGTAGCGCATCTTGCGCGTGCCCGGCTTGCCTTCAGTAGCACGGCCCCGCGGCGCGGCGACCTGCTGTTCGGCGGGGAGGCCCAGTTCCTCTGCCTCCAGCTTGCGGATTTCGTCGCGGATGCGGCCGGCTTCCTCGAATTCCAGATCGGCGGCGGCGGCGCGCATCTTCTTTTCCAGATCCTCGATATAGGCGCGCAGATTGTGCCCGACGAGGTGCGGGCGATCCTCCAGCCCGGTCTCCACGGTGACCTGATCCTTGCTCGCCACATGGGCGATGATGTCGCCGATGTTGCGCTTGATCGTTGTCGGGGTGATGCCGTGCAGCGCGTTATACGCCTCCTGCTTTTCGCGGCGGCGGCTGGTTTCGTTGAGCGCGCGCTCCATGCTGCCGGTCATCCGGTCGGCATAGAGGATGACGCGCCCTTCCACGTTGCGGGCGGCGCGGCCGATCGTCTGAATGAGCGAGGTTTCGCTGCGCAGGAAGCCTTCCTTGTCGGCGTCGAGAATGGCGACAAGGCCGCATTCGGGAATATCCAGCCCCTCGCGCAGCAGGTTGATGCCGACCAGCACGTCATAGACGCCCAGCCGCAGATCGCGGATCAGCTCGATGCGCTCCAGCGTCTCGACATCGCTGTGCATGTAGCGGACCTTGATCCCCGCCTCATGCATGAACTCGGTCAGATCCTCGGCCATGCGTTTGGTGAGGGTCGTTACCAGCGTGCGATAGCCCTTCTTCGCCGTCTCCTTCGCCTCATGGATCAGGTCGTCCACCTGATCCTCCACCGGCTTGATCTCGACCGGCGGGTCGATGAGGCCGGTCGGGCGGATCACCTGCTCGGAAAAGACGCCGCCGGTCTGCTCCATTTCCCAGTTGCCCGGCGTTGCCGACACGCTGACCGTCTGCGGGCGCATCGCGTCCCATTCGTTGAAGCGCAGCGGGCGATTGTCGATGCAGCTGGGCAGGCGGAAGCCATATTCGGCCAGCGTGATCTTGCGCCGATGGTCACCGCGCGCCATCGCGCCGATCTGCGGCACGGTCTGATGGCTTTCGTCGACGAAGAGGACCGCGTTTTCGGGCAGATATTCGAACAAAGTCGGGGGCGGTTCGCCGGGCATGCGGCCGGTGAGGAAGCGGCTGTAATTTTCGATCCCCGCGCACGATCCGGTCGCCGCGATCATCTCCAGGTCGAAATTGGTCCGCTGTTCCAGCCGCTGCGCTTCGAGCAGGCGGCCCTCGCCCGTCAGTTCCTTCAGCCGCTCGGCCAGTTCGAAACGGATCGCCTCCATCGCCTGCTTCAGCGTCGGGCCGGGGGTGACGTGGTGGCTGTTCGGAAAGACCTTCACATAATCCAGGCTGGCGATCTTCTTGCCGGTCAGCGGGTCGAATTCGACGATGTCCTCAATCTCGTTTCCGAAGAAGTTGATGCGCCAGGCGGTGTCCTCATAGTGAGAGGGGAAGAGCTCCAGATTGTCACCCTTCACCCGGAAATTGCCGCGCGCGAACGCCGCGTCGTTGCGCTTGTATTGCAGGGCGACCAGCTTGCGGATGATCTCGCGCTGATCCTCCACCTGGCCCTTCTTCATCGCGAAGGTCATGGCCGAATAGGTTTCGACCGAGCCGATGCCGTAGAGGCAGGAAACCGACGCGACGATCAGCACATCATCCCGCTCCAGAAGGGCGCGGGTGGCCGAGTGGCGCATCCGGTCGATCGCCTCGTTCACGCTCGACTCCTTCTCGATATAGGTGTCGGAGCGCGGCACATAAGCTTCTGGCTGGTAATAATCGTAATAGCTGACGAAATATTCGACCGCATTGTCGGGAAAGAAGCTCTTGAACTCGCCGTAAAGCTGCGCGGCGAGGATCTTGTTGGGGGCCAGCACCAGCGCGGGGCGCTGCAACGCCTCGATCACCTTGGCCATGGTGAAGGTCTTGCCTGAGCCGGTGACGCCCAGCAGCACCTGATCCCGCTCGCCCGCCCGCGCCGCAGCGGTCAGTTCGGCGATCGCGGTCGGCTGGTCACCCGAAGGCTCATAGTCGCTGACCAGGCGAAAGGGACGTCCCCCTTCGCTCTTTTCCGGGCGCGCCGGACGATGCGGGACGAAGGCCGGGCCGGTTTCCGGCTCATCCAGATTGGTTCGGATTTGAATCGTCATCGCAAACGGATATGGTCCCTGCCGGTGCAGGGTGCAATGTGCAGGAGACGGCCATGATGACGAAGACTTCCCGTTCGCTGATGCTGGCCGGAGGGATCGCGGCGGCCCTGCTGTCCGCCTGTAGCAAGAAGCCCGCTGTGGTGGCCGAAAACGCCTCTGTCGAGGAAGTCGTCGCCAAGACCAAGGAAGTGGTCAAGATGGAGCCGGGCCAGTGGACGACCAAGATCGAGCTGCTGTCTCTCGATATGCCGGGCGTGAAAGATCCCAATGTGCTGAACGCCATCAAGCAGAATATGGGCCGTGCGCAGGCAAAGCCGATGACCACCTGCCTGACCCCGGAGGAAGTCGCCCAGCCGCCCGAAAAGATGTTCGCGGGCAAGAACAGCGGCGAGTGCAAGTTTGCCCACTACACCATCATCGACGGCAAGCTGTCGGCGGAAATGAACTGCGCAAGTCCGGACGGGCAAGGCGCGATGAAGATGACGATGGCCGGGGCGTTCAGCAGCACAGCCTATGACGTGACGTCGGAAATGAACGTTACGGGCAAAAGCCCGGATGGCGCGCAGGGCATGCGGATGAAGGCGCATGTCACCGCTTCGCGCACCGGCGCCTGCACCGGCAAGGAAGATGTCAGCTGATCACGCGATGAAGGATAGGAAGCAGGCGGATTTCGCGCTGGATAGCTATCTGGCGCGGATCGGGCTGGATACGCGGCCGGGGGCGGATGCCGGGGGACTGACGAGATTGCAACGGGCGCACCGGCGCACCGTGCCGTTCGAAAATCTCGACATTCCGCTTGGCCGGGCGATCAGCCTGGAACCGGGCGCGCAGTTCGCCAAGCTGGTGACGGCCCGGCGCGGGGGATATTGTTTCGAGCATAATCCGCTGTTCTTGCGCGCGCTGCAAGCGCTGGGGTTCGACGCGCGGCTGCTGCTCGCCCGCGTGTGGCTGATGGCAGAGGATGTGCCGCCGCGCACCCATTGCCTGATCCTCGTCATGCTGGACGGGGCGCCGTGGATCGCGGACGCAGGCTTTGGCGGCAGCTATTCCCCGCCCATGCTCCTTCGCGAAGGAGAGGTGGTGACGGCACCCGACGGCACGCGCCACCGGCTGACCATCGATCCGACGCATGGCTGGATGCTGGAGCGCGCCGGCGATCCCGCGGCCACCGACGGGCGGGCGCACGACCATGATGGGTGGCAGCCGCAATATAGCTTCACGCTGGACCGGGTGGAGCCGGTCGATCTGGAACTGTCGAACCACTGGACGTCGACGCGGCCCGACACCCGCTTCACAACGCATCGGATCGCCAGCATCGCGCTGGAGGATGGCTTTGCCTCGCTGTTCGACGGGGTGTTGACCGTCACCCGTGGCGGCGTTGCCGAACGCCGCACGCTCAGCGACGCGGACAGCTATCGCGAGACGTTGCAAAGCCTGTTCGGCATTGCACTCAACCCTGACGAAGCGGCGAGGATCGCGTCACTTTAGCGCGGCGAGCGCAGCCGAGCCGGGGCGGCACTGCGCCGGATCGACCATCGGCTTTCCCGCCCGTTGCGGCGCATAGGGCGGCACGTCCCAGCTTTCGCCGATCCGCCGCGCGCGGAAGTGCGCCGGATCGATCCCGGCGCAGCGCATGAACAGGTCGACCATGCGCGGCCCCGTCCAATAGCCTTCGGACGAAAGGCGGAAGGTGCCCCAATGCATCGGCATGGCGGTGGCCGCGCCCAGATCGCGGAAAATCTGCACCGCCTGCATCGGCCCGATGTGGTTGGCGTTCGCCATTTCGCCCGGACCGAAGCGGAACCCGCCGATGGGGATCAGCGCCAGCCGGAACGGGCCGTATCGCGTGGCCTCGCTCGCCCAGTGCATGTCGCCCGGCCCGGTGTCCCCGCCGAACCAAAGATTGCCCGCGCCCGTCCGCACGACCCAGGCGGACCAGAGCGCACGGTTGCGGTCGACGCCCCAGCGGCTGTCCCAATGATGGTTGCGCTCCGCGGTCAACGTCACGCCCTTGCGCACGATGCTTTGTCCCCAATCCAGCCCCACCGCCTCGACACCCTGTTCCCTCAGCAGCGTCTCGTTGCCCAGCGGAACCGCGATCAGCGGACGGTCGCGCGCCCAAAGCCTGCGCAATGTCGGCACGTCGAAATGGTCGTAATGATTGTGGCTGATGACCACGATGTCGATGGGCGGCAGATCCTGAAAACGGATGCCCGGTTCCGCCACGCGGCGCGGCCCCAGTGGCGGAAATGGGCTGACCACGTCGGACCACACAGGATCGGTCAGGATGTTGACGCCACTCGCCTGCACCAGCACGCTCGCATGCCCGACCCAGGTGACGCGCATCTCATCCCCGGTAACCCGCGCGGGCGGGTGGGCAGGCGTAACCGCGACATGGTTGGGCCAGGAAGGCAGGTCGCCGCCGCCCAGCAGGCGCGTGACGAAACTGCGCCGCGCCGCACCGCTTGGCGCGACGAAGCCCGCGCTGCCATCGGGGTTGAAAAAACGCTGCCCGTCGAAATGATCGCTGACCGCGCCGCGATAATAGAGATGGTCGAGATAGGGGGGAACGATGCTGATCGCCAGGCAGAGCAGAATGACGATCAGCAGCAGTGCCTTGCCCAGGAACCGGGCGAGCGGGGAAAGGAAGCGCATGGCCCACCAGATAGAGGGTGCGCACCGCCGGTCCAAGCCCTGACGGTGCGGAAATGCGCCTCTCTAACCCTGATCTTCGTAGGCGAGCTGCAAAATGCCCCAATGCTGGCCGTGCACATGGATGGAGGCGATCACCTGCTTGAGCAGGATGATGGAACCATCGCTGCGCGCCCGGCGATAGGCCTTCAGGCAGAAGGGCTGCGTGATCTTGCACTGTTCGCGCGTGTCGGGAAAGTCGAACACCAGGCCGCAACGGCTATGTTCCGCGTTCCAGCTGTCCTCGCCCGGTCGTTGCGGCAACGACCGTTCCGGCATGGCGACCGCGCCGAAGCTGTTGCGGTCGGTAAAGGTCATGCCGAAGAAGCCGGGCAGTGTGCGCGCCTTTTCCTGCAACGGACGCGCCAGCGGCGTGATGAACGGCTGAACGGGATGCGTGAATTGCGCGGGGTTGGAGCCGATGATCGGCGCATAGGTTTCGCTCATCAGGTCGGACAGCGCGATGTCGCCCCGCGTTACCGCGGCTTCCAGCGCCCGGGCGACCTGTTCAGCCGATTCCAGACCATGACGGATATAAGGGGTGTCGGGGATTTCTACGCCGCTCTCGGCAAGATATTGCAGCAGGGTATTGGTGTCGTCGCTGACGCTCGTCACACGGCCCGACAGCCGGTGCAACCCCTTTGCATTGTCGGCTGACGTATTGGCCAGCGCGCCCAGACCCAGGCGGATTTCACCCACCGACCCCACCATGCCGCGCAGGCTGCGCGCGGCCTGTTCGCTGTTATCGGACAGGGCCAGCATCAGCGAGCCCAGTCGTTCGACCAGCGCATTGATATCCTGCGTCCCCTGATGCGCGCTGCGCGCCTTGTCCATGCCATGACCGATGATCGTCAGCATGCCGCCGGCCTCCCCGGTCAGGACGCGAATCGATTGTTCGATGGTCTGCGTGGCTGCGGCGGTTTCCTGCGCCAGCTTCTTCACTTCGCTGGCGACGACGGCAAAGCCCCGGCCAGCATCGCCCGCCCGCGCCGCCTCGATCGTGGCATTGAGGGCAAGAAGGTTGGTCTGGCTGGCGATGCCGCTGATGACACCGGTTACATGGCTGACGGTGGAGAGCGCTTCGCGAAAGCCGTCCAGGCTCTGGTGGATGCGGCCCACCTGTTCGATCAGGTCGACGACATTGCTGGTCGCCGCGCCCAGCTGCTCGGCGCTGTCGTCGATGACATGGCGCGCATCGGCCGCCTTCTGCTGCGCGTCGGACGCCGCGCCCGCCACGCTTTCGCCCTGGCGCGATACACGCACTACCTCAGCGCTCAGCTTTTCGATCGTCGCGGCCTGTTCGGTCACGCGATCGGCCAGTTCGGCGATGTCGGCCTGCAAATCGAGAGTGCGGATGCCCAGATCTCCCGACAGCTTCGCAGCCTTCATCACTGTTTGCGCGATGCTCACAACTCTTCACTCCGCCCGATGACCCGAAATGGATAAGTTGCAAGGCTTAATAGGGTGTTAGCGATATGTCCGGATCGATGCCAAACTGGCTGATCCAGGTTAGGAAAGATCCGGTCCGAACAGGATTTTGTTTACCAACCGGCGGCCGAAAGGCGCTGTTTCCGTCGTGGCCCGACTGCGCTATAGGGCGGCGGCATGAGCAAAGCCGAAGTCACGCCGATCGATCGCCCCCTTTTGACGCCACCGGGCGGCAACACGAAAGTGCTGCTGCACAGCTGCTGCGCGCCCTGTTCGGGCGAGGTGATGGAAGCGATGACGGCGAGCGGCATCGACTACACGATCTTCTTCTACAACCCCAACATCCACCCCAGGGAGGAGTATATCCTCCGCAAGGAAGAGAATATCCGCTTTGCCGAAAAGCACGACATTCCCTTCGTCGATGCCGATTACGACACGCAGAACTGGTTCAAGCGGGCCAAGGGCATGGAGTGGGAGCCGGAGCGCGGCGCACGCTGCACCATGTGTTTCGACATGCGTTTCGAGCGGACCGCGCTGCATGCCTATGAACACGGTTTTCCGGTCATCACCAGTTCGCTCGGCATTTCACGCTGGAAGAACATGAACCAGATCAACGACAGCGGCGTGCGGGCGGCGGAGCCTTATGACGGCGTCGAATATTGGACGTTCAACTGGCGCAAGGGCGGCGGTTCGCAGCGGATGATCGACATTTCCAAACGCGAACGCTTCTATCAGCAGGAATATTGCGGCTGCGTCTATTCGCTGCGCGACACCAATGCGCATCGCGTGTCGCAGGGGCGCGAGGAAATCCGCATCGGTGAGCTATTTTATGGGGACGAGGACAGCCCATCGGCCTGAACGGACGGGGCGGCCACCCACCCCCGCCCGTCGCAGGATATTCAGGCAAATTCCTCGGTATCGATGGTTTTCTGCATGGCGGCGGGATAGCGCCCGCCGCTCACCGTCCGCTGGTTGATCAGGGCGTCGACCTCCGCCACCACGTCGGCGGACGGCGTCCAGTCCCATTTCGCCATATTTTCTTCCAGATGCGCGATGCTGGCCGTGCCGGGGATCGCGACCACATGCTCCCCACGCGCCAGCACCCAGCCCAGGCTGAGTTGCGCGGGCGTGACGCCCAGGCGCGCGGCGATAGCGTTGAATCCATCGATCAGCGGCAGGTTCCTGGGCCAGTTATCCGCACTGAACCGGGGGTGCGTGCGGCGAAGGTCGGTCGCCACCAGATCCTGCGGATCGCGAAGACCACCGGCCAGCGCCCCGCGCGCAACGGGGGAGAAGGCGACGAATGTCACGTCAAGGGCGCGGCACGCATCCAGCACCGCGATTTCCGAATTGCGCGACCAGGGCGAATATTCGTTCTGGATCGCGGCAATGGGATGCGTGGCGTGCGCGCGCCGCAGCGTATCCGCCGACATTTCGGACAGGCCGATGGAGCCGATCTTCCCTTCCTTCACCAGATCGCCGAGCGCGCCCACGCTCTCCTCGATCGGCGTATCGAAATCGCGCCGGTGCAGATAATAGAGGTCGATATGGTCGGTTTGCAGCAGCCTCAGGCTGGTTTCCAGCGCGGCCCGGATCGTTTCCGGGCGGCAATCGATCCGCCTTTTGTCGCCATCGACGATGATGCCCGTCTTCGACGCCAGGAAAAATTCGCTGCGGCGCGCCTTCAGCGTGTTGCCGATCAGGGTTTCGTTGTGGCCGTCGCCGTAAATGCGCGCGGTGTCGAAATGGTCGTAGCCAAGCTCCAGCGCGCGTTCGAGCAACCGCGCCCCCTCCGCATCGGAAGGCGGATTGCCATAGGCCCAGGACAGCGACATGCAGCCCAGGCCTATGGGGCGAATGCTTTTTCCCGCGAGCGTGCGAAGGCCGGTCGTCATGGCGAAAGTTCCTCAAATGATGATCTGGAAAGCCGCCGGTGGGAGGGCGACAAGGACTGCATCAATATAGGATCCGGGCAATCGCTGGACCAGAGCCGGCACGCGGTTTCTTTTGCCGTTCGCTGGCAATCCGTATGCGTGCTTTCCATATGACGGTTTAGGCGTTACATGGCGGCGCGAATTTTCCGGAAAATCCCTGAACCAAGGACGATATGGCGAAAGAAGAACTGTTGGAGATGCGCGGTCAGGTGGTGGAGCTTTTGCCCAACGCCATGTTCCGCGTGCGTCTTGAAAATGATCATGAGATTTTGGGTCACACCGCAGGCAAGATGCGCAAGAACCGCATCCGCGTGCTGGTGGGCGATGAAGTGCTGGTCGAACTGACCCCTTATGATCTGACCAAGGGCCGGATCACCTATCGCTTCAAATAAGGCGGCTGTCGCATTGAACAGCGCCTTTTTGCCGGCGGCCGCGCGATGCGCCTGATCCTGGCTTCGGCCAGCCCCCGTCGGCTCGATCTGCTGGCGATGATCGGGGTGAAGCCCGATGCCGTCGACCCCGCCGACATCGATGAAGAGCCGCGCCGCGGGGAATTGCCCGCGCCCCACGCCTCCCGCCTTGCCGCAGAGAAGGCTGCGTAGCGTCGCCGCATGCTTTTTCTCCCCTCTCTCTCTTTTATTTTTTTTCTCTCTTTCTTTCTTTCTCTTTTTTTTTTTTTCTGCTCCCCACGCCATGGTGCTGGCGGGCGACACGGTGGTCGCGGTCGGCCGCCGCATCCTGCCCAAGGCGGAGGATGAAGCAACGGCGCGCGACTGTCTGACATTGCTGTCCGGGCGTCGCCATCATGCGTGCTTCCGCGCGTTGACGCTGATCGCGCCCGATGGGACCGCACGCCATCGCCTGTCGGACAGCGTCGTGACGTTCAAGCGCCTCGAGAACGCCGAGATCGACGCGTATATCGCGACGGGCGAATGGGACGGCAAGGCGGGCGGCTATGCGATACAGGGCCGTGCCGCCGGGCTGATCCGCGCCCTTTCGGGCAGCCATTCCGGCGTCATGGGCCTGCCGGTCTATGAAACGCGCACCTTATTGAAAGCGGCGGGATACCCCCTTGGCTGAATGGATTTTCGAACAGGGCATCGGCGAAGCGCGAGCGGCGCTTGTCGAAAACGGAGTCATTTTGGAAGCGCTGATCGAGCGGGAGGGCGATTTCGTGCGGGCAGGCTCGGTCGTGCAGGCGCGCCTGATCCGGTCCCTTCCCGGCCGCCGCGCGGGGATTGCGCGGATGGACGACGGGCAGGAACTGCTGCTGGAAACCATTCCGCCGCGCACCAGCGAAGGCAGCACATTCCGCGTGCAGATCCTGCGCGAGGCGATCGGCGAGGAAGGGCGCGAGAAGCGGGCCATAGCCCGTAGCGTCGATGGCCGCACGCCGATGGCGCAGGGGCCGGACTTGCTGGCGCGTATCAAGGCGAGTGGGCAGCCGGGCCGCGTCCTGATGCCGACGGAAGACGATGCGCTGGAGGCGCATGGCTGGTCGGAATTGCTGGAAGAGGCGATGTCGGGCGAGGTGGGTTCGGAGGAATCCGCGCTGCGCATCTTTCCCACCCCCGCCATGACCTTGATCGACATCGACGGCACATTGCCGCCCGCGCGGCTGGGACCGGGGGGCACGAAGCTGGCGGCCAAGGCGATTCGGCGCATGGGGATCACCGGCTCGATCGGCATCGACCTCCCCACGATGAACAACAAGGACGAGCGGATGACCGCCGCCGCGCAGATCGACAAATATCTGCCCCAGCCTTTCGAGCGCACGGCCGTCAACGGCTTCGGCTTCATCCAGATTATTCGTCGCCGCGAACGCCCCAATCTGATCGAGACGCTGCGGGAAGATCGCGCGCTCAGCTATGCGCTGGCATTGCTGCGGCGGGGGCAGCGGCACGACCGGGGCGTGGGCACTGTGACTCTGGTCGGCGCGCGCGCGGTCATCGACAAGATCGCACGCAAGCCGGAATGGCGCGCCGCCCTTGCCCGCGAGCGGGGCGGCGAAGTCCGCTTGCAAGCGGACGAGAGCCTTTCCATATCCTCCTTCCATGCCGCCTGAATCGATCCTTTCCCCGCGCCGTGACCCGCGTTGCCCGATGTGCGGCGATGCGCCGCAAGCCCCGTTCAAGCCGTTCTGCAGCCGCGGATGCCGGGACCGCGACCTGATCGGCTGGATGGATGAAGGCTATCGGATCCCGGCCCGACCGCCGGTTGACGAAGGCGATGCGCCCGATGGCAGCGAGGGCGACTGACGCTTTTTCAATAGGGCAAGATTGGGGCTAGACAGGCCGCCCGCCCCGCGCCTATAGGCGTGCCTCCCAACGGCGCCGGCCAGTCCGCCAGGCGCCCCTGCCCGGGTAGCTCAGTTGGTAGAGCATGCGACTGAAAATCGCAGTGTCGGTGGTTCGATCCCGCCCCCGGGCACCATTTTCCTGAATTGATCGCCGCGCGATAGAGGCGGATTCGCTTTTTCTCAGATGAAAGGGTGCGCCTCACACCGCGCCGGTCTGGAGTGCATCGCCGAAGCGACAAGCGGATACAAATAGCCCGCTCGGCGCGATGGCAAGAGCGGGCTTTCGTTAGGATTGGACCGAAGATAGCCAGCAGAACGGAATTGTGGCCGTTCCGGCTTATTCCGCTGCGATGCCGGCTGCCTTGAACATGTCTTCGCCGTCGTTGCCCGCGTCGACCGCGCTGTCATTGGTCTTCAGCTTCTTGCGCTTGTCGAAGCTGTCCCACACGTCCTGCCATTGGCCACGGGTCGCGGCCTTCGAATATTCGGTGGCGCGGGTTTCGAAGAAGTTGGCATGCTCGACGCCGTTGAGCAGCGGCGTCAGCCAGGGCAGCGGATGTTCCTCGATCATGTAGATGGGCTTCAGGCCCAGCTGGCCCAGGCGCCAGTCGGCGATGTAGCGGACGTAGCGCTTGATGTCCTTCGGCGTCATGCCCGGCACCGGGCCCATTTCGAAGGCCAGGTCGATGAAACGTATCCTCAAGCCGCACGATCTTCTGGCAGCAGTCGACGATATCTTCCTTCACCCGCCTTGGTCAGGCAGCCGCGTTCCGCGCAGAAGGCGTGGAACAGCTTTGTGATGCCTTCGCAGTGCAGCGTTTCATCGCGGACCGACCAGCTGACGATCTGGCCCATGCCCTTCATCTTGTTGAAGCGCGGGAAGTTCATCAGCATGGCGAAGGACGCGAACAGCTGAAGCCCCTCGGTAAAGCCGCCGAACATGGCCAGCGTGCGGGCGATGTCCTCGTCGGTGTCGACGCCGAACTGCGTGCATATAATCGATGCTTGTCGCGCCATTTCCTCATATTCGAGGAAGGCGCTATATTCGCTTTCGGGCATGCCGATGGTGTCGAGCAGATGGCTGTAGGCCGCGATGTGCACCGTTTCCATGTTGGAAAAGGCGGTCAGCATCATCTTCATTTCGGTCGGCTTGAACACCCGGCCGTATTTTTCGTGGTAGCAATCCTGCACCTCGACATCGGCCTGGGTGAAGAAGCGGAAGATCTGGGTCAGCAGGTTGCGTTCATGGTCGCTGAGCTTCTGCGCCCAGTCACGGCAATCCTCGCCCAGCGGCACTTCCTCCGGCAGCCAGTGGATCTGTTGCTGGCGCTTCCAGAAATCATAGGCCCAGGGATATTCAAAGGGCTTGTAGGACTGTTACGAGGCTTGTAAGAAGGGACATCAGTGGTTCCTCATGGGCCGCTGGGCGGCCCGCAAACCGTTGGTTCTGATCGGGCCTCCTGGAGGCATCCCGGCATCGGGCCGGGGAATGGCATAATACGGGCGCGGGCGGCACGTTCTACTGCCGCCCCGCTTCCCAAGGATCACTGGCAGGCCAGACACTCGTCATAATCGGTGGTTTCACCGATTTCGAACTTCGGCGCTTCGGCGGTGTTGTCGGCCTCCACCCCGCCGGCAAAGCCCGCGCGCTGCACCGATTTTCGAGCGCAGATAATAAAGCGACTTGATGCCCAGTTCCCATGCGCGGAAGTGCAGCATGAGCAGGTCCCACTTTTCCACATCCGCCGGGATGAACAGGTTCAGCGACTGCGCCTGATCGATGAAGGGCGTGCGGTCGGCGGCGAGTTCGAGCAGCCAGCGCTGATCGATTTCGAAGCTGGTCTTGTAAACCGCCTTTTCCTCCGGCGAGAGAAATTCCAGATGCTGGATCGACCCGCCGCGTTCCAGAATGCTGTTCCACACCGCGTCGCTGTTCTTCGCCTTGGCGGTCAACAGCTTTTCCAGATAGGGGTTCTTCACCGCAAAGCTGCCCGACAGCGTCTTGTGGGTGTAGATATTGGCCGGGATCGGCTCGATGCAGGCGGACGCGCCGCCGCAGATGATCGAAATCGACGCGGTGGGCGCGATCGCCATCTTGCAGCTGAACCGCTCCATCACGCCCTGATCGGCGGCGTCCGGGCACGGCCCGCGTTCCTGCGCCAGCAGCATCGAAGCCTCGTTCGCCTTGGCCGAGATATGCTTGAAGATCTTGAGGTTCCAGCTCTTGGCCATGGCGCTTTCGAAGGCGATGCCGCGCGCCTGCAGGAAGCTGTGGAAGCCCATGACGCCCAGGCCGACCGAGCGCTCGCGCGAGGCGCTGTATTTGGCGCGCGCCATTTCGTCCGGCGCGCGGTCGATGAAGTCCTGCAGCACATTGTCGAGGAAGCGCATCACATCCTCGATGAACTGCTTGTCGCCGTTCCACTCGTCCCAGGTTTCGAGATTGAGCGAGGACAGGCAGCACACGGCCGTGCGGTCATTGCCCAGATGGTCGCGGCCCGTGGGCAGCGTGATTTCCGAGCACAGGTTCGAGGTCGACACCTTCAGCCCCAGATCGCGGTGATGCTTGGGCATCGTGCGGTTCACGGTGTCGTTGAACACGATGTACGGCTCGCCGGTGGCCAGGCGGGTTTCCACCAGCTTCTGGAACAGCGCGCGGGCATCGACCGTGCCGCGCACTTCGCCCGTCCTTCGGGCTGCGCAGGCTGAATTCGGCGCCGTCGCGCACCGCTTCCATGAACTCGTCGGTCAGCAGCACGCCATGGTGCAGGTTGAGCGCCTTGCGGTTGAAGTCGCCCGACGTCTTGCGGATTTCCAGGAACTCCTCGATCTCCGGATGGGAAACGTCGAGATAACAGGCCGCCGATCCGCGACGCAGCGAACCCTGGCTGATCGCCAGCGTCAGGCTGTCCATCACGCGGACGAAGGGAATGATGCCGCTGGTCTTGCCATTGAGGCCGACCGGTTCACCGATGCCGCGCACATTGCCCCAATAAGTGCCGATGCCGCCGCCGCGCGAGGCGAGCCAGACATTCTCGTTCCAAGTGTCGACGATGCCTTCCAGGCTGTCGTCGACCGAGTTCAGATAGCAGCTGATCGGCAGGCCGCGCCCGGTGCCGCCGTTCGACAGCACGGGCGTGGCGGGCATGAACCACAGGCGGCTGATGTAATCATAGAGGCGCTGGGCATGCGGCTGCGTCATCGGCATAGGCCGCGGCGACGCGGGCGAACAGATCCTGATAGCTTTCGCCGGGCAGCAGATAGCGGTCGTTCAGCGTATCCTTGCCGAAATCGGTGAGCAGGGCATCGCGCGACGAATCGGTTTCGACGTGAAAGCGACGCGGCGCCACGGTCTTCGATTCGCTCTGCTGTTCAGCAACAGCCGACGTCGCCGCCTTTGCCTGGGTGGCCACCACCCGCTCCAGCAAGTCTGCTCCTGTCGTCGCCATATCCGTCAAATCCGCTTCCTGCGTATCTCTGAAATCCATCTGCACCGCCCCAACTGTTCCCTATTCGTTCGATTCGATCAAGGCCGCACGGACAGACGCCCGATATAGCGTTTCTGCGGACCCTTTTGGACCCTGCGCGACCCGAAAAACTCTCGCCCCATGGCGCAAACGGCCCCGACGCGGAAATCAGATCCCCGCGCATCAACACAATCTGTTGAGTAGCCCCTTTGCCCCTAACACAAGGGATAGTGCCACAGGCGCAGGGGTCCAGGGGGTTGCAAGAGGGTAAATGCCTTAGATGGTTAACGGTTCGTCGCTCGTCCGAGTCGGTTCGTCGACGCAATGAAACGGCTTACCGGTGCGACGCGTGGACCTTCCTGCCCTCCGCAAAAGACAAGCCGGATTTTCATCGAAGTGAAATATTTTCGCACCGACAGCGTCCGACTACTTCGGAGGCACAAGATATGGGGGTGGAAGCGCATCCGGCAAAGCTGTCAACGCCGAATCTCCATCTTCGCATCTTGAAACCGGCCGCCCTTGACGACATGCACCCCGGTCATGTCGATCGATGAACAGGACGCCGACGCGCCAACCCGGACGGGCTTCGCCGCCGATCATTGCTTCGCAGAGCAGCAGGCCGACCTTGACCGGCTTGCGCGGCGTGCCCGGTTCCGCTCGCTCAAGCCTGCGGCGGGCATCGACTTTTCGTCGAACGACTATCTGGGCCTAGCCCGAGCCCCACGCATGGCCGACGCGGTTCGCAACGCGATCGAGCGCGGCGTGCCGGTGGGATCGGGCGGGTCGCGCCTGTTGCGCGGCAATGATGCGTCGCACGAAGCGCTGGAGGCGGAAGCCGCAGCCTTCTTCGGCGCAGAGGCGGCGCTGTATTTTTCCAGCGGCTATGCCGCCAATGCCACCCTGCTATCCGCCCTGCCCCAGCGCCGCGACCTGATCGTCCATGACGCCCTGATCCATGCCAGCGCGCATGAAGGGATGCGCCTGTCCCGCGCGGACAAGGCAGGTGTCGCCCATAACGACCCGCAGGCGTTCGAGGACGCGATCGTGAAATGGCGCGCGGGCGGGGGCAGCGGACGGGTGTGGATGGCCGTCGAAAGCCTCTACAGCATGGATGGCGACGTGGCACCACTGGACGATCTGATCGCGGTGGCGGATCGGCACGACGCGATCCTGCTGATCGACGAAGCGCATGCCACGGGCGTTTTCGGCCCCGCTGGTCGCGGCCTCGCCGCCGATCTGGAAGGACGAGGCAATGTCGTCACGCTGCGCACCTGCGGCAAGGCGCTGGGCGCGGAAGGCGCGTTGGTGCTCGGACCGCGCATCGTGCGCGATTTCCTGATCAACCGGGGGCGCGGCTTCATCTTCTCCACCGCACCCAGCCCGCTGATGGCGGAGGCGGTGCGGGAAAGCCTGAAGATTCTAAGAGACGAGCCGGAGCGGCGGGCAACGCTTCACGCACGCATCGCGCTGGCCGGCGAGTTGCTCACGCCTTTGGGCGCGCAAAGTCACGGCACGCAAATCCTGCCCCTGATCATTGGGCAGGACGAACAGGCCATGGCGATGGCCGATCGCTTGCAGCAAGAGGGGTTCGATATTCGCGGCATCCGACCGCCCACGGTGCCCGCCGGCACGGCCCGGCTGCGGATATCGCTGACGCTGAATGCGATGCCGGACGACATTCGCAGACTAGCGGCCACGTTACGGGAACTGAAGGCATGAGTGGCCCACGGATCGTTGTGACAGGCACCGACACGGACGCGGGCAAGACCATGTTCGCGGCCGCGCTGGCGGGCGCGCTGGGCGGCTATTACTGGAAGCCGGTGCAGGCCGGGCTGGACGGCGGCAGCGACAGCGAGCGCGTCGCGAACCTGTCGGGATTGCCGGCCGCGCATATCTTGCCCGAAGCCTATCGGTTGACCACGCCCTGCTCGCCGCATCTG
Organism: Sphingobium sp.; assembly: GCA_034519505.1. GTDB lineage: Bacteria > Pseudomonadota > Alphaproteobacteria > Sphingomonadales > Sphingomonadaceae > Sphingobium. Next base: position 20,059 of record JAXHOI010000002.1, on the reverse strand, counting down.
GCGGCCGAGATTGACGGCGTGACCATCGACTCGGAAAAGCTGACCCCACCCGACCATGCGCCGCTGGTGGTGGAGGCCGCGGGCGGCGCGCTGGTGCCCGTCACGCGCACGTTGCTCTACGCCGATCTCTTCGCGCGCTGGCAGCTGCCCGCCGTGATCGTCGCGCGCACAAGCCTTGGCACCATCAACCATAGCCTGTTGACGATCGAGGCGCTGCGGGCGCGGAGCGTCCCAATCCTGGGCATCGCCTTCAGCGGCGAGCCGAATGAGGATAGCGAGACGACCATCGCAGCCATTGGCGGCGTGCGGCGACTGGGGCGGCTGCCCTGGCTGACGCAGTTGGAGGCCAGGACGCTGCAAGACGCCTTCGCGGCGCATTTCCGGGTAGAGGACTTTGCGCAATGGGCGACGGCATGACCGGCTCTCCGATCTGGCATCCCTTCACCCAGCACGGCCTGCAGGAGCCGGTGCCGATGGTCGTGCGCGGCGAAGGCGCGGCGCTCTACACGCGGGACGGGCGGCGCGTGATCGACGCCATCTCGTCCTGGTGGGTGACGACGCACGGCCATGCCCATCCGCGCATCATGGCCGCCATTGCGGAACAGGCGCAGCGGCTGGATCAGATCATCTTCGCCGGCTGGACGCATGAGCCGGCGGAGGCGCTGGCCAGCGAACTGGTTCGGATCATGCCCGACGCGCTAACCCGCGTCTTCTTTTCCGATTCCGGATCGACCAGCGTGGAAGTCGCGCTGAAAATGGCGCTCGGCTATTTCGCCAACCAGGACGAACCGCGGCAACGCATATTGGTGCTGGAACACAGCTATCATGGCGACACCATTGGCGCGATGTCGGTGGGCGCGCGTGGCGTATTCAACCGCGCCTACGCACCGCTGCTGTTCGACGTCGGCACGATCCCCTTTCCGACGGCAGGTGCCGAGCAGGCCAGTCTGGCCGTGCTGGAGACGGCATGCCGCGACCGCCCGGCGGCCTTCATCGTCGAACCGCTGCTGCTGGGCGCGGGCGGCATGCTGACCTATCCACCGGCGGTGCTGGCGCAGATGCGCGCGATCTGTGCTGCGCATGGCGTGCTGTTCATCGCGGACGAAGTGATGACCGGATGGGGCCGCACCGGCACGCTGCTGGCCTGCCAACAGGCGGGCGTCGTGCCAGACATTCTGTGCCTGTCAAAGGGACTGACCGGCGGCTCGCTCCCTCTCGCGGTCACCATGGCTAGCGAAGCGATTTTCCACGCGCATTATTCGACCGACCGCGCAAAGATGTTCTTCCATTCGTCAAGCTACACCGCCAACCCAATCGCCTGCGCCGCGGCGAACGCCAATATGGCGATCTGGCGGGAGGAGCCGGTGACGGAGCGCATCGCCCTGCTTTCCGAAAGGCAGCAGCAGCGGCTCGCCAGCTTGGCCACGCATCCCCTTGTCGACAATCCGCGTCGAGTGGGGACGGTAACGGCGATCGACGTGGTCGATCCGCAAAGCGGTTATATGTCCACGCTGGCCCCCCGCCTGCTGGCATATTTTCGCGAGCATGACCTGTTGCTGCGTCCGCTGGGCAATACGGTGTATGTCATGCCGCCATATTGCATCGGCGAGGATGATCTGGACCTGATCTACGACGGCATCGTCGGTGCGCTCGACACCCTTTCGACCGCATGAAAACGCTGCGTTGCGTCACGCGCCCTTGCAAATGCGACGCACATGACGACTTTGGCGACGAGATCACCCTTCCCCTTCCCCACAGGAGACATTCATGGCCGCACTGGACGATGCCGCACTCGACCTCATCTTTCGCGAAGCGCGGACGCGCAACGGATGGGCCGACACGCCGGTCAGCGACGCGGAGATCGAGGCGATCTACGACCTGCTGAAATGGGCGCCGACGTCGGGCAACGGATCGCCCGCGCGGTTCGTATGGGTCAAGTCGGCGGCGGAGAAGGAAAAGCTCGCGGCCTGCTCCAGCGGCAGCAACGCGGCGAAGATCCTGGCAGCGCCGGTCACTGTGCTGATCGGTCGCGACCGGGAATTTCATGAAAAGCTGCCTGAGCTTTTCCCGCACGGCCCCTATATGTACGAGCTGATGCGTGACAATGAAGCAGTGCGGGCGGCAACGGCGCAGCGCAATGCCACGCTTCAGGGCGCCTATCTGATCATCGCGGCACGCGCGCTCGGCTTCGACTGCGGCCCGATGTCGGGTTTCGACGCCGCCAAGGTCAACGAAGCCTTCTTCGCGGGCACCACGGTGGAGGTCGATTTCATCTGTTCCATCGGCCATGGCACGGAGGAAAACCTGTTCCCGCGCCTGCCCCGCCTGTCGTTCGCGGACGCCAACCGGATCGTCTGATCCGGCCAATGGCGGTCATTTGCGCTGCATCAACAGCCAGGGTTTGGGACGCCCCGTCGGTTTGGGCGTCCCGTCCAGCCGTTTCGCGCTGATGAGCGCGATCGACCGCAGGATCATCTGCCCGCGCATCTCGCCGGTTCCTCCCCCGGTGGGGACCGCAAGGATGCGCTTGACCACATCCATGCCAGCGACCACCCGGCCGAACGCGGCATAGCCCAGATAGCTGCCCTGCGCGTCCAGCCGGTGCGCTGGTCCGACGGTCAGGATGAAATTGCCCGTCGCGCTGTTCGGTTCGACCTTGCGCGCCATCGATATGGTGGCGTCCAGATGGCGGATGCCGGTCAGGCTGGTCGGTTCCAGCTGGACCGGCGGCACGATGACCCGCCGCGCATCCGTGTCGATCCCGCCCTGGATGAAGCCGAAGGCAGGTGCGCTCTTGTTGCGTGCCGCCCGATAGAAGGTCGTGCCGTCAAGCCGCCCGTCATCGACATAGGCCAGGAAATTGGCGGTCGTCTTTGGCGCACGCCGGGCGTCGAGCGCCACCGTGATCGCACCAGCCGACGTGGTGATCCGCACGCGCACGATGGCCGGCGAGCCGCCGGGTGCGGCGGATGCAGCGGGCATGGCGATCAGGCAAAGCAGGGCGGAAATGGAGAAGATCAAACGCATGGATGCTGCAACCCTGCCCACTTGCCTGCCGCAGTGCAACATTTTGCGTGTGCACGCTTGACCGGGAACGCCGAGACGTTCCAGTCTTGCGATCATGCAGATTGCACCCGGCGACCTTGACGATCCGCGCATCATCGCGCTGCTGGAAACGCACATGCGGACGATGCTGGCGCAGACGCCCTCGGAAAGCGTCTATGCGCTGGACCTGTCGGGCCTGAAGCAGCCGCAGATCAGTTTCCTTGCCGTATGGGACGCCGATCAGTTGCTGGGCGTCGGCGCGCTGAAGGAACTGGCCGCCGATCATGGCGAGATCAAGTCCATGCACGTGCCGGTAGCGCTGCGCGGTCGCGGTATCGCATCGATGCTGCTGAAATACATCATCGCACTGGCCCAGTCGCGCGGCTATGCCCGGCTCAGCCTGGAGACCGGTAATACCGATCATTTCGAGCCCGCCCGGTCGCTTTATGCCGCCCATGGCTTTGAACCATGCGGGCCGTTCGGCGATTATGCCTTCGACCCACACAGCGCCTATATGACCCGGACGTTGCAGGGGGCTTAGTTGTTTCCCTGAATGATGTCACCCAACATGCCCAGGGCAGAGCCTTCGCCCCGGTTCTGGCCGCCGCGCGGACCGGCCGCTGCCAGCATGCGCGCGGCGAGCCGGGCGAACGGAAGCGACTGGATCCAGATCGTGCCCGGCCCGGTCAGACGGGCGAAGAACAGCCCCTCCCCGCCGAAGAACACGCTCTTGACGCCGCCCGCGGTCACCAGATCGAAATCGACGCCCGCCGTATAGGCGGCGATGCAGCCGGTATCGACATGCACCTGCTCACCCGGTGCCAACTCGCGCTGCACCAGCGTGCCGCCCATCTGCACGAACACCCAGCCATCGCCGTCCAGCTTCTGCATGATGAAGCCTTCGCCGCCGAACAGGCCGGTCATGATCCGACGCTGGAACGCGACGCCGATCGAAACGCCCTTGGCGGCGGCAAGGAAGCTGTCCTTCTGACAGATCAGCGTGCCGCCATAATCGGACAGCTTCAGGGGCAGGATGCCGCCGGGGGTCGGCGAGGCAAAGGCGACCTTGGCCTTGCCATGACCTTCATGCGTGAAGACGGTGGTGAACAGGCTTTCACCCGTGACCAGCCGCTTACCCGCACCCAGCAGCTTGCCCATGAAGCCTTCGCCCGCGCCGCCGCTGCCGTCCCCGAACACGGTGGTCATCGACACGCTGGCATCCTTCCACACCATCGCCCCGGCTTCCGCGACGGCGCTTTCGCCGGGGTCCAGTTCGATCTCCACAAATTGCAGTTCCTGGCCCTTGATCTCGAAATCGATGTCGTCGGCCACGCCGCTGCTGCGATGGTGGGACCAGGGCGTAGGGCGATTATAATCGGACATGAAACATCCTTCTGAACCTGCACGAAAACGGCAATCACATTATCGCGGGCCAAGCGGAAAAGGAACGAAGCATCGGCAGGGGAATTTTGGGAACGACGAAGGACATCTGCATGGCGACCCATTCCCCCCTGCCCCCGCGCCTGACCCACGCCGACGATAGCGGCCCCGGCATTCGCCGCCGACGCAAGGGCCGATACTGGACCTATTTCGATCACAAGGGCGATCGGATCAGCGACCGGGAGGAGATCGACCGGCTGAACGCCATCGCCATGCCGCCGGCCTATCGCGACTGCTGGTTCTGCCCGTCGCCACGCGGGCACATCCAGGCTACGGGATATGACGACAAGGGACGCAAGCAATATCGCTATCACGCCGAATTTCGCGCGGCCCGGGAAGCTGAGAAATATGAGGGATGCAGCGCCTTTGGCACCGCCCTTCCCCGCCTGCGCAAACGGATCGAGGCGGATCTGCGCAAGCGATCGGTCAGCCGCGACCGCGCCGTCGCCGCCGTCGTCCGTCTGCTCGACCTGGGGAAGGTCAGGGTGGGCAATGAAAGCTATGCGAAAACCAACGGCAGCTTCGGGGCGACCACCCTGCGGCGGCGCCATGTCGGCATTCAGGGAAAGCAGTTGCGCCTGCAGTACAAGGCGAAGTCGGGCAAGATGCAGGACCGGGCCATCACCGACGCCGCCCTGCTGCGCTTTGTCCGTCAGGTCAGCGACCTGCCCGGCCAGCACCTGTTTCAATATCTGGACGAGGATGGAGAGGCGCATGTCGTCACCTCCAGCGAGGTCAACGCCTATATCCGGAGCGCCATGGGCGGCGATTTCACCGCGAAGCATTTCCGCACATGGGGCGCCTCGGTGCTCGCCTTCTCCCATTGGTTCGAGGCCAAGGGCAAGACCAGCTTGAAGGCGATGCTGGAGCCGGTGGCGGCGGCATTGGGCAACACGCCCGCGATCAGCCGCAAATCCTATGTCCACCCGGCCCTCATCACGCTGGCGAGCGCCAAGGACGGAGAGACGAGCATCGCCCGTTCGCTTCCCCGCAAGACCCGCTATCTGTCCCGCGAGGAGCGTGGCTTTCTGGCGTTGCTGGGCGCGCTGGAGAAGGACGCCGCCGAACAAAAATCCGCCAAGGGTTGAAACCTTCCACTCTGCTCAGCCATTACAGCGGAGACTTCATTTCAGGAACGACATGAGCAGCAGCAAGCCGAACGCCGCACCCGAGCCGATCGACATTCCGCAGATCGACCTGCTGCGCTGGTGGCACGATCTGGTGCATTGGCTGACGCTTCACTGGTTGCAGATCGCCATCGCCGTGGGTGCGGGCTTCTTCATCTACGGCCTGCTGTCGGCGCTACGCAGCTTTGGCAAACGGCAAAAGCTGAAGCTGGCTGGCGGTCAGGGATATGCCACCGGCCTGATCCTGGCAAAGGTCGCCGCGAAGACCAGCCATTTCTTCATGGTGATGACGTCCGCCCGTCTGGTCGCCGGATATACCAATCCGCCCGAACTGATGATGCGAACCATCGTGTTCCTGTTTACCGTGTCCGCCGTGTTCCAGAGCGCGATCTGGGCACGCGAAATCGTGCTGGGCCTTATCGAGCGCAAGACGCTGGAGGAAGGAAGCCAGGGCGAAACGCTATCCAACGCCATGGGCATCATCCGCCTGCTGGTGACGACTGCGCTGTTTTCCATCGCCGTCATCGTCGTGCTGGACAATCTGGGCGTGAACGTCACCGGGCTGGTCGCCGGGCTTGGCGTTGGCGGCATTGCCATCGGCCTTGCCGCGCAGGGGATTTTCTCCGACCTGTTTGCCGCCTTGTCGATCATCTTCGACAAGCCGTTCCGGCGTGGCGAGACGATCCGCTATGACCAGACCAGCGCGACGGTGCAGCGCATCGGGCTGAAAACCACACGGTTACAAGCGGTGACCGGCGAGAAGAAGGTGATCATTTCCAACGCCAATCTGCTGCAAAAGGAAATCACCAATCTTGCCCATCTGGATCATCGCCGGGTCAAGTTCGCAATCGGCGTCATCTATCAGACCGATCCCGACAAGGCCGCGCAGATCCCCGATATCCTGCGTGAGATCATCGAAGGGTGCGAGGGCAAGTTCGTCCGCTCAGGCTTCGTGAATTTCGGTCAGAGCAGCCTGGACTTCGAAGTCGAGTTCGACGTCTATGCTCCCGATTGGGACGAGGTTTACAAGGTGCGGCACCGCGTCGGCCTCGCCATCCTCAAGCGGTTCAACAAGGAAAAGCTGGAATTCGCCTATCCCACGCAAACCACCTTCAACGCCGCACCGGACGGTCGCATGGTCATGCCTTATCCGACCCACGATAATGTGAAACCGGTAGGTTAGGGCAAGACCGATGCTATAGGGCCACGGAGGAAGCCGGACCCTGGGGCATCGCCATCGCAATGCTGCTGAGGCCAAAGGCCGGTAATTGAGGCGTTCCGCCGTCAGCCATTATGACCGGCGATCCACTCCTCGACAACCGGCGCGATCTTGGTCCGCCACTTGCTGCCGTTGAAGATGCCGTAATGGCCGACGGCGGGGGCCATATGATAACGCTTCATCGCGTCGGGAAGATTGACGGCGCACGTCAGTGCCGCCTTCGTCTGGCCAAGGCCTGAAATGTCGTCCCGCTCACCCTCGATGGCCAGAATGGCGGTGTCGGTGATGTCACCCAGATCGATGCGGACGCCGCGATGCATGAACTCACCGCGTGGCAGGCTGTGTTTCTGGAACACTTCCTGCACGGTCTGCAGATAGAACTCCGCCGTCATGTCGCAGACCGAGCGATATTCCTCGTAGAAGCGCTTGGTCGCGTCGGCGCTTTCATCGTCGCCATCGACCAGATGTTTGAACATTTCCCAATGGCTCATCATATGGTTGCCAAGGTTCATCGACATGAATCCCGCAAGCTGCATGAAGCCAGGGTAAACCTCTCGCCCATGACCGGGATACTGGAACGGCACGGTCGCAATCGACATTTTGCTCGGAACCAGGCATGCGGGCGCTCCGTCGCAAGCTGGTTGACCGCGGTCGGGCCTTCGCGCGTGTCGATCGGCCCGCCCATCATGGTCAGCGTGCGGGGGCGCGCGGGATCCTTGCGCGCGGCCATCAACGCGGTTGCCGCGAGGCAGGGCACGGACGGCTGACAAACCGCCAGCATGTGCGCGCCCGGCCCGATATGATCGAGCCACTCGACGAGATAGTCGATATAATCGTCCAGGTCGAAATTGCCCGCCGTCACCGGCACGTTGCGGGCGTCGCGCCAGTCGGTGATGTAAACGTCGTGGCCCGGCAGCATCCGTTCCACCGTTCCGCGCAGCAGCGTGGCATAGTGGCCCGACATCGGTGCCGCGATCAGCAGGCGCGGTTGCCCTTCGGGCGCACCTTCGCGCACGAAATGCCGCAGCTGTCCGAAAGTCTTACGCGCCTCGATCTTCTCGACGATTGCGCATTCCTTACCATCGACGATCGTCGTGGGAAGGTTGAACTCCGGCTTGCCGCGCGGGGCAGAGGCGTGCGCAAAGACTTCAAGCGCCGACGCGAGCACCGGCCCTCCCCCGAAATAGGCGAAGGGATTAGCCGGATTGTTGAGGAATTCGGCGCTGGCATGCGCAATCGCACTCGCCCCGGCGAGCAGGCTACGTTGGAATTCATAGGCGCTGTAGAGCATAGGACCCTCAATTTCCTCGCTGCCGGACGCGGGCTGGTGCGCCGGAGTCGAAACAGGCGGCGGACCAAAGCGCTTTTGCAGCTACGTTGCAACGCAAAATAGCATCTGTTTGTTCACCAATGGTATAGGCCGACCATCTCCGCACCCGGCAAACGTCCGATTGAGGCAGCCGGTCCACAATGCTAAGCGCCCGATATGAGTGGGCGAAACAGAGCGCGCGGGCGCGACGAGGGCGATGTGACGACCAAGGCGAGCCTTGGTCATCTGAGCATGATCTGGCGCTTCGCCAAGGCCTATCCAGGCCGGCTTGCCGGTGCGATCGTGGCACTGACGCTGGCGTCGACGGCGACTCTTGCCATTCCAAGCGGCTTCAAGCTGGTGATCGACCGGGGCTTTGGCTCCGGCGGCAGCAGCGACATTTCGCGCTGGTTCGAATATCTGCTGATGATCGTCGTGGTGCTGGCGCTGGCGACGGCGGCGCGTTTCTACTTCGTGTCATGGCTCGGCGAACGGGTCGTGGCCGACATTCGTGTTGCGACGCAGCGCAACCTGCTGCGTCAGGCGCCACGTTTCTTTGAGGAAAATCGTCCATCGGAAATCGCCTCGCGCATGACGGCCGACACGGCGATCATCGAACAGGTGGTCGGCACGACCGTGTCGGTGGCGCTGCGCAATCTGGTGACGGGGATCGGCGGCATAGCCTATCTGTTCACGCTGGCGCCCAAGCTGACGGCGATGATGCTGCTGGGCATTCCCGCCATCATGCTGCCGATCATCTTCGTGGGGCGCCGATTGCGCGCGCTCTCCCGCGCCAGTCAGGATCGGCTGGCGGAGGTCGGGTCGACCACGACGGAAGTGCTGGGCGCGATGAAGATCGTGCAGGCATTCGGCCAAGAGGATCGCGAAGGGGAACGCTTTGCCGAAACGGTCGAGCGCAATTTCGGTGCCGCGCGCCGGCGCATCACCTTGCGCGCCTTTCTGACGGCGGGCGTGATCTTCCTGATCTTCGGCTCCATCGTCATGGTGATGTGGCAGGGTGCGCTGGATGTTGCGGCGGGTCGACTGTCCGGGGGCGCGATTGCCGCATTCGTGCTGACGGGCGGGCTGGTCGCAGGGGCTTTCGGCGCGCTCACCGAAACCTATGGCGACCTGTTGCGGGCGTCGGGCGCGGCCAGCCGGCTTGGCGAACTGATGGTGGCGCAGCCCGACATCGCGCCGCCCGCGCAGCCGTGCACAATCCCCGATGCCGGAACGGCCCATCTGGTGTTCGACCATGTGCAGTTCCGCTATCCCACGCGACCAGACCAGTCCGCGCTGGAGGATTTCAGCCTGGACGTGCGCCCCGGCGAAACCGTTGCCGTGGTTGGCCCGTCAGGAGCAGGGAAATCAACGCTGTTGCAACTGGCCCAGCGCTTCTACGACCCCCAGCAAGGCATCATCAGCCTGAACGGCGTCCCGCTTCATCAGGCGGATCCGGCCGATTTGCGCGCGATGCTGGCCGTGGTCCCCCAGGAAACCGTGATCTTCGCCGCCACCGCCCGCGACAATCTGCGCTATGGCCGCTGGGAAGCGAGCGACGACCAGATCTGGGAGGCGGCGCGCGCCGCCAATGCCGAAAGCTTTCTGCGTGCGCTCCCGGACGGGCTGGACAGCTATCTGGGCGAAGCGGGCGCGCGGTTGTCCGGCGGCCAACGCCAGCGGATCGCGATTGCACGCGCTCTGCTGCGCGATGCCCCGCTGCTTTTGCTGGATGAAGCGACGTCGGCGCTGGATGCGGAAAGCGAAAAACTGGTGCAGGACGCGCTGGAGGAGTTGATGCACAACCGCACGACAATTGTGATCGCGCATCGGCTGGCTACCGTCCGGTCGGCGGACCGCATAGTCGTCATGGATCAGGGCCGCGTGGTCGAGGAAGGGACGCATGACGCGCTGGCGGCCCGTGGCGGGCTATATGCGCGCCTGGCAAGGTTGCAGTTCCAGGACGGGCCGCTTCGCCACGATCCTTCGGAGACATCATCCGGCGCGATCACCGCATAACGACGGGCCGGCGATACGCACTACGCCACCGGCTAAAGCGGATGCGGCGTCTTTTCCACGACCGTCCGGTTCGTGCGGATGATGTGATCGAAAATTGCCGGATGCAAAGGATGCTCGAATTCGCAGCCCGCTTCATGGGCCTGCGCCCAGAGCACCGTTGCCTTGCGCCCTTCAAAGCCCGGCAGCATGATCCATATGTCCATGCCCGGCCGCAGCTTGACGAAGCTCTGCAAGCGAAAGCCGCTGGATGACAGGTCCGAAACGCGGCTGTTGAACCAGCTTTCACCCGCGCGACGAAGCTTTACCGGGAGCATCAACTGCTGCCGGTCTGCCTGACGGCCCTTCGGACGGGTGGCGGCGGTGCTCTGCTTCTTCATCTTCTGCGACAGTTTCAGCTTGTGGTGATTGTAGTGCAGCGTCGGTAACCAAAAGCTTAAGGAAATCGCGGGATGAGGTGAACCGAAGGTGCCTGCGGCGAAGCGCAGCAGTGGCCGGAAATCCCACCTTGGCTCGGCGGCGAGGCCTGCGTAAGCGATGCCCAAATCCCCTGATCCCAAGGCCAGCGACCTATCGGCGACCGAACAGGGCTTAGTGTCATCACGGCACCTCCCGCGCCCAGCCGCGCACAAAAAAGGGACCTGTCTTGCGACAGGCCCCGATTTTCTGCTTCGATGAGAGCGTGTCTGTTGCCGTGAGGCGTCAGAACTTACCGAACTGCTCATTGCCAACGAAGCCGAGCTTCGTCACGCCGCTGCGCTTGATCACCGCCATCGTTTCATCAACGACGACATAGCGAGCCGCGGCGTCCGGCTGGAACTGCAGTTCCGGCTCCGGATTCATGTTCTTGGTCTGATCCAGATACTGACGTAGCGTGATCAGATCGATCGGCGCGCCGTTCCAGGTGACGACACCACCGGCCGTGATGGCCAGACGGTTCTTCACCGGGTCGATCGGCGGCGGGGTTTGGGCTGCAGAGTTCTGCGGCAAGTCGATCTTGACCGCATGCGTCTGAGGCGGAATGGTGATGATGAACATAATCAGGAGCACGAGCATGACGTCGATCAACGGCGTCGTGTTCATGTCCATCATCGGCTCACCATCGTCTCTGCCACCGCTCATTGCCATGGTTGGAAACTCCTGTGATCTGATGCCTTAGAGGCGCGTGGGCGGAACCGCCCCGGCCTCTGGCTGCGAAATGAAGCCCACCTTGGGGAAACCGGCCATCTGCATGGTGTAGATCGCCCCGCCCACACAGCGCCACGGCGTATTGATATCGCCGCGGATGTGCACTTCGGGCAGGTCATCCGGCTTCAGGTTGGCGACGCCACCGGCCTTCTCGATGTCCTTCTTCAGCTTGTCGACAGCGCGATTGAGAAGTTCGTCGGAATTGACCTTGGTCAGGTTCCAGTAAACTTCGCAAGCACCGCTGCCATCGGCCTTGACGGACAGGGAGACGTTTTCCGGCTTGGTCGTGGTCGGCTCGAAAACGACCTTGGGAAGATCAAGATCGACGGTTTGAATAACGACGGGAACCGCGATGAGAAAGATGATCAGCAGAACCAGCATGACGTCCACGAGGGGCGTCGTGTTGATTTCCGACATCGGTACGTCGTCACCGCCTGATCCAACGCTCATTGCCATGGTTTATTATCCTAGCTTAAATCGTTGTCGGCTTAACGAAGGGGGGACGATGGCGAACCTTCGCCCCCGAACAATCGTTTCAGACGATCAGACCTTCTTCGGCGCGGCAGCCGGAGCGGCCGGCTTGGCGGCCGGAGCAGCGGCGACGGTCGGCTTCACGGCGCCGCCGGAAACCATGTAGCCCAGCAGGTCGGTCGAGAAAGCCGACAGGGCTTCGGCGATCGACTTGTTGCGGCGCTGCAGCCAGTTGAACGCGAGCACCGCGGGAACGGCGACGACCAAACCCAGGGCGGTCATGATGAGCGCTTCACCGACCGGACCGGCGACGGCATCGATCGATGCCTGGCCCGACGCACCGATCTTGATCAGAGCGCGGTAGATACCGATAACCGTACCGAACAGACCGATGAACGGAGCCGTCGCGCCGACGGTGGCGAGGAAGGCCAGGCCGCCGTTCAGCTTCGAGTTGATCGCGGCTTCCGAACGCGCCAGCGAACCGTGCAGCCAGTCATGGGCTTCGACCGGATCGGTCAGCTTGCCATGCTGTTCTTCAGCAGCCAGGCCGTCATCGACCAGCTGCTTGTAGGCGCTGTTCAGTTCCAGCTTCGAGGACGCTTCGCGCAGATTGGCCGCGCGCCAGAAGGTCGCACGAACCTTCTTGCCCTGATTGATGATCTTCTGCTGTTCGATCAGCTTCGTGAACAGAATGTAGAACGAAACGACCGACATCAGAACCAGGATCGCAAAGACGGTCTGCGAAATCAGACCACCTTCACGAAGTGCGGCCCCAAGGCCGTACGGGTTGGCTTCGCCGGCAGGTGCAGCGGCGGCGGCAAAATGGATCAACATGGGTTCAATATTCCTCTCAATCGAAGGCAGCTCATATGGGGAGCGGCGTTCCGAGCCGCTCCTATCCAAAGACGCTAGAGTTTATTCCGGAATCTTCCACACCACGCGGCTCGAGTAGGAGCCAGCGGCACCCGACTTGAAGCGTGCGCGACGCATGAGATTCTGACAGGTGACCTGATCGAGGTCAGGCGACCCGCTCGACGATGTGATGTCGCATCCGGTGGCCCGGCCATCCGCGCCGACGGTCAGACGGAAGCCCGTCGTACCCTGACGATTTTCACGCAGTGCGCGTGGCGGATAGTCGTCGGTCGTCACCCAGCTGCCCGGATTACCGCGCGGTTCGACCTTCGCCGGAGGCGGCGGAGGCGGAGCAGCAGGGGGCGGGGGCAGCGCGATCACCGGAGCCGGAACCGGCGCTGGTGGAGGCGTGGGGACCGAAGTGATGACCGGGGCCGGGGTCGGCAATGCGACCTGCGGCGGGGGCGTCACGACCGGCGGGGGCTGGACCGGCTGGTCCGGCGGAGGTGGCGGCGGCTCCTCTTCAGGTGGCGGCGGCTCCTCTTTAACATCGACGACGTTCAGCTGTTCTGCAGCCTTCTTGATATACTGGAAACCAAGACCCGTAACGAAGGCGTAGCCGAGAACAGCATGGATGAGGGCAACAACGACGATCGAAACCGTCCGTGATGACCCTTGTGAGTGGTCAGCGTAAGCCATTCAGCAACGACGCTCCTTCAACTATGCTCGGCACAATACTGGTTCTGGGCGGCAGGCAATTTCTCCCCCGTCAAGCCGTCCAGTCCAGCCTATTTATGAATTGCGCTTTCTCCTATCGCGCGCGGTCGCGTGACGCAAACGCTTTATCGATTGCATCAGCAACTGGTAGGGTTCCCGCAATTTGATGCCGCAAACGCGAAGGCCCGCGAAAGGAACGAACAGGTAAACCATGGTTAAGACATTGCTGATATCGGTCGCCGCATTTGGCCTTTTTTTCGCCGCAAACCAAGGATTTGCTCAGCAGAGTTCTGCCGCGCAGGAGGCATTGCCCGCAGGCGGACCGAGCTATTCCGACCTGGCCGATCTGGCTACCGACACGCCGCTGGCGGCACAGGTCGAAGTCCGCCAAATGACGGCGATCGACAAAAAAGGAGCCGGCGGAGCAGCGCCCGGACGCCGCCGGGTGTTCATAAAGGCGCGCGTTCTGACACTGATTCGCGGCGACAACGGGATCAGCAAGGATATTGGCTTTTTGTACGATGCACCCGTCGATTCGCGGGGCAAGCTGCCCAAGCTGAAGAAGAGCCAGGCATTGATCTTTGGTCGGATAGTCGCGGGGAAACCCGATCAGGTTCAACTGGTTGCGCCCGATGCCATGGTACCTTCCGGCAGCGCCGTCGACGCGACCGTTCGGACGATCATCGCCGAAGCGCTGAGCAACGGCGCCCCGCCCCGCATCACCGGCATCGGCGACGCGTTCCATGTGGCGGGAACCATCGCGGGCGAAGGCGAAACCCAGATATTCCTCAAGACGGCCAATGGCGACCCGGTCTCCCTGTCAGTCATCCGTCGCCCCAATGTCGCCCCGGAATGGGCCGTGGCCCTGGGCGAAGTGGTGGATCAGGCTGCCGCCGCGCCACAGAAGAACAGCCTGCTCTGGTATCGATTCGCCTGCTTCCTGCCGCGCGCCCTTCCCGCGCGAAGCCTGGCTTCCCTCGCGCCGGGCGACGCGCAGGCGGCGCAGGCCGACTATGCAGTCGTCCTGAAAGGCCTTGGCCCCTGCGGACGGACCCGCGCGCCTGTCGCGCCGGCCGGTGCGCCGGCAAACTGACGAGGCCGTGCGCGCACGCAGCGGCGATGGCGTTTTGTCGGGCCTGACTTGGCTTGTCGGCGTCGCGTCGCTATGCGGGCGCGTCATCCAAGTGGGGAACCCGAATTCATGGCTTCTGGAGCGCCGTTGCGCATCGCGATCGCTGGCCTTGGCACCGTGGGGGGCGGCGTTATCCGCCTGCTCGAAACCAATGCGGCGCTGATTGCCCGGCGTGCAGGACGCCCCATCGTGGTTGCCGCGATTTCCGCGCGTGATCGCAGCAAGGATCGCGGGATCGACTTGTCACCTTATGAATGGGTCGACGACATGGGGGCGCTTGCGGGGCGCAGCGACATCGATGCGGTTGTCGAGCTGATCGGCGGATCGGACGGCCCTGCCCTGACGCTCGCGCGGCAAACGCTGGCGGCGGGCAAGCCCTTCATCACCGCGAACAAGGCTATGATCGCGCATCATGGCATGGCGCTGGCCGCGACTGCCGAACAGAGCGATGTCGCGCTGAAGTTCGAGGCGGCGGTGGCAGGCGGCATCCCGGTCATCAAGGGACTGCGCGAGGGCGCCGCCGCGAATGAGATCGGCCGGGTGTACGGCATACTGAATGGCACCTGCAATTATATCCTGACCACCATGGAGAAGGCCGGGCGGGACTTTGCCGACGTGCTGAAAGAGGCGCAGGCGCTGGGTTATGCGGAGGCGGACCCGGCATTCGACATCGACGGGGTGGACGCCGCGCACAAGCTGTCCATCCTCGCCAGCCTGGCTTTCGGCACGGAACTGGATTTCGATGCGGTGTCGATCACCGGCATCCGGCATGTCATCGCCGCCGACATCGCGGAGGCCGCGGCGCTGGGCTTTCGCGTTCGGCTGGTCGCCATGGCCGACCATGGGACAGAAGGCGTGTTTCAGCGGGTTCACCCGATGCTGGTGCCCGCGAATCATCCGCTCGCCCATGTCGATGGCTCGCTGAACGCCGTCGTGGCGGAGGGGAATTTCGTTGGCCGCCTGTTCTTCCAGGGCGCGGGCGCGGGCGATGGCCCGACCGCCAGCGCCGTCGTCGCCGACCTGATCGATGTGGCCAGAGAGGAATATGGGCCGCCCCTGGCCATGCCGACCGACTCGCTGGCACGGCCGGGAGCGGCCGATCCCGGCGCACGCATCGGCCGCGCCTATCTGCGCTTCAAGGTCAAGGACCGCCCCGGCGTGCTGGCCGAAATCGCCGCCGCTATGCGTGACGCGGGCGTTTCGATCGAAAGCATGATCCAGCGGGCAGCCGCCAGCGCCGACGACGTGCTGGTCGCGATCGTCACGCATCCTGGCGAGCAGCGCTGCGTGGCGCAGACGCTGGAGAAACTGGCTGGGTCCGACAGCTTGAGCGGCCCGCCGATGGTGATGCATATATTGGACTGAGCGGCCTCCTCAGTGCTGGCCCGCCCCCTTGAACCGATCGGGCAGAGGGGGCGGCGGCGAATGGTCCCCGTCCGGGTCGGCCAGCGCGACCGCCGCCTTTGCAAGGACACCGGCGACGACGAAGATATTGAAGCCGCCGGTACAGCCCGATACCTGACCACCGATATTCGAACAACCGCCGGATTTTCCGTAGGCCGCGCTGGCCGCCGGAACCTCGCCCCTGACCGCACTCGGCCCCTCCTCCACCGGCAGGGGCAGGCGGGACCGCTCAGCCTCCGACCGGACCCGACCGCACACGATGATGTCGGCAGTCACCTCCCTTGGGCAGGGCTTTATGAGTTGCGTCCGGTTTTGATAGATCGCCATGGCATCGCCCCGCGCCCCGGACTGCTGCTCTTTGGTCAGCGTCACGCGTTGCGTGTCGGTCGACGGTGACGCCCCCTGCGCGATTGCGGCAGCAGGGAATGAACAAGTCAGCAGCGCCGATATCCAAAGGCGATTCACGATTCCTCCCGCCGAAGTGGGCGTGTGCGAAGTTTAGACCCGACATCATGGCAGCATGATGGCGACCGGGATTGATTGGCATCGCTGTCATCGATGGCAACGGCCCGATCCGGGGCATAATTCGGCCCAAGCGCACGGCAAACTGCCAAAGCCATTCTCGACAATGTCATGTCGAGCGCCTATCGCAGGTGCGAAAAATGGAGCGGGGTCGTCTTTCGCTAACCCAAGGGGATTTGTGTAATATGGTAACGGCAAGCTCGGTTCTGGACCGTGTTCTGGTGCTCGAAATGGTTCGCGTGACGGAGGCTGCGGCGATCGCCGCGTCGAAGCTGGTCGGACGGGGCGATGAGAAGGCGGCGGACGCCGCTGCGGTCGAAGCGATGCGGCTGGCCTTCAACAACCTCTACATGGACGGCACCGTCGTCATCGGCGAGGGCGAGCGTGACGAAGCCCCCATGCTGTATATCGGCGAGAAGGTGGGCAACGCCATCGGCAGCGGCCCCAAGATCGACATCGCGCTCGACCCGCTGGAAGGCACGACGATCACGGCGAAGGCCGGCCCCAATGCGCTCGCCGTGCTGGCGATCGCGGAAGAGGGCGGACTGCTCAATGCGCCGGATACCTACATGGAAAAGCTGGCGGTGGGGCCGGGCTATCCCGAAGGGATCATCGACCTTACCAAGTCGGTGCGCGAAAATGTCGAGGCGGTTGCCGCCGCCAAGGGCGTGCAGCCCGACGAGATCATCGTGTGCGTGCTCGACCGCCCGCGCCATGAAAAGATGATCGCCGAACTGCGCGCCATCGGCTGCGGCGTGGTGCTGATCGGCGACGGCGACGTGGCGGGCGTCATCGCCACCACCAACCCGGAAACCGGCATCGACATGTATATGGGTTCGGGAGGCGCTCCTGAAGGCGTGCTGGCAGCGGCGCTGCAGCGTGCGTCGGCGGCCAGTTCAACGGTAGCACGGTGTTCCGCAACGAGGATGAGAAGGCCCGCGCCCGCAGTATGGGCATCACCGACCTGGACCGCATCTACAACCTGGAGGATCTGGCCAGGGGCAGACCGTGATCTCGCCGCCACCGGGGTGACGGCGGCTCACTGCTGGACGGCGTCGGGCGCCTGCGGGGCGGCAACATGACCACCGAGAGCGTGGTCATGCGGCGCCACCACGGGCACCGTGCGGCAGGGCGAACATCGCAACGACCCGAAGAGGGCAGGCGTGGGCCTAGCCGCCCTTTTCTTTGCCTTTCTCCGTCCCCTTCCCTGTCCTTTGGCGCAGGCTTGCGCGCCGCGCCGATTGGGGCATGATGGACCAAGGGACGTTGACCAGGCCAGGCCGCGGCGCCATGCTGCTGCTCGATACGCTGTGGCTTGGCACCATGGCCGAAGCATCAGCTGCTCGGCGACCTGCTGCTTTCCCGTATGCCAGCCTACGCTTTGCTTCTACGTCATCTATCTGGCGGGCATCGTACTTCTCGCCATCGGCCCCGCCCTGGCCGAGGGTCGCCTGTCGGGCGCGGCGTGGCGCGGAGCGGTGCTGGGCTTTGTGGCCTATGCCACCTATGACCTCACCAATCAGGCGACACTGCGCAACTGGCCGACCACGATCACGCTGGCCGATCTGGCCTGGGGCACGTTCCTGACCTGTATGGTGGCGACCGCCGGCTATTGGGCCGCAGCGCGTCTCGGCTGAGCGATCCGGATCAGGGGCGCGGGACCAGCCGATAGCTGACCTGGCTCTCCGCCATTATTGCTCGCCGATATCGCGGATAGAATAGCCGCCAGCGCCGCCCCCACAGCCGTGCATCGGGGCCATAAACCGCCTGCAATATGGGATCGATCTCCGCCCGGTTGGCGTCATAATTGGCCAGCCATTGCTCGTGCGCCGGTAATGCACGCCGCTCCAACGCCAGTCCTGCTCGACGATGAAATGATCGTCCAGATGACGGATCAGGCCATGGCTGGGCATGATCCCGCCGGTGAAGAAATATTGCGCGATCCAGTCCGCCTTGTTCCCATGATCGAACCGATAAGGCTGCGTCGCGTGGAAGACATGCAGGAACAGCCGGCCATCGGGCTTCAGCCAGCCACCAGATGCGCGCAAGCAGGCTGCGCCAGTCCGACATATGCTCGAACATTTCGACCGATACGACGCGATCATACCGCCCTTGCGCCACGAAATCGGTGTCCGCGGTGATGATGCGCAGGTTCGACGCCAGGCCGCCGCCTTTGCCAGCGCTTCGATATGAAGCGGCGCGCGAAACCGCCGTAATCTGCGCCGCCGGGTAACGCTCTGCCATGTAGAAGCTGAGCGATCCCCAGCAACCCAGTTCGAGGATCTCCTGCCCATCGGAGAGGTCGGCGTGCGCCACCGTCTGGCCAGCGCCGCTTCCTCCGCCTGCGCCAGTGTCTCCGTTCCGCTGGGGTAGGAGCGGCAACCCCATATTTGCGCCGCGGCCCCAGTGTCGAAATGCTGTCCGTTCGCGGCATCAACGTAGCCGACGCCGGGTTCGCGACACCAGAAAGGCGATGCCTGCTGCACCACATCGGGCAGCGGCGACGAAGCGCGGCGGCGATCAACCGGTTCAATCTAGCCCCTTTCCATACGATTTGTTTTCATGCGACTGGCGCGGCGGCCACGGCCAGAGAGGCGCGCGCCTGATAGGCGCGATAGGCTCCGCATGCGCCAACGGAGAGGTGCCGGACGCTTTCACCAGCAGCCAGTACCGGCCCCAGCCGCCCAGCCCCATGGCCAGCCGCTATGGGTCCGATGGCGATAACGGCATGACAGCCCCAGCTTCAACCATTCAAAGAAGTAATTGGGATGCGGCCAGCCCCACAGGCCGACATCGCATACACCCTTGGCAACCCGACGCCTTGAAATCCGCAAGTGCCGGTCTGCCGCGCTCCCCGAAGCCGCGCCGAATCGCTCCACGCGGGGAAAGGGTGCGGGTTGCGGTGGCGGCCATGGCAGGCACCAGGAACCAAGCCGCCATCGCCTGAATCTGCAACTGAAACAGCCGCTTGCCGAACGCGGCGCCCATTGTTGGCGCAGGTCGTTGCCCAGCGCGGATCTTCGCCATGCCGCCGAGGTGCGCGGCGATGTGGCTGCCCGAGAGGACCAGAAACCCGCGAGCGCTGCGACCATCCAGTTGCGCCGCCCGGTGCGCCGTCGATGAGGCAGCCGCCCCAGCAACGGCTCCCCAGCGCAAAGGACCAGATCGCGTCGGTCCAGCCGGAAAGGCCGCCCGCTTGATCATCCATGCACCTGCCATCGCCAGCGACAGGAAAGCGCCCAGGCCAATTATCCAGCAGCGGCATCGTCCTTCTCCCCGAGGCCGATCATGTCGATGTGCCATATTGCGCCAGCTCCCAGTTGTTGCATCGGCGAAATCGGGATGCAAGCCAAGGTGATATGCTGGCTGCACATACGGGAAGTGGTGGGGGCCATGGACGTCGGCGTTGTGGGCAGCGGCATTTCGGGGTTGGCGGCGGCATGGCTGTTGGCCCAACGGCACCGCATGATCAGCGGACGAGCGAGTCGCCAGGCGCAACCATACGACGTGGGCGGCACCGACACCGGCTTTATCGTCTATGAGGCGACATAATGATCTGACCGCCCTGTTCGCGCATCTGGATGTTTCCACGCACGCCACCGACAGCAATACGTAAC
>JAXHOI010000021.1:0-81967 GCA_034519505.1 Sphingobium sp. | reverse complement strand
AGTTACGTATTGCTGGTGATGCAGGCCTTCGCACAGGAAGGCACGCCGCTGCAGATCGAGCAGGAGGTCGAGGACGTGCTGACCGCCATCGCGCTGGTGGCGGGTGGCTTCGGCGCCTGTGTCACGACGGCGAGCAGCGAGAGCCTGCGGCTGCCGGGGGTGGTCTATCGGCCGCTGGACTGCGCGTTTCTGCGGGACATCGAGCTGAGCTGCATCCACCGGCGCGGGGATGTGTCGCCGGTGCTGGGGGCGTTTCTGGCGGTGGTGCGGGGGTCAGGGGCGAGATAGGGCCTTTGAGCATTCAGCTTCGCGGCTCTGCTGGGGGTGTAAAAGCAAAACTGACCTTCAGATCATTCATCCAAGTCATGTCGAGGTGTCCGTCAAACTGAAGCCGGCCCACCACGATGCCTGGATGAATGCCGATCCGGTTCGCAAAACCTGTCACGGCGGCCTTGGACTTCGGCAGTGAATGCAGGGCTTCGGCATGCTCTGGCGGGATCAGGAAATCCCGTGCCCAGGCGTTGGCCTGTTGTTCCTCCACGGAGTTGCTGCCCGCAGTTCCGGGATCGTCTAGAAAAACAGCTTTCTTTTCCTGGCTGTGAAGCAGCACATGCGCGGCTTCGTGGAAAAAAGTGAACCAGAATTTGTCGTTGGTCTTGCCGTACAGCGACAACTGGATCAGCGGCCGATGCGGCCGAAAGACCTTTATGCGCCTGGCTAATTGACATCACCTGTTCCTCTGGCGCATCAACCTTAGGGGTAAAAGCTGCTTTATCACCTGAACCTTGCTTCACCATATTGATAAAATCAGTATAGACCAAAGAAGACTCCGATCTGCCTGCTGGTAAAGGAATTCATCCACAACCAGACGGCCGATCGCGACATCAGAAAAAGACGGAGCTGCCGGCAAACCGCTAAATTCGGCAATGATCGATTTTCGCCTGCGCATCAGCATATCACGACCCTTACGCCCGACGGTGATGTACTTGACGGAGGCTGGTATATTTTGAAAAACGTTGCAAAACAAAGCGTATAACGTTTGTATTCAACGCACCCGCCAGACCGGGCAGATCCCAGATGCCATAACCACCAGGATGTTATATTAATTTCGGATCGGCCTGACAGCAGAGGATGTAAAGAAGCATGCCCGGGTTGAGCCGCGATATGAGTCAGAACCTGCCAGGCTTTGGTGGCATAAGGGCGCGTATTTAACATTGCCTCCATCGCTTTGCGAACTTTACTGGCGCTAACCGTCTGGCGGCGTACTGGTTAATTGGGCTATGTTCTTGATACTGCGGATGCGCAGTCGCATTTCTCGTGCGTTTGCCATAGAGAGAAACTCCTAATCTTATGGGTCATAGCCTGATGCAGTCAATTGATTGACACACCGTCAATTCATTGACTGTCGGGTCAATCTACGCCCAGCTTGCAGTAAAGGAATCCAGGCGCTTGCCGAAGTAGGGTTTCTACTTCGGGAAGAATACGATTATTTTTATCAATCGAACTTACGATCTCGGGATAAGAAGCATCCATGAATCTAAGCAGTTCGATCTCCCACTGCGCATCCGATCGATTGGTACTTGACATCTGGCATATCCATTCCCGCCTGCGCCAAATTGGATTACCTGGTTGGTCAATGACATGGGTTCGTACTGCGGCTGTTTAAGGGATTTCTTGCATATGCTGGCCGTTGTTGCTGAGCTTGGGTGGCTTTATCCAGTCCGATCCGAACTGGGCAAATGCCGCCAGTTCACGATAAGCAGCCATATCCAGCCGCAGCCGGCCAGCGACCTGCTTCATACTACGCTTGAGCATCACCGCCTACCCAAGTAAACCGAGATAACAACGTTGATCGCCGGACGGATGCCAGCGTAGAAAAGGTTGCGCCTGAAATAGATCTGCCCATCGGTAATGGAAATGACATTCAGAATGTAGGCCGATACATCACCCAGCAGGGTTTCAATGATCGGCAAGATGCCGTCAGCGACCCACCTGAACCTTTGACTTTTAAGCACTTATACTTATCAGAATTGGGCATGGATCTTAACGCCCATTGCGCGTCATGTTTTGCGAGTGGCCCCTCATATATTTTCATCTACGCCTGCCCCAGCGTCGGTTTCGCTCACCCGCAAAGGTTTGCGACGATAACGTCATCAGCCATGCGGGCCGCTCGTTCTAAGAGGCGAGAATGCAGGTGAAAGACATCAACACCGGGTGTTTCCGCATCAGGAGGACGACGCAACAGCAGGGACACCTGGCGATATGCCCAGGCATGTTTCGATAGATCGTCATAAACCACCAGTATCGCGACCGCTCTCCAAGAATTCTCACCGATGGCGCAGCCAGCATAAGGTGCAATATATTGTAAGGCAGCCGGCTCATCGGCTGCAGCGACAATGACCGTGGTATATTCCATCGCACGGAAGCGCTCCAAGAGTGGCTACCGTGCGGGCCACAGCCGCTTTCTTCTGACCGATGGCAACATAGATACAACAGGTTTTTACCCCGTTGGTTGATGATCGTATCAACGGCAAGGGCAGTTTTCCCGGCCTGCCGGCCGCCGATAATAAGCTCAAGCTGCCCACGCCCGATGGGCGTCATGGCGTCGATGGCTTTCAACTGGCCTGAACAGGAGAATTCACGTCTTTGCGATCTACCACACCTGGCGCCATGCGTTCAATTGGGCGAAAGGTGGATTTTATTGCCCCCTTGCCATCGATGGGTTCACCCAAGGCGTTCACTACGCGACCAATCAGATTATCGCCAACCGGTACAGAAGATACGTCCGTTGAACGAACCGCCGTTCCTTTAATCCCGGCGCGGACCACCCAAAATAATAATACCACTTCCTCCTTCAGGTTGAAGGCAATCCCAAAACACCGTTAGCAAATAAAACAAGCTCCTGGGAGCGAACATCGTCAAACCACTCGCCCGGCAATCCCATCGCCAGCTTCCTTTACCTCGCCCATATCCCGAACTTCTAAGGGAGGGGGTGCAAAAAGCATTTATTTCGATCCTGAAGATCACTGATCATATTTGACAGGAAGTCAATTGGTTGGGTCAAATCGGCCATTATTCCTCCGCTAAAACAAGTTACTTGCTACCGACCATGATTAGAGACTAGGCAGTCAAAGCAGCCACAGTCACTCTATCTAATTTTTTTATGATAGCAATACTTAATTTAACAGCCCGTCATAATCCTCCCGATGGATAATCGAACTATGCGGGAATGATAAAGACGGGGTGAAAACTGCGATCACCGCGGTGGGAACGCCAATGCTGTGCAAATGGATAGCAGCGCCATCGGTAGAGCTCACCAATAGACGATAGTTGGACAGGCACACCGATCTCTTTGGCTGTATCCAGATAAGGTTGCGCAGCCTTTTGGATTGGGGATCAAGCGCGCCTCATATAACAAACCAGCAATTCTGACCTAATTTTAACTGCCGATTCTTCTGGTTTTATCCCGGGTACATCACCGGCAATATCTGATTCAAAGACCAGGGCAACATTCGGATTGACCGCCCGGACGCTGGTTGTTGCGCTGCGCAACCCAACCTCTTCCATCACTGTTGCCACACCATAGACGGTGTTCGCGTTCGATCCCTGCAGTTCTTGAGAGTCGAGATAACCAGGGCTGTGCCCACCCGGGTCATCGAAAGCCTTTGAAAGGTAAGTCTTACCACCAGCCAACTGGACGAAATCGGCACGCGCGGCCAACAGTGATCTCCCCAGACGGACATGTTCCCGCAGGGCATCGCCGGTGTCGACCTGATGTCCTGAAACGCGAATGTCCATATTGCCTTCTCCTTGGATTTCTTAAGGTGGAATGTCCCCCGAAGCATTTAGGTTCTAGCGCTCTCCTTCTCGTGTCGGTTTTGATTCAAAACAATACAAAGCCCGTTGACGTTAATCCGCAGGCACCTGTTCCAGCCACAGCGGATTCTTCAGTTTGGCGACGAAAGCGGCATGCCGTTCCAGTTCGGCGGCGCTTGGAGCATGCGGTCGGGCCGGACGCGAGCGGCGGACCAGCGGTCCGGTAGCAAGCGTGGTTTCCACCACCTCCTCCTCGACCATGTCCTGCCCCAGCATCAGCCCGATCTGACGCCCGCCGGTCAGTTCCACATAGAGCTGCGCGAGTAGCTCGGCGTCCAGCAAGGCGCCGTGCTTGATCCGGTGGCTGCGGTCGATGCCGTAGCGGCTGCACAGCGCGTCCAGGCTGTGCTTGGCACCAGGATGCAGGGTGCGGGCGATCGCGACCGTGTCCACCATGCGGTCCATGCTGACTTCCGGGCGGCCACACAGGCGCAGTTCGCTGTTCAGGAAGCCGAAGTCGAATTTCGCATTATGCGCGACCAACGGGCAATCGCCCAGGAATGCAATCAGGTCGTCCACGCTATCGGCAAACAGCGGCTTGTCCGACAGGAACAGGGTCGACAGACCGTGCACAGCCTCCGCCGCGGCAGGCATTGCCCGCTGCGGATTGAAATAGGCATGATAGGTTTTGCCAGTGGCCACGCGGTTGACGAGTTCGATGCAGCCGATTTCCACCATCCGGTCGCCGGTAAGTGGATCAAATCCCGTGGTTTCGGTGTCGAAGATGATCTCGCGCATAGACTCGCCGTTGTTGAACGGACTACCGACTATCTGCCTGACTGCGCGCGAAGGCAAGCCACCAGTTGCCTGACCTGCGCGCGCGTCCGGTCGAACGTGGTGCCCGTGTCGATGATATGGTCGGCCCGCCGCCGCTTTTCAGCGTCTGGCGTCTGCAGGCCGCGAATCCGGCGGAACTTTTGTGGCGTCATGCCGGACCGCGACAGCACGCGCCTGCGCTGTTTCCATACCGGCGCGCTGACGACGATAACGCCGGAAAGCCGCCGCTCGCCATGGGTTTCGAACAACAGCGGAATGTCCAGCACCACGATCCGATGGGCGCGATGGCGGCGCAGGAACGTCTGCCGCGCCTTCTGCACCGCCGGGTGGACGATGGCTTCCAGCGCCTTAAGTTCATGCGGTTTGCCGAACACCGCCGCGCCCAACCTGGCGCGATCGACGCCTTTCGGTCCCGTCGTGCCGGGGAAGCGCGCCTCGATCGCGGGCAGCAGCGCGCCGCCCGGTCCCTGCAGGAGGTGCACCTCTGCATCCGCATCGAACACGGGGACGCCCAAGGTCTTGAGCATGGCCGCGACGGCGGACTTGCCCATGCCGATCGATCCGGTGAGGCCAAAAACGTTGCGCGGCCGGGTCATGCGGTCAACAGGGCGCGCAATTCCGCATCATGTTCGCGGGGCGCTTGCGCATCGAAGAAGAATTCGAACGCAAGATCGGCCTGTCCCACCAGCATTTCCAGCCCGTCCAGCGTGCGCAAGCCCCGCGCACGTGCTGCGGCGAGCAGCGGCGTTTCGAGCGGCGCATAGACGATGTCGTACACGGTTGCGTCGTCGCTGAGTGGTGCAAGGTCGATGTCCAGCGCCGGCTGACCGGTCATGCCGAGCGAGGTGGCATTCACCAGCAGCTGCGCCGACGGCAGCGCATCGCCCAAGGCGATGACACCGCTCGCAATGCCCGCATGGCGCAACAGATCAGCGGCCTTTTCGGGGTTCCGCGCCACGATGTCGATGCGTTTCACCCCATGCGTCGCCAGGGCGAACAGGACGGCGCGCGCCGCGCCCCCGGTGCCGATGATGACGGCATGATCGCCCCGCCACTTGTCGCGCACCAGCGGTTGCAGGAAGCCGCCCGCGTCGGTGTTGGTGCCGATCAGCGGCCCCGCCGTTTCGCAGGCGATGGTGTTCATCGCACCGATCCGCCCGCGCACATCGCCCGGATCATCCACATAGTCCATGACCGCGATCTTGTGCGGGATGGTGACGTTGCAGCCCAGCCAGTCCGGATCGGCCCGGCGCTTGAGGAAATAAAGCGACAATTCCTCCGGCTTCACCCGGGTTTTGCGATATTCGGCCTCTATCCCGAGCTTCTCCAGCCAGAAATTGTGGATCACCGGCGATTTGGAATGTTCGATCGGGTCACCGATCACCTCTGCATAAGGCAGGCCATTATCGGTCATGACGCCAAAATCCCCCGCGTGCGCAGATAATCGAGGAGAGAGAGCAAGGGCAGGCCTTGAATGGCGAACTGCGTCCCTTCCACCCGGTTGAACAGCTGCGCGCCCGGCCCCTCGATCCGATAGCAGCCGACGCACCAGCGACATTCGTCCCAATCGTCGTCCAGATAGTGCGCAATGAACGCATCCGAGATCGGACGCATGGTGAGCTTCACCCGTTCGATATGGCGCCAGACGGCCTCGCCCCGCTCGGCGATCACCGCCGCGCAGTTGAGATAATGGCTGCGCCCCGACAGCAGGCGCAGGATCCGCTCGGCATCGTTCCGGTCCACTGCCTTGTCGATCATCGTGCCGTCGTCCAGCGCCAGCGTCTGGTCGCAGCCCAGCACCAGCCCGGTGGGCATCCGGCTGGACAGCTTGATCGCCTTCAGCTCGGCCAGCGCATCGGCAAGCTGGCGCGCATCATGGCCGCGGGCGCGCAGGGCGTGCTTGGCGGTTTCCTCGTCCACGCCCGGATTGGCGGGCACGAACGGGACCCTTGCGGCTTCCAGCATGGCGCGGCGGCTGCGCGAAGTGGACGCAAGCACCAGTTCCGGCGGGCGGGTATCGTTCATTCGCGGCGGGCCGTTCATTCTTCCATGGGTCGTCAGCCAGCGGCTGTGGACGTTCCTTCGCGTGCCTGCAACCACTCATGATAGAGATTGATGATGGCGGCGGCCGTCTCCTCGATGGAACGGCGCGTAACGTCGATCACCGGCCAGCCATTGTCGGCGAAGATGCGCCGGGCGTGGGTCACTTCGCTCTTCACCTTCTCCTCATCCACATAATCGGTTTCGGGCGTTTGATTGAGGGAAAGCAGGCGGTTGCGGCGCACCTGGATCAGCCGATCGGCGCTGGTGGTAAGACCCACCACCATCGGATGACGAAGCTGATACAGTATGGCGGGCGGCGGACTTTCGGGGACGAGCGGAATATTGGCGGTCTTGTAACCCCGGTTGGCGAGATAGATGCTGGTCGGCGTTTTCGACGTGCGCGACACGCCTGCCAGCACGATGTCGGCCTCTTCCCAGTTTTCCCAGTTCAGCCCATCGTCATGCGCAATCGTGAACTGGATAGCATCGATGCGCGCGAAATAGGCTTCGTCCAATATGTGCTTGCGACCGGGGCGGTTCAGTGTTTCCTGGCCCAATATGCTCGAAAGCGCATCCGTCACGGAATCCAGAGGAGCGACATGCGGCAGGCCAAGCGCCCGGCATCGGTTCTCCAGCGTTCGCCGCAGCGTCTGGCTGGCCAGCGTGAACAGGACGAGGCCGGGGTTCTGGGCAATTTCTTCCAGAATGCGGTTGAGGTGCAGTTCGGATCGCACCATCGGCCAGAAATGCCGGATGGACTCCACCTCATCAAACTGCGCGACGCCCGCCTTCGCTATATTCTCCAGCGTTTCCCCGGTGGAGTCCGACAACAGGTGGAGGTGGATGCGCGCCATCGGATGAGCATGTGGGCAGCCTGTGGATAAAGCAAGGGGAAGCGATGTGGGTAGATTGGCGTGGCAGATTCCGTTCCCGCTCGCCGCAAAATCATCGCCAGCCTGTCCACAGGGGCATAATTTTATCCACATCCTGTGAATAGCGTGGATGAGAGATCCGACTCCGACGCTTTATCGCGGGTCGGCAAAAGGCAAGCTGTTGGCAAAAGCGGGCACAGGGCATAAACCCCATTCCCCACAGGCCATCATCATCTTCATCAAAGACTCTTAAGAATCGGATATAGAATGACAGCGCAGACCGGAGAGCGAAGGAACCCGTCCGGAGGCGGTGACAATCTGGCTATCCAGGACGGTGCCAAGCCGATCCTTTCCGTGATCGCGGGGCGCAAGCCCGATGTCGCACCGGTATGGCTGATGCGTCAGGCGGGCCGTTACCTTCCCGAATATCGCGCGCTGCGTGCCGACAAGGGCGGCTTTCTGGAACTGGTCTATGACAGCGACGCGGCGGCGGAAATCACCCTGCAGCCGATCCGCCGGTTCGGGTTTGACGCGGCGATCCTGTTTTCCGACATCCTGATCGTGCCGCATGCCATGGGCCAGCGCCTGTGGTTCGAAACGGGCGAGGGGCCACGCCTGGCCCCGACCTGCGACGTGGTCGATCCGGACAGCTTCACCCCGGACTGGAGCCGGTTCGAGGCGATTTACGATACCGTGCGCAAGGTCGCTGCCGCATTGCCCACCGAAACCGCCTTTCTGGGCTTTGCCGGCAGCCCCTGGACCATCGCGACCTATATGGTGGCGGGGCAGGGGAGCCGGGACCAGTCCGTCACGCGGCGGCTGGCCTATGCCGATCCGGGCCGGTTTCAGGCGATCATCGACTCCATCGTCGACGCCAGCGTCACTTATCTGTCGGGGCAGGTGCAGGCAGGGGTGGAAGCGGTGCAATTGTTCGACAGCTGGGCCGGCAGCCTTTCGCCGGCGCAGTTCGAGCGCTGGGTCATTGCGCCCAATGCCGCGATCGTGGAGCGGTTGCGCGCGTTGCATCCCGAAATTCCGGTAATCGGCTTTCCGAAGGGCGCGGGAGGGAAGCTGCCCGCTTATGCCCGTGAAACGGCGGTGCAGGCCATCGGGCTGGATGAAACGGTCGATCCGGTCTGGGCACATGCCAACCTGCCCGAAGGCTTGCCGGTGCAGGGCAATCTGGACCCGCTGGCGCTGATCGCCGGGGGCGCGGAAATGCACGACGCAGCCGCGCGGGTGCTTGACGCTTTTGCGACAAGGCCCCACATTTTCAATCTGGGCCACGGCATCCTGCCGGATACTCCGGTCGATCATGTGGCGGCTCTGCTGAAGCAGGTTCGGGGTCGATGAGCGCAATGGCGGGATTTCTGGGCAATGCCTATCTGTGGGTGAAGGCGGCGCATATCATCTTCGTCATCTTCCTGATGGCGGGCCTGTTCATGATCCCGCGTTTCTTTGTCTATCATCAGGAATGCGCGCCCGGCTCCGAAGAGGATGCCAAGTGGATTGTGCGTGAGCGCAAGCTGATCAAGATCATCCTCAACCCGTCGATAGTCATCGTCTGGGTTTTCGGGCTGATGCTGATGGTCAATGTCGGCGCGCTGGCGCAGGGGTGGTTTCACGTGAAACTGCTGCTGGTGCTCGCTTTGTCCGGCTATCATGGCTGGGCCGTCGGCTATGCCAAGAAGCTGGCGAGGGGCGAGCGGCGGCTGAATGACAAAACGCTGCGGATGGTGAACGAGATTCCCGGGATCTTCGCCGCGATCATCGTGGTTCTGGCGGTGGTGAAGCCGTTCTGAGCTGTCAGCCGGATAGCCCATCATCCCGCGCGACTCTTGACTTCGGCCGCGCCGCTGCCTAATTGCCGGGGATATCGTCTGGCCGTCCGGTACAGGCGCGTCACCCATCTACATTGTCGCCACGATAGCCCATTTCCTGCGCTGTCCCCCAACTACGACAAGTCCAAGACCCAAATGCGGATCTGAACGCAATGCATCTCAAGGATCTCAAGAAGAACAGCCCGGCCGAACTCGTCTCCATGGCGGAGGAGCTCGGCGTCGAAGGCGCATCGACCCTGCGTAAGCAGGATCTGATGTTCGCGATCCTGAAGGCGGAAGCCGAGAATGGCGAACAGATCATGGGCGAGGGCACGATCGAGGTGCTGCCCGACGGCTTCGGCTTCCTGCGCTCGCCGCAAGCCAACTATCTCGCCGGTCCCGATGACATTTACGTCTCGCCCAACCAGGTCCGCAAATTCGGCCTGCGCACCGGCGACACGGTGGAGGGCGAAATCCGCGCGCCCAAGGATGGCGAACGCTATTTCGCGCTGACGAAGCTTACCTCGGTCAATTTCGACAATCCCGACGCCGTCCGTCACCGGGTCAATTTCGACAATCTGACGCCGCTTTATCCCGACGAGAAGCTGCGCCTCGACACGCTCGATCCGACGAACAAGGACAAGTCGGCGCGGGTGATCGACATCGTCTCGCCGCAGGGCAAAGGCCAGCGCGCGCTGATCGTCGCGCCGCCCCGCGTCGGTAAGACCGTGCTGCTGCAGAACATCGCCAAGGCGATTACCGACAATCATCCCGAAGTGTTCCTGATCGTCCTTCTGATCGACGAACGCCCGGAAGAAGTGACCGACATGCAGCGGAGCGTGAAGGGCGAGGTGGTTTCCTCCACCTTTGACGAGCCGGCGACGCGCCACGTGCAGGTGGCCGAAATGGTGATCGAAAAGGCCAAGCGACTGGTCGAGCACAAGAAGGATGTCGTGATCCTGCTCGATTCCATCACGCGCCTTGGCCGCGCCTACAACACCGTCGTGCCCTCGTCCGGCAAGGTGCTGACCGGCGGTGTGGACGCCAACGCGCTTCAGCGGCCCAAGCGCTTCTTCGGCGCGGCACGCAATATTGAGGAGGGCGGTTCGCTCTCCATTATCGCCACGGCGCTGATCGACACCGGCAGCCGCATGGACGAAGTGATTTTCGAAGAGTTCAAGGGCACCGGCAACTCGGAAATCGTGCTGGATCGCAAGGTCGCGGACAAGCGCATCTTCCCCGCGCTGGATGTCGGCAAGTCCGGCACCCGCAAGGAAGAATTGCTGGTGGACAAGGCCAAGCTCAGCAAGATGTGGGTGCTGCGCCGCATCCTGATGCAGATGGGTACGGTCGACGCGATGGAATTCCTGCTCGACAAGATGAAGGATTCCAAGACTAACGAAGACTTCTTCGACTCCATGAACCAGTAAACGACGGAAGCGTTAGCCCGGTATGCTCGACATTCTCGCTTATGCCGCGTCGGCAGCGCAGGGGCTGGGTTCGCCAGCCGACATCTGGTCGCATATCGTCGCGGATTTTTCGAACATCACATCGCCCAGTGCGCTCAGCGCCTTTGTGCAGGTGTTGATGATCGACGTGCTGCTGGCCGGCGATAATGCCATCGTGGTGGGCGCGCTGGCAGCGGGGCTGCCGGCTGATCAGCGCAAGAAGGTCATTCTGATCGGCATTCTGGCGGCGCTGGTGTTGCGCATCGCCTTTGCGCTGGTTGTCAGTCAGCTGATGCAGATCGTCGGCCTGATCCTGGCTGGCGGGCTGCTGCTGCTGTGGGTCAGCTGGAAGATGTGGCGGGAACTCCACCCCAAGCGGGGCGGCGAAACGCCTGACGATCCTTCAGACGACGATGTATCGGGTTTGCGCCCCGCCAAGAGCTTTGCTGCGGCTGCCTGGGCGGTTGCGGTGGCCGATGTCAGTATGAGTCTGGACAATGTGCTCGCCGTGGCCGGCGCGGCGCGCGAGCATCCGGGCATTCTCATTATCGGTCTGCTGCTCTCCGTGGCGCTGATGGGTATCGCTGCCAATATCATCGCCAAGTATATCGAGCGCTACCGCTGGATCGCCTATATCGGCCTTGCGGTGATCGTCTATGTGGCGGTCAAGATGATCTACGAGGGCGTGGTCGATCATCAGGTCGGGATATTGACCCTTTTCGCCTGAACCAATCTCCAGCGAGAGACAGGAAAGCCCGGTCGCGAGAACCGGGTTTTTTTGGCTTTCGGAGGGTGTCAGGGGAGCAAGATGGTCGATCCCGTCGTCCTGCGCCCTTCCAGTGCCTTATGTGCCTCCGCAGCGTCCGACAGGGCAAAGGACTGGCCAATGTCTATCCTAACGATCCCGCGCCGGATGCGGTCGAACAGACGGGCTGCCAGATCGCGATATTCTTCCGGCGTGGCGATATAGGCGAACAAGGTCGGGCGGGTAAGGAACAGCGCGCCGCCTCGGCTGAGGTCGAGGACACTGATCGGCGGCACAGGGCCGGATGCGTTGCCGAACGTTACCATCAACCCGCGCGGGCGCAGGCTGGCAAGCGAAGCGGCCCAGCTGTCCTTGCCGACACCGTCGAAAACGACGTCGACCCCCTTGCCTTCGTTCGCGGTCTTGACGTCATTCGCCAGGCTGTCGAAAGGTCCGAAAAGTGCATGATCTGCGCCGGCCTTTCGGGCCATATCTGCCTTTTCCGCGTTGCCGGCATGGGCGATCACGGTCACGCCCATATCCTTCAGCCAAGGGACGAGAATGGAGCCTACGCCGCCGGCCGCCGAATGCACCAATGCGCTTTGGCCCGCCTGCATCCGGGCGCAATCTTCAGCGAGGGAGGCTGCGGTCATACCTTTCAGCATGGCCGCAGCCGCGACCTCGAAATCGATGTCATCGGGCAGGGGGATCACGCGGTCCGCCGGCATCAGATGATGTGTGGCATAGGCACCGGGGTAGTTGCTGACATAAGCGACGCGGTCGCCCGGCTGGAACATGTCGACGTCGGGACCGACGGCTTCGACGATGCCGGCTGCTTCAGACCCCAGGCCGCCGGGCAGAGGCTGAGGGTAGAGGCCGGTGCGGAAATAGGTGTCGATGAAATTGACGCCGATCGCGCGATTGGCGACCAGTATTTCTCCGGCGCCGGGGCGAGCGGGCGTGAAATCCCCTGTCTCTATGACTTCCGGGCCGCCGAAGGACCGGATGACAATCCGCCGTCCCGGTATCACGCGAGCGCCTCTGCAAAGAAGGCCGCCGTGCGGCCATCGGCTAGTTGCGCTCCCGATTTATGACGTCGCTTGCCGATTTCAGCGGCAAAGCCATGGTCCAGCCCCTCATAATCATAGAGGGTCACATGGCGGTTATCCGACAGTCCCTCATGCATCGCCTTCTGTGCATCAGGGGAAACAAAATGGTCGGCGGTCGGGACATGGAGCAACACGGGCTTCCCGATGGCCTGACTTTCGCCGATCAGGCCATCGATGCCGACGCCATAATAGCCGACAAAGGCATCGCCATCAGTTCGGCAGGCCGCCATGAAGGCCAAACGCCCACCCAGGCAATAGCCGACGGCGCCAACCTTGCCGCCGGTGACCGCGCGGGCATGGCGCATCGTGGCTTCAATATCGCTGACACCCAGATCCTGGTCGAACTTTCCCATCCATTCCAGCGCCTGCTGAAATTGTTCGGGCGCGTCGGCGTCCAGTTCGATACCGGGCTGCAACCGCCAGAACAGGTCGGGCGCAAAGGCGGCATAGCCTTGCGTCGCCCAATGATCGCACTTGCGCCGGATCCCTTCATTCACCCCGAAGATTTCCTGAATGACGACGATCGCCGCCTTGGCCTGACCTTTTGGGAGCGCGGAATAGGCCGAAAAGTGACCGTCCTTCGCAAATGTTTCGATTTCGATCATCTCGCCCATCATATTCTCCCGGATCGTCAAAGCGTGCGAACGTCTCTGTCGGAGAAACGTTCTGCTGGTAGGAAACATAGGGCGCGCGCCAGTACCCTGCCACCCTCCATTCCCGACGAACTGGAATTTATTCCAGAGTTGCTGCATGGTTGACCGGAAACGGAGGGACGCCAGATGAAGGTAAATTTCGATATCGACTGTACGCCGGAGGAGGCGCGTTCCTTCCTGGGGCTGCCGGATGTAACGCCGATCCACCAAAAATATGTTCAGACCATGCTGGACAGCATGGATGGCACGGCCAATCTGGAACAGATGGAGACATTGTTCCGCAGTTTTTCCCCGATGGGCGACGCCGGCATGCGGCTGTTCCGTCAGATGATGGACATTGGCCTGACCGGCAAGGTTGGCGGCAAGAGCTGATCCATCCGGTCGAGCATGTTTGAACGCAACACTATCTTCGCCCTGTCGAGTGGCCGACCGCCCGCAGGGCTGGGAATTGTGCGGGTCAGCGGGCCGGACGCGCGGAGCGCAGCGATGGCGTTGATCGGCAAGGTTCCGCCTGCGCGGCAAGCGACCTTGGCGGCTGTCCACAATGCGGCTGGTGAGTTGCTCGATCGGGCGATCATCCTGTTCTTCCCGGCGCCCGCCAGTGCGACTGGGGAGGACTGTTTGGAATTTCACTGTCACGGTGGACGGGCAGTTCTGGACGCTGTGCTGACAGCACTGAGCGAGGTGGACGGTTTGCGCCCCGCACTGGCAGGCGAGTTTACACGGCGCGCGTTCGAAAATGGGCGGATCGACCTTAACGAGGCTGAAGGGCTGGCGGATCTGCTCACGGCAGAGACGGAGAGCCAGCGGAGGGCAGCCATGGCCATGGCCGAGGGTGGGCTTTCCGCGCTCGTCGCCCGATGGCAGGTGGCGTTGCTCCAACTTTCAGCGATGATTGAAGCCGTCCTCGACTTTTCGGATGAGGACGATGTGCCGGATGCCGGGATCGAAAATGATATCGTTGCGCGGTTGAAAGCATTGTCGGATGAAGTCGCGCGAGAATTGAACCGCCCGCGCGCCGAGCGGCTGAAGGATGGTATCCGCGTCGTGCTTGCCGGGCCACCCAATGCCGGCAAGTCCACGTTGATCAATGCGCTGGCCGGGCGCGATGCCGCGATCGTATCCGACGTTGCCGGCACGACGCGCGATCGCATCGAGGTGCCGTGCGCGCTCAACGGCGTCGCTTATCTGTTGATCGACACCGCAGGTCTGCGTGAGGGCGGAGCTGACGCCATCGAGCAAATCGGCATCGCGCGCGCGCGGGAGGCCATGGACATGGCGGACATCATCCTATGGCTGGGAAGCCCCGATGACTGCCCGCCAAATGCGATCTCCATCGCGCCGAAAGCGGACTTGGCTTCCGTCGTCGACCCGCGATCGATCAGACTATCAGCCTTGCTTGGCGAGGGGCTGGATGACGTGATCGAGGCAATGGATCGGCGCGCACGCGCTTTGATTCCGGATGAGGGAGCTTATGCGATCAACATGAGGCAACGGTCCATATTGTCGGATCTTTCCACTGAACTGAACGCAGCGAGGGCAGAATCCGATATGCTGCTCGTTGCGGAGCATTTGAGGTTGGCTCGGCTGGCCATGGACCGGCTGACCGGACGGGCGGGCACGGAGGACATGCTGGATGCGTTGTTCGGTACATTTTGTATCGGGAAATAGGGCTGTTTCACGTGAAACAAGCGACCTATAATTTTGACGCGAAGCGGCCGAAACGTTAAGAGCAGCCACATGACGCATTCCAATGACTTCGACGTCCTCGTCGTAGGGGGCGGCCATGCCGGCTGCGAGGCAGCAGCGGCAGCTGCGCGGCGTGGAGCGCGAACAGCATTACTGACATTCGATGCCATGCAGATTGGCGCGATGTCGTGCAACCCCGCGTTCGGCGGCTTGGGCAAAGGCCATCTCGTTCGCGAAATCGACGCGCTGGATGGTCTGATGGCACGCGCTGCGGACGCCGCCGCCATCCACCACCGTATGCTGAATGCCAGCAAGGGGGCGGCAGTCCGAGGCCCGCGTATCCAGGCGGACCGGAAACGGTATCGCGCTGCGATGCAGGAACTCATTGCGGCTCAGAAGGGGTTGACCGTGATTGAGGGAGAGGCGGCGGCCTTGCTTCTCGATGGAGACGTTGCGGTGGGCCTCCGACTGGCGGATGGCAGGGCCTTGCATAGCCGCGCGGTAGTGCTGGCCACCGGGACGTTCTTGGGCGGGCGTCTGTTTCGCGGCGAAGAGCGGCTGGTGGGCGGTCGCATTAGCGAGCAGGCGTCAAGCGAATTGGCCGGTCAACTCCGCGCCCTGGATCTCCCAATGGCGCGACTGAAGACGGGCACCCCGCCGCGGCTGGACGGGCGAACGATCGATTGGGGCGCATTGGACGAGCAGCCTTCGGATGGCGGCGGCTGGACGATGTCGGCTTTGACGCCGCGTCGCGTATGTCCGCAATTGTCCTGTGGGATTACGCGCACCAATGCGAGGACGCATGACATCATCCGCACGGCGATGAACCGGTCCCCTTTGTTCAGTGGTGACATCGAAGGTCGCGGACCGCGTTACTGCCCGTCGATTGAGGACAAGGTATCGCGCTTCGCTGATCGGGACGGACATCAGATATTCCTGGAGCCTGAGGGGCTCGATGATCCGCTGATCTATCCCAATGGGATCAGCACCTCCTTACCCACGGATGTGCAGATCGCGATGATCCGGAGCATCGCGGGATTGGAGCGCGCAGAGATCGTAACGCCGGGATATGCGGTAGAATATGATCATATCGACCCGCGCGCTCTGGACAGCCGGCTTGCCCTGCGGGCAATCCCAGGTGTGTTCTGCGCCGGGCAGATCAATGGTACGACGGGATATGAGGAGGCCGGGGCGCAGGGTTTAGTTGCGGGTGCCAATGCTGCGGACCATGCGCTGAGTGTCGAGCCGCTATCGCTGGAACGCTCCGATGCCTATCTGGGCGTGATGATCGATGACCTAGTGCTGCAGGGCGTTAGTGAGCCTTATCGTATGCTCACGGCGCGCGCCGAATATAGGCTCCAGCTACGGGCAGATAATGCCGAAGTGCGTCTTGGAGCGATTGCGATGCGCCTTGGTTTGATGAGCGACGAAAGACGGTGTCATTTCGATGCAAATGCCCGTGCTCGATCAGTCGCCGCTGAACTGGGCCGTCGGGAATACCGGTCGACCGAATTGCAGGCCTATGTTCCAGATTTACGAGATGATGGTGCCCGACGCTCGATGAGCGAGTGGGTCCGTTTCCCTAGAGTTGGGGCGGACGTGGTTCGCGCTATGGACCCGCAGTTTGCAGCACTGCCAGATGCGGTTGTTGAGGAGTTTGTGGAGGAAGGGCGCTACGCCCCCTATGTCGAACGGCAGCAATCGGAAATCCGGGCGGTATCGGCGAATGCCGCTATCAAGCTGCCTGAAACGATCGACTATTCGATGATCGGCGGGCTTTCCACCGAAATGATCGAAAGGCTGAATGCAGCGCGTCCAGAAAATCTGGGCGCGGCCGAGCGGGTACGAGGTGTGACACCGGCTGCGATTGCTGCCATTCTGGTCTATGTCCAGCGGCTTACGAAGGCAGCTGCGTGAGCGAGGACGAAGCCCGCCAATGGGTAAAAAGCCAGTTCGACGTTTCACGTGAAACATGGGATCGTCTCCAAACCTATGTATCGCTCCTCATCGAGGAGAGCGCACATCAAAATCTGATCGCCGCATCGACGCTCGAGTCAGTCTGGCAGCGCCATATTGTTGATTCTGCGCAGCTCCTGAAGTTCTTGCCCGACGACGGCCAGACGGGTCGTTGGCTGGATCTTGGCTCCGGCCCAGGCTTACCCGGTCTCGTCGTCGCCATTCTCTCCAACTGGGAAGTAATCCTGCTGGAGTCCCGGCGCGGTCGTATTCAGTTTTTGACGCGCTGCGTGCAAGAACTAGGCTTGCTCAATGCGCGCGTTGCCGGTTGCCAACTGGCTGCTTACCAGCCTGACGGTCCAAGTGACGTGATTTCGGCACGTGCCTTCGCTCCCATGCCTCGATTGCTCGAAGGTGCTGCACGGCTTGCCGATTTGAAAACGCTTTGGTTGCTTCCGAAGGGGCGAAACGCGCAAAGTGAACTGGATATGATCCGTGCTTCATGGCAAGGTGAATTTCAGATGAAGCAATCCATGACCAGCGATGAAAGCAAGATCATAGTCGCAAGGTCCGTGTCCCGGCGTTTGCCAAGGCGGTTACCCCGCAAGGAGAAAACAGCGTGATCACCATGTGCGTCGCCAATCAGAAGGGTGGGGTGGGCAAGACCACTACGGCGATCAATCTGGCGACCGCGCTGGCTGCTACCGGGCATCGAACATTGTTGATCGACCTTGATCCGCAGGGCAATGCCTCCACCGGCCTTGGCATCAGCAACAACAAGCGCTTGTCGTCGTCCTATCAGCTGCTGATGGGCGAAGTGTCGGTTGACGATGCGGCCATGTCCACCGTGGTTCCGCGACTGGATATCGTCCCGGCGGTTCAGGACTTGTCGGGCGCTGAAATCGAGTTGGTTGAGTTTGAGCATCGTACCCATCGGCTATCTGAGGCGCTGGACAAGGCGCGACCGGGCCGCTGGGACATTTGCCTGATCGACTGTCCGCCATCGTTGGGATTGCTAACGATCAATGCGATGGTGGCGGCACAGTCGTTGATCGTTCCTTTGCAATGTGAATTTTTCGCTCTTGAGGGCCTGTCGCAGCTACTCCAGACGATCGAGCGCATCCGGGCGCGGTTCAACCCTCAGCTGTCCATCATGGGCGTTGCGCTCACCATGTACGACCGCCGGAACAAGCTGACCGATCAGGTGGCCGACGACGTTCGTTCGTGTCTGGGGCCGGTAGTCTTCGACACCGTTATTCCGCGCAACGTTCGCCTGTCCGAAGCGCCGAGCCACGGCATTCCCGCCCTGATTTACGATCATCGTTGTTCGGGATCGGAAGCCTATATGGCGCTGGCGCGTGAGTTGATCCGTCGCCTCCCTCCAGCAGCGCAAGCGGCCTGATAGCCTATGTCCGATGATACTCTGAAATCGCAGAAACGTCCCCATGGCTTGGGTAGGGGTCTGTCCGCGTTGCTAGGCGATGTGGCGCAGGAGACACCGATATCTGCTTCGGCCGGCGAGAGTGGTGGCGCGGGACGTGTCCAATCGATCGACGTCAGCCGCATTGCCCCGCACCCGGAGCAGCCGCGTCGGCAATTTGACGAGGCAGCGCTGCAGGAACTGGCGGACAGTATTTCCCAGCGCGGCGTGATCCAGCCGATCATCGTTCGACCGATCGGGCAGAATTTCCAGATCGTGGCGGGCGAACGCCGATGGCGCGCCGCGCAGAAGGCCCAGCTGCATGCCATCCCCGCCATTGTCCGCGACTTTGACGAAGCACAGACTCTGGAAATCGCGCTGGTGGAGAACATCCAGCGCGAAGACCTCAACCCCATCGAAGAAGCACAGGCCTATTCAAAGCTGATTGCCGATTTCGGTCATAGTCAGGAGGCGCTGGCGCGGATTGTGGGGAAATCGCGCAGCCATGTGGCCAACCTGGTGCGCTTGCTCGATCTGCCCGCACCCATCCAGCAGGCCGTGATGGAAAGCCGGATCAGCATGGGTCATGCCCGCGCCCTGATCGGTGCGGATAACGCTGTCGCGCTTGCCCAGACGGTCGAGGAAAAAGGGTTGTCGGTTCGTCAAACCGAGGCTCTGGCCAACAATGCCAAGGGACGCCCACCAGCGCCGAAAAATATCACGGCGTCGCCCTCCAATCGGCCGAAGGATGCGGACATACTGGAGCTGGAGCGGCAATTGTCGAACCTGCTCGGCATCACGGTCGACATCGCGCATGGCGCGGGCGAAGCGGGCGCCGTGACTTTGCATTATTCGACGCTGGATCAGCTGGATATGCTGTGTCAGCGGCTGTCGGGCGAGAGTTTCTGAGCTGGACCGATCGGCCGATGCAAGGCTACACGCCAAGTCGGGCCGACTGCCGAGGGATGGATAGGCAGCCGGCCCTTGGGGGACGCTGACGGGCCGTGCCGCGACCGTCAGCGCCGAGTAAGGCGTCGATCAATGGGCCGCGACGGTGCTGCCCCGCTTGGCCTTCTGAGCCAGTTTCGCAGCGCAATCATCGCTTGAGACAGGCGCAGCGCCAAGTGACGATTTGTTGCCCACAT
Organism: Sphingobium sp.; assembly: GCA_034519505.1. Classification (GTDB taxonomy): domain Bacteria; phylum Pseudomonadota; class Alphaproteobacteria; order Sphingomonadales; family Sphingomonadaceae; genus Sphingobium. The sequence goes on along the minus strand of JAXHOI010000021.1, from coordinate 62,414 downwards.
GATGTTGCTGCACGCGGCAATTGTTGCTGCTGATCGGCCGATACAAGCGAGGGGAGGTCTTGCCCGGAGGTGCCCAGGCCTCGGTATGCGTGTCGGTGATGGCGTTGGCAGTGACAGGGAAAGCGAGAGCGAGCAGGGGGGCTGCCAGCAGATAGCGAATGGTCATGGTCATCCTCTTGAGCTATGAACGCCCATCAAACTATGTCTTCGCTATTGCCGGCAAATAGCGCGGTCGTAAGGAAACATGTCTGGTCATACGCAACATCGTGTCGCGAGAGTGACAAAAGATTGCTGGCCCGATTTCAGAGAGGATCTGGCAATGTTGCCGGGTTGACCCACGTTCGGCAGCTTCCTAGCTCAGCCGCATGACGCATATCTTTCCCTTCACGAGCCACCAATCATGACCGCGCCCTGCATCGTTCTGGTCGAAGATGATCCCCCGCTGCGTACCCTGACCGCGCGCGCGCTTCAGGAAAACGGGTACAAGGTGCGTCCGGCGGCGACCGCTCCGGAAATGTGGATCGCGCTGGACGGCGGCCCGGTCGATCTGGTCATCCTGGACATCATGTTGCCGGGAACGAACGGCATCGACCTGTGCCGCGAAATCCGTCGCAAGAGCGAAGTGCCGATCATCTTCATCAGCGCCAAGGGCAGCGAAGCGGATCGCGTGATCGGTCTGGAACTGGGCGCAGACGACTATCTGGCCAAGCCGTTCGGCACGCGCGAACTGATCGCGCGCGTGCGGGCCGTATTGCGCCGGGGCGGCATGGACCGGCGCCAGCTTGGCGCGCGCGAAAGCGAAGCGCGGTTCGATTGCTGGACCATCAATTTTCCGCGTCGGGAACTGCGTACCGACGATGAGACGATCATCGACCTGACAGGTGCGGAGTTCGATCTGCTCTCGACCTTCGTTGAGCAGCCCCAACGGGTGATCGCGCGGGAACGGCTGATCGAGCTGTCGCGCACGCGACTTGGCGACTCATCCGATCGCAGCATCGACGTATTGGTCAGTCGGCTGCGTCGCAAGCTCGCTGCGGGCGGCCGTCCTGCACCGATCATGACCGTCCGCGGCGTTGGCTACATGCTCAGCACGCCGGTCGAACGCCTTTGATCGCGATCATGCGCCCTTCGTTCGGTCTGCTCGGGCGCATATTGCTGATCTTGTTGCTGACCGTTGCCATAGAATTCGGTGTCAGCACGTTTCTTTATGAACGGGCGGGGCGCTTTTCCATTCGTGAGGATGAAGCGCATCGGCTGGCCGAACATCTGGTGATTGCCCAGAAGATGCTGGCCGAACGCGGGCCGGACGACCGCCTCGACATGGCGCGGGAACTGACCACCGACCGCTATCAGGTGTTCTGGGATCTGTCCCTGCCGGCCCCAGCGCGCCTTCTTTCGCCTGAGCTAGGGCAGATGAAGCGGCAGATCACCAGTTGGGAACCGGCGCTGGCAAAGGCAGACCTGCGCCTTCAGCTGATCTCACCGGGGCGCAAGGCAACGGTGAATGGCGCGCTGCGCCTGCCCGATGGCAGCTGGATACATTTCCGGGCCAAGGATCTGGTGCAAAGCTGGGATCTGGCCGTCGGCCGGATCATCATCACATTGGTCCCGGCGATCGCCCTTCTGGTTCTGGGCGCGCTGCTGATCCGTCGCACATTGTCTCCGCTCCGCAATCTGGCCAAGGCGACGGAACGCATCGGGACGGATGAGCCGGCCCATATCGAAGAGGCGGGAACCGAGGAAGTTCGCCACCTGATCCGGTCCTTCAACGCGATGCACGATCGTATCCACAGGCTGATCAGCGAACGCACGGAATCGCTGGCGGCGGTCGGGCATGACCTGCGAACGCCACTCGCCCGCCTGCAACTGCGCATCGATTCGGTCGATGGCGAGGCGCGCGACGCGATGCATGCCGACGTTGCCGAGATGGAGGCGATGGTCGGCTCGCTTTTGGCCTATCTGGGCGGCGACAAGGAACCCGAATCGCCCGCTCGCGTCGACTTGGCCGCTCTGTTGCAGACGATTGTCGACGACGCGACCGACAGCGGCGGCGACGTGGAGTATGCCGGGCCGGACAATTTGCTGATCTCCTGCCGGCGCAGCGGCATGCGCCGCGCGATTTCCAATCTGCTCGACAACGCGCTCCATTACGGGGGGCGTGCCACATTGCGGCTGGAACGCGGGGGGCAGGATATCATCATCGCCATCGAGGATGACGGACCGGGGATCGCGCCGGATCGCCTTGAGGAAGCATTGAGACCCTTCACCCGGCTGGACGCCGAGCGGGGACGCAACACCCGTGGACTGGGGCTGGGGCTGGCGATCGTCACGCGTCTGGTGGAAGCTGACGGGGGCAGGCTTTGCCTCTCCAACCGCGAAGAAGGCGGTCTGCGCGCTGCTATTCACCTGCCGGCTGCGGTGGAGATTTCACGCCAGCAATAAAATCTTACGTTACCGCTGCACCGCAGCAAGGCGGGACCGCTACCTACGATTCACACTCACGCGCGCCGTGCGCGCGCCAAGAAAATCGCAGGAGCCTATCCATGAATGACGTCATCGGTCGCGTTCTCAGCTTCGAAAAGCAGGTCTACAAGAACGAAAGCGATCTTTATTCGCGCCTTGCCCGCGATGGTCAGAGCCCCAAGTCGCTGATCATTTCATGCGCCGACTCCCGCATCGTTCCGGAACACATCGTGCAGGCGAAGCCCGGCGATCTGTTCGTGTGCCGCAACGCTGGCAACATCGTTCCGCCCCATTCCAACATGACCGGGGGCGTCACCTCCACGGTTGAATATGCGGTCGCAGTTCTGGGTGTGTCCGACATCATCGTGTGCGGCCATTCGGATTGTGGCGCGATGAAGGCGCTGGGTTTGGAAGCCGATCTGTCGGGTGTCCCGGCCGTCGCTGCCTGGCTTCGCCACGCTGCGGCTGCCCATCAGGTCGTAAAGAGCTGCTATCCCGATCTGGACGACGCGGAAAAGGTGCGGGCCGTCAGCCTGGAGAACGTGGTCGCGCAGATCGCGCATCTGCGCACGCATCCGTCGGTCGCTGCGGGGATCGCCCGCGGCGAAATCTCGCTGCACGGCTGGTTCGTGGACATTCACGAAGGGCAGGTGCTGGCGCTCGATGGCGAAACCGGCCGTTTCGCCCCTGTCCGCGAAGATCAGCCGCTACCGGTCGCCCTGCGCGCCTCTCAGCGGCTGGCGGCGGATTTCCCGCTCGCGCAAGCGGCTGAATGAGAGCGGATATGGCGAGCCAGTCAGTTTCTCCCGCCCCGACAGCGGCCCGGACGGGCATGACGTCACAAACCCTGGCGCGAGACTTTACAGCGTCGATCGTGGTGTTTCTGGTCGCGATGCCTCTTTGCATGGGCATTGCGATCGCGTCGGGCGTTCCTCCGGAAAAAGGCCTGATCACTGGCATCATTGGCGGTATCGTCGTGGGTGCGCTGGCTGGTTCCCCATTGCAGGTCAGCGGCCCGGCCGCTGGCCTTGCCGTCATCGTGTTCGAGCTGGTGCGCGAACATGGTCTGGTTGGCCTTGCGCCTATCCTCGTCCTCGCAGGCCTGATCCAGTTTGCCGCCGGCATATTTCGCCTCGGCGGCTGGTTTCGGGCCATATCGCCCGCCGTGGTTCACGGCATGCTCGCTGGGATCGGCGCGCTGATCGTGATCGGCCAGTTCCATGTCCTGTTCGATGCGCGGCCACTGTCGAGCGGCCTTGAAAATCTCGCCGCTATGCCGGGCCGCGTGCTCGGCATTTCCTTTGCCAGCATGGCCGCAGCGGAAATGGCGCTTGCCGTCGGGGTGATGACCATTGTCGCAATGATCGGTTGGGAAAAACTGCGTCCGGCCTCCCTGAAGCTGGTGCCGGGCGCTCTGGTCGGCGTGCTGGCAGGGACTTTCCTTGCCTTCGGCTTGTCGCTTGACGTGACCAAGGTCGAAGTGCCGGCGTCGATCGCGGCGGCCGTCACCTTACCGGGCGAAGGCTTTCTGGGCATGATGACCAGCCCGGCGATCATTGCGACCGCCCTGGCCATTGCCTTCATCGCCAGCGCCGAGACGCTGCTTTCGGCAGCGGCGGTCGACCGGATGCACGATGGCATCCGCACCGATTACGACAAGGAACTGCGGGCACAGGGCGTGGGCAACCTGCTCTGCGGCCTTGCCGGTGCCTTGCCGATGACGGGCGTCATCGTTCGCAGCTCCGCCAATGTGCAGGCGGGTGCGATGACCCGCCTGTCGGCGATGCTGCATGGCGTCTGGATCCTTGGTTTTGTTGCGCTGCTGCCCTGGCTGCTGCGGGAAATCCCGATGGCGGCTCTGGGTGCGATCCTGGTGGTGACCGGATGGCGTCTTGTCAGCCTGTCGCATGTTCGCCATCTTTTCCATCGGCATGGCATCCTGCCCGCATTCATCTGGGCCGCGACGTTCGTCATGGTGGTGGCGACTGACCTGTTGACCGGCGTGCTGGTGGGTCTTGGCCTGTCGTTGCTGGAACTGATCCCGAACCTGCGCAATCTGGGCTTGAAGGTCGATGCCGATCATGGCGAGCTGGAAAGCCGCCTCGCACTGGACGGCGCAGCGACCTTTGTCACTCTGCCCAAGCTTAACCGCGCACTGGACGCGATGCCGGAGGACCGGCCGTTGCGGATCGAGATGCAGAAAGTGCGCACTGTGGACCACACGGTCGCGGAAATGCTGATCGACTGGCTTGCGCGCAAGCGCGAGCGCGGAATGTGCATCGAGCTGGCCGGATCGGAACGCACGCTGGCGAAGTTGCAGCACTGAGTGCTGAAAAAAGAATGGTGCGGCAAAAGGATCTGCCGCGCCATTCTTGGGAATTGCCGACCGCAGCGACTCTCGCCGTAGCAATCATTTGTAACATCCGGGCAAAAATCGCGACAGGCAGTCTGCGCTACACATGATGCTCCCGGAAGGACGCGGGACGGCTTGTCACGCATCCAGGCCAGAGGCCGCGCCGACCGGGCGCAGGAGGAACATTCGACCTTAAATAAAAAGGGGAATGTTCCATGAAGTATAGTTTTGCGGCTGTTGCAGCCATGATGCTCGCGACGCCGGCCTTCGCGCAGGATGAACCTGCCGGTCCGATCACCGTTTCGGGCAGCGTAGGCCTCGTTTCCGATTACCGTTTCCGCGGCGTGTCGCAGAGCGACGAGGAAATGGCTGTTCAGGGCGGTATTTCCGTCACACATGAAAGCGGCCTTTACGTCGGCACCTGGGCGTCCAACCTGTCGGGTTGGGGTACGTTCGGCGGCGCCAACATGGAACTGGATATCTATGGCGGGTACAAGACCGAGCTGAGCGACGGCGTTTCGCTCGACGTCGGTCTGACCTGGTACATGTATCCCGGCGGCTTCACCAACACCGACTTTGCCGAACCCTATGTCAAGCTCTCGGGCAGTGTCGGCCCCGCCAGCATGCTTCTCGGCGTAGCCTACGCGCCCAAGCAGGAAGCGCTTGGCAACTGGTCGAACACGCCATCCTCGCGCCTGGGTGACAAGGAAGACAATCTCTATATCTGGACCGATGCCAGCACCGCTATTTCTGGAACACCTTTCACGCTGAAGGGGCATCTGGGCTATTCGGACGGCAATCCCGGCCTTGGCCCGAACGGCACCAGCGTCGCGCCGACAGGCAAATATGTCGACTGGATGCTCGGCCTAGATGCCGCGATTCCCGGTACGCCGCTGACGCTTGGCGTCGCCTATACCGACACCAACATCACGAAGTCGGAAAGCGCCTATCTTCAGCCGAACTTCTCGTCCACCAAGGACGGGTCGACCATCGCTGGAAGCCAGGTCGTCTTTTCGCTGACCGCAGCGTTCTAAACTAGATCACCCGCGATAATATAATCCGACAGGATGCGGAGAGGAGGGGCGGTATCCAGCAGGATGCCGCCCCGCGCTGCATTATGCGTCTTGGCTGATGTGCACCTGATCCACCCCCTCGGCGCAAACGCACCGACGACTTCCGAGGATGGCCACTGTGCCAAGACCCCGGGATTGTCCGATCAAATTCAATAAGCTGGTGCGGTCGAGAAGACTCGAACTTCCACGGCCTTTCGGCCACAACGACCTCAACGTTGCGCGTCTACCAGTTCCGCCACGACCGCACTGAAGTGATGAGCCGGGGGTTAGCCGGCACCTGGCAAGGCGCGGCCATTAGCAAAGCGGATCGCCCCATGCAACCCGCCAAGACGCGGGGACGAAATTTCAGTTGCCCGGTTCGACAAATGTCAGCGTCAGGCGCTTGGCGTTTTGCGGAATGTCCAGCCGGCTTTCGGAAAAGCCGGCCTGCTGACCGGGCTTCAACCGGCCGACCGGCGGCTTCATCGTCCATTGGAAAACCAGCCGGTTTTGCAAGTCGCGCAGTTCGACCAGAATTGGCGGAACGGCGACTTCCCGGTCGCTGCCGTTGACGATCTGACCGCTAAACGAAAAATATTCGCGGCCCGACGGCAGCTTCCGTCGTTCGGGCAGGCGCGGCATGTTGAGCAGAAGATCGGGGTCGCCGCTGTCTGCCATCAACCCCATGTTCACCGCCCAGGCCGGCGGCCCGAAATAATAGAGCGCCCCGCCGGCGGCGCTGACCGCCAGAAAGAAAGCGATGGCGATACCGGTCCACAGCTTCGCCGGATTGCGTCGAGGCCGAAACAGCGGCTGCGGCGCGAACGGGCTGGGGTCCGTGGCGGCGCCGGCCGGAGAGATGTCGTCGAAGAAATAAGCGGGCTTGGACATCGGTGCCGGGTCAGCGACGGCGTCCTCCTCGCTGTCCTCGTCCTCACCTCCAGATTCAGCCGTATTGCCGGGCATGGTGAGGCCCGGCGTGACCTCAGCGGTAGGAATGCTTTCCTGCGGCTCGGCATCCACGGCGTCGGTTGGAACCGCTAAGGATTCTGCCGCGACGTCCTGCGGTGGGGACATCGGAGGGGCCGATGCCTCTTCGCGAACCGGCGCGGGCGGCGTCGGGGGACTGACAGTTACAGCGGTCGCCTGGGTCTTCGCATTTTCCGACGAAGCGCCGGCGAGCGCCAGTTCCGGCCCCTGTTGAAACCAGCTATGATGGCAGGATGCGCAACGCACCTGACGCCCGGACAGCCCGATGGCAGTGTCAGGCACAATATAGCGGGTCGCGCAATTCGGGCACACGAGTATCATGTTCGACTGTAAACACCCCTTTTGACTCAAGGGCAAGCGTCCCCGGTATCCAGACGAATCCTATGACGAATCGCTGGCGGAAAAGCGCGGCTGACCCGCTGGGTAAGCCGTGTCACGCTTTACGCATGGCATGCCCTTGTGCCATGGACATCGCATGTTGAACCTGCCGATCCCCGGCGGGGGTGCGCAAGACCAGCAGAGGCATTCAGGTCCGGACCCGTCCATGAACAGTTCGTCCCATTCCGGGCTGCCGCAGGGCGGCGGGCCGCATGGCAATATCGTTCAGTTCGAAAATGTCGGCCTGCGTTATGGCATGGGGTCCGAGACCCTTTCCGACGTCACTTTCGCGCTGGCAGCGGGCAGCTTTCATTTCCTGACCGGCGCATCGGGTGCCGGCAAGACATCGCTGCTGAAGCTGCTTTACCTCGCCCAGCGTCCGAGCCGGGGTGTCATCCGCCTGTTTGGCGAAGATGTCGTGACCTTGCCGCGACACAGGCTGCCAGGATTTCGGCGGCGGATCGGTGTCGTGTTCCAAGACTTCCGGCTGGTGCCGCACCTGTCCGCTTATGACAATATCGCGTTGCCGTTGCGCGTCGCGGGGGTTGAGGAAGCCGAGCTGGACCTGCCGGTGCGCGAAATGCTGGAGTGGGTCGGTCTGGGCGACCGGGCGGACGCGCGACCGGCGACGCTTTCGGGCGGAGAGCAGCAGCGCGTCGCCATTGCCCGTGCGGTCATCGGCCGGCCCGAGCTGCTGGTGGCGGACGAGCCGACCGGCAACGTCGATCCCGACATGGCGGTACGTCTGCTCGACCTGTTCGAAGCGCTCAACCGTCTGGGCACGACGATCGTCGTGGCGACCCACGACCTGCATCTGCTTTCGCGGGTCCGGGATGCGCAGATGATGCGGCTGGACAAGGGGCAATTGGCCGATCCCACAGGATCGCTGCGCTATCCGCCACGGCCCCCCGCATTTTCCGGCCAGATCGGCGTTGCCATGCCCCAGGGAAAAGGCTGACCATGGCCGCGGTCAAGCAGACGGGACGGTTTCGCATGTTGCGATGGCTGGGCGACGATCGCGCCGCCGCCAGCGCGCGTCGCCGTCTGCTTCCCGAAGGGCGGCTGGCCGGGCCGATGCCGTGGATCATCGCCATCATGATGTTCCTGACCATATTGGCCGCCGCACTGGCGATGGCGATGGGGCAGGCGCGGGGTGCGCTGGGATCGGCACTGGCGGGGCGCGTGACGATCCAGATCATCGATGCCGATCCGCAGGCGCGCAATGTACAGACACAGACGCTGGATGGCCGGTTGCGCAATATCGGCTGGATCGCGGCGGTTCACGTGGTTCCGGAAACGGAACTGGCGGAACAATTGCGTCCCTGGCTGGGCGGTGACCCGGCGGAGGCCGATCTGCCGATACCGGCGCTGATCGACGTCGACCTTGCGTCCGGCGTGGGCGGCGATCGGCGGGCAGAGCTTTCCCGCATCGTGAAGGGCGTTGCGCCAAGCGCGCGCGTTCAGGCACATGCCGATTTCCTGTCGCCGCTGCTTTCCATGCTGGCTTCCCTGGGGTGGCTGTCGATCGCCATCGTGGTGCTGATGGTGCTGGCCACCGGCGCGGTTGTCGTCCTTGCCGCCCGCTCCGCCCATGCGACGCATCGCGGCACCATCGAAACGCTGCACATGATGGGGGCCACCGATGTCCAGATCGCGCGACTGTTCCAGCGGCGCATCGCGCTCGACGCGCTGCTGGGCAGTCTGGCCGGCTTTACGCTGGCCGTGCCGGTGCTACTCCTGCTCGCTCAGCGTGCCGGGGCGCTCGATTCCGGTTTGATCGGCGCGGCTGCGCTACCGCCGCTTGCCTGGCCGGCGCTGGCGCTGTTTCCGCTGGGCGCTGTCCTGGTCGCTGCGGGCGCGGCGCGGTTCACCGTATTGCGTGCGCTTGGACAGACGCTGTGATCGTCCGGCTGCTCTCGGTCACGCTGCTGGCTTGGTTGGCGGGCTTTATCTGGTTCGCGGTCACGCTGCCCCGGCCGCTCGACAGCCGGTCGACGGATGCCATCGTCGTGCTGACCGGCGGGGCAGGGCGGATCGACCGGGGGCTGCAGGTGCTCAGAGACGGCGCTTCGCGGCGGATGCTGATTTCCGGCGTCGACCATGACGTGCGGCCGGTCGAACTGGCCAATCGCTATCACGCGCCGCGTTCCCTGTTCGACTGCTGCATCACGCTGGGCCGCGAGGCCGTCGATACCCGGTCGAACGCCATCGAAACCGCGCGTTGGGTGGAGCGGCGGCATTATCGATCGCTGCGACTGGTGACCAGCGACTGGCATATGCGGCGCGCCGGGTTCGAATTGAAACAGGCGTTGCCCGACGATGTCACCATCCTCTTCGATGCCGTGCGAACGCGGCCCAGCCTGACCATGCTGGTCAAGGAATATAACAAATATCTGCTGCGCCGTGCGGCGGCGCTGGTGGGTGTGTAAACGGAAAATCCAGACGATGCCTTCCTTGTCCCCGCCTGCGCTGGCCATTGCGGCGCTGCGCTCCGCGCTGTTCGCGCTAGTGTTTTACACGTTCTCGCCCATGTTTATCGCCCTGGCGGCGTTGCTGAGCTACTTAAGTCGTAGGGCCATGACTGCAGTATGCATGGCCTGGGCACATTTCCATCGTTTGTGCGTCCGCTTCCTGCTGGGTCAGCGCATCGTGGTGGAAGGAGCGGTGCCGCAGGGCGCGGTGCTGATCGCATGCAAGCATGAGGCGATGTTCGAGGCGATCGACATCGTGTGCATTTTCGACCGGGCGATGATCGCCGCGAAGAAGGAACTGGTCGATATTCCGGTCTTTGGCCGGGCCGCCAATATTTACGGCATCGTGTCGGTGGAGCGGGGCGCAGGGCGCAAGGCGATCCGAACGATCCAGGCCGCCGGGCTTCAGGCCAAGGCGCAGCAACGCGCGATTTGCCTGTTTCCGGAAGGCACCCGGGTGCCGCATGGCGAAAGCCCGCCCGTGAAGGCCGGCTTTGCGGCGCTCTATGCCGTACTCGACATGCCGGTTGTGCCGATTGCAGTGGACAGCGGGTGCCTGTCGCCACGCGGCAGCTTCATCAAGCGCTCTGGAACCATCACCTATCGACTGGGCGAAATCATCCCGCCCGGCCTGCCCCGTGCCGAAGCGGAATTGCGAGTGCACGCCGCGATCAACGCCCTGAACGCCTGACACTCGGCGGACTTGCCCACGGCACTTAGTGGCTGCGGCCGAAATCCGGTGCGGGATCGTCCTGTCCCTGTTCGATGATCGACCGGCGAATGGCGCGGGTGCGGGTGAACAGGTTGAACAGGGCGTCGCCATCGCCCCAGCGGATCGCACGCTGCAACGCGGTCAGATCCTCGGTGAAGCGCTGAAGCATTTCCAGCACCGCTTCCCGATTGGACAGGAAGACGTCGCGCCACATCGTGGGATCGGAAGCCGCGATCCGGGTAAAATCGCGAAAGCCGCCAGCGGAATATTTGATGACTTCGCTTTGCGTCACATTTTCCAGATCGCTGGCGGTGCCCACGATCGTATAGGCGATGAGGTGGGGCAGATGGCTGGTGACCGCCAGGACCAGGTCGTGGTGCGCCGCATCCATCAGCTCCACATCGGCCCCGACACGGCGCCACAGTTCGCTCACGCGCTCGACCGCCTTCTCCGGCGCGTCTGCCGGCGGTGTGACGATACACCAGCGTCCATTGAACAGGGTGGCAAAGCCGCTTTCCGGCCCGCTATTTTCCGTGCCCGCGACCGGGTGCGCCGGAATCACGATATGATGGGGCAGGGCCGCCGTCAGGGCAGCGAGAATTTCCGCCTTGCACGATCCCACGTCGCTGACGATCGCTTCTGCGGGCAGCTCGGCGGCGATTTCCTGCGCCACCGTGCTCATGGCGCGAACGGGCACGCACAGGATGACGAGGTCCGCGTCGGTAACGGCGGCCGCTGCGTTATCGGCCACATCGTCGAGCAGGTCGATCCGGCGGGCGATGTCGCGGACATTCGGGTCCGCATCATGGCCTGTCAGGCGCACCGTCGGCATCTCGGCCCGGATGGCGCGGGCGAGGCTGGACCCGATCAGGCCAAGGCCGATGATGGAAATGCGGGCGAAGGGCAGCATCGCCGGTTCAGCCTTCGCCGGTCAGGCGGCGCAGCACGGCGACAATGTCGTGCATATGCTCCTCCGTCCCGATGGTGATGCGCAGGCCATGGGGCAGGCCCTGACCCGGCAGCCAGCGCGTTGCGTAGCCTGCGTCCATCAGTGCCTTGTACGCGGTTTCCGCACCCAGTTCGCCCTCGAAAAGCACCAGCAGGAAATTGCACTCGCTCGGCACGAAGCGCAGGCCGTGATTACCGAGTGCCTTCGATCTGCCTCGCTCCAAGCCAGCGCGCGCCACTGGGCATTATGCGTCGCGGCTGGCGTTCGACCAATCGGCGTCTTCCATCGCGGCAATGGCCGCCTGCTGCCCGGCGGTGGTGACGTTGAACGGCGCGCGGATGCGATGCAGCGCATCGATGATCGCTGCGCTGGCATAGCCCCAGCCGATGCGTTCGGCGGCAAGGCCGTGGATCTTCGAGAAAGTGCGGGTGACGAACACATTCCCTGCCTCACGGGCGAGGGCCATGCCGCCATCATCCTCCCCCGGAGAAAGATATTCGGCATAGGCCTGATCGACGACCAGCAGAATGTCGGGACGAAGGCCCGCATGCAGTCGCGCGAGATCGGCCGCCGGCATGTAAGTGCCCGTCGGATTGTTCGGATTGGCGATGAACACCACCCGCGTGCGATCGGTCACGCAGGCAAGCAGGGCGTCCACATCGGTGCCATAATCCTTGTCCGGCGCGACGACAGGGAGCGCACCGACCCGCCGCGCGGCAATATCGTAAACCGAAAAACCATAGCGGACATAGATTACTTCGTCGCCCGGCCCTGCAAAGGCGCTGGCGGCGATATGCAGCAGCTCGTCCGACCCCGTGCCGTAAATCACGCGGGCAGGGTCCAGATCATGGCGGCGCGCAATCGTCTCGCGCAGTTCCGCTGCGCATCGGGATCGGGATAGACGGCCAGCATCGTGCGCGCCTGCGGCATCAATGCCGTCGCGCGCGCTTGTGCCGGTGCCCAGCGGATTTTCATTGGCCGACAGCTTGATGAGGCGACGCCCATCCTCGCTCGACGCCTTGCCCGGCACATAGGGCGAAATGCCCATGATCCAAGGCTTAGGGGCGGGAACGGCGGAAAGGGTGTCGACAGGGCTGCTCATGGCCGCGCGCCTTAGCGCAAAGTGGCGGGGAGGCAAAGCGCGGCGCAGATTGACAGGGCCGCTATGCTCGCCTTAGCCGCCGCTTTGCGATGGAAAGCGCTGCGTCCGTTGCGGATAACAGAATGGGGGCCGGGCGGCATGTCGTGCTGCCGGGGCCATTACGGCTGGACGGCGGTCTTGCGCTCGGCCCCGTCGAAATCGCTTATGAAACCTACGGCACGCTCAATGCCGATGGCAGCAATGCGGTTCTGATCTGCCACGCGCTGACCGGCGACCAATATGTCGCAGCTACCCATCCCGTGACCGGCAAGCCCGGCTGGTGGTGGCGCATGGTCGGCGACGGCAAGCCGATCGACACGGCGCGCCATTTCATCATCTGCTCCAACGTGATCGGCAGCTGCATGGGATCGTCCGGCCCGGCGAGCATCGACCCGGCGACGGGCGTGCAATATGGCATGGGCTTTCCGGTCATCACCATCGGCGACATGGTGCGCGCGCAGGCGATGCTGCTCGACCATCTCGGCATCGACTGCATGCCGTCGTCGGCGGGTCGATGGGCGGGATGCAGGCGCTCGCCTGGGCCGCGCCATCTATCCCGACCGGGTCGCGCTCGGCGCTCGTGATCGCCATCGACCGCGCGCGCATTCGGCGCAGAACATCGCGTTCCACGAAGTCGGGCGGCAGGCGATCATGGCCGATCCCGACTGGGCAAGGGGCGATTATTACGCGAGCGCGCCGCCCGCCGCTAAGGGCCTCGTCGGTGGCGCGGATGGCGGCGCATATCACCTATCTGTCCGAAGCGGGCCTGACCGAGAAGTTCGGCCGCCACCTGCAGGAGCGGCGCCCGAGCGCCAAGACGTTCGGCTTCGACGCCGATTTCCAGGTCGAGAGCTATCTGCGCCATCAGGGATTGAGCTTCGTCGAGCGCTTCGATGCCAACAGCTATCTCTATATCACCCGCGCGATGGATTATTTCGACCTGGCCGACCCGACCATGGCGGCATGCTGGCCGACGGCCTTCGCCGGCGACGCGAGGTCGCGCTTCTGCCTGGTCAGCTTCGACACCGACTGGCTCTATCCCACCGCCGAATCGCGCCGCATCGTTCATGCGCTGCAACGCGGCAGGCGCTCAGGCGAGTTTCGTCGAACTGTCGAGCCCGTTCGGCCACGACGCGTTCCTGCTGGAGGCGCCCGAACTGATGCGCGTGGTCGACGGCTTCATCGAGGGCGGGGCTCAGGCGTGAGCGGCTGCACGATGGGCGCTGCGCCCCGACCTTCGCGCTGATCGCCGCGCACGGTCGCGCCGGGCACCCGCGTTCTCGACGTCGGCTGCGGCGACGGCGACGCTGATGGCGGTGTTGCGTGACGAGCGCGAGGCGTCGATGCGCGCGGGCTGGAGATCGATCCGGCGCAATGTTGCGGCGGCAGTCGAACGTGGCCTTTCCGTGGTGCAGGGCGATGCCGACACCGACCTTGGCCACTATCCCGCCGACAGCTTCGATTACGCGATCCTCAGCCAGACGTTGCAGACGACCCGCCATCCCGATCGCGTGGTGGACGAACTGTTGCGGATCGGGCGGCGCGCCTTTGTCAGCTTCCCCAATTTCGCGCACTGGCGCGTCCGGCTCGACCTGCTCTGGGGCGGGCGGATGCCGGTGACGCGGTTGCTGCCCGTCGCCTGGTACGAAACCCCCAATATCCACCATGTCACGGTCAGCGATTTTCGCGATCTGTTGCGCACCAAGGGGATCGGGGTCGAGGCGGCCTGGTATCTGTCGGGCGACAAAACGACCAGCCACGCCGCCTGCCAACCTGGCGCGCCGAACATGCGATGTTCCTGATTCCGGCGCTAGGGTTGGGGGATGCTGCCGCAAAGTTGCGCGGCGTTACTTCTTGATCCGCAGCCCGTCCGCCAGCATGTCGTTGGCGATTCTGGCGACGTCCTCCGGGTCCAGGCTTTCATCCCATACGCCGAAGCGCAGGCCCAGGAACACGTTCATCCCGCCGATCGCCCAGGCGTGGATTTCGCCGACGTCGGCGCGAACCTCTCCGCGTTGGGCCGCGGTCTTCAGGCGCGCGGCAATGCGGCCCACAGTGCTTTCATAATGTTCGCGATAGGCGGTGTAGTCGACGAACTCTGCCTCATCGACAATGCGGTAGATTTCCTTGTGCGCGCGGGCGAACTCCAGATAGCTGAGCAGCCCCAGGCGCTCCGCATCGATCTGGTCCTTCGCGCCCGCTATCCGCGGTGTCACATAATCGCGCACCTGCCCCGACATGTCGCGGACCAGCGCGCGGAACACCGCGTCCTTGCTGTCGAAATATGTGTAGAAGCTGCCCAGCGCCACGCCGGCCCGGCGCGTAATGCCGCTGATCGAACCGTCATGATAGCCATGCTCTGAAAATTCCGCCGCCGCCGCGTCCAATATGGCGCGCCGCGTGCGCACGCCCCGGGCGGTACGCGGCTGTTTCTCGCCGTCGATCGCGACCTCTTTCGGGTTCATGCCGTCTCCTGTTCCCTGTGGCTCTTATGCCGCACCGAGGGATGTTTCCACATCGGCAAATCGCATCGGCCATTTTTTGAAGTTGAAAGGTGGTTCGACTTTCATTATCGAGTCATTCAACACAGGGCAAGCCACCAATGGGAAGCCGTATTGGTCAGCGAGAGGCCATCCGCCACATGGGAGAGTCCGTCATGCGTCCATTCGCTCGTTTCTGCGCTCGCGTCCGTTGCCACTCTGGCTCTGGCGACTGCTGCCTTTTCCGCCCCGGCGATGGCGCAGGAAGCGGCGGCCGACGACAGCGGCGCGATCATCGTCACGGCCCGTCGGCGCGAAGAAAGCCTTATCGATGTTCCGATTTCGGTGACGGCGATCAGTGGCGACGCCCTTCAGAAATCCGGCGCGATCGACATCACCGACATCAGCCAGTCGGTCCCCAACGTCACCCTGGAAACCTCGCGCGGCACCAACTCGACGCTGACGGCGTTCATTCGCGGCGTGGGCCAGCAGGATCCGGTCGCCGGTTTCGAGGCAGGTGTGGGCCTCTATCTTGATGACGTGTATCTGAACCGTCCGCAGGCGGCCGTTCTCGACATTTATGATGTGGAGCGGGTCGAGGTGCTGCGCGGTCCGCAGGGCACGCTTTATGGCCGCAACACGATCGGCGGCGCGGTCAAATATGTGACGAAGCGTCTGACCACGGACCCCACTCTGTCGGTGCGTGGCACCTATGGCAGCTATGATCAGGCCGATGGCGTCATCACGGCATCGACGCCGGTCGGCGATGGGACGCTGAAGTTCGGCGGGGCGCTGGCGCGCCTGTCGCGTGGCGGTTTCGGCGACAATCTGACGACCGGCCGGGAAAACTATAACAAGGACGTCTGGGCAGGGCGGTTGAGCGCGCAGGCCGATGGCGAGGGTTTCTTTGTCCGACTGACCGGCGATTACACCAAGGACAAGAGCGAACCGCGCGGCGGCCATCGCCTGATCCCCGGCCTTTTCAGCGGCGCGCCGGTGCTGAACGATGTCTACGATACGCGTGCTGGCCTGCTCGATCCCAAGCAGGACGTAGAGGCCTATGGCGTTTCCCTGTTCGGCGAATTCGAAGTCACGGACGGTTTCACGCTGCGTTCGATCACTGCCTGGCGCAAGGACAACAGCGCTACGCCGATCGATTTCGACAGCCTGGCGGCGGTCGATGTCGATGTGCCCGCCTTCTATAACAACCGTCAGCTTTCGCAGGAAATCCAGCTGCTGGTGAGCACCGGCAACCTGAACGGCCTGATCGGCGGCTATTTCCTCGACGCCAAGGCGCGCACCGTGTTCGACGTGCGCCTGCCCGGCGGGGTCACGGCCCTGACCTTCGGCGATGTGGGCACCGAAACCTTCGCGATCTTCGGCGACTTCACCTACGACTTCACGCCGCAACTCAGCCTGTCGGTCGGCGGTCGCTATACCTGGGATGAACGCACGTCGCAGATCCTGCGCCGCACCTATCTGGGTGGCGGATCGCCCTTCTTCGGCGGTACGGGGACGCTGTTTGCCACCACCTCCGATTTCCGCGGCTCGCAGACGTTCAAGGAATTCACGCCGCGCGCCTCGCTGTCGTTCAAGCCGACCCAGGACCAGACGCTCTATGCAAGCTATGCCAAGGGCTTCAAGGGCGGCGGCTTCGACCCGCGCGGCCAATCCACCGCATGCCGCACACCCACCGGCGGCACGTGCACCCCGCAGCAGGTGTTCGATTTCCTCTCGTTCGATCCGGAAACGGTCGAAACCTATGAAGTCGGTTACAAGGCGTCCTATGGCCGCCGCCTGACCATCGCATTGTCGGGTTTCTATTCCGATTATACCGATGTGCAGGTGCCCGGTTCGATCGGCACCACGGTCAATGGTCAGCAGACGTTCGTGGGCATCACCACCAATGCGGGCAAGGCGCGCATCCAGGGTATCGAGTTCGAAGGAAACCTGCTGGTCGCCAAGGATATCGGTGCGCCTGGCAGCCGCCTGAACCTCAACTGGGCGGGCGGTTATATCGACGCCAAGTACAAGCAGTTCATCGATTCGCGCGGTATCGACGTCGCCAACCGGCGCGCGTTCCAGAACACGCCGAAATGGACCGCTTCGGGCACGCTGGCTTATTCGATCCCGGCCTTTGGCGGCGATATTTCGACCAGCACCACGGTTTCCTATCGCAGCAAGTCGCAGCAGTTCGAACTGCGCACGCCGGGTCTGGATCAGGCCGGCTATGCGCTGTGGGATGCCAGCATCGTGTGGACGTCGGAAGGCGGCCGTTATTCGCTGGGCGTGCATGGCCGCAACCTGACCGACAAGCAGTATATCGTGTCGGGCTACAACTTCCTCAGCCAGAATCCGGACACCGGCAATTTCAATCGCAACGCTGCGGGCGCGCTGATCCCGACGCTGGGCCGCGAAGGCGTGCTGACTGCCTATTACGGCAATCCGCGGCAGGTGTTCGTGTCCGCTGGCGTGAAGTTCTGATCGTCCGGCAACGGACTGTGATCGGGCAAGGGGGTATCGGGGCGGCCATGTCCGTCCCGATACCGATTGCTCGCAATAAGTGGCGGTCGCACCTGTTGGGCTGATGGCGACGCCGGTTGCCCTCGCCGCGTCCCCATGAGACAGCATGCGTCGCGAGGAGACAGTGATGACGAGCAGCGAACCGGGCCGGGACGGCCGCTATAAGTGGCTGGTGCTGGCCATGCTGCTGCTGGTCTATACCTTCAATTTTCTGGACCGGCAGATCCTTGGCATCCTGGCCATTCCCATCAAGACCGAACTGGGGCTGAGCGATACGCAGCTGGGTGCGCTTGGTGGGATCGCCTTCGCGCTCCTCTATTCCACACTGGCGATTCCGCTCGCGCTGCTGGCCGATCGTACCAGCCGCACATGGGTCATCACCATCAGCCTGGCGGTCTGGAGCGGCTTTACCGCGCTCTGCGGCATGGCCGGCAACTTCGTTCAGCTCTTCGCCTTTCGCGTCGGCGTGGGTGTGGGCGAAGCGGGCGGCGTGGCGCCATCCTATGCCGTGATTTCCGATTATTTCCCGCCGCAGCAACGTGCACGTGCGCTGTCGATCTATTCGCTGGGAATTCCATTGGGGTCGGCGGGCGGCGTGTTGCTGGGCGGCTATATCGCGCAGCGTGTGGAGTGGCGGACGGCCTTTCTGGTCGTCGGTGCGCTGGGCCTGCTGATCGCGCCGTTGTTCCGCCTGACCGTGCGCGAGCCGGTGCGGCCGGTTGCTACCGGAGCAGGCGAGCCGGTGTCGGCAGTGTTCGGCATATTGGCGAAAAAGCGCAGCTTTTGGCTGCTGGCGCTCGGCGCGGCGTGCAGCTCGATGTGCGGTTATGGCGTCGCGTTCTGGCTGCCGGCACTGTTGATGCGCAGCTTCGGCCTTGACCTGCTGGGCGCGGGGCAGTTCCTCGGCGGATTGCTGCTGCTCGGCGGGGTGGCGGGCGTGCTGCTGGGCGGATGGCTGGGCGACCGGCTGGGCGGGCGCGACAAGGCGGCCTATGCCTGGATCCCGGCGGCGAGCTATATCATCGGCATGCCGCTATTCGTCATCGGTGTGCTGTCCCACAGCGTATCCTTTACCTTCATGATGTTCATCGTGCCGCAGGCGCTGGTCTATGTCTGGCTCGGCCCGGTACTGACTGCCGTACAGCATCTTGTGCCGCCGCAGATGCGCGCCAGCGCCTCGGCCAGCTTCCTGCTGATCAACAATCTTGTGGGGCTGGGCTTGGGAAGCTGGGCGGTGGGCAGTCTGTCGGATGCGCTGACACCCGCTTTCGGTGTGGAGGCACTGCGCTATGCCATTGTGGCCGCGCTCGGCTTCTATCTGCTCGCTGGCCTGTTCATGGCGCTCGCCGGAAAGTCGCTGCGCAAGGATTGGGTGAGCGCCTGACGCGCCCTGATCCTAACGCTCCTTGGTGGCGCTGAACGTCACGTCGGGATTGCGTTCCTGCTGATAGTTCACGTCCCACGCGCTTTTCGCCATGAACACCAGATTGCCGTCGCGGTCGCGCGCCAGGTTGGACCGGTTGAACTCCACCAGCCCCTTGATCGCGGCGTCCGGGCCGCCGATCCAGCGGGCGGTTTCGAATGGCGCAGGTTCCAGCATCGCGCCGACCTTATATTCCGCCTCCAGCCGGGAAATCAGCACGTCCAGCTGCAATTGGCCGACCACGCCGACAACCCACTGGCTGCCGATTTCCGGGTAGAAAACCTGGATCACGCCTTCTTCCGACAGATCGTCCAGCGCCTTGCGCAGCTGCTTGGTCTTGGTAGGGTCCTTCAACACGACGCGGCGCAGGATTTCCGGCGCGAAATTGGGCAGGCCCGTGAAGCGCACATCGTTCTTTTCCGACAGCGTATCGCCCACCCGCAGCGTGCCATGATTGGGAATGCCGATGATGTCGCCGGGAAATGCCTCATCGGCGATCTCGCGGTCCTGCGCGAAGAACAGGATGGGCGAATGCACGGCGATCGGCTTTCCCGATCCCGACGGCGTCAGCTTCATGCCGCGCCGGAATTTGCCGGAACATAGCCGCATGAACGCGATACGGTCCCGGTGTTGCGGGTCCATGTTCGCCTGCACCTTGAAGATGAAGCCGGTAACCTCGCCCTGTTCCGGTTCGATGGCTGCCGGTTCGGCCGGTTGCGCGCGCGGCGGCGGCGCATAGGCGGCGAGCGCGTCGATCAGTTCGTTGACCCCGAACAGCTTCAGCGCCGATCCGAAATAGACCGGGGTCAGATCGCCATGGCGATAGGCGGCAAGATCGAAACTGGCATAGCCACCCTGAGCCAGTTCCGCCTCCTCACGCAGCAGCGCCAGGCCATCCTCGCTCAAGACGTCGGCCAGCGCGGAATCGACAAGGCCGGATACGTGCGTCTCCTTGCCCTCGAACTCCTTGCTTGCGCCCGTGGGCTGCCGCAAGCGGTTCTTCGCGAAGTCATAGATGCCCTCGAACGTGCCGCCCATGCCGACCGGCCAGCTCATCGGGCATACGTCGAGCGCCAGCGCATCGGCCACCTCGTCCAGCAGTGCGAAGGGGTCGCGCCCCTCCCGGTCCACCTTGTTGACGAAGGTGATGATCGGCACGTTGCGCAGGCGGCATACCTCGAACAGCTTGCGCGTCTGCGGCTCGATGCCCTTGGCCGCGTCGATCACCATCACGGCGCTGTCGACGGCGGTCAGCGTGCGATAGGTGTCCTCGCTGAAATCCTCGTGCCCCGGCGTATCGAGCAGGTTGAAGGTGACGCCGTCCCGCTCGAACGTCATCACCGAACTGGTGACAGAAATGCCACGCTGCTGCTCGATCTTCATCCAGTCCGACCGGGCGCGGCGGTTGGCGCCACGCGCCTTGACCTCACCAGCCAAGTGGATGGCGCCGCCCTCCAGCAGCAGTTTTTCGGTAAGCGTGGTCTTGCCGGCGTCGGGATGGGAAATGATCGCGAATGTGCGGCGGGATGGAATGGTCATGGGGCGGCTCCCTAAGCACAAATCACGATAAACGCCAGCTTTCAGCCCGCCTGAAGCGTCACGTTCATGCGGAAGGATCGCTCATCACCGGGGTCGAGCCGCATGATGCCGGGCTTGTCCCAGATTTCGCCGTCGAAGCCGACCGGATCGGCCATGCCGGCCCAGGGTTCTATGCACAGATAATGGGCGCCGGGTTTCTGCCACAGGCCAAGCCAGGGCATGCCGGGAAAATCGATCCGCAGGTTCGGGCTGCCCGGGGCGCCCCAAAGCAGGCTGCGGCTTTCCAGATGGTCCCATATCAGCGCGTCATCGTCGAACATCGCGTGTGTGGGGTGGAGTTCGCGGCCTTGCACGGGCGAGGACACGGCTTCTGCGCGGATCAGGCCAGGTTCCTCGCCAATCTGACGCAGCGGGGCTGACTCATCCTGTTCGAATAGGATGCGATGCGCTTCAACCGGCGCGCGATAGGGCAGAGGCCAGGCAAAGCCTGGATGATAGCCAAAGCTGAATGGCATGGCGCGCTCGCCCCGGTTGGAAACTTGAGCCGTCATGTTGAGAGTGGCCCCGACAAGGTGAAAATCCATGTCCAGTCGAAAGTCGAAGGGATAGATGGCGCAGCTTTCCTCATCCGCTTCCAGCCGGAACAGGCAGCGGTCATCGTCATGATGGATGAGCGCGAATGCGCTGCGCCGGGCAAAGCCATGCTGCTTCATCGGGAAGTGACGGCTGCCCAACCGATAACGGTCGTCCCGCAATCGCCCCACGATCGGGAAGAGCAGTGGGGCGTGACCGTTCCACCACCGGGGATCGGCATCGGTCATCAGCTCTCTGCCCTGCGCATCCTTCAGCGACCACAGCTCCGCACCCAGCGGGTTGATGGCAGCGCTCAGGTCATCCGAAGCAATCAGGATCAGGTCGTCGTCCATGCCGAATTTCCATTTTGATGCTGACGCGGAACGAAGTCGCCGCGCCTGCTTTTTGAATGCCAGTGCAACACTTACAATAGCGGCCGGCGAACGCACAGCCACCGCGGCGAAAGACAGGGAGACAGGCACGATGATCGGCCGGGTGTTATTGGCATCGATGCTGCTGACCGGGACGGCGATGGCCGCCCGTGCGCAAGACAATCAGGACAGCCGCGACGATACGCTGCGCAAGGCCGGGCAGATCGCCAGCCAGCCTGCCCGCGACGTCGGTATCGACAAGTCGGAAATTCCGCCCATTCTGCAAAAGGCGTCTGAAAATCCCTATGCGATGCCGACGCCCGCCACCTGCAAGAACATCGCGGCCCAAATGGCGAACCTGACCGAAGCGGTCGGTCCCGATTTTACCGTCGGGCAACAGGAAAACGAAAATCGGACCGGCAAGATCGTGGAGGCCGGGGGCAAGACGCTGGTAAACGCGCTTATCCCCTTTCGCGGGCTGGTGCGCGAAGTCAGCGGCGCTGCCCCGGCGCAGCGGCGGCTGGAGGCCGCCGTCAGCACCGGCATCGCCCGGCGCGGTTTCCTGCGCGGACTGGGCAAGGCCAAGGGGTGCCGCGTCGGCTGAGCCGAGCGGCCTGCGCGGGGATCAACCGCGCAGGCTGGCCCCCAGCTTTTCCGCTGCCTTGACGATGGCGGCGCTGATCGCGGTCAGATCCGCTTCGGTGAAGCTCTTGTCGGCGGGCTGCAGCACGACCTCGATAGCGAGCGACTTCATCCCCTCATCAACGCCTGCGCCGGTGAAGACATCGAACAGGCGGGCATCGATGATCCGCGTCTTGTCCGCGCCGCGCACCGCTCGCACCAGTGCATCCGCCTCCACCCCATGCGGCACCAAGAACGCAAAATCGCGCCGTACCGGCTGTAGGGCAGGGGGCGCGTAGGGCGCGCGCATGAAGCCGCTCTTGCGCTTGGCGGGGATGGCGTCGAGATAGAGCTCGGCCGCAACCACGCTGCCCGACAGGCCGAACGCCTTGACCAGCGCGGGATGCAGCACGCCATATTCCGCCAGCACCGTCTTCGGGCCAAGGCGCAGCGAACCTGACTGGCCGGGGTGCCAGATTGCGGCATCGCCTGCGTCCACGCCAAAGCCCTGAAGATTGGCGACAGGCGCGCCTGCGGCAGCGAGCAGGGCGATGGCTTCCGCCTTGGCGTCATGCGCTTCGAATGCCTGCGCCTTGCCGGTGCGCCAGCCGCGGGCCGCACGTTCGCCAGCCAGCAGCAGGCTGATCGTCGCGCGTTCCTTGCTCGATCCGTCCTCATTGCGGAAATAGCGGCGACCGATTTCGAACAGGCGGATGGCGCTGGCCCCGCGATCGGCATTGCGCCGCGCAGCGGCGAGCAAACCGGGCAGCAGCGAGGGGCGCATGACCTTCAGATCCTCGCTGATCGGATTGGCGAGCGTCCAGTCCGCCCCGCCGACGGCAGCGGCTTCCTTTTCGGAGATGAAGGACCAGTTGATCGCCTCGTTGAAGCCACGCGCGGCGGCCATGCGACGGACGCGGCGCTCGACCAGTTGCTCCGGGCTGGCGGTCGGGCGGGCGACGCCGGGCGTCCGCGGCAGCGGTGTCGACGGCACCTTGTCCAGGCCATGGATGCGCACCACTTCCTCGACCAGATCGGCCGCGCCTTCGACATCGCGGCGCCAGCTAGGCACCGTGACCGACCAGCGATCGCCCCGGTCTACCACGAAACCGAGCGCTGTCAGGATGCGCACCTGTTCCTCGGCCGTTACGTCGACACCGGCCAGCGACAGGCAGAGCGCAGGATCATAGGTAACGACGCGCGGTGTCGTGGGCGGCGTGCCGGCGCGCGTGATCGCGCTGAGTGTGCCGCCGCAATGGTCGATCACCAGTTTTGTCGCGATGGCTAGGCCGTCGTCCAGGAAGGCCGGGTCCACGCCGCGTTCGAAGCGCGTTCGCGCGTCGGATGTCAGGGTGAGCTTCTGGCCCGTCCGCGCGATCGATTCCGGCGTGAAATAGGCGCATTCGATCAGCACGTCGGTGGTGTCGTCGGCCACGCCCGAATGTTCGCCGCCCATGATACCGCCGATGTCGTGCACTTCGCGGTCGTCCGCGATCACCGTCATGCTGGCGTCGAGCGTGTAGGTCTTGCCGTTCAGGGCCAGAACCTGCTCGCCATCCGTCGCCTTGCGCGCGACCAATGCGCCGGACAGCTTGGCGCGGTCATAGACGTGCAGCGGCCGGCCAAGGTCGATCGACACGAAATTGGTGATGTCGACCAGCACCGAAATCGGCTTCTGGCCGATCGCCTTCAGCTTGTCCGCCATCCATTTGGGTGCCGGGCCGTTGGTGACGCCCGATACCGCCTGAGCGTAGAAGGCGGGGCAGCCATCCGGGTCCAGCGTGTCTACATTCGGCGCGGCATCGCTGCCATCGATCGGTGCCAGCACGTCCATGCGATACACGGCGGCAAGCGGACGCAGCGTGCCGATGCCCTTGGCCGCCAGATCGCGTGCAATGCCGCGCACGCCCATGCAATCCTGACGATTGGGGGTGATCGAAACATCGATGACCGGATCGTCCAGCCCGGCAAAGTCGGCAAAGGCGCTGCCCACCGGGGCATCGGCGGCCAGTTCGATGATGCCGTCATGATCGTCGCCCAACTCCAGCTCGCGGCTGGAACACATCATGCCATTGGATTCGACGCCGCGAATGGCGGTCTTCTTCAGCACCATGCCATTGGCAGGCACGGTCGCGCCCTCCACGCCGAACACGCCGACAAGGCCCGCGCGCGCATTGGGCGCGCCGCACACCACCTGAACGGGGCCATCGCCCGCATCGACGGACAGGACCTGAAGCTTGTCGGCCTGCGGATGGCGTTCGGCGGTCAGCACCCGCGCGATGCGAAAGCCCGAAAGCCGCGCGGCGGGATTTTCAACGCCCTCGACCTCCAGCCCGATGTCGGTCAGCGTGGTCAGGATCGCCTCAAGGCCGGCATCCGTGTCCAGATGCTCCTTCAGCCAGCTCAGCGTGAACTTCATGCGCCCACTCCCCCCGACAGCGTGGGGACATCGAGCGCGGAGAAGCCGTAATGGCGCAGCCAGCGCAGATCGCCGTCGAAAAAGGCGCGCAAATCGTTCATCCCATATTTGAGCATGGCGAGCCGGTCGACGCCGGTGCCGAAAGCAAAGCCCTGCCATTCGGCAGGATCAAGGCCGCAGGCGGCGATGACCTTGGGATGGACCATGCCGCTGCCCAGCACTTCCATCCAGCCGCCATTGTCCGCGTCGCCGCTGCCGCCGATGACCCGCTGGCCCTTTTCCATCGTATAGCCGACGTCGACCTCAACCGACGGCTCGGTGAACGGAAAATAGCTGGGGCGCAGGCGCAGGACGATGTCCTCCCGCTCGAAGAACGCCTTCAGGAATGTTTCCAGCGTCCATTTCAGGTGGCCAAGGTGAATGCCCTTGTCGATCACCAGCCCCTCGATCTGGTGGAACATCGGCGTGTGGGTCGCGTCGCTGTCGCTGCGATAGACGCGGCCCGGCGCGATGATGCGGATCGGTGGCTGCTGGCTCATCATCGTGCGGATCTGCACCGGAGAGGTGTGGGTGCGCAGCAGCATCGACCGCCCCTGCGCGTCGGTATCGGGGAAATAGAACGTGTCGTGCATTGCGCGCGCGGGATGGGTCTCGGGAATGTTGAGGGCACTGAAATTGCGCCAGTCATCCTCGATTTCCGGGCCGGTCGCGACCGAGAAACCCAGATCGGCGAAGATTTCGGCCAGTTCGTCCATTACCTGTGCGACCGGGTGCACGCTGCCGACCGGGCCGATGTCGGCGGGCAGGCTCATGTCGATGCGTTCTGCGGCAAGGCGGGCGTCGAGCGCCGCCTGTTCCAGCGATGCTTTACGCGCGGCGATTGCGGCGGTGACGCTTTCGCGCAGATCCTGAATCGGCGGGCCTTTTTCCAGCCGTTCCTCCGGGCTCATGCCGCCCAGCGTCTTCAAAAGTGCGGTGACGACGCCGGACTTGCCCAGCGCGCCCACCCGCAACGCCTCGACCGCGTCCGCCGTGTCGGCTGCCGCAATGTCGGCAAGCAGTCCGGATTTCAGTGCTGCAACTTCGCTCATGATCTCAAAAAACCCCGTCATTCCCGCGTCGACCGGCGCATTGCCTGTCCGCGGGCCCGCTGGCGCACGCCGTAGTCGTTAGTGGCGCCATCGATCAAGCCCAAGCATATGTCGTCCGCCACACCCTAGGCTGCGCGACCCAGCAGCAGCCCGCCAAAACCGATGAACAGCGCGCCCGTTGCCCGATTGAACAGGCGCTGGCGATTTTCCGGCTTCAACCAGGCGGAAAGCTGGCGACCGCCCAGCGCATACATGGCGTACCAGAAAGCCTCGATCACCACGAAGCTGACGACCAGGATCGCCAGTTGCCGGCCAAAGGGCAGGCGCGCGTCGATGAACTGGGGAAACAGCGCGGCGGCGAAAATGATGAGCTTGGGATTGGACAGCCCCGTCAGAAGCCCAGTGCCGAACAGGCGGCCCGGCGAATGGCTGCGCGTCGCGGCCCCTTCCACCGCACCGCCGACGGGTGCGCGCCAGGCCTTTATCCCCAGCCACAGCAGATAGGCGACACCGGCATAGCGCAGCACGTCGAACAGGCGGGGCGAGGCTTTCAGCAAGGCGCCAAGGCCAAGCGCCGATGCGATCAGGCAAAGCAGCACCGCGCTCATCAGCCCCGCCATGGTGGCAAGTGCGCGTCGCGGGCCGTGATGGATGCTCTGCGTCATCACATGCAGCATGTTCGGTCCGGGCGTCGCGGAAATCAGGAACACGGCGGTGACATACAGCCACCAGAGATGCAGCGACATGGATACTTCCCCGTCAGGATCGATCAAAAAGGAAAGGGCGCCGAGGCTGCTGCCCCGACGCCCTTTCGAACCATATAGGCGGTTCGATGCTCAGGCAGCCGGCAGAGCCGCCTTTGCCTGCGCGACGATCGCGCTAAATGCTTCGCCTTCGTGCATCGCGATGTCGGCCAGAACCTTGCGGTCCAGATCGACGCCGGCAAGCTTCAGGCCGTGCATGAACTGGCCATAGGTCAGGCCTTCCATGCGGACTGCGGCGTTGATGCGCTGAATCCACAGGGCGCGGAAGGACCGCTTCTTAACCTTGCGGTCGCGATAGGCGTACTGACCGGCCTTTTCGACGGCCTGGCGGGCGATACGGATGGTGTTCTTGCGACGGCCATAATAGCCCTTCGCCTGCTCCAGAATCCGCTTGTGCTTGGCGCGCGTGGTTACGCCGCGCTTGATGCGTGCCATGTGACCTTACTCCTTACTTGAGGCCGTAGGGCGCCCAGAGACGGACGTGCGCGACGTCCGAATCAGAGAGCACGGAGGTGCCACGATTCTGGCGAATATACTTCGCATTGTGCGAAATCAGGCGGTGACGCTTGCCGGCAACGCCGTGCTTCACCTTGCCCGTGGCGGTGAACTTGAAGCGCTTCTTCACACCGCTCTTGGTCTTCAGCTTGGGCATTTTCGTCTCCTTGAATGTCCGGTAAGGACGAATTGCGGACAGCCACGGCAGCCCTTGATGGCCGGACCGTCCCCTGTCCCGACGGATCGGGAACGCGGGCCTTTAGCGGCGATGACGGCGAAGATCAAGCGATTCGGCGGCTTTGCGCCACAGGTTGAACCGAATCCCGCTTGGCGGCGTTTACCGACCTATGGCCGAAGCCGATCCAACGAGGCCGGGCGGGCTGGAGAGCCGCCTAGACGCCGCCGCGCAACAAGCGGAGCGCTCACGCCCGGCGCGCAGTTGGGGAGGGCAGGCACGCCGAGTAGTGCACGAAGTGCCGACTTGGGAAAAGGTCATCGCCGCACTTCTGCTCATCATCGCGCTGGCGTGGGCGGTGCTTTTCTCCACGAAGGGTCGGTTTTTGAAGGGGTCGTTCGAAACCATCCTGTCCCGCAACCTTCAGCGCGACGTGCGCGTCGGCGGCGACTTCAACCTCTATTTCGCGCCGCTATCCCTGCGTTTCAGGGCCGACCAGCTGACCATATCCAATCCCGCATGGGCCAGCCGCCCGAACTTGTTTAAGGCTGACAGGATCGACACCCGGCTCTCTACGCTGTCGCTCCTTACCGCGAATAAGGCGTTGAAGACGCTGCTGCTGCAAAAGGGCGCGATCGATCTGGAATGGTCGAAGGACGGGAAAGCCAACACATGGACCTTCGGCGATCCCAAGGCGCCGCCAAAGCCGCTGGACATGCCGACGATCCGCCAGGCGCTGATCGCTGGGACGACCCTGCGCTACCGTGACCCGCGCATGCAGCTTTATACCGACACCGCCATCGACACGGTGAAGGCGCGCGACACCCGCTTTGCGCATGCCGTCACCTTCCACGGCGATGGCAGCATGCGCGGCCGGCCTTTCACGCTGCGGGGCAGCTTGCTCTCGCCCAATGAGGCGGTGGAGGGTGGGCGGACCCGGCTGGAACTGCATGCGCAAGCCGCTTCGACCCGACTGGATGTCGGTGGCACGCTTCCCGCGCCCACCGTGATCGAGGGCGCGCAACTGCAGACGGCGGCGCGCGGCCCGAACCTGTCGCTATTGTTCGACTTCATCGGCATCGCCATTCCCGACACCCGATCCTTCCGCATCGGGTCGCAATTGACCAAGCACGGGGGCGAATGGCGCTTCACGCGGATCAAGGGTATGTTCGGCGATAGCGATATTGGCGGGGCGATGACGATATCGCTGCCCGACGACCGGCTGATGCTCGCGGCGGACCTGTCGACGCAGCGGCTGGATATGGTCGATGTCGGGCCGTTCATCGGCTACAGTCCCGCCAAGGTCGATCGCGCCGAGCAGGCGGGTGTCCCGGCGCTGGTCGAAAATGTCGGCGGCACGCCCCGGCTCCTGCCCGATGCGCCGTTGCGGGCGGACGCGCTCAAGCTGTTCGACGCCGACGTCAAATATTCGGTGCGTACCGTCACCAACCAGAATGTGCCGATTTCGAATATCGCGCTGGCGCTGACGTTGGACCATAACCTGCTGACTCTGTCCCCGCTGACTTTCGACATGTCGGGCGGCCATGTGACATCCGACATCAGCATCGACGCGCGCAAGCAGCCAGTCTTCACCAAATATGACATCCGCCTTTCGCCCACGCCGATGGGCAAGCTGCTCAGTCGCTGGGGCGTTGAGGAATCGGGCACTACCGGCACATTGTCCGCGCGCATAGCGATGACCGGCACGGGCGATTCGGTGAGGAAGTCGCTCGCCACATCCAACGGTCGGATTGCCGTGATCCTGCCAGCCGGGACCATGTGGGCGCGCAACATTCAGCTGTCCGAACTGGATGTCGGCACCTTCATCTGGAAAATGTGGCAGAAGAAGCTGAAAGACCCGGTGCAGATCAACTGCGGCCTTATCGCCTTCACCGTGCGCGACGGTGTTGCGAGCGCGGATCCGATCCTGATCGATACCAAAAAGAACGTGATGTTGGGTCGCGGCGGCTTCAGCTTCCGCGACGAAAGCCTTGGTCTGAAGTTTCGCGCCGACAGCAAGAAGTTCAGCCTCTTTTCCGGCCAGTCGCCCGTCGCCATCAATGGCTATTTCGCGCGGCCCGGCTTCGGGATCATTTCGCCTGAGCTGATCGCGCGCGGTGGTGCGGGATTGGCGCTCGGCATCGCGGCCAACCCGCTTGCCGGCCTGCTGGCCTTTGTCGATGTGGGCGATGCAAAGGCGGCGCAATGTGGTCCCGTGCTGTCCGCGGCCAGCGCCGCTGCCCAGCGCACCAAGGGCGGAAAGCCGCGCAAGGATGTCGGTGGCGGGGTTTACAAGGGCAGGAAATAAGCTGCGCGAACGGCTCACTCAATCATGGTGATGGGGGTAATCGTGGCCGTCCGCCAGTGCCTCCAGTACGTCATCCGTCCGTGCGGGATCGCCGAGCGCGATCACCCTGCCATCGCTTTCCGCCGTCAGCGGATCGCCCGCCCAGTCGCACATCCGGCCGCCCGCACCCTCCACCACCGGCACCAGCGCGGCAATGTCGTGAAGCTTGAGCCCGGCCTCCACCACGATGTCGACATGGCCGGACGCCAGCAGCGCGTAGTTATAGCAATCCCCGCCCCAGACCGTGTCGCGGCACTGGCCGGCCAGGCGGCTGAAATGTTCCCCCGTGCAGCCGGGAAAATATTGCGGACCTGTGCTCGCCAGAATCGCCTTTTCCAGCGATCGGCAGGCGCGCACGCCTGTTGGCAGGCCATTGAGCGTCGTTGGTCGTCCCGCCTCCCCGCACCAGCGCTCCGCCGAAATCGGCTGATCGATGATGCCCAGCACTGGCCAGCCATCGCGCATCAGGGCGATCAGCGTGCCGAAGATCGGTCGCCCGGCGATGAAGCTGCGTGTCCCATCGATGGGGTCTAGCACCCAGACGCGGGCGGCGTCCGGCCGGTCGGCACCATATTCCTCGCCGATAATGCCATCGTCGGGCCGCTCTTTCTCGATAATGGCGCGCATCGCCGCTTCGGCGGCACGATCGGCCTGCGTCACCGGGCTGTGATCGGCCTTGAAATCGGTGTCGAAGGGCGCGCGGAAATAGGGGCGGATGGCATCCCCCGCAGCGTCGGCGAGACGGCGGGCGAGCAGCATGTCGGCAGAGGCGGTCATGCCCGTGACCTAGCGGACAAGAACGCTGCGCGCTAGGCTTGGCTCTATGGAGTCGGCGCGCCCCGTTCAGCTTCTGCAACATGATGACAGCATCGATCGCTGGCGGATGATGCGCGCACGGCCGGCGGCGCACCTGCGCGGCATGGTTTCGGAATATTGCGACTATAACGAGCGGACGGCTAGTTTCGCCGTGCGCGCGGAACTGGCCTCCACGCAGGCGGTGATGATATTCTGTCTTGGCGATCCGCTGGCGCTGACCGGCGCGGATGGGAATGCCATTCGATTGAAGCCGGGGCAGGCCTTTGTCGCGGGTTTTGCCGATGGCACCAGCCTGTCGCGCGGTGCCGGGGCGCAAGCGGGGGTGCATGTCGCGATGGATTGGAGCGTGATGGCGCGGCTGATCGATGCGCCGCTCGCCGAGATTGCCAATCGCGTCGTGCCGCTCGATCTATTCGGCCGGCACTGGCGCGATCTTGGCGACAAGCTGGGCGAGGCCAGCGCAGGAGAAGCGCGTTTCGGGCTGCTGGACGCGTGGCTGGAGTTGTCACTGCGCAATGGCCGCGTCGTCGATCGCGCTATCGCATGGGCGGTGGGCCGCCTGCGCGCCGATCCCGACATCCGGGTCGACTCGATCGCACATGATCTGGGTTGTTCGCGGCGACACTTCATCGCTCGATTCCGCGATGAAACCGGCATGACGCCGGGCCGCTTCGCCCGGCTTGCCCGGTTCGAGCGATTCTGGACCGGACTTGCCGCCGACCCTGACGCCCGCTTGGCCGATCTGGCGCAGGATGCAGGCTATTATGACGAAGCGCATCTCTCGCGCAGCGTGCGTGACATGGCGGGGATGACCCCCGGCGCGCTTCGCGCTGCGCTGATCCCCGGCAATGGAGGATTTTCGGCGGCCTGACCGGTCACTTTCGTGCAAGCGGGACGTGGCGGGATGGTGCAGGATGCGCCGGCACAACATGGAGATGCACGATGCCCGCTGGAAGCCCCATAATTCCCTGCCTGCGATATAAGAACGCCCCCGCCGCCGTCGCTTTCCTGTGCGAAGCCTTCGGACTGACGAGGCATGCCGTGTTTGCCGACGACGCCGATCCCGCGATCATCCACCATGCCCAGTTGGTGCTGGGGGACGGCATGGTGATGCTGGGCAGCGATCGCCCCGGCGAGGTCAAGGATGCCTATCAATGGAAATCCCCGGCGGAGGCTGGCGGCGTCACGCAATGCATCTGCATGATCGTGGCCGACGTCGATGCCCATGCGGCACAGGCGCGTGCGGCGGGCGCTCGGTTGATCCGCGAGCCGCACGATAATGAAGGTTATCCGGGGCGCGGTTACGACGCGCTCGACAGTGAGGGTAATGTCTGGAGCTTCACCAGCTATGACCCTTGGTCGGACCTGAGCTAACCCGCACGCATTAAGCCTTTTGCCGTACTATCCGTTCTATCCTGTGCGAGCGGGAGTGACGGTGCATGGCCTTCATCGGATGGATTATCAGCCTTTCGGCGTTTCTGGGCGGCCTCAGCTTGCATCAGCAGCCTTTGCCGTTGGCCGATGGCTGGTTGATCGAGCGCGGGCTTTACGCGCTGGCCTTGCTGGCCTTACCGCCGCTGTGGGCAAAGGACACCGGCATGCTAAGCGGCTTGGGCGTGGGGCGGGGGCAGCGCGTGATGCTGGCGCTCGCCGGCGTGCTTTGCCTGCCGATAGTTTTACAGCCGCTGATCTGATCCGCCGGAAGTTGCGCCGCGCAACTTCGCCGATCTGAGGCCGTTCAATCAGTCAAACAGGCTGGAAACCGAAAAAGTCCGGTCGAACGATCCCCCGGATCGTCCGCCAGCCCGTTTGCCTTGTTAGTCAAACAGGCTGGAAACCGAACTTTCATCCGCGATGCGCTTGATCGCTTCGCCGAGCAGCGGCGCGATTGGCAGGTGGCGGATGCGGGCGCAGGCCGATACCGCGTCGGTCGCCAGAATTGAATCGGTAATCACCAGTTCCTTGAGCGCCGATGCCTCGACGCGCGCCGCCGCACCGCCCGACAGCACGCCGTGGCTGACATAGGCGACGACTTCTTCCGCCCCCGCCGCCAGCAGGGCGCCTGCCGCGTTGCACAGCGTGCCGGCCGAATCGACGATATCGTCAATCAGGATGCAGAAGCGCCCCTTCACATCGCCGATGATGTTCATCACTTCCGACTCGCCGGCCCGCTCACGCCGCTTGTCGACGATGGCAAGGGGGGCGTTGTCCAGCCGCTTAGCCAGCGCGCGGGCGCGCACCACGCCGCCGACGTCCGGCGAAACGACCATGATGTTGCGATCGGAAAAACGCGCCTGAATATCGGCCGACATCACCGGTGCGGCGAACAGATTGTCGGTCGGGATGTCGAAAAAGCCCTGGATCTGGCCGGCATGCAGATCGACGGACAATACGCGATTGGCCCCGGCAACGGTGATGAGGTTGGCCACCAGCTTGGCGGAGATCGGCGTGCGCGGGCCGGGCTTTCGATCCTGCCGCGCATAACCGAAATAGGGAACGACCGCCGTGATGCGTTTGGCCGACGCGCGTCGCAGCGCATCGATCATGATCAGCAGTTCCATCAGATTGTCGTTGGTGGGATAGCAGGTCGACTGCACGAGGAAGACATCCTCGCCCCGGACATTTTCGTGGATTTCCACGAATATTTCCTCATCGGCGAAGCGTCGCACGCTGGCGTTGGTCAGCGGCAGCTCCAGATAGTCGGCGATCGCCTTGGCCAGGGGCAGGTTGGAATTGCCGGTCATCAATTTCATGTGAAGGCCCCATATTGCCATGCTGCGTCTGGCGCGCCCTTTAGCGATGCAATCGCTTTCGTTAAAGGGGCTGTTGCACGGCTTTTGCACCGGATCGTTCCGATCTAAGGCTTATTGACCTCTCGGCATGCCTCAAAAAGCCGTTCCCACAGTGGCGGCCAATGCTCTAGGGCGCTTCTATGTCGAGTGAAGCGAAGAACAGCCTGACCATCGCACTGGCGCAGATGACGCAGGCGATGGGTGATCTTTCCGGCAATGCAGCCGCGATGCTGGCGATGCGCGAACGCGCTGCCGGGGCGGACCTGATCGCCTTCCCGGAATTGCAACTGATCGGTTATCCGCCCGAAGATCTGGTGCTGAAACCGGCCCTTATTGCCCGTGCGGGCGCGGAACTGACGCGGATGGCGGCGGTAACAGCCGATGGTGGCCCTGCGATGCTGGTCGGCACGGTGGTGCAGCAAGACGGTGCGCTCTACAACGCCTATGCACTGCTCGATGGCGGGGAAATCGCTGCGGTGCGGCTGAAGCATGAGCTGCCCAATTACGGCACATTCGACGAAAAGCGGCTGTTTTGTACCCGGTCCCTTGCCGGAGCCGGTCGATTTTCGCGGCGTGAAGCTGGGCCTGCCGATTTGTGAGGATATCTGGTTTCCCACGGTGACCGGCGCATTGGCAAAGGCGGGTGCCGAAATCCTGCTTTCACCCAATGGCAGCCCCTATGAAGTGGACAAGGACGATCTGCGGATGAAGCGGATCGGGGCGGAGCGGGTGCGCGAAACCGGATTGCCGCTGGTCTATCTCAACCGGGTCGGCGGGCAGGACGAACTGGTGTTCGACGGCGCATCCTTCGTCCTGGGCACCGACGGCGCGCCGTTGCACGTGCTGCCCGACTGGGAAGAGGCGCTGGTGCTGACCAACTGGACCCGGGACGCGCAGAGGGGCTGGTCCTGTGCACCGGGAGATATCCATGCGCTCGACCCCAACCCGGCCGACATCTACAGCGCCATGGTGCTTGGCCTGCGCGATTATGTGAACGGCAACCGCTTTCCCGGCGTCGTCCTCGGCCTGTCGGGCGGGATCGATTCCGCGATCTGCGCCGCCATTGCAGCCGATGCGCTGGGGCCGGAACGCGTGTGGTGCGTGATGCTGCCCAGCCGCTTTACCAGCCAGTCCAGCTTGGATGATGCCGCCGAATGCGCGCGAATGATCGGATGCCGGCTGGACACGATCCCCATCGCGCCGGCGGTCGAGGCGTTCGACGGCATGCTGTCGGACAGCTTCTCCGACCGCAGCGTCGACATTACCGAGGAAAACATTCAGTCGCGCATCCGCGGCGTGACGCTGATGGCGCTCAGCAACAAATTCGGCCACATGCTGCTGACCACCGGCAATAAGAGCGAGATGTCGGTCGGCTATGCGACCATCTATGGCGATATGGCCGGCGGCTACAATCCGCTGAAGGACGCCTACAAGACGACGGTGTTCGCGTTGTCGCGCTGGCGCAACACGAACCGGCCCAGCATCGGCCTTGGCCCCGACGGCCCAGTCATGCCCGAAAGCATCATCGCCAAGCCACCCAGCGCCGAACTGCGCCGGGACCAGAAGGACGAGGACAGCCTGCCGCCTTATGACGTGCTGGACGGCATCCTGCACGGGCTGGTGGAGGAAGAGGCGTCGGTGACCGATCTGGTCGCGCGCGGCTTCGACCGGGATACCGTCGTGCGGATCGAAAGGCTGCTCTACATCGCCGAATATAAGCGGCGGCAGGCGCCGCCGGGCGTGAAGCTGGGCAGCCGCAACTTCGGCCGCGACCGTCGTTACCCCATCACCAATGCCTTTCGGACCAGCTGAACTATTATGACCGTCGTCACCCGCTTCGCGCCATCGCCCACCGGGCATCTGCACATCGGCAATATCCGCGCGGCCCTGCACAACTGGATGTGGGCGAAAAAGCGGGGCGGGCAGTTCCTGCTGCGGTTGGACGATACCGATCTGGAACGGTCGAAGGCGGAATATGCCGAATCGATTCGCGCCGATCTTGCCTGGTTGGGCCTCCATCCTGACGCGGAGACGCGCCAGTCGGACCGCTTCGCGCTTTACGAAACGCGGTTCGAGGCGCTGAAGGCCGCAGGCCGCGTCTATCCCTGCTACGAAAGCGCGCAGGAACTGGAACTGCGGCGCAAGGTGTTGCTGGGTCGGGGCTTGCCGCCGGTCTATGACCGGGCAGCGCTGAACATGAGCGAGGATGAGCGCGCCGCTTTCGAGCAAGAGGGGCGCAGTCCGCACTGGCGCTTCCTGCTCGATCATGACAGCCCGATCGCGTGGCATGACCTGATTCGCGGCGAACAGCATTTCGATCCGCGCCTCTTGTCCGACCCCGTGATTCGGCGGGCGGACGGCAGTTGGCTCTACATGCTACCCTCCGCCATCGATGACATCGACATGGGGATCACCCATGTGGTGCGCGGTGAGGATCATGTGTCGAACACCGCGATCCAGCTTCAGATGTTCGCGGCGATGGACGCGATGCCGCCACTCTTTGCGCACGAAGCATTGCTGACAGGGGCCGAAGGGAAGCTTTCCAAGCGGCTGGGATCTCTGGGCGTCGCACATTTTCGGGAAGAAGGGCTGGAGCCGCAGGCGATCATCGCGCTGCTGGCGCGCCTTGGCACAAGCCAGCCGGTCGAGCCACTGGCCGACATCGCGCCGTTGATCGACAGTTTCGATTTTGCGCATTTCGGGCGCGCGCCCGCCCGGTTCGACGAAGCTGAACTGGCGGCGATCAATGCCCGAATCGTTCACCAATTGTCATTCGACGCTGTGCGCGATCGGCTGCCCAGCGATATGACCGCAACGGGATGGGAAGCGATTCGGCCGAACCTGGAGAGCGTGGGACAGGCCGCCGGCTGGTGGGCGATCGTCACGGATGACATTACCGCCCCTGCGCTAGAGGCTGAAGATCGCGATTTTGTCGCGCAGGCGGCTGATATGCTGGCCGACATCGCCATCGGTGCGGACGCATGGAAACGGTGGACCGATGGTTTGAAGGCGGCGACGGGCCGAAAGGGGCGGGCGCTGTTCCTGCCGCTGCGTCAGGCGCTGACGGGATGCGACCATGGCCCTGACATGGCCGCACTGTTGCCGTTGATCGGCAAGGACAAGGCGATCGCGCGCCTGCGCGCGGCAGCGGCCTGATCGTTACGTCATTATTGTGCTGTACCTAAGTTCGACCGACAAAAAGTGATGTTGTAACATAAAATGATATGATGTATCGTTATTCCTGCCGCCTTTCAGGCGTTGCAGGAGGAAGGATTCCGTCATGATCGACCGTGTTTCGTTTTCCGTTCCATCGGCCGGCCCGGACAACCATGTCACGGCACCGCGCGGAGCCTATGCCAGCCAGTCTCGTCGTTCGCCCGCCAGCCTTGCCATCGCCATCGGACTGCATGGCGCGGTTGCTGCTTTGGTTCTGTTGTTGCCCGGCCAGACTTTCGTCAAAGATGCGTATAAAGTGATTTGGGCGCGCAATATCCCGATCACGCCGGTCCCGCCGCCGCCCGAACCCAAGCTGATCGAGAAGGCGAAGGTCGAAACGCCCGTTCGCACCACGATCACCGATCAGATCATCGATCTGGACCAGCCCGCCGATTTTGAGCTGCCCAAATTGCCACCGATCATCCCAATGGACCCCGGCGAGGGCAAGACGATCGTAGAGCCGCCCTTGCCTCCACCCGCGCTGCCCAAGATCGTCGATGCGATGCCCGACCCGCGCTACGCTTCCCAGTTCCAGCCCAGCTACCCGCCAGCCAAGCTGCGCCTTAACGAAGAAGGAAAAGTGACGGTGCGGGTGCAGATCGGCGTCGATGGCCGGGTGAAGGCCGTGGAACTGGTGTCGGCCAGCGACAACGCCTTCTGGGAACGCACACGCGATCAGGCGATGGCCAAATGGCGGTTCAAGCCAGCAACGCGTGACGGCGTGGCCGTGGAGAGCAGCCGGGTCATGACCGTATATTTCCGCATGACCGATTGATGGGAAAGGGGCGGGGCGTGCGCCGTGATGGGGCAGTTCCAAAGGACGCTTTTGCATCGCTCCGCCCACTGCACTATATGGGCGGCATGGCCATCTTCCCCCGCCCGGTCTCCCCGCGCACGGCGTTTGCCGACTTGCGAGGATTCTTCCGTCAGGACCATCCCTATAAATGGTTCGTCGCGCTGTGTTCGGTGCTGGCAACGGGGCTGATCGTCTATGCCTTCGTGCTGGATGCGCGCACCAATATCCTGCCGAAAGAGCCGCAGATCATCTATTTCAAGAACTGGCGTGCGGATCGTTCCGACGTCGAGGTTCTGGAGCAGTTGAAGAAGGATGTCGTCATCCGCGAGAAGGCGCTGCAGCGCAAGCAGAATGAATTTCAGGGCGTTGCCGACGCCTTCGGCATAGAGTGGCGGCGGGATGCGGAGGCCAATGAAAAGCTGCGCGCGGCCGAAAACGCGCGCGTCCTGCGGGCTATCGACGCACGGATCGCCAAGGCCAAGGCGCAGGAGGTAGCGCGCGGTACTGCAGTCGACACCGGAACTGCGCCGGCGGTGACTGGAGACTCGAAATAATTTCGCTCGCTGCGCAGGACGCGCGCCGCATGACGGCGGCCATTGCGCTGTCGCGTCGCGGATGGGGACAAACCGCGCTCAATCCCAGTGTGGGATGTGTCATCGTCGACGCGCAGGATCGTGTTGTTGGGCGGGGATGGACGCAAAAGGGCGGGCGGCCCCATGCGGAAGCCATGGCACTGGCCCAGGCCGGAGCGCGGGCGCAGGGCGGCACCGCCTATGTGACGCTGGAGCCGTGCTTCCATCATTCAGAGCGTGGTCCGCGATGCAGCGACCTGTTGATCGAGGCGGGCCTGTCGCGGGTTGTCATCGCCGTCGAGGATCCCGATCCGCGCACTGCCGGGAAAGGCGCGAATGCACTGCGCACTGTCGGCATCGCGGTCGACATGGGCCTGATGGCGGACGAGGCGCGCACGGCGATGAGCGGCTTCTTCACGCGCCTCTCGCTCGGCCGGCCGCATGTCACGCTGAAGCTCGGCCTGTCGCTCGACGGCTGCATCGCGATGGCCGATGGTCGTAGCCGCTGGATCACCGGAGAGCGTTCGCGTGCGCATGCCCATGTGGAACGGGCCTGCCATGACGCCATCATGGTGGGGCGCGGCACGTTCGAAACCGACATTCCCGTGCTGACTGTCAGGCTGGACGGGCTGGAGCATCGTTCGCCGCGCCGGCTGGTGCTTGGACATGGCGTTCGGCCGGACGGCT
This sequence comes from Sphingobium sp., assembly GCA_034519505.1. Classification (GTDB taxonomy): domain Bacteria; phylum Pseudomonadota; class Alphaproteobacteria; order Sphingomonadales; family Sphingomonadaceae; genus Sphingobium. The sequence continues at coordinate 24,205 of JAXHOI010000021.1, read as the reverse complement.
GGACGCTGCTGCGAAGCCCGGATGAGATTCGCGCGTTGACCGATGTCGATCGGCTGCTTGTGGAGGGTGGCGCGCGCACGGCGTCCTCCTTCCTCAAGGCTGACATGGTCGACCGCCTGCTGCTTTATCGCGCGCCGATTTTCATCGGTGGCGGAAAACCGGCTTTGCAGGACATCGGCCTGGAATCGCTGGCCGACGCGCATGGCCGCTGGCGGGCGCTCGACGCGCGGCAACTCGGGCCGGACAGGCTGGAGGTTTACGAGCGCGTTCGCGCCGTTTAGGGGCTGACGCACCGATCCGCCCGCATGGGCGGCACCAACGGAAGGATAGTCATGTTCACCGGCATCGTCACCGACATCGGCACCATATCGCAGGTGGAACAGCGCGGCGACATGCGGCTGGTGATCGATTGTCATTACGATATGGCGAGCGTCGCGATCGGCGCATCCATCGCCTGTTCGGGTGTCTGCCTGACCGTGGTGGAAAAGGGGGAAGGCAGCTTCACCGTCGACGTCTCGGCAGAAACCGTGTCCCGCACTGGCCGCGCGATGTGGCGTGAGGGCGCGACACTCAATCTGGAACGTGCGCTAAAGGTCGGGGACGAACTGGGCGGTCATATCGTGACGGGTCATGTCGACGCGGTCGGCGAAGTGTTGTCCGTGAATGACGAAGGGGACAGCAAGCGGATCGTGATCTCCGCCGGAAAGGACATTGCGCCCAGCATCGCGCCGAAAGGATCGGTGACGCTGAACGGCGTATCGCTGACCGTCAATGAAGTGGAGGATGTGGCCGACGGCGTGCAGTTCGGCATCAACATCATTCCGCATACCAGCGAAGTCACCACCTTCGCCGGGATCGCGCCGGGACAGGCCATCAATATCGAAATCGACGTGCTGGCCCGCTATCTGGCCCGCATGCGCCAATTGACGCCCGCTGCCTGATCCGCAACCCAGCCAGCGACTTTTCAGGGGACAAAATCATGGCGAAATTCCTGATCGTGGAAGCGCGCTTCTACGACCATCTCAACGACCTGCTGATCGAAGGCGCCAAGGGCGCGCTGGAGGAGGCCGGGCATATCTGCGACGTGCTGACCGTGCCGGGCGCGCTGGAAATTCCGGGTGCGGTAGCAATGGCGGCGGAAAGCGGCCGTTATGACGGCTTTATCGCCATCGGGGTGGTGATCCGCGGCGAAACCTATCACTTCGAAGTCGTGTCGAACGAGAGCGCGCGCGGTCTGATGGCGCTCAGCATGGACGGCATCGCCATCGGCAACGGCATCCTGACCGTAGAGAATGAGGCGCAGGCGCTGACGCGTGCGAAGCCGAGCGAGAAGAACAAGGGCGGGGAAGCGGCGAAAGCGGCGATCGCGATGATGGAAATCGGCCAGAAATTCGCGCACTGAACGGACAGCCTCGGTTTAGGCCGGGGCCGCCATTCCGTGCTTAGCCCTCGTCTTTCGACTCGAAATCGAGCGAGGCGCTGTTGATGCAATAGCGCAGCCCCTCCGGTCCCGGCCCGTCCGGGAACACATGGCCCAGATGCCCGTCGCATGTGGCGCAGCGCACTTCGACCCGCACCATGCCGTGGCTGGCGTCCCGATGCTCTTCAACCGCTTCGCCGGATTTGGGCTGGGTGAAGCTGGGCCAGCCAGAGCCACTGTTATACTTGGTCTGCGAATCGAACAGCGGCTCGCCGCAGCCGGCGCAGCGGTAGAGGCCTTCTGCCTTGTTTTTTTCATATTCGCCGGTGAACGCGCGTTCCGTTCCCGCCTCTCGCAGGACATGATACTGCATAGGGGACAGCTTCTCGCGCCATTGCGCCTCGGTCAGGTTCATCTTGGACATGACGGGAATATGGGGTGAAGGCTGGCGGCGATCAAGCGCCGGTGAGGGAAGTGGGCACGCGCGTCAGCTGCGCTATTCCGCGCGCCGCGCCCGGCGAAGGTGGCGCATTGCCAGCTTGCTTTAATATGGGGCGCTGGCGAGGCGCTTTGTTTCCCCATCCCTGCTCTGGTCGCCAGCGTCAGCTAGATCGTTTCGGGCGGCCACGCGGTGTCGCGACCGGTCGCCGCACCTGCCGGGCAAAGCCTGCCTGCCATTCCGGTGCCCCGGCTGCGCCGTGCGCTATTCGAACTGCGCAGTGACGGATATGCGCTGGCGGAGCGCAAGCCGCTACAGCCGGGCGATCCCCATGCCCTCGCCCGCCAGGCTGGAAATGGCCGCTGCCTGATCGCCCAGCCGGTAGAGGCCGGGGGCCGTGCGTGTCGCGCGCCAGCCATAGGGTAGCCGGGCAATCGCATCGACCGCCATGGCAGGCGACCATCCTGCCATGCGCTCGGCAAGTGCTGGTGACCGGTCGGCCAGCCGGGCGAGCAGGTCGGCCGGGCGTCCCCCGGCCTCCGCCAGCAGGCTGGTTCGGGCGGCAAGGCACAGATTGGCCGACCCGTCCTCCTGCAGGGTCAGCCCGACATAGGCCCGATCGAACAGGTGCAGCTCGATGCGATCGCCGATCAATGCGGTGCGAGACTGTGATGGGGGCAGCCGTAGGCGCAGGCCGAGTTCCGGATCGCTGGCCGCGACCGTGCGACCCAGATCGCGCAGATCGTGCTTGCCGGTCGCCAGCATGATGCAATCGCCATGGAGGACCGCATCGCCGCGCAGGCGAATGTCCCGTCCGGTGATCGCCTGCACCATGACGCCAAGGCGGGCGTCGGCACCCGCGTCCCGTGCCGCTTGCAATAGCAATCCGTCCAGCCGGCGGCGGGACAGCCCCATGCCGCTGGCGGGTAGTGCGCGGTTTAACACCCTTCCCCGGTGAAATATCGACATCCCGTTGACGACATGGCCCTGAAGGTCGGCGCTGGAGATGCCCAGCCGGTCGAGTTGCGCCAGCGTGCGCCATGACAGGAAGCCGCCGCAGATCGCATCACCCGGCTCGGTCTGTCGTTCCAGCAGCATGACGGGTCTGCCCGCCCGTGCCGCGATCAGGGCTGCCGATGCGCCTGCCGGGCCTGCACCTATGACGACCAGTTCCGCAGCGGTCATGCGATGCGCGACACACACAGGCGAAAGGGGAACAGGCGTTCGACCCGCGCATCCGCGATGTCCGCGTCGCGCAGCATGTCGGCCCATTCGGCCGGGCGGAATCCTCGCGCAATGCTCAGCTGCCCGTCATGGCGCACGATCGGATGCACGAACAGCAGCCGGGCGAGGAGAGGAAAGCCGTGATAGGCAAAGCCATGGCGGTGAACATCGTTGATGAACCAGCCGCGCTTCGCGTGATCCTGCATGAAGCGCAGGAAGGACAGCCGCTGGTCGTCTGTCATATGATGGGTGACGAGGCTGGAAACGATGAAGTCCCAAGGCTCATCTGCCAGATCCCGATAGTCGCCGGTGCGATAGATAATCGGAGCGTCGGCTGGATGCCGCGCGCGCGCCACCGCCTCGCTGCGGGGATTGAGGTCTATGCCGGCCAGTTCGCAGGCGATGCCGCGCCGTTTTGCCCAGCGCCAGATCGCGCGGAGCATGCCGCCATCGCCATAGCCCACGTCCAGCAAGCGGAACGGGCGCGCCTCCACGCATGCGGTTTTCAGGAAACGCAGCGTGGGGCGCATCGCCAGTGTCGCGATATTGACCCGTCCAAGGCCGGCCAGCACCGTGGCATAGACCTGCGGCGACAGGTCGTCGGCGTCCATCAACTCCTCTTCCTGAGCACGATGGACGAGGCTGCGGCTCATGCCTGCAATTCTCCGTCCGCGCCCAGCAGCATGCCCTCCGCCGCGACGCCGGGGCCGAAGGCGAGCGCAAGTGCGCGCCGCGGCAGCTGATCGGCGCGCCGTCGCATCATGCGCTCCAGCACGAACATCAGCGTTGCCGACGACATATTGCCATGGTCGTTGAGCACGCCGCGGCTATCCGCCAGCGCGTCTTCCGGCAATGTCAGGCCATGCTCCACCGCATCCAGTATCGACCGCCCGCCCGGATGGATGGCCCAGCCATCGATCGTTCGGGGTTCGACGGGGAGAAGGGCGGATTGGGCAAGCGCATGGGCCAGCTGGCCGGGGACTTCGCCCGACAGGATCATTTCAAACCCATGATCGCCGACATGCCATTGGATGAGCGCCTCGCTATCGGGCAGGGTTGCGCAAAAAGGCGTGCCAAGCTGCAGTCCATCGGCATTGGCGCTGATCACCGCCGCCGCCGCGCCATCGCCGAACTGCAGCATGGCGAGCAGCCCTTCCAGATTACGTCCGCGCTGAAGATGCAGGCTGGACAGCTCGACGCAGACCAGCAGCACCTGCGCAACAGGTTGCGACCGGACGATATGGCGTGCCGCACGCAAGGCGGCGATGGCGCCGTAACACCCCATGAACCCCACCATCTGGCGCTCCACCGTCGGCCGGATGCCCAGCATTTTCGCCAGCACCTGATCGAGACCGGGCGCCATGAAGCCGGTGCAGCTGGCTACCACCATATGGGTGATGTTCTGTGGTGCGAATGCATCGCCCAGCGCCGAGACGGCGGCCTGTGCCAGCACCGGGGCGTGCCGCGCATAAAGGGCCATGCGGGCAGCGGTGCCGGGATCCTCGCCATGATAGAAGCCGCCCATATCGACGGGCGATCCCCCTTCCGGGCCGGATGGAAGCACCGACCAGCGATGCGCTATGCCCGATCGGCGGGCCATACGAGCGAACAGTTTTTGTTCGATTGCGTCGGCCAGCTGGCTGCCGGCCCACCCGATAAAGCTTTTATGCACGTCCTGATCGGGAACGGCTGTCCCGATGGCATTAAGATAGGCTGACAATGGCCAGTTTCCTCTCGACCCGACGCCCCATCCTTTCCCTGCTACTCCGCTTTCGTAACAAAGTATGCAGCGATTTGTGCCCGACCCGTGGGACGGGTTTCACATGAAACAGGCCGGGTGGAAAATGCGGCTCAGCGGGCGCGCGCCGCCTGCCGTGCGATATTCAGCATCTCATGCTCGATCTGCAACTCGCCAAGCGGTGAGCGGCTGGCACGTTCGGCTTCGTTCAGCCGGTGGAGCAGGCGGGCAATATGCTCTGATGTCCAGATGCGGGTCTGGCGCGCGACCGCGCCCTTGTCCTTCCAGAACACGGCCTTGCCCGCGCTTTCCACCGCAGCATCCACCGATCCGCCGCGCTCGACATGCGCGCGAATCCCGGCGAGCAGAACCGCGCGGGCGGACAGCAGGCGGGTCATCCCCATTAGGCTGGCGCCCAGCGACCGGGCGCGTTGCAGCTCACTGGTCATCCGCGGCAGGTCGCCACTCAGCACCGCGTTCACCAGAGCGCCCAGATTGTCCTCCACTGGCCCGGCCAACAAGACGTCCAGCTCCTCCAGCCCGGCGTCGGCCGGTCGGTCCGGTGCGGCGTCGAGATAGAGCGCGATCTTTTCCAGTTCCCCGCCCATCTGCCCGCGATCGCCCCCGGTGACGTCCGACAGCTGACGCGCAGCATCTGGTGCCAGGCGCAGGCCCAATTCACGCGCCATGGCGACCGCGACCTGATCCGCGTCGCGTCCCTCCGGCGCGTAACTGGCGAAGGCCATGGCGGCGGGGGAAGCGAGGCACAGCTTCAATACCGCGCCGGTTGTCTTCAGATTGCCGGCGATCAGGACCACCGGGTTGCCGGCCTGCGGCGCTTCCAGCAGCGCTTCGACCGCCGGCGCGATCTCGTCGCCCGCCTGACTGATGCGGATCCACCGCTTGTCCCCGAACATGGAAAAGGCTGCGGCCTCGTCGGCCAGGCGCGCCGGGTCCCCCTTCAGGCCCGGTCCGTCCAGGTCGATGCGCTCGGCACCCTCGCCCATCGCGCGTTCGATCCGCTTGGCCAGCGCCGCGCTGCCCGCCTCATCGGGACCATGGAGCACGAAGATGCGAATGTTGGCGGACGGCGCGTCGAGCGCGCGTTCGATCTGGTTCTTGTTCGCCTTCATCCGCGCTGATCCATGCGGATCACTTCGCCGCTTCTTCCTTGGCGGCGAAGGTCGCGAGTCGCGCCACGATCTGATCGGCGATGGTTTGCGACAGGTTTTCCAGTGCCCGGTCTTCCGCAGCGATGGTGGCATATTCGCTCGACACCACGTCGATACCGGCGTCGGAACCGGCCGTCGCGTCCAGGATCTGCGTACCGGTGGCCGAATCTACCAGCTGATAGCGGGCGCGCAGCGTGCGGCGTTCGCGCGTGACCGTGTCGTTGGCGCGCACGCCGAAGCCCTGAATGGCGTCGTCGAGCTTGATCTGCAGCTTGTAGTGGACCGGGCCGCCATGGGGCAGCCGGTCCTCCAGCGCGGTGCGAACCAGCCAGCCCGCCTTGCCCTCGATCGGTGCCACTTCGATCCCGCTCAGGGACTGGGCAACCGCGCCCGATGCGCCGCCGCTGTAGAGTGGGCGCAGCCCGCAGGCCGAAAGGGGCAGGGCGGCAGCCAGCGCAAGCGCGGCGATCAGGAAGCGAGGGGTCATAGGACGAGGTTCACCAATCGATCCGGAACGACAATCACTTTTTTCGGTTCCGCGCCATCCAGCGTGCGAACGATATTGTCGGCCGCCAGTGCGCGCGCCTGCAACTCGTCCTTGGACAGCCCCTTGGGCACGGTAATGGTGTCGCGCAGCTTTCCCATCACCTGAATGGCGATCGTGACTTCATCGTCCACCAGCAAGGCGGGATCGACGGCGGGCCAGGCGGCGTCAGCGATCAGGCCGTCCTGTCCCATATCGGCCCAGGCTTCCTCCGCCAGATGCGGAGTCATCGGCGCGACCAGCAGGGCGAGCGTGCGGATGGCGTCTGTCCGGCTGGCGGAGGGCTTCGCCTTTTCCACGGCGCTGGTCAGTTCATAGATCTTGGCCACGGCCTTGTTGAAAGACAGCGCCTCGATATCCTTCGCGATGCCATCGATGCTCTGGTGCAGCTTGCGGTCCAGCGCCTTGTCGGCGCCGCCATCGCCACGGTCGCCGGCTTCCCCGAACAAGCGCCACAGGCGATTAACAAAGCGCCATGCGCCTTCGATGCCGGCCTCGGTCCAGGGCAGGTCGCGCTCCGGCGGGCTGTCCGACAGCATGAACCAGCGCACCGCGTCCGCGCCATATTTGGCGATGATGTCATCGGGATCGACGACATTCTTTTTGGACTTCGACATCTTGATGACGCGGCCGATGTCGACCGGTTGACCATCGGCCAACAGGGTCGCGCCATTGCCGTCGCGATCGACGTCGGTTGGGCTGAAATAGAGCGGCGGCAGCCCTTCACCCTGTTCGCGCGAATAGGTTTCGTGCGTCACCATCCCCTGCGTGAACAGGCCGGTGAAGGGTTCCGCGATGCCCAGCTGGCCCATATGCTGCAACGCGCGGGTCCAGAAGCGGGCATAGAGCAGGTGCAGGATCGCATGTTCGACGCCGCCAATATACTGGCCGACGGGCAGCCATTGCTCGGCCACGGCCTTGTCGAACGGCTTGTCATCCGGCTGGCTGGCAAAACGGATGAAATACCAGCTGGAATCCGCGAACGTGTCCAGCGTGTCGGTTTCGCGGCGCGCGGGCTTTCCACATGTCGGGCAGACGACATGCTTCCATGTCGGGTGCCGGTCCAGCGGGTTGCCGGGCACGTCGAAGCTGACATCTTCGGGCAGAACGACGGGCAGCTGATCCTTGGGAACGCCCACCGGCCCGCAATCGTCGCAATGAATGACGGGGATCGGCGTGCCCCAGTAACGCTGACGCGACACGCCCCAGTCGCGCAGGCGAAACACGGTCGTGCCCTGCGCCCCAGCCTTCGTGCTTCGGCGCGCGCGATGACCGCGGCCTTGGCATCGTCGACAGCTCATGCCGTCCAGGAACCGGCTGAATTCACCATGCGTGCCCGGGCCGGTATAGGCGACGTCGCCGTCGAATCGGCGCGTCGGTCTTCGCCTTCGGCTGCCACGACGCGCGTCACGGGCAGGTCATATTTGCGCGCGAAATCAAGGTCGCGCTGGTCATGCGCCGGGCACGCCCAAGACCGCGCCGGTGCCATAGTCCATCAGCACGAAATTGGCGATGAAGACAGGCAGGGTCCAGCCGTCGTCAAACGGGTGCAGCACTTCAAAGCCGGTGTCGAAGCCTAGCTTTTCCGCCGTTTCCAGCTCCGCCGCGGTCGTCCCGCCAGCCTTGCACTGCTCGATGAAGGCGGCCGCTTGCGGGTTGCTGGCTGCCAGCGCCTGCGCGATCGGATGGTCGGCCGCGATCGCGACGAAGCTTGCCCCGAAGATCGTGTCGGGCCGCGTGGTAAACACGTCGATGCCCTGATCGCGCGCTCGCCGACGAAACTGGAACGTGCAGCTCAGCCCCTGCGACTTGCCGATCCAGTTTTCCTGCATCAGCCGGACCTTTTCGGGCCATTTGTCCAGCGCTATCCAGGCCCGGCCAGCAGGTCGTCGGCGAACTCGGTGATTTTCAGGAACCACTGGTTCAGCTTGCGCCGCTCAACCAGCGCGCCCGAACGCCAGCCGCGCCCGTCGATCACCTGCTCATTGGCCAGCACGGTCATGTCGACCGGGTCCCAGTTCACCGCGCTTTCCTTGCGATAGACAAAGCCAGCCGCGTAGCATGTCCAGGAACAGCGCCTGTTCCTGGCCATAATAGTCCGGCTCGCAGGTGGCGAGTTCGCGCGACCAGTCGATGGCAAAGCCCAGCTTCTTCAGCTGCGCCTTCATGTTGGCGATATTGTCGCGGGTCCAGCCGCCGGGATGGACCTTCTTTTCCATGGCGGCATTTTCGGCCGGCATCCCGAACGCGTCCCAGCCCATCGGATGCAGCACTTCATGCCCGGTCATCCGGCGATAGCGCGCCAGCACGTCGCCCATGGAATAATTGCGGACATGGCCGATGTGGATGCGCCCCGAAGGATAGGGAAACATTTCCAGCACATAGCTTTTCGGCTTCGGACTATGATCGTCCGCGCGAAAGCTCTGCTGTTCGTCCCAGCGCTGTTGCCAGCGGGCATCGGCCTCAAGCGGATTGAAGCGCCTTTGCATGCTCATCCCTCAAAAATATTCCGCCGCTCACCGAGCGCGCACGCCGGGCGAGCGATAATGGTCCACTGGTCGGGCGGCTGGCGAAAATTTCGGCCGCCCTGGGCGCTTAGCCCTGCGTGATCGATCCGCGGCGCAGGTCGCGCGCCTTGGTGAGGATGATTTCCTCAAGCTTCTGAACGGTCGCCGCCTGCACCGGAGCATCGACCCACTGGCCGCCCTGGCTGACCTGACGGCTGGCCGCGACCCGCAGCGCGTCCGCGCGCAGATCCTGATCGAGGATCGTCACGGTCAGCTTCATGCGCTCATTGGCCGCATTGGGGTTCACATACCAGTCGGTGACGATCACGCCGCCGTTCGAATCGGTCTGCACCAGCGGCATGAACGACAGCACGTCCAGGCTGGCGCGCCAGAGATAGGCGTTGACGCCGATCGTCGTCACCTTGCTCGCAGCGAGGTCGGGGACAGCCTTTGCACGGTTGCCGCGACCGCCGAACAGGCTGCATCCGCCCAGCATGCTGATGGCAGCCAGCGAAAGCATGGTGACGGCAACGGGGCGACGGAGACGGCGCATCGGTAATTCCTTAAAAGAGCCGCGCAAAGCGGCCTGTAGCGAGCGTTTCTATAAAGGAAGGCGCGCGGTGGGCAAGTGCGTGCTTGTGTCGTTTATGCGCGGATTCCCATAATCGGCTGAACTGCGTGTCCGGCCACCGGGTGGCGTGATAAGCGAATCTTGTGTGGATAATGCAACAGCCCGGTCAAAATCGCCCCCCTCACACTGGTCAGAATGGAGCCATCGGTGCTAATGGAGGGTTTGCAGAGTCTCTTCGTTAATCGTGACGAGGGCTTTGCGCCGGGGTTTAAGGATCGAACAATGCGGTGGGGTTGGGGACATACGGCTTGGACGGGCGCGGCGCTGGCTGCTGCTTCGCTTACGTTGTCGCCGGCTTTCAGCGCCGTTTCCGACCTTGTGAAGCTGCGCGCGAACCATCCCGTCTCGCTGGGCAAGCTTGGCAGTATCGGCTCCTTCACGCCCGCCACCAGTGATTCGCGCCTTGCCGACGCCTATGCCCGGATCGTGGCACGCGGTGGCGGTCGCCAGTTTCGTTTCACGCCCACCAATGGATCGATCAGCGGCAGCCGCTCGATTACCTTTGCGGTACGGACCGATGCCGGGCTGCGGACGCTGCCTGAGCGGCCAGCCGCGACGGGTGTTACCATCGCGCCAGTCGCCTATAACCTGGGCTTCGCGCGCGGGCTTTCCCGTTTCACGCTGAGCGAGGATGTTGGTCGCAAGCCGCTTGAACCGATCACAACTGAGATCGGCCGGGCTGGCGGCTTCTCGCTGCCCGCCGGCAAGCAGCGCCTGACCACCAATGTGCAGGTGGATACTGGCCGTGGCGCGGGTGCCGCACCTGCTACTTTGGCCAGCGGCGACAAGCCCTATTCGCTTGATGTCGCCAGCTCCTATCGCCTGACGCGCAATCTCGACGTCATGGCCGGGGTCCGGTACAAGGCGCAGGCCAGCCGCCTGGCGCCGTTGACGGATGAGCAGCAGGATAGCCAGGCCGTTTACGTCGGCACCATTTTCAAGTTCTGATTCGGATCAGGTCTGACCACGGCGCATAACGGATGCGCATGTTTTACGTCAGTGCGTCAATCGCCGACCATCCATAAGCACCCAGCAAGCTGAGTTTGCGTCCGCGCCGCGCGTTCATGCCGCCGAGCGCGATCACCGGCACCGCGGCATGCCGTGCTATCGTTGCAAAACGCATCGTTCCGATGGCCGGTGCTCCCGGATGCGACCGGGTGGGGAAGACAGGTGACAGGAACACGGCGTCCGGGCCAAGTGCCTGCGCCAGTCGCAATTCGCGCATGTCGTGGATCGGCACGGTGTGCAGCAGATTGCCGCCTGCCGCCCGGGATCTGCCGCCGTGCACGCCGTCGGCCCGCCATCGCCTCGCTTCGCGCCGATCACCGGCAAGCAGCAGCACATGATGCCGCCGGACTGCTATGCGCTTCAGGGCATCGAACAATGCCCGGCGCGCGTCACGGTCGCTGGCATAATGGCGCACGATAATCGCGCTGCCACGGGGCAGGCGGCTGGCCGCCGCAAGGATGCGCGGCGTCTCAACGCGCTCGTCGGTCATCAACCATAAGCGGGGCAGGGGCGTATTGCGGGCTTTGCGGGCGGCCATTGCCTTCCTATAGCAGCGCGCATGAACAGCGACATCCTTGCCCATGCCCAGGAACGACTTTCCTCCGTTCGCGCCAATATCGACCGCGCCGCGCGCGTGGCCCGGCGCGCACCCGCCGACGTCGCCCTGATCGCCGTGTCCAAGACCAAAACCGCGGAGGACATCAGGCCGCTGATTGCCGCTGGCCAGCGCCTGTTCGGCGAAAACCGGGTGCAGGAGGCTCAGGACAAATGGCCTGCGCTGCGGACCGAATATCCCGATCTGCAATTGCATCTTGTCGGGCAATTGCAATCGAACAAGGCGGCCGACGCGGTTGCGCTGTTTGACGTCATCCATTCGCTCGACCGCCCGTCGCTGCTCGCCGCCCTGGCCAAAGCGATGGAGGCACAGGGGCGCAAAGTGCCGTGCTTCATTCAGGTCAATATCGGCGCCGAGGAGCAGAAGGGCGGCTGCGCAATTGCGGAGACCCACGCGCTGATCGCGTCCGCGCGCGAGTTGGGCATAACGCTTGCCGGGCTGATGTGCGTGCCACCGTCCGAAGTCGATCCCTCGCCCTATTTCGCGTTGCTGGCCAAGCTGGCGCGTGATCACGGCCTGTCCGGCCTCTCCATGGGTATGTCGGGCGACTATGAGAAGGCGGTGATGCTGGGCGCCACATATGTGCGGGTAGGCACCGCGCTGTTCGGCGCACGCCCCTGACACAGAAAGGCCGGCCCTTTCGGACCGGCCCCACAGGTTACGATTATCTATTGTTTCAGGCGATCAGAACTTGCCCCGCAGGGTAAGCCCATAAGTGCGCGGTTCGGCCAGATAAGCAGAAAAGATCTGGCGCCCGCCCGGATAGTTGGGATCGATAAACGGCGCGGTGCTCGCCCCCTCCTGGAACGGAGAGTTGAACGCGACCTGGGTATATTGGGTGTTGAAGATGTTCTGGCCCCAGAACTCGATCGCCCAGCGCTCGTCACGGCCCCGCAGGCCGATGCGCGCGTTCACCACGGTGAAGCCGTCCTGCGCCTTTTGCGGGAACAGGTCGGAGCCGGTGTTGTAATCGCCGGTCATGCGTCCATCGATATAGATGAGGCCCGACAGGCCACTGGTGCCGATCGGCGGAGTCCAGGCGATGGAGCCGGTTGTTACATATTCCGGCGCGTTAGACACGAAATTGCCGGGCAGCTTGCGCAATGCCTGATCCAGCGGCGCGCCGCTGGAGCTGCCGACCAGATTGTCGCGATACTTGGTCCGGGCATAGGTCAGGCCCATCGACGCCTGCAGATAACGGGCGGGACGGAAGCTGGCCTCTATCTCGACACCCTCCGACCGCACGCCGTAGCTCACGCTGTCCGCCGCGCATGCGCCGGTCGTAGAAGCATTGGCATTATAGTTGGCAGCAGAGGTGAACTTGCTCTGATCGCGGTCGCCACCGTTCAGGCTGTCGGAACAGCCGTTGATGTTCTGCACCAGGAAAACCGTGCCGTTGAAGGTGTTCAGCTGGAAATTGCGGAAATCCTGCCGGAAAGCCGCGACGTTCAGGCTGAAGTGCCGGCTGGTATATTTCGCGCCGATTTCAAAGGCGTTGACCTTTTCCGGCTCGAACTGCAGTCGCGCGGGGCTGTAACCCGATGCCGGATTGGACAGCGGGAAAATGGTCGAAGCGCTGAGTGCGGAGCGATCGAGGTTGAAGCCACCCGCTTTGTAGCCGCGCGAGTAGCTGGCGTAGAACAGGGTGCTGTCCACCGGCTTCCATGAAACGACGGCGGTGCCCGTCCATTCGCTTTCGCTGCGCGACTGGTTGATGGTCGTGCCATTGAGTTCCGTGGTGGAATTGCCCTGGCAGCTCAGCCCCAGCAGCGCGCCAGCAATATCACGAAGGCCCGCATTGGCCAGGAACGGTGCCAGATTGGCCTTCTGCGTCAGGCATGCGGTGTTGTTGTTGGCGAAGGTCGCGCGCAGATCCTTGCTTTCATGCGTGTAGCGCACGCCCACCGTCACATCCAGCCGGTCGGTCAGGTGAACGATATTGTGGGTGAAGATCGCCCAGTTTTCGCTCTTCTGCCGATAGCGGTCGTCATTGCCGACGTTGCGAATGCCGTCCAGCCGATCGAAGCCTGCCACAATCGCAGGCCCCGCCGGTCCGAAGGGTGAGGGAATGCCGGCACCGGCCAACGCGCCGGTCAGCACCGCACGGCCTGTCGCAGAGAGGCAGCCGGTGCCGGTCGGGCTGTAGAATTGCGCCAAGGCGCTGCCGGTAACGATGCGGCACGCAGCAAAACGGCCATATTGGCTGGCGAAATGCAGGTCGTCGTGCAGGTTCAGCGTTTCGTTGGCGTAATAGCCGCCAACCAGCCAGTCCAGCTTGTCCGCGAATGCCGACCCCTGCAGGCGCAGTTCCTGACTGAACGTCCTGAACTTGCGATCGTAATTGTCGCGCGAAAGGATATCGACCTGCCCATAATCGAGGTCGGCGGGCTGATTGTTGCGATAATAGCGATAGCCGCTGATCGACGTCAGCTTCGCCCCGCCGAGGTCGATATTGCCTTCCAGCGAAATGCCGCCGTCCTTCGTGTAGCCGTCATAGCTGCGACCCGCACTGACATAGGCGTTGCGGTTGTAGCTGTTTTCGGTGAAGGCCGCCGGGTTCTGGCCCAGATCGGTCAACACGCGGATGATATTGTTGTTCGCCGCGCTCACCAAGGGGGAGTTGAGGGGGGCAACGCTGTCGTTGATGTAAACCGCGCCGCAGCATGCCTCGTTCTTCTTCGACCAGTCGCCGATCAGGCGGAAGCTGGTGGTGTCGGTCGGCTCGAACAGCAATTGGCCGCGCACCAGATAACGATCGCGGTTGTTGATGCGGCCGCCGTTGACGACATCCTTGTAGAATCCGTCGCGCTTCGACCAGACGCCATCGATCCGCGCGGCCAGCTTGTCGCTGATCGGACCGGTGAGGCTGCCGGACAGGCGCCAGAAATCATAATTGCCGTAAGTGACTTCGCCGGTGGCGCCGAAGTCGAAGCTTGGCCCCTTGGTAACAATGTTCAGCAGGCCTGCCGATGCGTTGCGACCGAACAGCGTTCCTTGCGGGCCGCGAAGGACCTCGACCCGTTCGATTTCGCCAAGGTCGTTAAGGCCGCTACCCGAACGGGAGCGATAGACGCCGTCGATGAACACCGCGACGGAACTTTCCAGACCCGGATTGTCGCCCACCGTGCCGACGCCGCGGATACGGGCCGATCCATTGGCTTCCGATCCGGTCGACGATACCAGCAGCGATGGCGCCAGCTGGTTGAGCTGGCGGATGTCATTGGCGCCGCTGTTCTGCAATGACTGCGCCGTGACCGCCGATACCGCGATCGGGATGTCCGACAAAGGGCTGGCGCGGCGGGTGGCGGTTACGATGATGTCGTTGTCGGTGCCGGTAACCGTTTCCGCGGCCTGCGGTGACGTCGCATCCTGAGCGATGGCAGGAACGGCGAGTGCGGTGGCAAGGGCGACGAATCCGGAGCGCAGCAGCAAATTCTGCGTGTTCATGCCTTAATCCTCTCTCTGCTCTGGGCATCTGACGGCCCTTGGCCACCATGTATTGACCAGCCAGAAGAAAAAATGAAGGCGGTATGGAAAATAATCCGCATGATTCCGTGCCTGTGAAGCAGTTGTGCAACAGTGGGTATGCTGCACCTGCGTCTTCAGGCACAGCTTGCAATGCTGCTTGTCCTTACGGCATCGGGGTAAACAGGGAATTGAAGCAGCCGGTCCGACAGCGGCACGAGGGCTTGCGCATGCTTGTCCAGAATCGCCTGATAAATCGGATCGCGTGCATCGAGCCCGCCGGCCAAGGTGCCGAAGGCCGGCATGACGAGTTTGCGCCGGTCATGCAGGAAGCAACGCCGACGCACATGACGACCCCGACCGGAGACACACCAGACCGGATGAAAATGGCCGGAAATTTCGGCCCGCTTGTCTGAAGGATCGGCATGGTGACGCAACACGACACCGTTTAGCAGAACGTCCTCATGCACTTCGCCACCCAAAGCGGCGCCCGAAAGCCCATCGTGATTGCCCGCGATCCAGTGCAGATCTATCCGCCGTGACAGGGTGCGGAGGCCTTCTGCGACATCGGGCGCCAGCCGCTCCACGCCTGCAGCGTCGTGAAAGCTGTCGCCCAGCGCCCAAAGTTCCTGCGCGTCGGTCCGGTTGATCAGGCGATTGACCCGCTCCAGCGTCGCCATGCTGTCATAAGGGGGCAGCATCTGTCCGCGAAGGGCGTACCAGCTGGCCTTTTCCAGATGCAGGTCGGCAACCAGCAAGGCCCGGCGCGCGGGCCAGAACAGCGCGGCATCCTGCATCGCCAGGAAATCGTGGCCACCAAAACAGAAGGGGTACATCGGCCCTCTATGCACAGCGCGCGCCCCGCTCGCAAGGGCGGTGTGACGCGCTGCCGACCCGGCGTTCAGCGGTGTCCTTCGCCCAGCATCGCCAGGCGCGCGGGCGGCTGCAATGCGCTGTCGTTGATCAGGAAATTCACGCTTTTGCGGGCGAAATCGACCTCGACCCGCTTGAAGCCGCTCAACACGTCCATGCCAAGCAGCAAGGCCGGCTTGTCCCCCAGTTCCAGCACGTCGAAGGGGGCTGCGTCCATGAACACCATCCCCACGCCCTGCAGAACGACGCCGCCCAGCGTGATCTTGTCCACCATGCCCCACTGACCGATCATCTGCTGCCCGGTCACGCTGGTCATGGCAATGGGGCGGTCGGTCGGCAGCCGATTGCGCTTCGACAGCTTGCGATAGAGTGCCAGATTGCCGATGCTGTGCTGCGCCCCGGTGTCCAGGATGACATGCACTTTCTGCCCGCCGGCGGTCGCATCGACCAGCATCAGCTGGCCAAAGCGGCTGCGCGCTTCCACCACGATCGCGTCGGGATCGGCGCGACGGCTGCGCCCCTTGGCGATTTCCATCTTGCCGGACGGAAAGCTGATGATCAGCCGCTTCGATTGCAGGCTGTCGACTCCCAGCAGGCCCAGCGCACCCAGATTATTTCCCAGCAGCACCGGCGCGCGAATGTCGGAGACGTTGTTGTTGCCATAGGTCAGATTGCCGATGCTGACCGTCTCGACATCCGCCATCCCGCCGATGGAAACGATCTTCACGCGGTCATGCGCGGGCAGCGCCAGCATTTTGGCAAGCTCGCGCGAGATGATCGTTCGCTGCGCGCCCGTATCAATGATGAAGCGATAGGGGCCTTTGCCGTCGATCTGGATCGGGATGGTGAAACGATCGGTCCGGTCCTGCTGCACGGCCAGAAAGGCGCGTGCCTCCTCCATCGTGACATCGGGACTGACAGGATCGGCCTCCAGTCCCGGCACCGTTCCGCCATCGGGCGGAGGCGCGGCCGGTAGCGTGACCGTCGCCTGCGTTGCGGCTTGGGGCGTGGCAGGTGCCTGGCTGTTCTGCGCATTGACGGGAACGGCAATTGCCATGCCCGCGCTTGCCGCCCATGCCGACCAGATGCGCATCCTGCTCACGCTGCCTCTCCCCATCCTTATGGATAAGGAATATCACGACGGGAGACCGCTGCGCACCGCCTTTTCGGCAGACGACATGGCGGCCCGACAGCAGTGGCCCCAGCGACTCAGTCCGGCCTCATCGCCTCACGGACCAGTGCCTCGGCCTCGATCAGCAAATCATCCTCAGCACTGCCCGCCACCTGTTCGCGGCCGATCATGATAAGCGCTGGCACGGCGAGCGGACTGACCCGTTCCAGCCGCTGGTGAACCATGGTGCTATCGGCGCGGTCGATCAGGTCGCCAAGCCGCCCCACATCGGTAAGGCGCGCGCGGGCGTCGGCCCAGGCGGCCTCCATCAGCATATGGCCCGGCTCATATTTGCGCAGCACGTCATAGATAAGGTCGGTGGAGAAGGTGACCTGCCGCCCCGTCTTGCGCTTGCCGGGATGCTGTCGTTCGATGAGGCCGCTGATCACCGCGACATCGCGGAACGCGCGTTTCAGCAGGCTGCTCGCTTCCACCCATTCGACGAACTCCTCGGTCAAGAGTTCGACCGTAAACAGCGGACGCGGATCGTCAATCGGCCGCAGGCCATAGATGGCCAGCGCATAGTCGTTCGAGACGAAGCCGATCGGCATCAGCCCCCGGCTTTCCATGCGCCGTGTCAGCAGCATGCCGAGCGACTGGTGCGCGTTCCATCCTTCGAAGCTGTAGACGACCATGTAATGCCGCCCTTCATGCGGGAAGGTTTCGACCAGCAATTGATCGGGGCCAGGCAGGATGGAGCGCAATCGCTGCATTTCCAGCCACTCCCGCACATCGTCGGGGAAGCGGCGCCAGCTTTCCGGTTCGGCAAGGAAGTGGCGTACGCGGTCGGCCAGGTGGGTGGACATCGCCATGCGCGTCCCACCCCAGCTCGGGATGCGTGCCGGCTTGGCCGAAGCCCGCACCACAAGGTCGGTGGCGTCCATGCGCACGACTTCCAGGCTGGTGCCGGCGAAGAAGAAGCAGTCGCCCGGCGCCAATGTCGCGGCAAATCCCTCTTCCACCGTCCCCAGCTTGCGCCCGTTGGCAAAGCGCACGTCCAGCACGGGTTGATCGACGATAATACCCGCGTTCATGCGATATTGCTGGACGAAACGAGGGTGGGACACCCGCCAAAGGCCATCGACGCCCTTCGTAAGCCGCTGGAAACGGTCATAGGCGCGCAGCGCATAGCCGCCGTTGGCGATGAAAGCGACGACGCGGGCGAAGCTTTCGGCGTCCAACGCTGAATAGGGTGTGGCCGATTGTACCTCGCTCAGCAGGTCGGCCTCATCGAACGGGCGGGCGGCCGCCATCGCCATCACATGCTGGGCTAGCACATCCAGCGCACCGGGGCGAAAGTCGTCCGCATCGCGCACACCCGCCTCGACCGCGTCGAGCGCGGCGCGCGCTTCCAGATATTCGAAACGGTTGCCGGGGATGAGGATTGCCTCGCTCGACATGTCGAGCCGATGGTTGGCGCGACCAATCCGCTGGAGCAGGCGCGACGAGCCTTTGGGTGCCCCCATCTGGATCACGCAATCGACATCGCCCCAATCCACGCCCATATCCAGACTGGCGGTTGCGACCAGAGCACGCAACCGCCCCTCGGCCATTGCGCTTTCGACCTTGCGCCGCGCCTCTCGCGACAGGCTGCCATGATGGATGCCGATCGGCAGATTGTCGTCATTGGCGGACCACAATTCCTGAAAGATCAGTTCGGCCAGCCCGCGGGTGTTGCAGAAGACCAGCGTGGTGCGTCGCCGGGCAATTTCCGCCATCACCTGCCGCGCGGCATATTTGCCGCTGTGCCCTGACCATGGAACCCGGTCTTCCGGTATCAGGATCGATACCTGGGGTGGCGCGCCAGCCTCACCCTCCACCAATGTCACGCTGTCGATGTCGCCGTCCGGGGCCAGCCACGCCCGATAGGCATCGGCGTCCGCGACCGTTGCAGACAGCGCGACCCGACGAAGCGCTGGCGCAATGCGTTGAAGCCGCGCCAGCGATAGCGATAGCAGATCGCCTCGCTTCTGGGTGGCAAAGGCGTGGACCTCGTCGATGATGACCGTCTTCAACCCCGCAAACAGCAAGAAGCTGTCCTCATGGCTGAGCAGTAGTGAGAGTGATTCGGGCGTGGTGAGCAGCATTTGTGGCGGACGGGCGCGCTGTCGCGCCTTACGATCGGACGGCGTGTCGCCGGTTCGCGTTTCGACGCGGATCGGCAGCTGCATGTCCGAAATGGGGGTCAGCAAGTTCCGCTGCACATCGACCGCCAGCGCCTTGAGCGGGGAGATATACAGCGTGTGCAAACCGTCTGATGGATGTTCGATCAGATCGGCGAGCGTCGGGAGAAAGCCGGCCAGGGTTTTCCCCGCGCCGGTGCTGGCGATCAGCAAGGCATGGGCTCCGCTCCTTGCGACGTCCAGCATCTCTCGCTGATGCCGGCGCACGCGCCAGGCACGCTCAGCAAACCATCGTTCGATCGGAGGGGGCAAGGCCGCCATGACAGGCTCATGCCGCAGCCGCCGGGTGGACGCCACCCCGGCGCGCGATTGCGAGGCCAAAAAAAAGCCGCCCATGAAGGGCGGCGTGAAAGTTTTAGGAGAGGATGCCTGAAAGGCAGGTTCTTTGTGCACTGCAGCAGATGATTCCGCAACTGCGAAAAGCGAAGCTTGCGTTGCATTTTTTGCAACCGTAATGAAATATAAGCTTTCCGTAACGTCGGAGTCTAATTTGAAGCATTAAATGACTGCGATCGCTCCCTTGGGAAAGCGCTTGCACCCGCTTGTGAGCCGATCAGTTGCCGGATCCTGTTGGCCGACTCACTCCTAGAGCGAGAAGCTCAGAGTCCAGCTCGGAAAGGACGCGCGCTAGCGCTGCCTCGTCCCGCCCCTCGGCCCGCGCGACCAGCATATCCTGGGTATTGGACGCACGGAGCAGCCACCAGCCATCGTCGGTATCGACTCGAGCACCATCGGTGAAATTCGCGCGCGCCTCCTGCGCACGCAACCGCGCTATAATTGTATCCACGACGGCAAATTTCCGGATCTCTTCAATGGGGAAGCGCAGTTCGGGCGTACTCACGGTCTTCGGCATTGCGTCCGCCATTTCGGTCACGCTCCGTCCCGTCGCGTGAACCGAACGAATCAGCCGGATCGCGGCGTAGAGTGCGTCATCGAATCCATAATAATCGTCCGCGAAGAACAGGTGTCCGGTGGTTTCACCCGCCAGCGGGCTACCTGTTTCCTTCATTTTGGACTTCATCAGGCTGTGGCCAGTTTTCCACATCAGCGGCTGACCGCCGAGCTGCGCGATGCGTTCGAACACGCTCTGACTGGCTTTCACGTCGGCGATAATCGTTGAGCCTGGCCGCTTGCGCAGCACGGGCTCTGCCAGAAGCGCAAGCAATTGATCTCCAGCGATGGCGCGCCCTTGTGCGTCGATGACGCCGATTCGGTCGCCATCGCCATCGAAAGCTACACCAAAATCGAGCCTTTCCCGTGCGACGAGCGCGCGAAGGTCGACCAGGTTATGATCCTCGGTAGGGTCGGGATGATGGTTGGGGAAATTACCGTCGATATCGGTGAACAGCGTGTAGTGCTTACCCGGCAGGCGCTGCACCAGCTTTTCGATGACTGGACCAGCCGCGCCATTGCCGGCGTCCCAACCGATCCGGAAGGCACCATCGGCAAATCCCAGCATCAGCCGGTCGACATAATCGTCCATCACCGAAATCCAGTCGCAGCCCGCCGAGCCGCTGGCCCAGTCGCCCGATTGCGCCATCTGGCCCAGCGTTTGGATGTCGGCACCGAAAAATGGACGGTGCTGAAATACGAACTTGAAGCCATTATAATCGGCGGGATTATGGCTTCCGGTTATCTGGATGCCGCCATCCACAGCGTTCTCCGCTTCTGCATAATATAGCATCGGCGTGGGTCCGATGCCGATGCGCAGCGCATGGATCCCCGCGTCATTGAGGCCGCGGACCAGCGCACCTTCCAGCATCGGCGAACTCAGGCGACCGTCATAACCAACCGCGACGCTTCGCCCGCCTGCACGGGACACGACCGTGCCGAAACTGCGGCCGATGGCATAGGCATCGTCGCTGTTCAGCGTCTGGCCGACAACGCCCCGGATGTCATATTCCCGCAGGACCGAGGGAGCAAAGCTATGGCTCATGCCTGCGAGCCAGGCCGCAGTTTCTTACCCGTAGGTCGTATCGGCATTGCGCTGCAGCAATATGTCACGTGCGGCATTGATCTGGCTGGCTGCTGCGGCGCTGCCCCCACGATCCGGGTGATTCTGTGCGATCAGACGGCGATGTGCTGCGCGAATCTCCTCGTCACTTGCCTGATGACCGACGCCGAGCAGTGCCCGCGCCCGTTCGATTGCCTTATCGTCCTGAGAAGCCTTTCCATCGCGTTGCCCGCGCGACCGCGAAAATCCTACCGCCGCGCCCGCCGCCATCAGCCCTGCGCCGACCAGCGGACGTCCACGCACGGCCAGAAGGGCACCGATAACGCCAAGACCGGCACCCCAGCCTTGTCGTTCGCTGATCTTGCCTTTGCTTTTCATCCAATAGGCGCCCAGTACCGCGATCAGGAGCAGGATCGCCATGCTGTGCTCTCAGGCCGCTTGAGACGTGCCGGCCTGCGCGCCCAGCGACAGCCCCGCCATCATCTCGCGCAGCTCCTGACGCGCGGCGACATGGCTGACGCCCAGTTCGCCCAGATGCCCCTTGTCCAACAGGGTAAGTCCCGACGGAAACAGCTCACGGAAAATCACGCGCTCTGAAAGGCCCGGAATGATGCGGAAGCCCACGCGCTTGGCCAGATCCTCCAACGCCTTGCCGACGCGGCGCTGGTTGCGGGCGTCGACATGGTGCAGTCGGTTGCGCAGCAGCACCCAGTCGATCGTCACGCCATCGGTCTTCGCCCGCGCCTTGCGCGCGTCCCAGATCAGCTCGGCATAGAAGCTTGGCCGCTTCACGCGAAACGTCTCCGCCTCCACTTCGCCGATCAGGTCCAGATCGACGAAGCTGTCGTTGATCGGCGTGACCAGCGTATCGGCGCGGCCTGCTATATGCCGGGCCATCGGGTCGTCGCGGCCGGGCGTATCGACAATCACGAAATCGGCACCTTGGCTCATTTCGGTGACCAGCGCATCCAGTTCCGCCGGATCGTTGCCGCCATGCGCGGCAAAGCGCGGTATCGGCAGGCTGATTGCGCGGCGATGCGCCGTCTGCGTGCGGTTCTCCAGATAGCGGGCCGACGTCTTCTGCCGCGCGTCAAGGTCGATCAGCGCGACCTGCGCGCCCTGCATCGCCAGCGCGACGGCGGTGTGGATGCAACTCGTCGATTTGCCGGTGCCGCCCTTTTCATTGGCGAAGACGATCAGACGGGGTCGGGTCGTGGCCATAAGTGGCTATAAATCCATGATAGTGAATTGCCGGCTTGTCGGCCGTGCGGCCGCTTGGCAAAGCGTCGCGCGACAACGCCCTTATCGGAGGCAAAGGCAGCGTGCAAATCATCCGTGACATTATCGCGCTTCGGGCCGCGCTGGCCGATCTTCGCGCCGCTGGAGGGGGCGTCGCACTGGTCCCCACCATGGGCGCGCTGCATGACGGGCACATGGCCCTGGTCGAGGAAGGGCGACGTCATGCCCGCCACGTCGTGACCTCGATCTTCGTCAATCCGACGCAATTTGCGCCGAGCGAGGATCTGTCCACCTATCCCCGGCGAGAGGCGACGGACGCCCATATGCTGGCCGAAGCAGGGGTGGCGATCCTGTGGGCACCGACCGTGGAGCAGGTCTATCCGGATGGGTTTGCGAGCGCGATCACGGTGGGCGGCGTTGCCGAGCCTCTGGAAGGCGCGCATCGCCCCGGACACTTTGCGGGTGTGGCGACGGTGGTTGCAAAGCTCTTCAACCAGGTACAGCCTGACATCGCGCTGTTCGGGGAAAAGGACTGGCAGCAACTCGCCGTGATTCGCCGGATGGCCCGCGACCTCGACTTTCCGCTCGACATCATCGGCGTGCCGATCCAGCGCGACGAGCATGGCCTAGCCCTTTCATCGCGCAACGCCTATCTGACGGACGAGGAACGGCAGAAGGCGCTGGCGTTGCCGCGCGCACTGGGCGAAGCAGCCCGACGGATAGCCAAGGGTGCGGACGTTGCCCAAGCCCTGGCCCATGCCTGTGAGCAGTTGACCGCGCATGGGTTCGGCCCAATCGACTATGTCGCGCTGTGCGACCCCGACACGCTGCAGCCGCTGGATCGGCTGGATCGCCCCGGCAGGCTGCTGGCCGCGGCGAAGCTGGGGCGAACGCGGCTGATCGACAATCTGGCCGTTAACCCTGAGTAGTGCGGTAATTCGGCGCTCTACGTAATTTACCCTGCCGAGCCATTAACCATTTTTTAGGTTCGCGCACCGATGTTGCCCCCTGACGGAAGTCCGACAGGGGGTTAATCGTCATGGCAAGCAGTGCAAGAAGTGCGCAGTTCCTGCTGGAATCCCGGTTAGCCGGAGCTGCAAAGGGTGATGTAAACGCGTATTTCGATCTGGGCGTCGCTTTCAGTTGTGGGACTGATGTCGATGTCGACCTGATTGAGGCGCATAAATGGTTCAATCTCGCTGCCATTACTGGCCATGAGGAAGCGCAGGCATGCCGCGCGGAAGTGGCCGAGGAAATGACGGCACGCGAAATCGCCGAAGCCCAGCGTCAGGCGCGTGCCTGGATCGCTCTGGGAACGCTCCGCGCCGCCTGATCAGTCCGTTTTTCGAAACGGCGTCCGCTCGTTCAGCCATTCCCGGTCGTGGGAGACCGCGGCGCGTTCGCGGGCCAGGAAATCAGCAACGGCGCGGCGAAACGACGGATCGGGGATATAATGGGCCGACCATGTCGGCGCAGGCGCATAGCCGCGCGCCAGCTTGTGCGATCCTTGCGCCCCGGCTTCGACGCGGCTGAGCCCGCGCGCGATGGCGGCGTCGATCGCCTGATAATAGCATAGCTCGAAGTGCAGGAACGGAATGTCCTGCGTGCAGCCCCAATAGCGACCGTACAGCGTGTCGCCGCCGATCATGTTGAGGGCGCCGGCAACCGGCTGCCCGTCGCGCAGCGCCAGAATCAGCAGGATACGCTCGGGCATCCGCTGACCGAGCAGAGTAAAAGCCTCGCGGGTGAGATAGGGATGGCCCCATTTGCGCGCGCCGGTATCCTGATAGAAGCACCAGAAGGCGTCCCAATGCGCCTCTGTCAGTGCGTCGCCGCTCAGGTGCAGGATCTCTAGCCCCTCCACCGCGCGCGTGCGCTCCTTGCGGATGGCCTTGCGCTTGGCGCTCGACAGCGCGGCCAGGAAATCATCGAAACTTCCGTAGCCGTCATTGCGCCAGTGAAACTGGCTGTCTTCGCGAATCAGCCAGCCGGCATCCTCAAAGTGGGTCAGCTAGCAATAC
>JAXHOI010000012.1:0-58901 GCA_034519505.1 Sphingobium sp. | reverse complement strand
GGTGTACTTCGTTCAGTTGCGGTATTGCTACCTCGCGCAACTGTCAACATCGTGGTGCGCAATGAGGATAATGAACTGCCCGCGCGGCAGGCGGGGGCAACGACCGTCATCAACCCGGTCAGCTTCGCCGGGCTGCTGCTCGCGGGCAGCACCAGCGGGCGGCACATTGCCGATTACATGGCCGATCTGGCGGCGGCAGGCGGTATGTTGAAAAAAGCCGAACGCTTGGTCCGGCAGGAGGAGATCGGCAAGCCGCTGTCCGCGATCACACCCGGCATCGGCGTGCGCATCTATCGCGGGGATCAGCCGGTCGGCTTCTGGGAAGCGGGTTCGGGCGCGTTGCAACCGGGCGATCTGATCGTGGAAATCGTGCCGGGGGACGGAGAGCCGGACCGCTGAGCGCCCCGCCCTCCGTCATTCTACTGTGACCTGCATCATCACCGGATTAACCCGAATCAGTCATAAGCGCGCTCAAGTGCGGTGGCCCTTCCCTCTCTGGCCATCGTGATCGGGCAGCCCCTTCTGCCCGATAGCCCTCCGGCGTCGGACATGCGCCGGCCTCCACGGGCGGCGCGCGGCGAACCCCCTTCCCACGCGTCGCCCGACTAGGGGCACCGCTCAGGCTTGCATGGCCCGGACGCATCAGCCGCTCGACACCAGAAGCTTCCAGCCACCCCACGCATCAATGCGTGACTTTCGCGCGAATAATCCCTATGTGCGCGGCCAATCATGGCAATCAAGATCGAAGAAGCGCCGAAGGTGGGCATGGTCTCCCTCGGCTGCCCGAAGGCATTGGTCGACACCGAACGGATTCTGACCAAGCTGCGCGCCGACGGCTATCGCCTGTCCGCCGATTATGCCGGCGCGGACGTGGTGCTGGTCAACACCTGCGGCTTCCTCGACTCGGCCAAGGAAGAAAGCCTCGAAGCGATCGGCGAGGCGATGGCCGAAAATGGCCGCGTCATCGTCACCGGCTGCATGGGCAATGAGGCCGACGTCATCCGCGCGCGCTTCCCCGACGTGCTGGCGATCACCGGCGCGCATCAATATGAAGATGTGGTGAACGCGGTGCATGACGCCGCGCCGCCGACCCAAGGGCCGTGTCGATCTGGTGCCGGAGGGCGGCATCAAGCTGACCCCGCGCCATTACAGCTATCTGAAGATTTCCGAAGGCTGCAACCACCGCTGCGCCTTCTGCATCATCCCGCACTTGCGCGGCAACCTCGCCAGCCGCCGGATCGACGCGGTGCTGCGCGAGGCGGAGAAGCTGGTCGCGGCGGGGACCAAGGAACTGCTGGTCATCAGCCAGGACACGTCGGCCTATGGCGTCGACACCCGCCATGAAACGCGCAACTGGAAGGGCCGCGAAGTGCGCGCGCACATGACCGATCTGGCGCGCGAACTGGGCCAGCTGCGCACGGCGGACGGCCATGCGCCGTGGGTGCGGCTGCATTATGTCTATCCCTATCCGCATGTCGATCAGGTGATCCCGCTGATGGCCGAAGGGCTGCTGACGCCCTATCTCGACATCCCGTTCCAGCATGCCAGCCCGACGGTGCTGAAGGCGATGAAGCGCCCCGCCAACGAGGCCAAGGTGCTCGAACGCATCCGGGGCTGGCGCGAAATCTGCCCCGACATCGCGATCCGCTCATCCTTCGTCGTCGGCTTTCCGGGCGAGACCGAGGCCGATTTCCAATATCTGCTCGACTGGCTGGACGAAGCGCAGCTTGACCGCGTCGGCGCGTTCCGGTTCGAGCCGGTGGAGGGCGCGGCGGCCAACGACCTGCCCGGTGCGGTGCCCGAAGCGGTCAAGGAAGAACGCTATCAACGGATCATGGAGCGCACCGCCGCGATAAGCGCGGCCAAGCTCACCGCGAAGGTCGGCCGCACCATTCCCGTCATCGTCGATGAAGTGGGAGAGGCGGACGAGGATGGCAGCGTGGGCGCGACCGCCCGCAGCCAGGCCGACGCACCGGAAATCGACGGCAACGTGTTCCTGCGCGATGTCGACCCGGCGTTGCAGCCAGGCGCGATCCTGAACGTCCTGATCGAGGATGCGGACGAGCACGACCTGTTCGGCGTGCCCGCCTGACGCCCCTTATGGCAGCGTGAAAGCGCTGCGATATTCCGGCTTGATCGTTTCCAGTATTGCCTTCGTCATCGGCACGTCGATTTCATAGCTGCCCTCTGCATAAGGGCCGGCTTCATAGGGCGCGACGATGACGCGAATGGCGTGCAGGCCATGCTTGCCCGCCGGCACCATCACCTGCTTGAGCGGATCGATACAGGCGTTGAACGGATCGGTTGGGTCACTGTCGTCCACGCCGCCGAACCCGTCGCGCTTCTTCGCGCGCTCAACGTCCAGCAGCTTGCAGAATGTGGGTGTCGCGACTTTCGCAAAGGCCGCAGGCGAGGTGAAAAGCGCCTCCGGTTCGATGATCTGCGACCGGCTCCGGTCCCACAGCAGCGGGCGATAGCTGCTCATCCCATGCGCCCCGCCGGTATAGCTATATGTCTCGCCGACCAGCGAAAGCAGATGCCCGTTATGACCCGCGACCTTCCAGTGCGTTTCCAGCGCATAGGGGCGGAACGGAAAGCCGCTGCCCGCCGCATCCGCCTTCCCCACGCGCGCGTCACGGATCGCGGCGGTCTTGCTCTTGTCTATATCGGCCTTCAGCCAGGTGACGATCTCCGGCACGCCACTCGCTTCGCCCGGCCAGCTATAGCCGAACTCCAGCAAGTCGCTCTTGTCGCTGACCTTGAAAGGCTCCCCGCTCGGCTCTTCCGGCTTTGTCGCAACGACCGGACCGTCGGCGTCGTTGGCGATCGCATTGTTGTCGACCGGCAGCGAACTGGGGGGATCGGAACAGGCGGCAACGGTCAGGCAGGTGAAAAGACTGCAAACGAATAAGCTTTTACGACCCGGCGCGACCATATCGTCTCCATCTTGTCCCGTCCCCCGGCAGTGATCCTTATCAGGCGTGACAGCGTTCGGCGATACGGTTACGCAGCGCTTCGCTTTCCAGCACCCGCCCGGCATTGGCCCAGCCTTCCGCGATCAAGGCGGTGCGAACGGCGTGCACGGTGTCGAAATGGCCGCTTTCAGCCAGTGCGATGGCGCGGGCGCGCAGCGCCTCATCCGCGCGATTGGTCTGCATCTGCATCCTCATTCTCCTTGTAACTTGTCATTATGGCGGGGAATCTACGCCTTCCACCGGCAGGTTCAAGGGGTGCCCGCGCCAGAGCGGCCATGGATCGGGACAGGGGGCGCAGGCCGTTGGCTGGGCCGCCGCCTTGCGGTTCGCGATATTTGGCCTAAGTTCGCACGATGACCGATTACGCCGCGCTGATCCAGCCCGCCACCGACCGCAGCCCCGCCGCCATCCCCATCCGCCTGATCGACAAGGCTGGTTTCGACGCCTGGCTGACGCAGGAGCCGCCGCGCGACCGCGCCGCCATCGCGGCGCAGAAATTCACCGGCGCGGCCAACAGCTTCGCGATCCTGCCGGGAGAGAAGGCCGAGCAATGGTCGGTGGTCGCGGGGGTCGCGGACACGGGAAAACTCGGCCCATGGTGCCTGGCCAAGCTGGCGGAGGCGCTGCCCGCAGGCGCCTACAGCCTGGACGGCGCGGATGCCGGTGAGGCGATGCTGGGCTGGATGACCGCGCAATATCGGTTCGAGCGCTATCGCAAGGCAGAGGACGCGCAGGGGCCGCGCATATTGCTGACGCGCGAGCCGGGTCGCATCGCCGCGACCGCGCGGCTGGCGCAGGCGACCGCGCTGGTGCGCGATCTGGTCAACACGCCCACCGCCGACATGGGGCCGCAGGAGCTTGAGGACGCGGCAGAGGCCGTCGCGGCGCGCCACGGCGCCCGGATGAAAGTGACGCGCGGCGACCCGCTGCAGACCGGCTATCCGATGATCCATGCCGTCGGGCGCGCGGCCGACCGCGCCTTTTCCCCGCGCCTCATCGAACTGCAATGGGGGCAGGACGACCACCCCCGCCTGGCCCTGATCGGCAAGGGCGTGTGCTTCGACAGCGGCGGGCTGGACATCAAGCCGTCGTCGGGCATGCGCCTGATGAAGAAGGACATGGGCGGCGCGGCCCATGCGCTGGCGCTCGCCGATCTGGTCATGGCCGAAAAGCTGCCAGTGCGGCTTCACCTGCTGATCCCGGCGGTGGAAAATGCGATCGCCGGCAATGCGTTCCGGCCCGGCGAAGTGCTGACCAGCCGCAAGGGGCTGACCGTAGAAATCGGCAATACCGATGCGGAGGGACGGCTGGTGCTGGGCGATGCCTTCACCCGCGCGGAGGAAGAGAAGCCGGAACTGCTGATCGATTTCGCCACGCTGACCGGCGCGGCCCGCGTCGCGCTGGGGCCGGACCTCCCCGCGATGTTCGCCAATGACGACATGCTGGCCGATGCACTGGCAAAGGCGGGCGAGGCGGTCGATGATCCGGTCTGGCGCATGCCGCTATGGGCACCCTATGCCGACATGCTGAAATCGGACATTGCCGATATCAACAACGCCGGCGACGGCGGCTTTGCCGGTGCGGTGACGGCGGCCCTGTTCCTGCAAAGGTTCGTGCCCGACGGCGCCCAGTGGGCGCATTTCGATACCTTCGCCTGGCGACCCGCCGCCAAGCCCGGCCGTCCAAAGGGCGGCGAAGCGCTGGGCCTGCGCGCCGCATTTGCCATGCTGAAGGCGCGCTATCGCCCCGATTGACGAAAAAATCTGATCCTCTGCCTGTTGTTACGCAACCGGGAGGTGAATTGTGCGTTGCTCGCCCATGAACCTATATTCGGGCAAGGCGGCGATGGACCAAGAAGAAGGCGGGACATACTCGCTCGGCAACTGGATGCGGACCATTGTCGATTATGTTCGTTCGGGAGAGCCTGACCTCACCAACCGCCAGATGGCGCTGATGCTGACGGTCTATGTGCATGAAGGCCCGCATACCGTGCGCGGCCTTGCCGAGGCTCTGAACGTATCGAAACCCGTCATCACCCGCGCGCTGAACAAGCTTTCCGCGCTTGGATATCTGCGCCGCGAGCGCGATGTGTCGGATCGACGCAATATCTTTGTCGCAAAGACGGACAAGGGCGCGGATTTTCTTGACGGGTTCAAGGCATTCATCGCAGGAAGCGCCCGCGATGACAGGCCCAAAGGCAAAGAGCGGCTCGGCCGCCACATCTCCGCGTAAGCGGTTCTCCCTCACCGGACGTTCGGCCCGGCTGGATCCGCGCGTGCACGCCGTGCGCGGCGACCTGGCCGACGTTACCTTGTTCGAAACCGTGTTTTCTGCCCATTATGCGCAGGCGGTGATGACGCGCTGCACCGCGCCGCACACCATGCTGTATCAGAAACCGGATGCGGGATCGGTCGCCGTCAGCCAGATCCTGCATGGCGAAAGCTTTCACGTCCTCGACCTGACGGGCCAATGGGCCTGGGGCTATTGCGGGCATGACGATTATGTCGGCTATGTGGCGCGCGAGTTGCTGGAAGTGGATCAGCCCGTTCCCGATCATGTCGTGACCGCGCAGGCAGCACCGCTTTTCACCGCGCCGGACATCAAGTCGCCGATTGCCGGCACCCTACCCATCGGCGCGCTGTTTCAGGGCGTGGCGGAGGGTGACTTCATCCCGTGCGGCGCGCATTATGTCCACGCCCGCCACGCAGCGCTGATCGCCGATCGCGCGAGCGACTGGGTGGCGGTCGCGATGGATTATGCTGGGCAGCCCTATCGCTGGGGCGGGCGCGGCGGCGAAGGCATCGACTGTTCGGGCCTTGTGCAGCAATCGCTCGCCCGCTGCGGCATCGATGCGCAGCGCGACACCGATCTTCAGCGCGCCACGCTGGGTATCGAGATTTCCGCCGACGCGCCGCTGCGACGAGGGGACATTGTCTTCTTCCCCGGCCATGTCGGGCTGATGGTCGACGGAATGCAGTTGCTGCACGCCAACGCCCACGCTGGATGCGCACGGTCCGTCGAGCCGCTGGCCGACGTCATCGCGCGCCTTGCTCCGCTTCACGAAACGCCGGTCCTTGCCCGGCGCAGGATCATGCCATGACCACCACGGTTTTCATCGACGGCGCGGCCGGCACCACCGGGCTTGAAATTGCCCAGCGGCTCGAGGGGCGCAGCGAATTTTCCCTGATCGCGCTGGACGACGCCCAGCGCAAGGATGTCGGCGCGCGGCGACAGGCGCTGAACGACGCGGACGTCGTCATCCTGTGCCTGCCCGACGACGCTGCGCGCGAATCGGTGTCGCTGATCGCGAACGACCGCACGCGGGTGATCGATGCTTCGACCGCGCACCGCGTGGCGGCGGGATGGACCTATGGCTTTCCCGAAGTGATCGGGCGCGACAAGGTTGCCGACGCCATGCGCGTCTCCAATCCCGGCTGCTACTCCACCGGATTCATCGCGCTGGTCGCGCCGCTGGTCCGGGCGGGGCTGATCCCGGCCGACTGGCCGCTCAGCGCCAATGCCGTGTCGGGCTATTCGGGCGGCGGCAAAGCGATGATCGCCGAGTTCGAAGGCGGCACGGTGCCCACCGCCTGGCGCACCTATGCCCTCTCACTCGCCCACAAGCATGTGCCGGAGATGCAGGCGCATTGCGGCCTTGCGCTGCGCCCGCTGTTCGCGCCGTCGGTCGCCAATGTGCATCGCGGCATGATTGTGGAAGTGCCGCTGATCCTGGAGGCGATGCCCAAGCGCCCGCCGCCCGATGCCCTGCGCGCCGCGCTTGCCGAGGCCTTTGCCGGATCGCCCATCGTGCGGTTCGTCGCGGATTATGACGCCGCGCTGCTGAATATCGAGCGATTGTCGGGCACCGACCGGCTGGACCTGTTCACATTCGCCAGCGCCGACGGCGCGCAGGTGCGACTGGTCGCCGCGCTCGACAATCTGGGCAAGGGCGCATCGGGCGCGGCGGTGCAGAACCTTAACCTGCTCGCTGGCCTCGATGAAACGGCGGGCCTGATCCTCTGACCCCGAAAAATGCCGACGGCCGCCGCTCCATGTTGCAGGAGCGGCGGCCGGCATGACACGCGCCTTCTAAGGACGCGTGCGAAAAGGCGTTTAGTGGATGGTGCCCATCGGCTGATCGATCGACAGCAGCACGATCAGCCGCTCGATCTGACGCCAGTGGCAGAAATGCAGATGATTGCCGATGTCGCGGCTCTTGTCCGCGCGCGCCGCCGCCTCGAAACCGGCATCGTCGCCGAAACGGGCAATCAGTTCTGCGGCATCCTCATAGCTTTTTCTGTCCGCAAGAAATGGCAATTGCATGATCGCTTACGACCCCTTGAACACGAATGTCTTCCCCTGCCCGCGCCAGTGCAGGGGGCATGCCAGAATCCGCCTTTTGCAGAAGCTTGCGGGTCGCAGTAGTCAACGGGGCGTTAGGCAAATGCCATTTCGGCACAGCGCGTCCCCATGCGGGACATCTGGCGTCCCGAAACGATCCATGGCAGGGCATGCGCCATGCCGCACGATCCGACCCAGCCACCCCGCCCGACCACGACCCGTCCATCGCGCGCGGGCGGCGTCATCATCGCCATCACCACGCTGGTCGGCACCGTCTGGGGCGGCGTGGAGGGACAGGGTGGGTGCGGGCCTGCTGCTTGGCCTTGGCACCGGCGCGGTGCTGTCCGTGTTGCTCTGGCTGTGGGACCGCAAGCGGGGCTGATCGGCCACCCGGCAAGCCCGGATGACACGCAACCTGCGCGCCCATGCGTGCGTTTGCGTGTCCATATCACCGTCTCCGACCAGCCTGACGCTTGCCGGAAATCGGTCCGCAGCCTAGATGGATCTCATGCTCAAACACATCCGCAACTTCGCCATCATCTTCCTCATCCTGGGCGTCGGCTTCGTCTGGTATGCGACGCGCCCGCAGAAGTCAGAGGTGCCGATGGCGGAGCTGGAGGGGCGGGAGCCGCGCTTCACCGAACCACGCCCCGAAACCATTCCTACCATCGGCATCCCCGAAATCGTGGGATGGCAGTCGGGCGAAGCGCCGACCCCGGCCAGGGGGCTGACGGTCGCGCGGTTCGCGGAGGGGCTGACCCACCCGCGTTCGATGATCCGCCTGCCCAATGGCGACATCCTCGTCGCGGAAACCAATTCGCAGGCTCGCCCCGTGGAGGGGATCAGGGACTGGATCATGGGCAAGCTGTTCGAGCGGGCGGGTGCCGGCGTCCCCTCTCCCGATCGCATCACGCTGCTGCGCGACGCCAACCATGACGGGAAGGCGGAACAGCGCTTCGTGCTGCTCGCGGGCCTGACGTCCCCCTATGGCATGGCACTGGTCGGCGACACGCTCTACGTCGCGAACACCGACTCACTCATGGCCTTCCCCTATACGCCGGGCCAGACGAAGATCACGGCGAAGGGCCGCAAGATCCTGAAGCTGCCAGCCGGCACGCCCAACATGCACTGGACCCGCAGCCTGATCGCCAATCCGGCCGGAACGCTGCTCTATGTCGGCGTCGGATCGAACAGCAATATCGGCGAAAACGGCCTCGACACCGAAGACAATCGCGCCGCCATTCTGGAGGTCGATCCGGCCAAGGGCAGTTATCGCATATTCGCCAGCGGCCTGCGTAATCCGGTCGGCATGGGCTGGGAACCGCATAGCGGCGAGCTGTGGACGGTGGTGAACGAACGCGACATGCTCGGCCCCGATCTGGTGCCCGATTATCTGACCCGCGTGGAATTCGGCGCGATGTATGGCTGGCCGTGGAATTACTGGGGCGGTTATGAGGACAAGCGGGTGGAGCCGGGTCGTCCGGAAATTCGCCAGTATACCCACCGCCCCGACTACAGCGTCGGCGTACATGTCGCGCCGCTGGGCCTGCGTTTCGCGACCGGTGCGGCGCTGGGCGCGCCGTTTACCGATGGCGCGTTCATCGGCCTGCACGGCAGCTGGAACCGCGATCCCGTCAGCGGATACAAGGTGGTGTTCGTCCCCTTCGGCGCGGACGGCAAGCCCCTGCCCAAGAGCAAGCCGATCGACGTGCTCTCGGCTTCCTGAACAAGGATGAAAAAGTGCGCGGTAACCCAGTCGATGTGGTGGTGGATCAGGACGGCGCGCTGCTGGTCACGGACGACACGTCGGGGATCATCTGGCGCGTGACGAAGCCGGGTGCCAAGCCCGCAGCGTAAGGCGGCGGGTGGTGGAGCTTAAACCGCTTTTCCCGCGCGTCCCGCTATTTCGGTGACATATTGCCATGCGACGCGGCCGGATCGGCTGCCGCGCTGGGTGGCCCACTGGATCGCGTCCTTGGGATCGAAATCCAGGCCCAATTGCCGCGCATAGCCCGAAACGATCGCAACATAGGCGTCCCTGGCTGACGGCATGGAAGCCCAGGCTGATGCCGAAGCAGGTCGGACAGCGCCAGATTGTCGTCCACCACGTCGCGCGGGTTGATCGGATCGTCCTGTTCCCCCAGCGACCGGCTGACGATGTGGCGGCGGTTCGATGTCACGGCAAGGCGCACATTGCCCGGCCGCGCGACCACGCCTCCTTCCAGCAGCGACCGCAGCACGCGGGCGTCGTGAATGCCCCCTTCGAACCCCAGATCGTCGATGAAGATGACGAAGGGTCGCGTGCTTGCCCGCAGCAGGTCGAACAAAGCGGGCAGGCTTTCCAGCCGGTCGGCGGCGCATTGCACCAGCGCGATGTCCCTGCCGTCCCGCTGCAGCTTGCCGACGCAGGCCGCGACGCTGGCCGACTTGCCCGTCCCTCGCGCGCCCCAGAGCAGCACGTCATGCGCCGCATGGCCATCGGCATGACGGGCCAGATTGTCGAGCAACGCCGCCTTTTGCGCGTCGATGCCCGACAGCAGGTCATAATCGACCGGCGCGAATGGTTCGGCCGGGGAAAGCCGCGCGCCGTCCCAGCGGAAGGCCGGGGCAGCGGACAGGTCGGGCGCCGGCGGCACGGGCGGGGCGATGCGCTCCAGCGCGTCGGCGATGCGGGCGAGCAGTTCGTCGGTCATGCCCCCCTCTAACCGGGTGCCGGTGCAAAGGCCAAGCCCCGGCCGTAAACCCCGCCCCTTCTCACGCCTGCCCCGCTTCCCTATAGGGGCGGCGATGACGACCATCGGCCCGCCCTACCCCGCGCCCACGCCCATTGTTCCGGCCGATGCCGGGGGCGTTGCGCGCGGTGGTGAAATCCTGGCGGCGGGCGGGATCGTCGCCGTGGCGTCCGAAACCGTCTATGGCCTGGCCGCCGACGCCGCCAATGGCGAAGCGGTCGCTCGCATCTATGCGGCAAAGGGGCGGCCCAGTTTCAACCCGCTGATCTGCCATGTGTCGGGCATGGCGATGGCGCAGCAGATTGTGGAGGTCGGCCCGGTCGCGCAGAGGCTGGCCGCGCAGTTCTGGCCGGGGCCGCTGACCATGGTGCTGCCGGTCAGGGAAGGCGCGGCGCTGTCCAGTCTGGTGACGGCGGGCCTGCCGACGGTGGCGGTGCGGCATCCCGCGCATCCCGCCATGCTGGCGCTGATCGCGGCGGCGGGCGGACCGCTGGCCGCGCCGTCGGCCAATGCGTCCGGCACGATCAGCCCGACCCGCGCCGATCATGTCGCGGCCAGCCTTGGTGGGCGGATCGACCTGATCCTGGACGCGGGCGGCACGCCGCAGGGGATCGAATCCACCATCGTCAAGGTGACGGAGGACGGCCTTACCCTGCTGCGCCCCGGCCCGATCACGGCGGAGGCGCTGGCGGCGGCAAGCGATCTGCCGGTCCGCGCCGTTGAACCGCTGCACGCCATCGAGGCGCCGGGGCAGCTGGCCAGCCATTATGCGCCCCACAAGCCCGTCCGACTGCACGCGAGCGAGGCGATGAACGGCGAATTTCTGATCGGCTTCGGCCCGATGGCCTGCGACGCGAACCTCAGCGAAGCGGCCGACCTGACGCAGGCGGCGGCCAATCTGTTCGCACTGATGCATGAGGCGGACACCAGCCGCGCCACCCGCATCGCCATCGCCGACATTCCCGACGAGGGGCTGGGCGTCGCGATCAACGACCGGCTGCGCCGCGCCGCCGCCTGATGCGGGCAGCCGCGGCAAACCCGGTCGCGTCAGTCGCAATCCTCATAGCCCGCCTCGCGACAGGCGCGGCGGCGTTCCTTTGCCTCGCGCTTCGCCTCCCGCCCCTCGCGCGCTTCCTGCTTGCGCATCTTGCGGCCGTAATTGCGGTCGGCCTCTTCCTGGCTGGTGGTGGTCCAGTCGACCGCCTGCGCGCCCGCGCGCACCGGCAGGGTGACGACGTCGAGCGCGGTTTTCGCCACGCAGCCCGGCAGCATCAGCGCCACCGGCATCAGGATCAGCATATGTCGCATGGAAAACGCCCCGCCTTCAGATATTTGCGCCTTCGCCCGTATCGCACGTCCGATGACTCCATGGTGAACGGGCGGTCGGCGAAGGCCGGGGCGCGGCCAAACTTCACACTCTCCTGCGCCCCGGATTTCCGCCATTTCAGGCTGTCTGCAACCGTTCCGCAAAGCCCTTGCGCAGCTTTGCCAGCTTTGGGGGAATGACCGCCATGCAGTATGGATTCTTCGTCCCCACCCGGTCCCAATATTGCTGATGATAATCCTCCGCCGCGTACCAGGGCGCGTCGGGTTCGATCGCGGTCACGATGGGATCGGCATAATCGGCCTGCGCCCGCGTGATGCCGTCGCGCGCCGCCTCCGCCTGTCCGGGCGAAGCAGGGAAGATGGCGGAGCGATATTGCGTACCCACATCATTGCCCTGCCGGTTCAGCGTCGTCGGGTCATGCGTGGCGAAGAACACGTCAAGCAGGTCTCCATAGCCGATCTGTTCGGGATCGAAGCCGATGCGGATCGCCTCTGCATGGCCGGTATTGCCGGTGCACACCTGCTCATAGGTCGGATGCGCGACCGAGCCGCCGATATAGCCGCTTTCGACACTCTCCACACCCTTCAGCCCCTGAAACACCGCCTCCGTGCACCAGAAGCAGCCGCCGGCCAGCGTCGCATATTCCTTGGCCATAAGGTTCCTTTCCATTTCGGATTGGCCCCCAAGATAGTGCGCCGCGCGCGCCGATCAATCGGGCGCGGGTGATGGATGGGATGAGTGGGCGTGCCGGGACGTTCGGGCGGGGCCAGTATAGCTTAGGCACCCGACAGGCGAAGACCATGCCATTTCCCGGCCCGCAGCCGCTTCTGCACCCACAGGCGATGGTCATCCGGGCTGCGAGGATGCTTCGTATGATGTCGGCGGGAATTGCAGTAACCGCATGCAGCGACAATATTGTCCGAGCTATCCTGGCCCCCATCCGATCTTGCGAGCAGATGTTCGGCTGTCGCCTGAAGCCAACCTATCTGCGTTGGGCGCACATGATATGTTCGCATGAAATCGCTGGGATCAGACAGCCACATCGGCTGACCGCAATAATAGCAATTGCCGTTCTGATTCAGAAAACTGGCGCGGCGGTGCTTTTGAAGTTTGGTCACGTGACCTCCATTAGTCATTTGGCTAATGCGGTACGCACCGGACATCCGGCCGAAGGTGGAAGCTATAGCTTGCGTCGAAGCGACTATGCCGACTCCGCAGACCTTCTATGAAAGGGATATTCCTCTTCCGGCCACCAACTTATCGCTTATCGCTGATTTTACAAGAGAAATGTGCAGGCAAGCATATGCATGCCATGCCCATATCGGAGCGACCGTCGTTCTGCCCTTCAAAGATCAAGCCGCCCTTGCCCCGTTCGCCAGCGCCGCCGCCTTCGCCTTTTCCTCGGCCACCAGTTCCTTTTTCGACAGCTTGCCCACCAGCGTCTTGGGCAGTTCGGGGCGGATTTCGACGGCGGTGACCCGCTCGTGCTTGCCAAGCTGGCCGTTCAGCCACTGGCACAGTTCCTCACCCGTCACCCCGGCATCGGGTTGCAGGGTGACGAACGCCTTGGGCCGTTCGCCGCTATAGGCGTCGGCCACGCCGATCACGATGGCTTCGCGCACCGCCGGATGGCGGTATAGCTGCGCCTCCAGCTGGCTGGGAAACACCTTGAACCCGCCGACCGCGATCATGTCCTTCAGCCGGTCGACGATGCGGATATAGCCGTCCGCATCGATGGTGCCGACGTCCCCGGTGCGCAGCCACCCGCCCGACAGCACTTCGCCGTCGGCATCGGGGCGGTTCCAATATC
Organism: Sphingobium sp.; assembly: GCA_034519505.1. GTDB lineage: Bacteria > Pseudomonadota > Alphaproteobacteria > Sphingomonadales > Sphingomonadaceae > Sphingobium. The sequence goes on along the minus strand of JAXHOI010000012.1, from coordinate 45,716 downwards.
CCTTCATGATCTGCGGCCCGCTGGCCAGGATTTCGCCCGGCTCGCCCAATGGTGCTGGCTTGCCGGGGTCCTCCTTGTCCGCCAGCCGCACGAAGGTGCCGGGAACCGGCTGGCCGATGCTGCCGGGCTTGTCCGGACCGGCGAAGGGATTGGTGGAGACGACGCCGCTCGATTCCGTCAGGCCATAGCCTTCGATCAGGCGGGCGCCGGTCGCGTCCTCAAACTCCTGCTTCACCTGCGCGGGCAGCGGCGCGCCGCCCGAAATGCACACGCGCAGCGAGGAGAAATCGGTCTTGCCCATCGACGGGTGGTCGAGCAGCGCGCGGTACATGGTTGGAACGCCCGGCAGCGAGGTGGCGCGGGTGCGTTCGATGGCGGAAAGTGTCTGCGCCGCGTCGAACCGGGGCAGCATCACGATCTCTCCGCCGATGCTGACCGTGCGGTTGAGGACGCAGGTATTGGCGAAGACGTGGAAGAAGGGCAGCACCGCGACGATCCGGTCCTGCCCGTCATGCCAGGGATCGATGGCCGCGACCTGCCGCGCATTGGCGGTGAGGTTCTGGTGCGTCAGCATCGCGCCCTTTGGCCGGCCGGTAGTGCCGCCGGTATATTGCAGCAGGGCGATGTCGCGGATCGGATCGATGGCGTGCGGCGCGAACGATCCGTCATTGGCGATCAGGTCGGAAAAGGCGCTGATGCGCGGATCGTGGGGCCGGGCCACCGTCTCCTTTCGCCGGAGCAGGCGATAGGCGATGGACTTGGCCGGCGGCAGCGCCCCCGCGACCGATCCGACGACCAGCCTTTCCAGGCTGGAGCCGTCCAGCACCTTCATCGCGGTGGGCAGCAGCGCGGAGGCGGAGAGCGTGAAGAGCAGCTTGGTCCCGCTGTCCTCCACCTGATGGGCCAGTTCCTCGGCGGTGTAGAGGGGCGAGAAGTTGACGACGATCGCCCCCATCGCCATCGCGCCATAATAAGCGGCGAGATAATGCGGCACATTGGGCAGGTAGAGGCCGACCCGGTCGCCCGGCCGGATGCCGATCGCCTGAAGCCCCGCCGCGACCCGGCGCGCGCCAGCGGCGGTTTCGGCATAGCTGTATTTGCGGCCCATGAAGTCGATCAGATGCGCGTTGGGCGTGGCCCTTGCCTGATCGAAGAGCATGTCGGGCAGCGCGAGCGGCGCGAAGGTGCGATCCCATGCGCCCGGATGGGCATAATGGGTGCGCCAGATCGGATCGTCATTATGTGGCATTGCGCCCTCTCCTTATTGCCAAAAGCTATGGCGATCGGGGCGGCAATGCAATGGAGCGGCGATGATCAGGCGCGCATTTCCGCTGTTTTTGCGGCGGTTTGCGGCGACAGCACGGGCGGTGGCGGCAATGCCGTAACGGAACGGCACGGGGCAGCCATCGACCGGACATGAAAAGAAACGCCCCGGCCGACGGTGCGAACGGGGCGTTCCGTAAAAATAAACGGCGCGGGTGGCGCGGCCGGATTACTCCGGCTTGGCGAACAGCGTCTCTGCGGTGTGTTCGACCGGCGCGGCTTCGCCCTCGGCGGCCAGCGCTTCGTCCGCGGCGCGGCTATGCGCGTCACGCTCCCGCCGCAGCTGTTCGATCAGCGCCTCACGGTCGCCGTCCAGGCGGTTGTCGGTCGGCATTTCGGTGCCCGCCTTCTTCGCCGCCTTCGCCACCAGGGCGTCCAGCTCGCGCTGCGAGCACAGGCCCAGCGTCACCGGATCCTTCGGCACGATGTTCGCGATGTTCCAGTGCGAACGCTCACGGATCGCCTGAATGGTCGAGCGGGTGGTGCCGATCAGGTTGCCGATCGCGCCATCGGAAATTTCCGGATGGTTGCGGATGATCCAGGCGATGCCGTCCGGCTTGTCCTGACGCTTGCTGACCGGCGTGTAACGCGGCCCCTTCGTGCGGCGGACGGGCTCTGGCCCCTTCTGCATCTTGGGCGCGTAGTTGGGATCGGCCTCGCCCTTGTGGATTTCCTCCATCGTCACTTCATGCGCGCGGACGGGATCGCGGCCGGTATATTTGATCGCCGCCGTATCGTCCGCGATCGCCTGCACTTCCAGAATGTGCAGACCGCAGAACTCGGCGATCTGGCTGAAGCTGAGTGCGGTGTTGTCGACCAGCCAGGAGGCGGTCGCATGGGGCATGAGCGGCTGTGCCACGGAAACTCTCCAAAGGAAAATACGCCAAGGGCCGCCCCAGCGGGACGGCCCTTTCCCGAAGCGATGTAGCGCAATTGCCCGTCATCGGCAAGCATTTGCGGCCCGCCGCGCTTTTCAGGCGGCGCGCGCCGTCTCCACCGGGCCAAGCGGATGCAGCGCGCTCAGGAATTCGCCCGCGCTGCGCGCCCAGCTGAACCCCCGGCCATAAGCGGCGCAATCAACCCGCGACCGGGTGAGCGCGGCGGCGATGGCGGCGTCCAGATCCTCATCCAGCGCGCCCGTTGCTGGCGTCACCACATCGACCGGCCCGGTCACCGGATAGGCCGCGACCGGCGTACCGCTGGCCAGCGCCTCGATCATCACCAGGCCGAAGGTATCGGTGCGGCTGGGAAAGACGAACACGTCCGCCCCGGTATAAGCCCCGGCAAGTGCTTCGCCCGCCAGCGGCCCCAGGAAATGGGCGTCCGGATGCGCCGCCTGAAGCTCCGTCAGGGCCGGGCCGCCGCCAACGATCACCTTGCTGCCGGGATGGCGGCAGGCGAGGAAGGCTTCGATATTCTTCTCCATCGCTACCCGCCCGACATAGAGCATGATCGGGCGCGGCAGGTGGGCCAGGGCTGCCAGCGGCGGCGCATCCTGACGAAATTGCGTCAGGTCCACGCCCCTGCCCCAATGCCGCACCTGATGCAGCCCATGCGCCATGAGCGCACGCGCCACGCTGGGCGTGGACACCATCACCGCGCGGGCGGGTCCGTGGAACCAGCGGATATAGTGCCACACCCATTCGGGCGGCAGGCCGGTGCGCTGCGCCACATAATCGGGGAAATGCGTGTGATAGGCGGTGGTGAAATCGACCCCGCTGCGCAGGCACCAGCGCCGGGCGGACAGGCACAGCGGCCCTTCGGTCGACAGGTGGACGGCATCGGGGCGGAATGCCGCGATCTGCCGTCCGATCGTCGCCGCGCGGGCAAAGGCCAGCCGGATTTCAGGATAGGTCGGGCACGGCACGCTGGCATAGCCGTCGGGCGAGAACATCTGGACCACATGGCCCATCGCCTCCAGCTCGGCGCGAACGGCGGACAGGGTGCGCACAACGCCGTTCACCTGCGGCGCCCAGGCGTCGGTGACGATCGCGATCCGCATCAGGCCGCCATGCGCCCGGCGTCCGTGCTGGCGCTTGCGCTTTCGGCCTCCTGCGCCATGCGCGCCGCCATCTCGTCCGCCCAGTGCAGCACCTCCATGCGCCCGTCGCCATGTTCGACCAACGCGGTGCAGCCTTCCACCCAGTCGCCGTCATTATAATATTCGACGCCCGCGATCTCACGGATTTCGGCGGTGTGGATATGGCCGCAAACCACGCCGTCGACGCCGCGCGTGCCCGCCTCATGCGCCACCACTTCCTCGAACTTGGAAATGAAGGACACGGCGTTCTTGACCTTGTGCTTGGCCATCTTGCTGAGCGACCAGTAAGGCAGGTCGAACCAGCGCCGCACCCGGTTGACCACGATGTTGAGGCGCATGAGCATGCCGTAGGCCGCGTCCCCGACGAAGGCGAGCCAGCGGTGCGCCAGCATGATCGTGTCGAACTCGTCGCCATGGAGCACCAGCAGCTTGCGCCCATCGGCGGTTTCATGGATCGCCTTGCGCCGGATTTCGATGTCGCCGAACGTCATGCCGGTGAACTGACGGAACATTTCGTCGTGATTGCCGGGAATATAGACGACGCGGGTGCCGCGCTTCGCCCGCTTCATGATGCGCCATACGATGTCGTTGTGCTGGGCGGGCCAGTACCACCGCTTCTTCAACCGCCAGCCATCGATGATGTCGCCGACCAGATACAGCGTCTCGCTGTCCACATGATCCAGGAAGTCGATCAGCATGTCGGCGTTGCAGCCGCGCGTGCCCAGATGAATGTCGGAAATCCAGATGGTGCGATAGCGCCGTCGCTCGCCGGTCCGTTCCGGATGGACCAGCGGCTCGGCGGGCAGCAGCTCTGCATCGGCGACGAACGGCAGGCGCGTGATCGAATTCATGGCTCTTCCCCCAGAGGTCCGTGCCTCTCGCCCCATCGCCATAGGCGCGCGATGTGACAGTTTTCCGGGGAACAATATGACGAAACGGGGACGGCGGCTCCGCATCCGGCCAAGCATCTCTTGCCGTAACGACCCGTCCCGGAATAGCATCGGGCGGTGTGCTCAAGGAGGGGGTGAGACGATGCAGGTTGCAGAGGCGCAGGCTCAGCTTGTCGCGAAATATGCCAATGGTGGACCGGGCGCGGTCATATCCGGGCTGGTCTGGCTCATCGCCGGAACGGTCTGGCTGCGGTCGGGCATCGTGCCGGCGTTCGGCGCGCTGTTCGTGGGCGGTATCGCCATCTTTCCGCTTTCCATGCTCGTCTGCCGCTTCGGCCTCAGGACGCCGCAAGGCTCTGGCGCCAATCCGCTGGAGCGGCTGGCGATGGAAGGGACGCTGTTCCTGTTCGCCGGGCTGCTGATCGCATGGGTGCTGCTGCACCATGTGCCAGCGTTGAGCTTTCCGGTGATGGCGGTGACCATCGGAGCGCGGTACTTCACGTTCCGCACGCTATATGGCGAGGTTATCTATTGGTTGCTGGGCGGCGCGTTGGCGCTGCTGGGCGCGATTGCGATGCTGCGGGCGGACCTGCTGCCGGTGAACCTGGCGCTGTGGGTCGGCGCGGTCGAGATACTGTTCGGGATCATGCTGACGATGCGACGCGCCTGACCGGCTGGATCCCGCGCAGGCTCAGTTACCCGTCACCAGCACGATCTTGCCCATGTGATCGCCCGCTTCCATGCGGGCGTGCGCCTGCGCCGCTTGTTCCAGCGGGAAGCGCTGGTCCATGGCGGGGCGCAGTTCGCGGCTTTCGACGAAGGGCCAGACCGTGCGGGCCAGTTCGTCGGCCACCAGGCTCTTGAACGCGACCGAGCGGGGCCGCAGGGTGGAGCCGGTGATGGTCAGCCGCTTGCTCATCACTTCGGGGATGAAGATGCTCGCCTTCGGCCCGCCCAGCACCGCGATCGACACATGGCGGCCATCGGGGCCAAGGCATTTGAGGTTGCGGGGCAGATAATCGCCCCCCACCATGTCCAGCACAGCCGCACATCCGCGCCCTTCGGTAATGCGGGCGACTTCCTCGACGAAATCCTGGCTCATGTAATTGATCGCGTGGGCAGCGCCCCATTGCAGCGCCTGCGCGCATTTGTCGTCGCTGCCGCAGGTGACGATGCAGGTGACGTCGAACAGGCGGCAGAGCGTGATCGCCATCGTGCCGATGCCGCTGGTCCCGCCATGCACCAGCACATGATCCCCGCCCACGGCATAAGCGCGCTCGAACAAATTGGTCCACACGGTGAACAGCGTTTCGGGCAGGGCCGCCGCCTCCACCAAGTCATAGCCTTGCGGCACGGGCAGGCACTGGCCCGCGGGTGCCACGGCATATTGCGCATAGCCGCCACCGGCCAGCAGCGCGCACACCGATTGCCCCAGCAGCGCGGCGTTGGCATTCCGGCCCAGCGCCACCACGGTGCCCGATACTTCCAGGCCGGGGATAGAGGGCGCTCCGGGCGGCGGAGGATAATGGCCCATGCGTTGCAGAACATCGGGGCGATTCACCCCGGCGGCGGTGACGCGGATCAGCACCTCGTCCTCACCGGGCGTCGGCACCGGCCGGGTGACAGGAACCAGAGCCTCCGGCCCACCAGGGTTCACGATGTCGATCGCCGTCATGTCCGACGGGATGGCGAAATTGCGCGTCATGTGCCCCCACAACCCATTATTATCCGCCGAAAATCCGGCGTTAGACGACGATCACCGCGTCCCTTTCGCCTGCGATTTTGGTCGCAGCCGCGCGGATATGTCCCCGGCGTTATTGACAGATGCGCCATCAGGGTCAACATTCAGCCCATGGACATGGACGATTTCATGCCCCGGAAGGCCGACGACCCGCTGGCGACCCTCGCCAGGCAGGATCTCGACCCTTTTTCCGTTTCGGAACTGGAAGCGCGGATCGCCGCGTTGGAGGCCGAAATCGATCGCACCCGACGAAAATTAAAAGGCGCCGTTAACCACAAGGCAAATGCCGAGGCGCTATTTAGGAAATGAGCCCGTCGGAACAGCCGCGCGCCGTATCGGCCCCGTTCCGCCACCCCGCCGGTGATACCTCCGCCGTCCTTGAACGGTGGACCGTCACTTCCGACATTGGGTTCAAGCCGTCCGGAACCGCGGACCGAACATTTCGGGCCGTCCGGGCGTTCACACCCCATCGCCTGATGGGCAAGGAGTAAGAAAAACATGCCTTCCTTCGCGGCCGCCCTGGAAACCACCCTGCACAATGCGCTGACGCATGCGTCGGAACCGGCGCCACGAATATGCGACGCTGGAGCATCTGCTGCTGGCGCTGATCGACGACGAGCATGCGTCGAAGGTGATGCAGGCATGCGGCGTGGACCTTGGCGAACTGGGCGATGCGGTGACCCAGTATCTGGACCATGAACTCGACAGCCTGAAGGTGGAAGGCGATGCCGACCCATCCCCCACCAGCGGGTTCCAGCGCGTGGTCCAGCGCGCGATCCTGCACGTCCAGTCTTCGGGCAAGGACGAGGTGACGGGCGCCAATGTGCTGGTCGCGCTGTTCTCCGAGCGCGAGAGCTATGCCGTCTATTTCCTGCAGCAGCAGGACATGAGCCGCCTCGACGCGGTCAGCTTCATCAGCCACGGCGTCGGCAAGGGCGGACCCAGCCGACCGAAGCCGCGCCGAGGCGAAGGGTGCCGACGAGGAAAAGGCGCGACGAAGACCGACACCAAGAACAAGAAGGAAACCGCGCTCGACCAGTTCACCGTCAACCTCAACGAGAAGGCGAAGATCGGCAAGGTCGACCCGCTGATCGGCCGCGGCGCGGAGGTGGACCGCACGATCCAGATCCTGTGCCGCCGGTCGAAGAACAACCCGCTGTATGTCGGCGATCCCGGCGTGGGCAAGACCGCCATCGCGGAAGGGCTGGCGCGCAAGATCATCGAGGGCGACGTGCCCGACGTGCTGCTGGAAGCGGTGATCTATTCGCTCGACATGGGCGCGCTGCTCGCCGGAACCCGCTATCGCGGCGATTTCGAGGAGCGGCTGAAGGCGGTCGTTACCGAGCTGGAAAAGATGCCGCACGCGGTCCTGTTCATCGATGAAATCCACACCGTCATCGGCGCTGGCGCGACCAGCGGCGGGGCGATGGATGCGTCGAACCTGCTGAAGCCTGCATTGTCGGGCGGCACGATCCGCTGCATCGGTTCGACCACCTACAAGGAATTCCGCAACCATTTCGAGAAGGATCGCGCGCTGCTGCGCCGGTTCCAGAAGATCGACGTCAACGAACCGACGATCGAGGACACGATCAAGATCCTGGCGGGTCTGCGCTCCGCGTTCGAGGAGCATCACAAGGTCAAGTACACGCCCGACGCCATCAAGTCGGCGGTGGAGCTGTCGGCGCGCTACATCAACGACCGCAAACTGCCCGACAAGGCGATCGACGTGATCGACGAGGTCGGCGCGATGCAGATGCTGGTGCCGCCGACCAAGCGCAAGAAGACCATCACCCCCAAGGAGATCGAGGCGGTGATCGCGACGATGGCGCGCATCCCGCCCAAGTCGGTTTCGACCGACGACAAGCCGGCGCTCGCCACGCTGGAGACCGACCTGAAGCGCGTGGTGTTCGGCCAGAACAAGGCGATCGAGGAGCTGGCGTCGGCGATCAAGCTGGCCCGCGCGGGCCTGCGCGATCCGGACAAGCCGATCGGCAACTATCTGTTCAGCGGCCCGACCGGCGTCGGCAAGACCGAGGTGGCGCAAGCAGCTGTCGCCGATCTGCTGGGCATCCCGCTCCAGCGGTTCGACATGTCCGAATATATGGAGCGCCATTCGGTCAGCCGGCTGATCGGCGCGCCTCCGGGCTATGTCGGTTACGATCAGGGCGGTCTGCTGACCGATGCGATCGACCAGAACCCGCACTGCGTGCTGCTGCTCGACGAGATCGAAAAGGCGCATCCCGACCTGTTCAACATCCTGTTGCAGGTGATGGATAATGGCCGCCTGACCGACCATCACGGCAAGACGGTGGATTTCCGCAACGTCATCCTGATCATGACCACCAATGCCGGCGCGTCCGACATGGAAAAGGAAAGCATCGGCTTTGGCGCCATAGCCCGCGACGATGTGCAGGAAGATGCGGTGAAGAAGCTGTTCACGCCGGAATTCCGCAACCGGCTGGATGCGATCGTGCCGTTCGGTTACCTGCCGACCGAAGTGGTCGCCCGCGTGGTCGACAAGTTCATCCTGCAGCTGGAACTGCAGCTGGCCGACCGCGAAGTCCACATCACGCTGGACGACGAAGCCAAGAGCTGGCTGACCCAGCGCGGTTACGACAAGCTGTACGGTGCCCGTCCGATGGGCCGCCTGATCCAGGAGAAGATCAAGCAGCCGCTGGCCGAGGAACTGTTGTTCGGCAAGCTGGTACATGGCGGCGAAGTGCATGTCCGGTTGAAGGACGACGCGCTGGCCTTCGAACTTACCCCCGCCGCGCCCAAGAAGGGCAAGAAGGGCGGCGGCACCAAGAAGGCGACGCCCGCCAAGGCGAAATAACCGCGCTCGGTTCAATGAAAGAAAGGGCGGCTCCCACCGGGGCCGCCCTTTTCATGTGCGCTGTCGTCAGAGTGAGTGGATAAGGCGAAGAGCCTATTCACCCTCGCCCATTGATCCCTCTGGCGGGTTGGCGCTGCGCAGCATCGCCCGCCCGGTCAGGAACAGCGCCGCGCCGATGGCAAAGGGAATGCCGCCGAAGATCAGCACGATCGGCACGCCTGACAATACGCCTACCCCGCCGCTCGACAGGCCGCTGATGATGACCAGCACGGAACACGCGCCGCTGAGCAACGCGATCAGCAAGCCGATCCCCAGCAATATTCCGCCGAAAAGCTGCTTCATCGCGCGCCGCTCCCTCCTGCCACCCGATGATCGCTCACCATTCTTCATCCTCGGACGCAATTTGATCGTCAACACTGCTCAAGATCGCGCGCCCCGCGAAGAACAGCCCTATTCCGATCACATAAGGGATGCCGCCGAAAATGAGGACCGTGGGCAGTGTCGAGAGCACATCCTCTCTTTTCCCGGTAAGATCGCCGGTCATGATAAAGAACGAGCACATGCCGCTGAGGAAAGCAATCAGCACGCCCATCGCCATGATGATCCCGCCGATGAGTTGCTTGAGTATCAAGTGCCGCGCACTCCCATCGCCAGCAAACGGTGGCGGGCGAGCACCCCGGCCCCTTCCGCGCCGTTGCGGTAAAAGCTGTTATAGGTGTCGAAGGGGATGATTGCCCCGTCGGGCGTCACGAAATGCACGCAACTGCGCTTCACGGTGCCCAGATCGAAATTATAGCGATCCAGAAACTGAAGGATCACCACCCGGAAGCTGTTGGCGTAGGACAGGTCCTGCGGCACCATCGCGTGCGGCAGGCAGCATAGCAGGCCCGCCAGCTTATCCTCCGTATTCGCCTGCGAGGTGGCGAGCGAGAGCAGGTCGAGGATCTTTTCCCGCAACAGTGGATAGGCTTCGTAACTGATCGTGTTGGGGCCGCTCAGGATCAGTTCGCGCGGCAGCAGCGCGGTGATCGGCGTCACGTCCTGCCCCTGACGCAGGCCATAGCCGATGCAGATCTGATCCGGGTTGCAGGGCAGCGGGATCATGTCATCGATCCCGAACACACCGGCCTTTGCCACTTCGCGGCGGATCTGGGTCAGCAGCACGCGGTTGTGATTGGGGTCGAAGCCGTCGTTTCGCCCGGCGTCCTGCACCGGCTGGAACGTCACGCCGCGCACGCACGACCATTGCAGCGCATGGCGCACGATGTCGGCGACCTGATGATCGTTGACGCCCCGCTTCACCACGGCGACCAGCGTGGTGGCGATGCCCGCCGCCTCCAGCGCTTCCAACGCGCGCCGGCGAATGCCCGACAGGCGCGCGCCGCGCAGGTTCATCAGCGCGTCATCGTCCAGCGCATCGAATTGCAGATAGACTTCCAGCCGGGGCGTATAGGTCGCCAGACGCGCGACGAATTCGGGGTCCTGCGCAATCCGCACGCCATTGGTGTTGATCATCACATGGCGGATCGGTCGCCGCTTCGCCGCGTCCAGGATGGCGAAGAATTCCGGGTGGATGGTCGGCTCGCCGCCTGAAAACTGGACCAGATCCGGCTCGCCCTCGCTTTCCACCAGCGCGTCCAGCATCGCTTCGACCGTGGCGAGCGGCAGGTGCGCGCCGTGCACATCCTGCGCATCGGCAAAGCACACCGGACAGGCTAGGTTGCACGCCTGATTGATCTCCACGATGGCAAGGCAGCTATGCTGTTCGTGGTCGGGGCACAGGCCGCAATCGAACGGGCATCCCGCCTCCGTCCGCGTTTGCGCGGTCAGCGGGCGGTCGCCCGGTTTCAGCCATAGCGACTGTTGCCGCCAGTAATCGATGTCGTCGCTGATCAGCGTGCGCATCACGGGGGGGGGGGGGGGGGGGGGGGGGGGGGGGGGGGGGGGGGGGGGGGGGGGGGGGGGGGGGGGGGGGGGGGGGGGGGGGGGGGGGGGGGGGCCCCATGGTCGCGGCAGCGCTTGAGATACCAGACGCAATCATCCTGCAGGATGACCTTTGCCGGCACCGGTTCCAGACAGGTTTCGCACAGGCTGGTCGTCTGCCCATGGAAGATATAGGGCGCGGCCTTTCGCTCGAACGGCGTGTCAGCGGCGAGCGGCGTCGATGTCATCACGTCGCCACCAAAGGACACCATAAGCGATCAACCCCATCATCAGCAGGTGGAAGATGTTGAGCGGCCCCACCAGCTTTGGATAGGGCTTCAGAAACTCCCACACGAAACGCTGCGCAGCATAAACGATTATCATCGCATGGAAAGCATGGGCGCTGGCCCATCGCGCGCCGCGCAGCCGGGCGGGCAGATAGACGGCAAGGAACAGCGCCATCGACAGGCTTTCGTAGATCGCGACCGGATGCCGCCCGATGCCGTCGCCCATCTCCACCGCCCAGGGGAGGCGCGTTGGCACGCCATAGGTCTGATCGGCAAGGCCAGTGAACAGGCAGCCGAAACGGCCGATGACGATGCCGGTGCAGATGGGCAGCACGAATGCGCCGCCGGTCGACCCGCGCACATCATTGCGCCATTTCCATAGCTCCACCGCGACGATCGCCCCGGCCAGCGCCCCCGCGATGCTGTGCGATGGCGCGGCGACCACACTGCGCAGCGTATTGGCCGAGCCGATGGCCCAGGCGCCGATCACCGCGCCCAGCGCCAGCGACAGGAAATAGCCCGGCCGGGTCTGCGCCGCCAGCCGGTGCGCCTGTTCGGGCCAGCGGGCGAGCTGCCACCGGGCGGCCAGCGCCGCGCCGATCCAGGCGGCGGCGTCGCCGGCATAATGCGCCCAATGGGCGGTGGGCAGATGGATCATGGCCCCTTCATGCCGCGCGGATCGCCCGCTTGTCGAGGGGGGCTGGCGCACTCCTTCACCCGCTGTGACCCTCGGCACAATCCCTATGGGCAAGTATCGATAAAGCGGGCATGTTCGCCGGGTCGTCATGCAGATGGCCCATAACGAAAAACCGGGTCGGTCGCTTTTTCACGGGGAGTGCGCAGGGCATGAAACGGACATATTGGATCGCGGCGGCGGGCGTCGCGGGCGCGGGCGGGCTGGCCATGGTGGCCGCCCCCGTCATCGGGCAGCAGCAGGGGCAGCCCATTGCCCGATACACGATGGACGCGGGCACCACGTCAGGCATGGCCGCGATGGGCGGCGGGATCGGCGCGGGCATGGCGATGTTGTTCGGCGGCGGCGGCGATCGCACCATTCACGAACTGCATCTGCGGCTTGGTTCCACCCAGTCGGCGACCGGCGGCGCGCCAAAGGCGGATCATTTCATGCCCGCGGGCGCGAAGCTGGGCAAATCCGTGCCGCTGATTTCCCCGACGCCCGGCACCACCGGACCCACGACCCGCGACCCACGCGAACCGGAAAAGTTTCAGCGCCCCAAGGGCCGGCTGCTGATCTTCTGGGGATGCGGCGCCACCGCGCCCAAGGGCCAGCCGGTCATCATCGATTTCAGCAAGCTGGCCGCCGGGCAGATGCCGCCGGGGCTGCTGGGCCTTGCCGCCGCGTCGGTTTCCCCCGAATGGCAGGTGACGAGCGCCAACAGCCGCACCTATGGCGACTGGCCCAATGGCCGCGACGCCAAGCCGGTGAAGGGCGATGCGTCGATCCTGGGCGAGCACCGGATCGCGGGCAATTATTCGCCGGAAATCAAATTCACGCTGGCGCAGGACTTCCTGCCCGCGATCACCGGCCGCTCCGCCGCGCAACCCGGCGGCGCGACGCAGCTCAGCTGGAACAGCGTGACCGGCGCGACCGGCTATTACGCATGGACCATCGGCTTCAATCCGGGGGCCGACGGGCAGGCGCAGGACATCGTGTGGTGGGCATCGTCCGCCACCAAGGCGTTCGGCGGCGAGCTGTGGGACTGGCTGTCGCCCGGCAATGTCAGCAAGCTGATCGGGCAGAAGGTGGTGATGCCACCCAGCCAAACCAGCTGCCTTGTCCCGGCCGAAGTCAAGAAGGCGGCGGGCGAATTCATGATGGGCAATCTCTATGCCTATGGCCCGCAGGCCGACTTCGCCTATCCCCCGCGCCCGGCCAGTCCCAAGACGCCGTGGAAGCCCGAATGGATCACCCGCGTGCGGTATCGCGCGAACACCATGTGGTTCATCAACGGCCCCAATATGGGCGCGATGGGCGGCGCGGCGGCCGAGAGCGAAGGGCAGCAAAGCGACCCGCAAAAGCCGCGCAAGAAATGCAAGGGCGGCCTTGGCGGCATATTGGGCGCGGCAACCGGCCTGGGCTGCTAGGCGCGACCACCGCCCGCCGCGTCAGATTCGCTAGTCGAGCCTGTCGGCCAAAACACTGTCGTTGACCTGATGAACTCACAACCCATGCCAAGGCACTTCAATCCCTGTTAACAACAGGTTATAGGCGCATAGATTAACGCAGGGGGAGACGAACGATACTCGGTAAATGCGCGCGGGCGGCTATGCTGATCGCTGGAAGCTCCCTTCTGCTGGGCGCTGGATCTTATGTAGTGACGCCTTACGAGAATCGCGTCCTGCCTGGAACCGAAGTCCCGGCCTCAGGTGACGAGCTGGTGATCACCAAAGGCAAAGTGTTTCACAGCAAGCCGGTTGGCCAACAGGCTCAAGCGGCATTGGGTGACGACCTTCAACTTATCGTGGACGGCGAGAACCTGTCCCTAAAGGCCGGGACGCTGTTGCGCCCCGCCCGCCAGGTAACCGGTTCCGCCGGCACAGCTTTGAAAAGTGCAGACGTTTACTGTGCCCCGCTTGCTTCTGAACTGGGAAAGAACAAGAGGCCAGGCGGAGCCTTGGGGGCGCTGCTGGTCGGGCGCGTTGTGCCGGCCAATCCCCGAATCTGCCTTGTCGACGGAAACCGAGACGGCAAAGTGGAACAGGCTTTTCTCTTGGAAACGCGGTTGAATGACGAGCGCGGGCTCCATGACATTCCGCCGATCCCGGTGACGATTACGCACGATGTGCCATTACCAGGCGAAAGCGAGATCAGGCTGCGCTTTGCGGGCCAGGTTGGCCTAGTCGGCAACCTCGGTTTTGACTTGGAAGTGGTTGAATCGAGTAGACCACTTACCTTTAGCAACGGTCGCACGGTCATATCGGCGGGCAGGTTGCCAACGGACGTCACTATTATGGGCGCGCGCTTTACTGTTCTCTCATATGACCGGGAGGCAAAGACAGCCCGCATCCGCTGGCTTGAAGGCTTTGCGCCGGGGGCTTACGGCGTGGAGACCGTGCGGACCACCACCTACGTCCCGATTTACATTCCGCACTGACGACGCGGGTCATTGCCCGCGCCCGCTAAATCGCCCTGCCGCTCAATAGCTGGCCTGAACATCCATCGTCGGGGCCGCGGCCTGTTCCATGGCGCGTTGCTGTTCATATTGGCGCTGGCGCACCAGAGCCGCCGGGTCCGAGGCGGGGCGGGCGTTGGTGGTGGCGCGCGGTTCGCCATAGCTGGCCTGTTCGCTGCGCGTCTCCACGCCCGGAAAGGCGTCGATGGGCAGGCCCATTTCGACGCGGAACGCGGTGTCGTCGACCAGCTTGTTGAGCGGGCCGGTCATGTTACGGGAAAAGGCTGTGCGGAAACCTTCCGGCGCGGATCGCGTTGGCGTCATCGTCACGGTCATGTTGGTGCGGCTGTCCGCGTCACTCGGCGCGAAGGTGAAGCGCAAATCGAAGAAATCCTTGCCGTTCAGCATCGCCGTCAGGTCGATTTCGCGGCCCGGATCGGCGGTGTAGCGAAAGCTCATCTTCGCGCCTTCATATTCGCCGCCGCCGATGGCGCGCGGCGGCATGACGGACAGCGGCTTCAGCGCCGCGTCATAGGCGGCAAGGTCGCGCCGGGCGACTTGTCCACCACGCGCACCACGCTGGTGCTGCCCGGCGCGCTCATCACATAGGCGCCCGCGCCCCCAAGCCCGCACACGCACAATGCCGCCGTTCTGAATATCGCCATGCCGTTTCCCTTGCCCCGTTCGAACCCATGCGACCATTTGTTTCGGCGAAAGCTATTGCACGCCAAAGCTTAAGATTTTTCGACGAACGGCCCTTGCGCCAGCAACAGGATGGATCATTCTGCGCGCCGTTTCCCTGTCCATGCAAAGGCCATCCATGATCCGCAGCCTGATCCCCGCCCTGCTGCTGTCGGCAGCCCTGCCCGCCGCCCTGTGCGCCGTCCCCGCGCATGCCGCGCCCGCCGATGCGCCATCGCGCTTGTTCACCGGGGCCGACATCTTCGCGCTGGAGCAGGGCCGCCGATCCGCAGATCAGCCCGGACGGCACGCAGATCGCCTATGTCCGTCAGTCGAACGACGTGATGACCGACCGCACCCGGTCGACCATCTGGCTGATCGATGTGAAGAGCGGGGCGCAAACGCCGCTGGTCGCAGGGACCGGATCGCATTTTTCGCCGCGCTGGTCGCCCGATGGCAAGCGGCTGGCCTATGTTTCGGCCAGCGACGGGCCGCCGCAGCTGTTCGTGCGCTGGATGGGCAGCGGGGCGAGCGCGAAGATCACCGGCCTGCCCGACAGCCCGCAATCCATCGCCTGGTCGCCCGATGGGCGCCGCATCGCCTATGTCATGAACGTGCCCGACAGCGGCGCGAAACTCGGCGCCGCGCCGCCCAAGCCGGAGGGCGCCAACTGGGCCGCCCCGCTGGAGGTGATCGACAAGGTGACGTACCGGGCGGACGGAGCGGGCTATCTGAAGCCGGGGTTCGACCATCTGTTCGTCGTATCCGCCGATGGCGGCGCGCCGCGGCAGGTGACCTTTGGCGCGTTCAACGACAATGGCCCGATCAGCTGGACGCCGGACAATTCCGCGATCCTGTTCAGCGCCAACCGCCATGCGGACTGGGAACGCAACCCGATCAACAGCGAGCTTTATTCCGTCGACCTGGCGAGCGGGGCTTTGAGCGCGCTGACCAGCCGCGACGGGCCGGACCTTGCGCCCGCAATCTCCCCCGACGGGCGCACCATCGCGTTCCTGGGCTATGACGACAGCAAGCGCGGCTACGACAATGTGCAGCTTTACGTCATGCCGCGCGGCGGCGGCGCGGCGCGATCGCTGACCGCGAACCTGGACCGCAGCATCGACGGCGCGGTGTGGGCGGGCGGCGCGCTTTATGTCTCCTATGACGATCACGGGTCGAAGCGCGTGGCGAAAGTGACGCTGGACGACGTGCGTGACGACCATCGCCACCGGCCTGACCGGCGGCGGGCTGGACCGGCCCTATAGCGGCGGCGATTTCAGCGTGTCGAACGGCGGCACCGTCGCCTTCACCGGCAATCCCGCGCTGCGCCCGGCGGACGTGCGGCTGGCGAGTGGCGGGGGCGATGGCCGCCGGCTGACCTTCCTGAACGAGGATATGCTGAGCGCGAAGGCGCTGGGGCAGGTACGCAAGCTGCCCGTCACCGCGCCCGATGGTCGCGCGATCGACGCATGGCTGGTGACGCCACCCGATTATGTCGAGGGGAAGAAGGTGCCGTTGCTGCTGGAAATCCATGGCGGCCCGTTTTCCGCTTATGGCCCCAGCTTTTCCACCGACGATCAGCTTTATGCCGCGGCGGGCTATGCCGTGCTCTACACCAATCCGCGCGGCTCCACCTCTTACGGTCAGGAATTCGCGAACCTGATCGACAAGAAATATCCGGGCGACGATTATGGCGACCTGATGGCCAGCGTCGATGCGGCGATCGCGGAGGGCATTGCCGATCCTGATCGGCTGTTCGTCACCGGCGGATCGGGCGGCGGCGTGCTGACTGCGTGGATCGTGGGCAAGACCAACCGGTTCAAGGCCGCGGCCTCGCAAAAGCCGGTGATCGACTGGGCCAGCTTCGTCCTGACCTCCGACGGCGCGAATTTCTACTCACCATATTGGTTCGCGGAGAAGCCGTGGGAGGACCCACAGGGTTACTGGGCGCGCAGCCCGCTCAGCCTGGTCGGGAATGTCACCACGCCGACGCTGGTGGTGGTGGGCAGCGAGGATTATCGCACCCCGGTGAGCGAGGCGGAGCAATATTATACTGCCCTGCAATTGCGCAACGTGCCGACCATGCTGGTGAAGGTGCCGGGCGCCAGCCATGGCGGCATCGCCGCGCGGCCCAGCCAGGCGGCGGCGAAGGCATCCGCGATCATCAGCTGGTTCGACCGCTATGGCGGCAAGCCGGCCAACGCAGCCCCGAAGAGCGGCGAGTGAGGCTTTGCGTCGCTCCATTTGTTCTATATATGTTCCGACAATTGAGTCGTTGAGGGAGCCTGAACCATGAGCCTGACATTCTACACCAACCCCATGTCGCGCGGGCAGATCGTCCGCTGGATGCTGGAGGAAGTCGGCGCGCCCTATGAAACTGTGCTGCTCGATTATGCCAGCAGCATGAAGGGGCCGGACTATCTGGCGATCAATCCGATGGGAAAGGTGCCCGCCATCGTGCATGACGGGAACGTGGTGACGGAATGTGCGGCGATCTGCGCCTATCTGGCCGATGCTTTTCCCGACGCGGCCCTTGCCCCCGCGCCGTCGATGCGGGCGGATTATTATCGCTGGATGTTCTTTGCCGCCGGACCGCTGGAACAGGCGATCATCAACAATTCTCTGGGGTTCAAGGTCAGCGAGGATCAGGGGCGCATGGCCGGATATGGCAGTTACGATGCGGCCGTCGACGCGCTGGAAAAGGCGGTGGCGGGCAAGGCATATGTCGCGGGCGACAGCTTCACCGCTGCCGACGTCTATGTCGGTTCCCATGTCGATTGGGGCATGAGTTTCGGTACGCTGCCCAAGCGGCAATCGTTTGAGGATTATGTCGGCCCGCTGCGCGAACGCGACGGCTATCGCCGGGCCAAGGCGATCGACGGCGCGCTGATCGCCAAGATGCAGGCGGAGCAAGCTGCCGCGAGCTGAACGGGACGCGGAGGGCAATGGGCGATGAGCGAGCAGACATCCGATGACCTGATGCCGAGCCAGCGGATCGACGAACGCATCGCCAGCCTGCCCGACTGGCGCGGGGCCATGTTGAAGCGCGTTCGCGACCTGATCCACGAAGCCTTGCCCGACGTGGTCGAGGAATGGAAATGGCGGGGCGTGCCGGTGTGGTCGCACGGCGGCATCCTGTGCACCGGCGAAACATACAAGGCTGTGGTGAAGCTGACCTTTGCCAAGGGGGCGGCGATCGATGACCCGACCGGACTGTTCAACGCCAGTCTGGACGGCAATGTCCGACGCGCCATCGACCTTCGTGAAGGCGACGATATCGATGCGGAGACGTTCCGCGCGCTGATGGTCGCGGCCGCCCGGCTGAACGCTGCGAAGCCACCCAGACGCCGGTGATGAAAGTTCGGGCGGTTCCCGACCCGTCACTTATGTCGGGACGGATCGGGAACGCAGGATGAGCTTACTTGCCGCCGGGTGCCGGTTGCGCCGCGCCCGCCAGGATCTGCGCCGATGGCTTGTTGGCCGCATCGACGCTGCCCTCGGCGAGCATCGTCTTGGAAAGCTGTGCCGCTTCCGCCTTTATCGCAGGATCGTCCTTCGCCTGACTCGCGCCGATCAGCGCAGCGAGCAGCTGGTTACGATTGGCCGGGGTCGCCTGTTCCGCGACAGCCTTGCGCGCGAGGCCCGCCGCCTCATCATAGAGGGGCGCGGCAGCTGCCTTGTCCTGCGCACCGAGCTTCGCATTGCCAAGCTGCGTCAGGACGCTGGTGAATAGCGCGCGGGTCGGCGCATCGGCAGGCTTTGCCGCCACCACCTTGCGGAGCAGGGGCACGCTTTCCTCGTAAAGCGGCAGGATGGCGTCGACATTCTTCAGCGCCGCCTGCGTCGCGGCGGTGGCCATCAGCGCATTGGAAAGGAACTGCGTGTTCTCAATATTGTCGGGCTGCGCCTGAACCACGGCGCGGATGCCGGGCAAGGCGGCCTGATATTTTGCCAGCGCGCCGGCATTGTCGCCCGCCTGCTGCGCCTTCTGCGCCTCGGTGAAGCTTTTGACGCCTTCGTTGAAGGCGGTGATCTGCTCCGGCGTCAGCGTGGATGCAGGGGTAGCGGCAGCCGCATCAGCAGGCTGGGCCGCGGCGGGTTGGGCTAGCGCTGCCTGGGCTGGCGCAGCGTTGGCAGGCGCAGCGCTGTCCTGCGCCATCGCGGGGGTGAAAGAAGTTGCGGTAACAAGCAGAGCTGTCAGCACAGGTCGAAGCATTTTGGGGTCTCCGGCATATGCGGACGCGCGCCGGAAAAAAGAGACTGACACACGACCACGTTTGTGAAAATGGTGACGGGGCACCACAAACAAGGCTAACGCTTTACCCCCCGGATCAACGCATCGCTTGACCGGAATGGCGATGAAACGAGCCATTTTCTGGTTGAATGACAATGCAATATATTTCGCTTCCGAAACGTCTCCTTCCTGTCGCCACTGTTGCGGCCCTGATGCTGAACGCCGCGTCGGCCGGCGCGCAGGACGCGCCGCTGCCCGGAAAGGGTAGCCCGCCCCTGTCGGCGCGGACGAAGGCTTCGGGCCTGCCCCTTACCCCCGCGCAACAGGCGCTCGACCTGACAGCGGTGGACCTTTCGATCAAGATATTCCCGGACCGGCATGCCATCGCCGGAACGGGCACGCTGTCCTTCACCGCGCGGCGGACCAGCGACAAGGTGCAGTTCGACCTGGACGCCAACCTGCCAATCAGCGCCATCGCGCTGGACGGCACGCCCCTGCCCCCGGCTGCATGGAGCAACGCCGATGGGTTGGTGACCGTGCGCCTGCCCGTGGCGGCAGCGACCGGCAGCAGCTTTGCCCTAGCCGTCAGCTATGCCGGGCAACCGCATGTGGCGGCGAACGCGCCATGGGACGGCGGCTTTGTCTGGGACAGGACGCCGGACGGGAAGCCATGGATCGCGACCGCCGTGCAGGGCGAAGGGTGCGATCTGTTTTGGCCGTGCATCGACAATCCGACCGTGGAGGTGCCGCGCATCGACCTGCACATCACCGTGCCCGCGGGGCTGAGCGCGCCGTCGAACGGCGAACTGATCGGCGTCGACCGCCTGCCCGATGGACGCAGCCGGTGGAACTGGCGCGCGCGGGATATCAGCGCCTATGCCGTGGCGCTGAACATCGCGCCTTATGAGGAATTGAAAAGCGACTATGCCAGCCGCTTTGACAACCGCATCCCGATGCGCTTCTGGCATCTGCCGCAGGAAGGCGACAAGCCCGCCCGCCTGTTTCAGGAATTCGCGCAGAACCTGTCCTTCATGGAGGCGATGGTCGGCCCCTACCCATTCGGTGACGAGAAGATGGGCGTTGCCGAGACCCCGCATCTGGGCATGGAGCACCAGACCATCAACGCCTATGGCAACCAGTACAAGCCAGCACCCGAAGGGTTCGACTGGCTGCTGAACCATGAATTCGCGCATGAATGGTTCGGCAATCAGATGACCAATGCCGATTGGGACGACATGTGGCTGCATGAAGGGTTCGCGACCTATATGCAGCCGCTCTATGCCCAGTGGCGGGGCGGCGACATGGCCTATATGGCGTGGCTGTGGAAGATCCGGCAGCTGGTCGTCAACCGCTTTCCCATCGTGTCGGGCCACAGCCGCACGGAGGATGAGGTGTATGACGCCAGCACCGGGCCGGCGAACGACATCTATTACAAGGGCGCGCTGATGCTGCACACGCTGCGCGGCCTGATCGGCGATCGCGCGTTCTTCGCCAGCATCCGGCGGCTGGTATATGGGCGCGCGGACCCCGCGCCGGGCAATTTCCGCACCCGCGTCACCACGACCAGCGAGTATCAGGCGATCGTTGCGCAGGAGGCCGGGCGCAATCTGGACTGGTTCTTCAACGCCTATCTGCGCCAGGCCGCGCTGCCGGACCTGAAGGCCGAGCGGAAGGATGGGGTGTTGAAATTGCGCTGGGTAACGGGCGATCGCGCGCCCTTTCCCCTGCCCGTGGAGGTTCAGGTGGACGGGCGGCTCACCACCTTGCCGATGGTCGGCGGGCGCGGCGAGATGCCGGTGCCCGACGGGGCGCATGTGCTGATCGATCCGATGTCGAAACTGCTGCGGCAGGATGACGACATGGACCGCTTCCGCGACCGGGAAAAGGCGAAGTAAAGGCTTAGATCAGGCCGCCGAACATCGACCCGCGCACCAGCGCCAGCAGCACCAGCGCAATGTTGAGGTTTCGTCCGGTATTGCTGCGTGACAGGATGCCAAGCACCAGCCCGACCACGGTGATGGGCAGGCCGATCCAGTTCATCCAGCCCAGCAGCGGCACCAGTCCCGCAATGACGAAGATCAGCGCGACAAGACCGGTGAGGATCGAAAGAATATTGAGCATGCCGGGGATATGGGTGCGGATTGCTACCCGCTCAAGACCGGGTCAAACAGGCTGCGGCGCACCGACTTCATAAACGCGCAAATTCCGATCCCCGATACCAAGAGCGGGCCATGCCGCCCGCCACTCCGCGATATGCGCGGTGGCGAAATGGCGGTCGAGCGACTCGCGGTCGACCCAAAGCTCCTTGACGTGGATAAGGCCGGGGTCGAGCACATCCTGCGCATAGCTATATTCCACGCAGCCCTGCTCCGCCCGGCTCGCTTCCACCATCCGGCGCATTACCGGACGGGCGGCATCGACCTTGTCTCCGGGCAGTCGGATGGTGCCCACGATCAGCAGCATCGTCGATCAGCCCCGCGTGAACATCCATGCGGCCCAGAGCCAGCCCGCGATCATCAGCGTGCCCCCAATGGGCGTGATCGCGCCGAACCAGCGCGGCGCGCCGAGCGCCATGGCGTAGAGGCTGAAGGCAAAGATCGCCGCGCCCGCCAGCATCAATATCGCCGCCCCGCGCGCGGCGGGCAGCAGCGCCACGATGGCGACGGCATGGATCAGCTGAAACAGGCCGCCGGTGCGCAGCCACTCGGCCGCTTTCCCCTCCGCCCCATGCGCGCCGAAGGCGGCGGCGCCGATGGCGATGGCGCCCGACAGACAGGCCAATGCTGCGATCATGCTGCGCTCCCCCGCGATTCATCGGCGCACACATCGACGCGCCGGTCCACCATGTTGCTGAACGATATACCACGCGCCGCCATCAGGTCGCCCGCTTCGATCTGGACGTCCAGGCGCGCCTGATCATTGTCGCGATAGCGCGCCTCCGCGACCGCCACGGCGTCTTCATCCAGCCCCAGCGACTGCATCGCCTGACGCCCCATGCAGACAGCCGATTCATAAACTTCGCGCACCGTCCCGGCGAGGTCGAGTCCGTTCAGGGCCATCAACTGCCGCCGGTCGAAACAGCGGACCATGACCGCCGCCTGCGGGAACGCCTCCAGCACCGGCTCCAGCGCCTTTTTGTCGAGATGCGGATCGTCGATGCAGAAGGCGATCAGCCGGGCTTCTTCCGCGCCGGCGCGGCGCAGCAGGTCGATGCGGGTGCCGTCGCCATAATAGACCTTCATATCGAACCGACCGGACAGGTCGATCTGCGCCGGCTTCTTGTCGATCAGAGTCACATCGATGTCGGCGGCCATCAGCATTTGCGACACCGTCTGTCCGAACCGGCCATAGCCGATGATGATCGCGGGCGTTTGCGGCGCATGTTCGGGGCCGTCGCGACTATCCTCCTTGCCCCCGCGCGAAAATTCCAGCCGGCGGGCAAAGATCATCAGGAATGGCGTCGTGGCCATGGACAGGGTGACGACCGCACTGAACAAGCTGACCGCCTGCGGCGCGATCAGATAGGCGTTCTGCGCCTGGGCAAACAGCACGAAGCCGAATTCGCCCCCTTGGCTGAGCAGCAAGCCAAGACCGATCGCCTGCTTGCGTTCCATGCCGAACGCGCTGGCAAGGCCCGCGATGATGCCGGTCTTCACCGCCACCAGCGTGGCCGCCATGGAGAATACGAACAGCGGGTTGGCGCGGACGGCGGCAAGATCCAGCATCATGCCGACCGCCAGGAAGAACAACCCCAGCAGGATCGAGCGGAACGGCTCGACATCGGATTCGATTTCGTGGCGATAGGGGCTGTCGGCCAGCATCACGCCCGCGACGAACGCGCCGAGCGCGGTGGAGAGGTGCAGCGCGTGCATCAGCGCAGCGGCGGCCAGCACCGTGAACAGGCCGACGACGACGAACAGTTCCCGCTCGCCCATGCTGCCGACCAGCCGCAACAGCGGGCGCAGGATGAAGCGGCCCGCCAGCACCAGCCCGATGATCGCCCCGACGGTTTCCAGCGCCAGCATCCAGCCGGGCGGTCCGGCGGCATCGGCGGGGTTGCGCGACAAGGCGGCGGTGATGGTGATCAGCGGGACGATCGAGAGGTCCTGAAACAGCAGGATCGAAAAGGCCCGCTCGCCAAAGGGCGAGTTGATCCGCCCGCTGCTTTTCAGGCCCGGCAGCACCTGCGCCGTGGAGGATAGGCCGAGCGGCAGGCCAAGTGCGATGGCGGCAGCGGCGGAGAAGCCGGTAAAGAAATAGATGAGCGTGGACAGCGCGACGCCGCACAGGACGACCTGCGCCAGGCCAAGGCCGAATATGTCACGCTTCAGCCGCCACAGCCGCGCCGGGTGCAGTTCCAGCCCGACCAGAAAGAGCAGCAGCACGATGCCGATTTCGGCGATCGCCAGTTTCGATTGCGCGCCGCTGACCAGCCCCAGCCCCTGCGGCCCGACCAGCGCGCCCGCGACCAAATAGCCCAGCACGGCGCCAAGGCCAAAGCGGCGGAACAGCATGACGAAGGCGACCGCCGCGCCGAGCAGGATCACGCCCTCGCTCAGCAATATGTCGGTGGCACTGACCGGCGCGACAGGATGCATCAGGCCGCAGCCTCTGCCGACGATGCGCCGCCGGTGGCCGCGATGCGCGCCGCCTCCGCCACCGCCTCAAAACCGAGACGGATGGAGGCGTGGCGCGCGGAAAAGGGGCGCGCCGGGGCCAGCACATCCATGCCGGGCCAGAAATTCGCTTCCTCGCCGCCTTCGCCCGCCAGCCAGGCGGCCAATGTGTCGCGCGCCTGCTCCAGTTCCGCGACGCTGCGCCCCAGCGCCTGCGCCGCCATCAGCGAGGCCGACGCCTGACCCAGCGCGCAGGCGCGCACCAGCAGGCCAAGCTCTGCCAGCCGTCCATCGGCGTCCAGCACCACATCGGCGGTCACGCGGCTGCCGCAGATCGGCGAGCGTTTCTCCACGCTGGCCTGCGGCGCGTCGAGGCGGCGGTGATGCGGGATCTCGGCCGCCAGGCGCAGGATCGCGGGATTGTAGAGGGGAGCGCTCATTCCCTTCATTTAGGGGTGGGGGGACCGGAAAGACAACCGCCGCCCCGGAATAAAAGCCGGGCAGCGTCACCCATCACTCCACTGCACCGGCCGCGTTGTCGTCGCTGGCGGCCGCCGCGTCATGCCGCCGTCGCCGTTCCGCGACGAAATCGCTGATCGCAGCGCCGCTGGCGCTGAGCAACGGATAGGTCCGGCTGGACGCGAGCCAGGTCGGCCGGTCGGCGTCAGCGGTGAACAGCGTGTCATAGACCAGCGTGAAGGCGAGATAGGCCAGCGTGGCGAGAATAAGCCCCTTCACCCCGCCAAAGCCCAGCCCCAGCATCCGGTCGACCGGCCCCAGCACCGACTGGCGCGTGCGCTGGCCGAGCGCACGGGCGATCAGCTTGCCGATGCCGAAGGTCACGCCGAACACCAGCACCATAGACAGCACCGCGGCCCCGCCCCAGCCGCCGATCCAGCGGCTGAGCAGGTCAGCGACCGGCCCCTGAAACAGGCTGATCGCGAACACGCCCAGCACCCATGCGATCAGCGACAGCGTTTCCATCACGAAACCGCGCAGAAAGCCCATCACGGCCCCGCCGCCGATTAGGAGAAGCACCAATATGTCGAGTGCGGTCATGGAAATCCGGTCGTCCCAAAGCATGTCGCGCGCGCGACGATCACGCGCCGGTCCATGGGCTATCCCCGGCCCAGAAGATGGTCAACCAGTTGCGACAGGCTGCGGTAGCCCGACACGCTGCATGCCCCCGCCCCGACGCTGCCCGGCCCGGTGCGCGCCGGAACCGGCTGCGTCCCTGAAGGCGCAAGCGCGCGCGCGAAACCCAGCTTGGCCGCTTCGTTGAGGCGCATGGCGCTGTGCGCCACCGGGCGGATTTCGCCCGATAGAGCAATTTCGCCGAACAGCACCGCGTCCGCCGGCAGCGCCCGGTCCGCCAGCGCGGAAATCAGCGCGCCCGCCACGGCGAGGTCGGCGGCCGGATCGGACAGACGATAACCGCCCGCGACATTCAGATAGACTTCGCAGGTCGAAAAGCTGAGGCCACAGCGCGCCTCCAGCACGGCAAGGATCATCGCCAGCCGCCCGCTATCCCAGCCGACCACGGCGCGGCGCGGCGTCGCCCCGCTTTGCAGGCGGACGGTCAGCGCCTGGATCTCCACCAGCACCGGCCGCGTCCCTTCCAGCGCGGGGAACACGGTGGAGCCGGCGACATTTTCGTCCCGGTCGGTCAGGAACAGGGCGGAAGGGTTGGCCACTTCGCCCAACCCCTGTTCGGCCATCGCGAACACGCCGATTTCATCGGTGCCGCCAAAGCGGTTCTTCACCGCGCGCAGGATGCGATACTGGTGGCTGCGCTCGCCCTCGAAACTCATCACCGTGTCGACCATATGTTCGAGCACGCGCGGGCCGGCGATGCTGCCATCCTTCGTCACATGGCCGACCAGCACCAGCGCGGTGCCGCGCTCCTTGGCAAAGCGGATCAGTTCCTGAGAGGATGCGCGCACCTGACTGACGGTGCCGGGCGCCCCTTCGATCAGGTCGCTGTGCATCGTCTGGATCGAATCGATGATCAGCAGGTCGGGCGGCGTGCCCTGCCCCACGGTGGTCAGGATGTCGCGCACGGACGTCGCATTGGCAAGGCGAACGGGCGCCTTGCCCAGGCCCAGCCGGATCGCGCGCAGCCGCACCTGATCCGCCGCCTCCTCACCACTCACATAGACCACATCCTTGCCGCTGGTCGCTATGTTCGCCGCGGTCTGCAGCAGCAGGGTCGATTTGCCGATGCCCGGATCGCCGCCGATCAGCGTTGCCGACCCTTCCACCAGCCCGCCGCCCAGCGCCCGGTCGAATTCCCCGATGCCGGTCGACGTGCGCGGGGGCAGCGGCATGTCGGCATGCAGGTTCAGCATCTGGATCGCGCGGCCGCCGCCCGACAGGTCGTGCCTGGTCGAAAACACCGTCTGGGGCGCTTCCTCCACCAGCGTGTTCCATTCGCCGCAATCCCTCGCACTGGCCCTGCCAGCGGGACGCGACCGATCCGCAATTCTGACAGACGAACTGTTTCTTTGGCTTGGCCATGGCGCGACCATAATGGAACATAGTGGGAACGCAATCGCGATTTGCGCGGTTCGGTGGCGTTCGGGCGCATCAGCGGACCCATGCGTGCATTACCGAGTTGATCCCCCGCCCCCTTGCAGGATAGCCCCCTTTCCCATGAGCCGCGCCAGCACCCGCCCCACCATCCGCATCGCCAGCTATAACATGCGAAAGGGCATCGGGACCGACCGGCGGCGCAACCCCGAACGCATATTGGACGTGCTGGATGAAATCGGCGCGGACGTGGTAGCGTTGCAGGAGGCCGACCGGCGCTTTGGCGAGCGGCAATCGGCGCTGCCGCAGAATTTGATGGACATCCACGGCCGCTATCGGCCCGTGGCGCTTTGCCCCCGCCCCGGCGGCATCGGCTGGCACGGCAACGCGATACTGGTCGGGCGAGAGGTGGAGGTGATCGCGCATGATCTGGTCCACCTGCCCTGTCTGGAGCCGCGTGGGGCGGTGCGCGCGGACCTGTCGATCGGCGGCGCGCAGGTGCGGCTGTTCGCGATGCACCTTGACCTCTCGGGCCTCTGGCGGCGGCGGCAGGCGGCGGCGATCCTGCATGCGGCTGAGCAGCCGGGCGACGACATGGCGACCGTGCTGGCCGGCGACACCAATGAATGGACGCCAGCGGGCGGGTGCCTGCGCGACTTTGCGCGATCCTTCACCTTTGCGCCGTGCGGGCGCAGCTTTCACGCACGCCGCCCGATTGCCCGGCTGGACCGGATCATGCACCGGGGCGGGCTGAAGCTGATGGATTGCGGCGTGCATGACAGCGCAAACGCGCGCAAGGCGTCGGACCACCTGCCAATCTGGGCGGATTACGAACCGGCCTGACGCCCGCGCCGTTGCCGTGCCGCAGCGCAGCAACGCATTTTCTCGACATCGCGCCCGCCATTTGCGAGTCTGCGTTCGATGCGGGAGAAAGAACTGAGGCTGGCGCTGGTCTGCTATGGCGGGATCAGTCTGGCCGTCTACATGCACGGCATCACCAAGGAGATCTGGCTCGCCGCGCGCGCCAGCCGCGCCTTTCACGATGGCGGCGCGCTAGCCGACGGCGCGGACAAGGGCAGCCAGCCGGTCTATCACCGCATCCTTTCGGACATGGCGGAGCAGGCGAACATTCGCGTGTCGGTGATGGCGGACATCATCGCCGGGGCAAGCGCGGGCGGCATCAACGGCGTGTTCCTGGCCCATGCCATCGAAACCGGCCGGTCGCTGGAGCCGCTGACCGACCTGTGGCTGCGCACGGCCGATGTCGACCAGTTGCTGGACCCCGATGCGCGGCCCGTCACGCGCATGACGAAGTTTTGGGCCGCGCCATTGGTATGGGCAGCCGCGCGCCGCCCCGGCGATGCGATCGAGCGGACGGTGTCGCCCGGCACGCGCGAGGAGGTGCGGCATAAGCTCAGCAACTTCATCCGGTCCCGCTGGTTCGAGCCGCCCTTTGGCGGAGAGGGCTTTTCCGGCCTGCTGCTCGATGCGTTCGACGCGATGGAGAAAGGCGCGACCGGCCCGGCTGCGAGTTCCTACCGCTCACCCGCTCGACCTGTTCGTCACGGTGACGGATTTCGAGGGGCATCGCGAAACGCTGATGCTGAACAGCCCGCCCATCGTCAGCGAGAATGAGCATCGGCTGATCATCGCCTTTCGCGCGCGGCGCGGGATGCGGAGAAATGCTCGGCGATGCACCGGAACTGGCGTTCGCGGCGCGGGCGACGGCCAGCTTTCCCGGCGCGTTCCCGCCTTCACTCTGCGCGGGAAATTGGACTGGGTGCTGGCAAAGCGCGATCGCGACTGGCCGGGGCGCGACTCGCTTCGGCCTCCGCATCCTCGCCCCATCAAATCGCCCGCGGCTCGTGGCAGACGAGCTGCCGATCAGATGTATCGGGTGCTGGCCAACGCGCCCTTCGCCCCGGCCATCGCGGCGCTGCGCAACCGGCCCGCCCGGCGCGAGGTGGACCGGCGGCTGGTCTACATCGACCCAAAACCGCAGGCCCGGTCCTTTCAACTCAACCGGCATGGCGAGCAGGCCGGCCCGGATGACGCCGGCCCGCCACTGCCCGGTTTCTTTCGCACGATTTTCGGCGCCTTGTCGGACATTCCGCGCGAACAGCCGATCCGCGACAATCTGGAATCGATCGAAGCGATCGCTCTGCCCGGCATCCGCGACATGCGCCGGATCATCGATGGTCTGCGGCCGGAGATCGAGGAGAAGATAGAGGCGAGCATCGGCCGCGCCTTCTTCCTGGACCGGCCTACCCCGGCCCGCCTGTCCGCCTGGCGCACGAAGGCGCAGACGCAGGCCGCCGTGGCGGCGGGCTTTGCCTATTCCGCTTACGGCCATCTGAAGCTCGCGGCGGTGGTCGACGACATGGCCGACCTGCTGTTCCACCTTGTTGGAAGTGCATGCGCGCTCGACCGAGCAGGCGGCACGCGGCGCGATCTGGGGCAACAGGCTGGACGAGGGCTTTGTACCACGTACTTCCGAGAGCGGACGAGGGCGAGCGAGGCGGCCATCCCTGGTTCTTCGCAATCACGACCAGGTTCCGGTGCGCACGCCTGCGCCTTGGTCTTGGCGGCTGGAACGGAAGTGGTCGCCGATGCGGATAGCGAAGCCGATGCCGCAGCGCTGCTCGCCATGCATGAGGCGATCTATGATGGGCTGGCCCGCTATTCCGAATGCGAACTGGCCGACCATTATGGCCACGCCATGCGCCATGCCGCCGTCAACGCGGTGGAAGACCCCGGCAACGCGCTGGCGCAGCTTGCCGTCGACCGCAACCTGAAGGCGCTGGACGAGGCGATGGAGGTGGCGCTGGCGGAGGCGCTGGCCCTGGAGGCCCAGGCCGAACGAGTGACCCTGCCGCCTATCGCTCGGCTTCAGCCCCGATATGACATCGCCACCCTGCTGCTGGGAAGCAGGGCGAGGGCTGGACGAAGAGTGATCCCCGGTGAAGGTGGATCGCATCGCGCCGGACGACGCCCGCTCCATCCGCAGCGGCGGGGCGGAAGCGACGCTGAAGGGTATCGAGTTCAACAGTTTCGGCGCTTTCTTCTCTCGCGCCTACCGCGAAAATGATTACTTATGGGGGCGACTCCATGGGTCGGAACGCCTGATCGACATCATCGCCTCCACGCTGCCGCCCGCGCAGCGGCCACGCAGCGAGGATGTAGCGCGATACAAGCAGGACGCATTCCGGGCGATACTGGATGAAGAGGAAGGCCGGTTGACGCAGATTGCCGATCTGATCGCGGATATTCGCCGGGAAGTGGGATGATGCTGCGCGCGCGCCTGTCGCTGCTGGCGCTTGCCGCCAGCCTGGCATCCTGCGGCGATCAACCGGCGGGCGGTGCAGCCGTTACCAGCACGAACGCTATCGCGAACAACGCGACGATGGATGTCGTGCCCGACCTGCCGGAGGACAACAGCTTCAACGAGGCCAGTGGCAATGCCAGCCGCCCGCCGACGCGCGTGGCCGATGTCGTGCCCGACCTACCACCCGACGATCGCGCGCGGGCGGATGCCGACGACGACCTGAAGCCGGCGGACAATGGGTCTGACGACGAAGACGGGAACGCAGCCCCCTTCCCCGACGAAGTCACCCGTTTCATGGTCCGGCGCGACGGATGCGAGCATTTTCTGGGCGAGGAACCGTATGACGAGGATCGCCGCGCTTTCCTGAACCGCAACATTCGTGACCTGTGCACGGGCACCGACAAGCGGCTGGCCATCCTACGCAAGCAATATGCCGGCAATCCCGACGTGATCGCCGCACTCGCCAAATATGAGAATGTCGAGGGCGACGACGGTTCCTGACCGCCCCAGCCGCTGATCAGGCCCGTATCATTTGGCGAGCAGGCGATAGTCCCACCGGCGCGCCCGCGTGCCGTCCGCCTGAGAGATTTCCGCGATCAGCTTTGCCCCCTGGCGCACATAATGGATGCGCTGGGGATAATCATTGTCGGTATTTTCGAACATGATTTCGCCCGGCCCGGCGGAGGTCATTTCAAAGGGCGTCGGCTTCTTTGCCCCGCGCGGCGATGCCCATAGCACAGGTAGCCCTGCTTCGTCAGGGGCAATCCGCATCTGCTCCGCGCTTGCCACCCGGTCGCCCTTGCCGCTGCGTCCGGTGCCCAGCAGCAGCTTGCCGCCCTGCCCAGTCCAATATTCCTCTGTCCAGCGGTCATCCTCCATGGTGACCCAGGCACCGGCCAGCCAGCCGGGAAACGCCTTTGCCAGATAATATTCGGCGGTGCCCGGCTCTGGCGGCTGTTCGGCCAGAAGCGGCGCGCTGGACCCGCAGATAAGCAACAAGGCGGCGGTCGCCACCCCAGACCTGAAGCGCATGGCTGTCTCCTTACACCGCGACCTGCTGCTTTCAGCTTTGCGTATCATGCCGCCAAATTCCGGCAGCGTCAAAGGCCATTACGGCTGCGATTTCAAACCGCAGAACGCCGCCCGGCCACAACAGGATCGGCGAAGTTTCCAATTTATTCACCAATGTCCACTAGTGGATGCTGGCTTAACCGGGACCACGATCCAGATCGGCGGGAGACACATGAGCGCGTTCGGACGTAAACCAGGAGCAGCGGGCAGCCGTCCCGCCTTTGGCGTCGCCCGCCCCATGCAGGGCGGTGGAGGGGCGCGTCCTGCCGATGCCGATGCCAATGGCGGCGAGCAATTCCCGCCCATCGAACCTGACGCGCTGACCGATGCGCTGGACGCACCGAGCGCCGCGCAGCAGAAGAACGCCGATGCGATGGCGCGCCTGTCCGCCCGTTCCGACGCAGAACAGGCCGCGCCCGCCAAGGCCGAAGGTTTTGAGGCGAGCGTTCACAAGATCAAGGAACAGGTTCTGCCGCGCCTGCTGGAACGTGTCGACCCCGAAGCGGCGGCCACGCTGACCAAGGATGAACTGGCGGAGGAATTCCGCCCGATCATCATGGAAGTGCTGGCGGAGCTGAAACTGACGCTGAACCGGCGCGAACAGTTCGCGCTGGAAAAGGTGCTGGTGGACGAGTTGCTTGGCCTCGGCCCGCTCGAAGAATTGCTGAACGACCCCGACATCAGCGACATCATGGTCAACGGCCCTGAGCAGACCTATGTCGAAAAGAAGGGCAAGCTGCAGATCGCGAACATCCAGTTCCGCGACGAAGAGCATCTGTTCCAGATCGCCCAGCGCATCGTGAACAAGGTCGGCCGCCGCGTCGACCAGACCACGCCGCTGGCCGACGCCCGACTGCCCGACGGCAGCCGCGTCAACG
Source organism: Sphingobium sp. (assembly GCA_034519505.1). GTDB lineage: Bacteria > Pseudomonadota > Alphaproteobacteria > Sphingomonadales > Sphingomonadaceae > Sphingobium. The sequence goes on along the minus strand of JAXHOI010000012.1, from coordinate 14,210 downwards.
TCATCATCCCGCCGCTGTCGCTGCGCGGCACGGCGATTTCGATTCGTAAGTTTTCCGCCAAGCCGATCACCATCGACATGCTGGCCGGATGGGGCGCGATGAGCCCGAAAATGGCGACCGCGCTGAAGATCGCGGGCGCATGCCGCATGAACATCGTCATTTCCGGCGGTACGGGTTCGGGCAAGACGACCATGCTCAACGCCCTGTCGAAGATGATCGATCCGGGCGAGCGCGTGCTGACCATCGAGGACGCGGCCGAACTTCGCCTGCAGCAGCCGCACTGGCTGCCGCTGGAAACCCGCCCGGCGAACCTGGAAGGGCAAGGCGCGATCACCATCGGCGACCTGGTCAAGAACGCCCTGCGTATGCGCCCGGACCGCATCATCCTGGGCGAAATTCGTGGCGCGGAGTGTTTCGACCTTCTGGCCGCGATGAACACCGGTCACGACGGGTCCATGTGTACGCTCCACGCCAACAGCCCGCGCGAATGCCTGGGCCGTATGGAGAACATGATCCTGATGGGCGACATCAAGATCCCCAAGGAAGCCATTTCCAAGCAGATCGCCGATTCGGTCGACATCATCGTGCAGGTGAAGCGCCTGCGCGACGGTTCGCGCCGTGTCACCAACATCACCGAAGTGATCGGGATGGAAGGCGACGTCATCGTCACCCAGGAACTGTTCAAGTTCGAATATCTGGATGAGGACGAAAACGGCAAGATCATCGGCGAATATCGCGCGATGGGCCTGCGCCCCTATACGCTGGAAAAGGCGCGCGGCTTCGGCTTCGACCAGCCTTATCTGGAAGCTTGCCTCTGAACCTGACCGGCGCCCCGGCGGCGTCGGGGACAGGCAAGGTGGATGTGATGGCGCGCATATCGCTGCGCCATATCCTGCTGCTTGCGCTGATCGTCCGCATGGCCATGCTGGCGGTGCCGGGCATTGCCCATCCCGACGAGATCTTTCAATATATCGAACCGGCCCATCGCGCCCTGTTCGGTGACGGCGTCGTCACCTGGGAATGGCGATACGGGATGCGCTGCTGGCTGATCCCCACGCTGGTCATGCCGATCATGGCGCTGGGCCATGCCATCGCGCCGCAGGGCAGCCTTTACCTGCTCCTTCCCAACGCGGCGATGGCGGCAAGCTGGCTGGTCGTTGTGGCGGCCGGATGGCATTTGGGCGCGCGCATTTCCCGCGCACATGCGATCGCTGCGGCAAGCGCGCTGGCGCTGTGCCCGGACTTCGTCTTCTACTCCACGCATATCCTCAGCGAGACGCTGGCGATCACGCTGGCCCTGCCCGCCGCGCTGTTGCTGGTCCAGCGTGACCGGTGGACGGAAAGGCGGCTGTTCGGCGCGGGCGTGTTGATCGCGTTCGCGCTCGCCCTGCGCTTTCAATATGCACCCGCTCTCGGCACGCTGATGCTGCTGACCGCCGGGCGCGATTTGCGGATAAGCTGGCGACCGCTGCTACTCGGCGGGCTGCTCGGCCTGGTGCCCGTGATCGCCATCGATATGTGGCACGGACAATGGCCGCTGCAATGGTTGACCGCCAATCTGCACCAGAATTTCGTCAGCAACAAAGCGGCGCAATTCGGCACCAGCGGGCCACTCGGCTATCTCGGCGAAGTGTGGCCGCACTGGTCGCTTTGGATCGTGCCGCTGACGGTTGCCGCAGTCTTTGGCGCACGCCGATACCCGGTGCTTGGCTGGACCGCGCTGGCCAACATCGCCTTCCACAGCGCCATCGCGCACAAGGAATATCGGTTCATCCTGCTCTCCATGGTCATCGCCGTGCTGCTCGCGGCGCTGGGCACCGTGGACCGCGTGGCGCAGGTGCGCGACCGTGCGGGCGACCAAGCCGGGAAACAGGCCGCCCGCTTCCTTCTGGTCTGCTGGCTGGGCGCGTTCCTGGGCCTTGCCATCGGCGGCGCACGGCATCAGTGGACCTATCTCGCCCCTTCGGTCCGGCTGTTCGACAGCCTGCGCCACGATCCGGGCCTGTGCGGGCTGGCCCTATACCGCGTCGACCCGTTCGACACGCCGGGATACAGCCATCTGCACCGATCCGTGCCGATCAACGCCTATATGATCCGCGAGCTGCGCGGCCGGCCCGATCCGTTGCCCAGCGACATGGCGCAGTTCAACATGGTGATGACCGCCGCGCCGACCGCGCGCTTCCTGCCCGCCGCCTTTCGCGAACAGACGTGCAGCGGGCAAGGCGCGGCGCGCATATGCCTCTATCGCCGGCCCGGCACCTGTGCCGCGCGACCCGATGCCTATTTCGGGTTACAGAAGGTGCTGGCGCGCTTCGACCGCTGAACAAAGGGGAGCCGCGCGGATAAGCGCTTGCGCGCGGATGCTTTCCCCCGCACAAACCGGGCAGACCCGTTCGTAGAGGATGCCCCCACATGCCTTCATTCCATCGTTTCCTGCTGCCCGCAGCCGCCATCGCCGTAACGGTCAGCGGCGCTGCCCTTGCCCTGGCGGCAAAGGATGACGCGGCCACCGCCGCGATCCGCGCCGCCGTCGCCGCGCCGACGCGCACGCCCGCCAACAAGGCCCGCGACATCTATCGCCATCCGGTCGAAACGCTCAGCTTCTTCGGCGTGAAGCCGGGACAGACCGTCGCGGAATATTCGCCCGGCGGCGGCTGGTACACCGAAGTGCTGGCTCCGCTGGTCGGCCCCAAGGGCAAGCTTTACGGCCTGGTATCGGCGCGCGGCATGGACAGCTTCAAGAAGAAGCTGGCGAGCGATCCCGCCTATGCCAAGGTGGTGCCGGTCGAGTTTCCCTCCGCCACCGGCCTGCCCGCCAACAGCGTCGACACGCTGCTGACGTTCCGCAATGTCCATAACATGATCATGGGCGGCACCGCGCCGCAGACGTTCAAAGCCTTCTTCGCCATGGTGAAGCCGGGCGGGACGCTGGGCATCGTCGACCACCGCCTGCCGGAAGCGCGGGACAGCGCGATGGAAATGACCAGCGGCTATCTGAAGGTGTCGACCGTCCGCAAGCTGGCGGAGGATGCGGGCTTCGAATATGTCGGTGCGAGCGAGGTGAACGCCAATCCGCGCGACAAGGCGGATTATCCCAAGGGCGTCTGGACATTGCCGCCGACCTATACGCTGGGCGACACGGACCGCGCGACCTATGCCGCGATCGGCGAGAGCGACCGCATGACGCTGAAGTTCCGGAAGCCGCTGAAATAGGCGACTTGCGGCATTGCGCAATGCGCCCCTGCGGTTAAAGCGGGGATGTGACGCAGCCCACCGACATCATTCCCACCGCAACGCCGGGCGTCGCCGCGACCGCGATGGGTGGGAAGGATGCGGGCGAGCGGCCGATGCTGGCCATGGCGCTGCGGCTGGTCAGTGCCTTTCTGATCAGCATCATGTTCGTTACGGTGAAGATCGTCGCGGATCGCGGCGTCCACATCGTGGAATCGCTCTTCTATCGCCAATTCATCGCCTGCCCGATGATCTTGGGCTGGGCGGCGTGGAACGGCGGCATCGCATCGTTGAAAACCGACAAGATCGGCCTGCACATCAGCCGCACCGCCATCGGCTGCACCGGCATGGTGCTGAATTTCGGATCGTTCATCCTGCTGCCTGTCGCCGAAGCCACCGCGATCGGTTTCATGGTGCCGATTTTCGGCACGGTGCTGTCCGCGCTGTTGCTGCGCGAAGTGACCGGCTGGCATCGCTGGGCGGCGGTGATCGTGGGGCTTGTGGGCGTGCTCGTCATCATTCGACCGGGCGCCGGCCTGAACCTGCCGCCGCTCGGCCTGGCGGTTGCGCTCGCCGCTGCGGTCGTCACGTCCTTCATCGCGATATTGCTGCGCACGCTGGGGAAGACGGAGGGGGCGACGACGACCGTCTTCTATTTCACCGCTCTTTCCGTGCCGCCGCTTGGGCTGTTGATGCTGTTCTTCGCGCGGGCGCATGATCCGGCGACCTGGGGATTGCTGGTGCTGCTGGGCATCACCGGCGGTCTGGCGCAACTGTGCATGACCGGCGCGCTGAAATTCGGCCCGGTGTCCATCGTGCTGCCGATGGATTACAGTGTCATCATCTGGATGACGCTGATCGGGTGGGAGCTGTTTGCCGAGTGGCCGGGCAGTGCCACCTGGATCGGCGCGGTGCTAATCGCGGGTAGCGGCCTTTACATCGCCTGGCGCGAGCATGTGCGCAGCCGCGCTGCGTAAGCGCTCCTAAAGCCGGCGGAACAGCGCAACGATATTGTTCGCCGGCATGTCGATGACCCCGGCCAGCGCCAGCCCGCTGTCCCGCGCGACCGCCGCCACATCCTCCAGCGCGCGCAGGCCCCAGCGGGGATCGCGCGCCTTCAGGCTGGCGTCGAAATCCAGATTGCTTGGCGCGGTCGTGACATCGGCGCGGAGATAGGGACCGTAGAGGATGAGCGGCGCACCGGCGGGCAGCAATCGCCCCGCCCCTGCCATCAGCCCCAGCGTCGCTTCCCATGGGCTGATATGCACCATGTTCGCGCAAAGCATCGCATCGGCCGCATCGATCGCCCATTCGCGTGCAGCGGCGTCGATCATCAGCGGCGGGGCGATATTGGGCAACCCTGCCTCGCCCGACCATGCCGCAATGGACGCCAGCGCAGAGGGGTCGGGGTCGCTCGGCTGCCAGCGCAGCGCCGGGAAGCGCGCGGCGAAATGCACGGCGTGCTCGCCCGATCCGCTGGCGATTTCCAGCACCGTGCCGCCCGCGGGCAGCAGGTCGGCCAGCACGTCCGCAATGGCGTCGCGATTGCGCAAGGTGGCGGGTGCGTGGCGCTTCGCCTCCGTCCCTGCCTCTCCGGGCAGCCAGGGACCGCCGCTCATCGTGGCCGCGCCGCCCGCGCCTCACCCAACATGCGGCGCGCGCGCAGAAACATTTCCACCCGCTGCACGGTCAGGAAACCAAGGCCAAAGGCCATCAGCACATCGGTCGCGATCATCAACCCGCCATGCCCCAGCCCCATCGACTGGGCCATCATCCGCGATCCGCTGCGCAACACCACGAGTCCCAGGATGAAGAGCAGCGCGGCGGGGGACATCGTCTGGTTGAGTTCATGGGTGTCGGGATCGACCGAAATCGCCATCAGCTTGCCGCGTTGCCAGCCCAGCGCCGATCCGATCGCCAGCCCCAGCGCGCAATAAAGCCACGCAAGGCCATGCGGCATCTGGCTGCGAAAGACATAGACCATGAGGGCGGCGTAGACCGCCGGGATGATCCACAGCGTTTCCAGCCGCAGCCGCCGCGCCTTACCCAAACGCCGCAGCCGCACCAGCATGACGACCGCCACAATGGCGATAGTGATCGCCATGCTGATCCACTGACCGCTAACCTGATGCACCTGCATCGCCACCCCCTTTTCGTTTCACTGATGATAGGAATTGGGGGGCGGCGATCAAGTGGGCGGGGTGCGGCTTATTCGGCGGCCTGCGCCATTTCCGGCTCCCGCCAGACCAGCACGGGCTTCCGCGCGGCCAGCGTTTCGTCCAGGCGGCGGCGCGGTGCGAAATGCGGCGCGCTCTTCAACGACACATCGCCCGCCTTCGCCCGTTCCGCCAGGCTGCGCAGCGCGCCGATGAACTGATCGATGCCCGCCTTGCTTTCCGTTTCGGTGGGTTCGACCAGCATCGCGCCATGGACGACCAGCGGGAAATACATGGTCATCGGGTGGAAGCCCTCGTCGATCAGCCCCTTGGCGATGTCCAGCGTAGTGAAGCCGTCGGCCAGACCGTCGTCGCTGAACAGCGCTTCGTGCATGCACGGGCCGCTGCCGCCGAAGGGCGCGTCCAGCACATCCTCAAGACTGCGCAGGATATAGTTCGCATTCAGCACCGCATCGCCGGACACCTGATGCAGCCCGTCCGCACCGTGGCTGAGGATATAGGTCAGTGCGCGGGTAAACATGCCCATCTGACCGTGGAAAGCGACCATGCGGCCGAAGCTGTCGGCATGATGTTCGCCCGCCGTTTCCTCTTCCACCAGCCGGAAGCTGCCATCGCCCTGCCGCTCCACGAAAGGCAGCGGCGCGAACGGGGCCAGCGCCTCCGAAAGGACGACCGGGCCGGAGCCGGGGCCGCCGCCGCCATGGGGGGTGGAGAATGTCTTGTGCAGGTTGATGTGCATCGCATCGACGCCGAGGTCGCCGGGGCGGACGCGGCCGACGATGGCGTTGAAATTCGCGCCGTCGCAATAGACCAGCGCGCCGGCGGCATGGACCGCATCGGCGATGTTCTTCATGTCGCGCTCGAACAGGCCGCAGGTATTGGGATTGGTGATCATCACCGCCGCGACATCGGGACCAAGCCGGGCCTTGAGCGCTTCCAGATCCACCCGACCATCGGCGGTCGCGGGAATATCCTCCACCTTGTATCCGCAGAAGGCGGCGGTGGCGGGATTGGTGCCATGCGCGCTTTCGGGAACCAGGATGACGCTGCGCGCGTCCCCGCGCGCCTCCAGCGCCGCGCGAATAGCCAGCAGACCGCACAGTTCGCCATGCGCGCCCGCCTTGGGACTCATGGCAACGGCGTGCATGCCGGTCAGCGTGATCAGCCAGTGCGCCAGCTCGTCGATAACGGCCAGCGCGCCCTGCACGGTCGATACCGGCTGCAACGGGTGCAGATCGGCAAAGCCGGGCAGCCGCGCCACCTTCTCATTCAGGCGCGGGTTGTGCTTCATGGTGCAGGAGCCGAGCGGGAAGAGGCCAAGATCGATGGCGTAATTCTGCCGCGACAGGCGGGTGTAGTGGCGCACGGTTTCCGGTTCGGAAAGGCCGGGAAGACCGATGGCGCTCTTGCGCGCGGCCTTGCCCAGGCGGCTGGCAACCTTGGGCGCTGCGGCAAGGTCCACGCCGGTCGTGTCCGCGCCGCCGATTTCGAAGATCAGCGGCTCTTCCAGCATCAGCGCACGGTTGCCCGTGACCGTCGGCGGCACGGCGTCGGCATCGACGGCGATCGGTGCGGTCGGGCGACCTTCCTTCAACATGGTCATGCCAGAACCTCCTTCAGGCCGGCGCACAGCGCGGCGATGTCTTCCTGCGTCACGGTTTCGGTGACGGCGACGACCAGCCCGTTCGACAGGGCCGGCGCATCCGGGAACAGGCGGCCGAGCGACACGCCGCCCAGCACGCCCTTATCCGCCAGCGCCCGCGTGACTTCGCGGGCATCCTTTGGCAGCGTCACGGTGAATTCATTGAAGAAGCTGTCGTTCACGACGGTGACGCCCGGAACCTGCGCCAGCGCGTCCGCAGCCTGGACCGCCAGCGCATGGTTGAGCGCGGCCAGCTCCACCAGCCCCTTTTCACCCAGCAGGGTCAGGTGAATGGAGAAAGCGAGCGCACACAGCCCCGAATTGGTGCAGATGTTCGACGTCGCCTTTTCGCGGCGGATATGTTGCTCGCGGGTGGAGAGCGTCAGCACGAAGCCGCGCTGCCCCGCTACGTCCACCGTCTCGCCGCACAGGCGGCCGGGCATCTGGCGGACATATTTGTCCTTGCACGCGAACAGGCCCAGATAAGGCCCGCCAAATTGCAGGCCAACGCCGATCGACTGCCCCTCACCCACCACGATGTCCGCGCCCAGCTGGCCCGGCGCCTCGATCGCGCCCAGCGCGACGGGTTCGGTGACCACCGCGATCAGCAGGGCGCCAGCTTCGTGCGCCCTGTCCGCAATCGCCTGAAGGTCGGGGATGCGGCCCATGATGTCGGGATATTGCACCACCACGCAGCTGACATCCCGGTCGATGGCGGCGATCAGCGCCGCATCGTCCGTCTGCGCGCCCAGTTCGGGCAGGCTGTGGGACAGGACATCGCCCGTGAATTTGGCCATGGTATCGGCGACCGACACATAATGCGGGTGCAGCCCCGACGATAGCAGCGCCTTGCCCCGCTTGGTGATGCGTCGCGCCATGACGATGGCTTCCCAGCAGGCGGTCGAGCCGTCGTACATCGACGCATTGGCAACGTCGCAGCCGAGCAGCCGGGCGACCTGCGTCTGGAATTCGAACAGCATCTGCAACGTGCCCTGCGCGATTTCCGGCTGATAAGGCGTATAGGCGGTCAGGAACTCGCCACGCTGGATCAGATGATCGACGCTGGAGGGAACATGGTGGCGATACGCCCCGGCCCCCAGGAAGAAAGGCGCTTCCCCCGCCGAGAGGTTCTTGCGCGCAAGAGCGCTCATATGCCGTTCGACCGCCAGTTCGCTGGCATGGTCGGGAAGGCCGGCGACCGGGCCGGACAGGCGCGCCGCTTCGGGCACATCGACGAACAGCGCATCGACGGACGGCGCCCCGATGACGGACAGCATAGCCGAACGGTCGGCATCGGTGAGGGGAAGGTAACGCATCTTGGTCCTTTCGGGCCGCCCGCGCCGCGTGCTGCGGGCGGGATCGGCAAGCTTCGGTCGAAGCGTGATCAGCCGGGACGAGGCTTGTTCCGCCCCGCCCCCTTCACGCCCCCTCCCTCATCAGAAAGAGGGCGCGCCGCCTCACAATCCGTCGACGAACTTCTTGTACGCGGCTTCGTTCATCAGCCCTTCCAGCTCCGACGCATCGGTCAGGCGCAGCTTGAAGAACCAGCCATCCTCTTCGGGATCGGTGTTGACCAGCGCGGGTTCATCCTCCAGCGCGCCGTTCGCTTCGACCACCTCGCCGGAGATCGGGGCATAGACGTCAGACGCGGCCTTCACGGATTCCACGACGGCGGCCTCATCGCCCTTGGCGAAGGTCTTGCCCTCCTCGGGCAGTTCGACGAACACGATGTCGCCCAGTTGCTCCTGCGCATAGCTAGTGATCCCGACGGTCGCGATGTCGTCTTCGACCTCGATCCATTCATGCTCGTCAGTGAAATAGCGGCTCATGTGACAACTCCCTGCAGGTCAGGCCGGCTTGCGGCGATAGTGATGGGGGACGAAAGGCATGGGGGCGACGGTCGCGGCGATCCGCTTGCCCCGCACCTCGATTTCGAGCGCGGTGCCATCGGCGGCATGGGCGCTGGCAACCCAGCCCATGGCGATCGGCGCGCCGACGCTGGGCGCGAAACCGCCGGACGTGACGGTGCCGACCTCCGCATCGCCCAGGAATATCTTTGCGCCTTCGCGTGCGGGCAGCTTGCCGGCGATGGACAGGCCAACGCGCCTGGCCGGTGCGCCCTCCGCCAGTTCCCGCGCGATGCGGGCGTGGCCGATGAAGCCGCCCTCTTCCCGGCGGCGCTTTTGAATGGCGAACATCAGGCCTGATCCGACCGGGCTGACGCCGGGATCGAGATCATGGCCATAGAGCGGCAGTCCCGCCTCCAGCCGCAGCGAATCGCGCGCGCCAAGGCCGATGGGCTTCACCTCCGGCTCGGCGCAAAGCAGGTCGGCAATGCGCGCCACATCGCCGGCGGGCACCGAAATCTCGAAGCCGTCCTCGCCGGTATAGCCGGTGCGGCTGATCCAGGCGTCGACGCCCGCCAGCGTGAAGCGGCCACCGGTCATGAACAGCGTGTCGTCCAGGCTATGTTCGCCGGTGATATGACGGGCAAGCGCATCGGCGGCCTTCGGCCCCTGCAGCGCCAGCAGCGCGCGGTCCTCCAGATGGTCGAGCGTAATCGCGTCGGGCAGATGCGCGCGCAGCCAGGCGATGTCCTGATGCTTCACCGCGCCGTTCACCACCATGTAGATACCTTGCGGCCAGCGGCTGAACATCAGGTCGTCGAGTATCCCGCCCTCTTCATTCAGCAGCAGCGAATAGCGCTGGCGACCGACGGCAAGGCTGCGAACATCGGTCGGCAGCACGCTTTCCAGCGCATCGTCCAGCCCTTCGCCCGACAGGAACAGCTGGCCCATGTGCGACACATCGAACAGGCCCGCATTTTCGCGGGTCCACAGATGTTCGGCCATGATCCCTTCATACTGGATCGGCATGGCGTAACCGGCAAAGGGCACCATGCGGGCGCCGCGTGCGCGGTGCCAGTCACCCAGCGGCAGTTCCAGAACGGGGCTATCGGTTACGGGCTCGCTCAATATCGGCACTCCTGACAGGTCGGTCCGACAGCATTACGATGCACGAACAAGCGTGCCTCACATCATGCCGCCGCCCCCTCTGTCAGGGAAACCTGAGAGCTTTCACTCGTGCGATCCGCGCGGCGGACGAACGGGCTTACCCCTTCGGTGGAACGCGCGCGATACGCCCGTTCGCTTTCCAGAGTGTCTGCCACGGCGCGGTCCATGGGCCTGAGAGATTCCGGGGCGGTTGCTCCTTCGGCGCCCATCCCCGCCACCGCTTGCACGGGGCCAGGTCGGGACTCTCCCGCATCGTGGCCGGTCGGGCATTTTCGTTTCCGAATCCGCTTTCCCGGCGACATTTTGTGCAATCGCGCAAAGTCATGGGGACTGTCAATCGGACGATAGAGATTTTGCATCAGCCGCCCCCTGCTCCTTGGTGGCAAGCCAAGCCGATCAGCGGTCCGTCATTTTTCACCGAACACGAAAACATGCGCGCGTTCGGCGTAGCGATCCGTCATACCGGCGATGAAGTCGGCTATGTGGCGGCTGCGAAATGGCTCGTCCTCGCTGCATTCCTCAGGCCACTCGGCCGCCATCAGGCTGGGATCGGCGCGATAGGCAGCGAAGAGGTCATGCACGATCACGCGCGCGCGGTCGGCCGCCGCAAGCTGTTCGGGATGGTGATAAAGATTGGCGTACATGAAGCGCTTGAGCGAACGCTCGCCCTCGCTCATTTCCGGCGAGAAGGTGACGATCTGGCGATCGGCCGCACGTACGTCCGCGACGTTTTCCACGCCCAGCGCCGCCGCATTCGCCTGCGCCGTGGTGATGACGTCGTTGACCATCAGGCCGATCTGCGCACGGATCAGCTCGTGCGTCAGCCGCCTTTCCTCCACATCGGGATAGTTCGCCCGCACGCGCGCCCAGCCCTGCGCGATCATCGGCTGTTCCAGCAACTGATCCAGGCTCAGCAATTCGGCGCGCAATCCGTCGTCGATGTCGTGATTGTCATAGGCGATGTCGTCGGCAATCGCCGCGACCTGCGCCTCCAGACTGGCGAAGCTGTGCAGGTCCAGCGGAAAGTCGGCATCCAGTTCGGCCAGCGCCCAGGGTGCTTTGAGCACCGGGCCGTTATGCTTGGCCAGCCCCTCCAGCATTTCCCAGCTGAGGTTCAGGCCATCGAACCGGGGATAGGGGCTGTCGAGCAGCATCAGGGTACGCAGCGTATGGGCGTTATGGTCGAACCCTCCCTGCTGCTCCATGGCCGTCCTCAGCGCCTCTTCACCGGCATGGCCGAAGGGCGGGTGGCCGATGTCATGGGCAAGGCACAAGGCCTCCGTCAGGTCTTCATTCAGGCCGAGCGCCCGCGCGATGGTGCGGCCGATCTGCGCGACTTCCAGGCTGTGGGTCAGCCGGACACGATAATGGTCGCCGTCCGGCGCGACGAACACCTGCGTCTTGTGCCGCAACCGGCGAAAACTGATCGAGTGGATGATGCGGTCGCGATCGCGCTGGAACGCGTCGCGGGGACCGCGCGGGCCGCGATCCTCCTCGGAGAACTGCCGCCCGCGCGACTGATCCGGCCGGGACGCGAGGTGGGCCAGCGGCCCCGCCAACGCCACCGTCAACCGCCACCGCCCAGCGGCGTCACTTCCTCACCGGCGTCGCTGGTCCATAGGAAGCCGTCGCCATCGGCCTTCTTCCAGGCATCCAGAAAGGCCTTTGCCTTGGCACTGGATGCGAAAGGGCCGACGACCAGCCGGTTGGTCTGACCCCAGGCGGCGGTCCACGCATCCTTCTTGGCCAGCGCTTCGGGTGCCTGCTTGCGGAACTTGCGCATGTCGAACGCCAGCGCGGATGTGCTGCGGCCAGTCGCGATCTGCACCCAGATGCGGGACGGGTTCGCCTTCAACCGCGCCTTTTCTTCGGCTTCCTTCTTCGCCTTGGCCTTTGCTTCGGCATCCGCCTTTGCCTTGGCGGCGGCAGCGGCTTCCGCCCGGCGGCGTTCCTTCTGCAAGGCGGCGACGTCTTCCAGATCGACGCGTGGTGCGACGCTTACCTGCTGCTGCTCCTCGCTGGCGTCGATGCTGGCAAAGATGTTGGCGAGTGTCCGGTCGACCGGCGGCGGCTCTGCCGGGTCGAGCGTTGCCGGTTGTGGGGCAGCGTTGGAAGCGGGCGTCGCGGCGACCGGCTGTGCCGATGCAAAGCTGGGCTGCGTTTGCGGAGCGGGCACGCGCGCGCCATCGGGGGGACCGGCCGCTTCGAACCGTTGCGTCGGCGCCGCGGCTGGTTGAGCGGCTGTCGGCGCGGCGGCCGATGCCGTAACATTCGCGCCGTTGGGAGTCAGGTCCGCGTCCACCGTCGTTTCGGTGCGCGTTTCCTTGGTCGTCGCCGTTGCGGTGCCCGGTATCGGCACCAGCACGCGGCGACGGACCGCTGTGTGACGAAACCATCAGATTGTGTTTGTTAGTCGCTTTTTTTTTTGGAATTTTTTTTTGGAATTTTTTTTTTGCGCTAACAACCTCCTGCCGTTTTGCCCGTGCATATCGGTCACGAACAAATCTGATTACTAAACACAGTAGCCTGGATTTGTTCTATCAGTAATCGACCTTATTCCTAATTAAATAGAGCAAATCCCCTTATTGGGGGTAAGACATGAAGATGCCAGAAAAACATGACCTGTTGGCCGCCATTCTCGCGGCAAAGGAACAAGGCATCGGGGCAATCCTTGCGTTTGCAATGGCGTACCTTCGCGGCAGATATAATGGCGGTGCGTTTACAAAAACAGTAATCGACGCAACGATGTGCGCCATTATCGCCTAGTTCATTCGTGACCTTCTCGACTTCGCCGGACTAAGTAGCAATCTCGCTTATATAACGAGCGTGTTTATCGGCTACATCGGTACTGACTCGATTGGTTCGCTTATCAAACGCTTCGCTGCTAAAAAAGCCGGAGTAGAAGATGGTAGAAATCAATAATCAACGTAAGGCGTTCCTCGATATGCTGGCGTGGTCGGAGGGAACTGATAACGGACGTCAGAAAACCAGAAATCATGGTTATGACGTCATTGTAGGCGGAGAGCTATTTACTGATTACTCCGATCACCCTCGCAAACTTGTCACGCTAAACCCAAAACTCAAATCAACAGGCGCCGGACGCTACCAGCTTCTTTCCCGTTGGTGGGATGCCTACCGCAAGCAGCTTGGCCTGAAAGACTTCTCTCCGAAAAGTCAGGACGCTGTGGCATTGCAGCAGATTAAGGAGCGTGGCGCTTTACCTATGATTGATCGTGGTGATATCCGTCAGGCAATCGACCGTTGCAGCAATATCTGGGCTTCACTGCCGGGCGCTGGTTATGGTCAGTTCGAGCATAAGGCTGACAGCCTGATTGCAAAATTCAAAGAAGCGGGCGGAACGGTCAGAGAGATTGATGTATGAGCAGAGTCACCGCGATTATCTCCGCTCTGGTTATCTGCATCATCGTCTGCCTGTCATGGGCTGTTAATCATTACCGTGATAACGCCATTACCTACAAAGCCCAGCGCGACAAAAATGCCAGAGAACTGAAGCTGGCGAACGCGGCAATTACTGACATGCAGATGCGTCAGCGTGATGTTGCTGCGCTCGATGCAAAATACACGAAGGAGTTAGCTGATGCTAAAGCTGAAAATGATGCTCTGCGTGATGATGTTGCCGCTGGTCGTCGTCGGTTGCACATCAAAGCAGTCTGTCAGTCAGTGCGTGAAGCCACCACCGCCTCCGGCGTGGATAATGCAGCCTCCCCCCGACTGGCAGACACCGCTGAACAGGATTATTTCACCCTCAGAGAGAGGCTGATCACTATGCAAAAACAACTGGAAGGAACCCAGAAGTATATTAATGAGCAGTGCAGATAGAGTTGCCCATATCGATGGGCAACTCATGCAATTATTGTGAGCAATACACACGCGCTTCCAGCGGAGTATAAATGCCTAAAGTAATAAAACCGAGCAATCCATTTACGAATGTTTGCTGGGTTTCTGTTTTAACAACATTTTCTGCGCCGCCACAAATTTTGGCTGCATCGACAGTTTTCTTCTGCCCCAATTCCAGAAACGAAGAAATGATGGGTGATGGTTTCCTTTGGTGCTACTTTTGCCGGTTTGTTTTGAACAGTAAACGTCTGTTGAGTACATCCTGTAATAAGGCGGGCCAGCGCAGTA
>JAXHOI010000017.1:0-71826 GCA_034519505.1 Sphingobium sp. | reverse complement strand
TGTACTTCGTTCAGTTGTGTGCTGGCTGGTGCAGAAGATCGAATGGCTGCCCTTTACCTGCGCCTATCGTTTGCGCGCCGAAGGATTGCCGCTGCCCGAATGGCACTATCTGGTCTGCGGCGACCGGGAAGCGGTGCACCGCGCCGGGGAATCGGTGCGTGGCTGGACCGTGACGGAGGGGGAAGCTGGTGATCTGGAACATCACCTCATCGATCGCCCGCTCTGATCCTCCGCTGGTGCTGGCCGGCGCGCCGGGTGCGGATCATCCGCCCGGTGCAGGCGCGGCGCATGCGCCTGGCTTTTGACGCGGCGCGGCGCGAAGTGCGGCTTACCTGTCCCGCCCCGCGCCAGCCTGAAAAAGGCGATCGTCTGGGCGCGCGGGCATGAGGAATGGGTGCGCGGCCAAATGGAAAGCGCGCCGGAACAGATCGCGTTGATCCCCGGCGCGATATTCCTGCTGGAGGGGCGGGACGTGCAAATCCGCTGGTCCGCCTCTGCGCCGCGCACGCCCGATCTGCGCGGCGATGAACTGCATGTCGGCGGCCCGGCCGAAGGGGTGGAGGCACGGGTGCTGCGCTGGTTGAAGGCGCGCGCGCTGCGCCAGCTGACGCAGGACACGATGATGCTGGCCGAGCGGGAGGATTTGCGCGTGGCAAAGGTCGGCATCGGCGATCCGCGCGGGCGCTGGGGCAGTTGCACGGCGCAGGGCGTCATCCGCTACAGCTGGCGGCTGATCCTGGCGCCGCCCGATGTCCGGATGTCCACCGTCGCGCACGAACTGGCGCATATCGATCATATGGATCACAGCCCGGCCTTCCACGCCCGCCATCGCGCGATCCTGGGGCGGGACCCCGGCCCTGCCCGCGCCTGGCTGAAGGCGCATGGCGCGCGGCTTCAGGCGATCGGCCGCTAAACGGCGCAAGTCGCGCCGCGCAACTTCTCTCTTGGCGAAGCGCCCGCGCCGTCAATTGGGCTTGTCGTTACGCCGGTTTTCGCGGCCCAGCACGCGGTCCAGGAAGCGCTGGTCGATGCGCTGATCGGGCTGATCCTCCGGCGCGCTTTCCTCGTCCGGTGCCGAAGCGCCCCGGTCCCGGCCCGCCGGCGTTTCGATCGGCATGCCGTTCTCATCGACGAACTGGCCGTCCTCCGGCTGTTCGAAATAAGTCTCATTGTCCGGTTCCAGCTGCCATTCGGGCAGCGTGACCTGCGTATCGAACTGCTCGACCGGGCGTCCGGCGACCGCCACGCGCATATAATCGGCAAAGGCCTGCGCCGGGGCGCGGCCACCTTGTAGGCCGCGGACCGGCTTAGCATCGTCGCGGCCCATCCACACGCCCGTGGTCATCCCGCTGGAAAAGCCCATGAACCAGCCATCCTTGTTGCTGGTGGTGGTGCCGGTCTTGCCCGCTGCAGGGCGACCGATCTGCGCTGCCTTGCCCGTGCCGGTGTTGACTGCGGTCTGCAACAGGTCGGTGATGCTGGCGGCGACCCATGGGGCGATCAGCACGCGGCTGGTATCGTCCTGATGCTGGTAAAGCTGGACACCGTCCGCCGTCTCGATCTTGGTGATGCCATAGGGCGTCGACCGAAACGCCGCTTGCGCGACACCGCGGCAAAGGCGGCGGTCATGTCGATCACCCGCACGTCGGATGATGCCCAGCACCATCGAAGGGTGGGTGTTGATCGGCGTCGTAATACCGAAGCGCCGCGCCATATTGGCGATGGCCGAGAAGCCCACTTCGTCGCCCAGCTGCGCCGCGACGGTGTTGATGGAATAGGCAAAGGCGGTGCGCAAATCCATCGTCTCCGGCAAAGCGCCCCGAACTGTTGCGCGGGGTCCAGCCGTCAATTGTCGACCGGCTCGTCCACCACCGCTGATCGTCGGGCGTATAGCCCGCCTCGAGCGCCGCCATATAGACGAACAGCTTCCATGCCGAACCCGGCTGGCGCAGCGCCTGCGTCGCACGGTTGTAGTTGGACGTCACATAATCCGTGCCGCCGACCATCGCGCGAACCGCCCCGTCGCGGTCCAGGCTGACCAGCGCGCCTTGCGTCCCGCCGGGCGTGTGCGCCTGGATCGCGGCAGTCGCCGCGCGCTGCATATTGAGGTCGAGGCGTGGTCCACACCTCAAGCGGCTCGATCTGCTCTCGTCGATCAGGATGTCGAGCTGCGGCAACGCCCAATCGGTGAAATAGCGCACGCGGTTCTGCGCCGGCTTCCGGCGCCAGCTTGACCGTTGGCGGGTTCGGCGCTGGCGGCCTGCTCGGCGTAATCACGCCCGCATCGCTGCATCACGGTCCAGCACCACCCCCGCGCGGCCAATCGCGGCCTGGCATCGGCGGTGGGGGAATAGCTGGATGGTGCCTTCACCAGTCCCGCGATCACCGCCGCTTCGGGCAGGGACAGCTGCGTTGCGGGATGGCCGAAGAATTTCCGGCTGGCGGCATCGATGCCGTAAGAGCCGCCGCCGAAATAGACCTTGTTCAGATAGAGCTCGAGGATCTGCTCCTTGGTGAAACTTCGTCTCCGAGCGCCAGCGCCAGCATCGATCTCGCGCACCTTGCGGCCCGGAAGATTCTGCTGTTGTTCAGGAAGATGTTGCGGGCGATCTGCTGCGTGATGGTCGACGCGCCCTCGATCCGTCGCCCGGTCCCGCGCCGGATGTACGCGCGATAGGCGCCGCGCACCATGCCCACCGGATCGACGCCGGGATGGTAGTAAAACCGCTTGTCCTCGGTCGTGACCATGGCGTCGACCATGATCCTGGGTATGCTGCTATAGGGCAGCCAGCGTCCAAAGCTGGGGCCAAGCGACACGATGACGCTGCCATCGCGCGCGTGAACGCGGATCATCTGTCCGTTCTGCGAGGATTTAAGGGATTCGAAACTGGGCAGCGATTGCATCGCCACGACAACCGCGATGACCAGCATGATAAGCCCGGCGACCGCCGTGCCGGCCCCGATCTTCAGCCCACGGACGATCCAAGTCCGCAGTCTGCCACGCGGAGCGGTGGCACCGCCCGATTTCGCCCTGTCTGATTTAGCCATCTGATCCCGTCGGATACCCGCTCGCGGCGGCCGCTTCAAGCGGATCGGCGCTGTATGCAGGCTGAACGGTTATGCGACCGTGCCCGAAGGCGATGGGCAGGGACATGGAAAGGGGGGCGCGGACCTGCCACGCCCCCCTATTCCCTTCTATCGGGCTGGATCGATCAGGCCGCGTCGATGGCGAGCGCGGCGGTGGGATAGTCGATATAGCCTTCCGGACCCTGCGAATAGAAGCTGGGGCGGAAAGAGGAATCGGCGATCGGCGCGCCCACGCGGAAGCGCTCCACCAGATCGGGGTTGGTGATGAACGGGCGTCCGAAGCTCACCGCGTCGGCCAGGCCGCTGTCCAGCAACGCCTGCCCCTTCGCCTGATCCAGATCGGAATTCAGGATCAACGGCCGGCGGAACACCTCGCGGATGGCCGGCGACTGCTTGGGCACATCGGTAGCGCCGAACGTGCCGTCGGGGCCGGGTTCGCGCAGCTCGAGAAAGGCGATGTTCAGCGCGTCGAGCGCCGCCGCGGCGGCCGTGAACACCGATTCGGGATCGCTGTCGTTGACGCCCTGGCTATCGCCATTGGGGGACAGGCGCACGCCGACGCGATCAGCGCCGAGCACGCTTATCAGCGTCTCCGTCACCTCACGCAGCAGGCGGATACGGTTTTCGACCGGGCCGCCATAATCGTCGTCGCGCAGATTGCTGTTATCGCGCAGGAACTGGTCGATCAGATAGCCGTTGGCCGCATGCAGCTGGACCCCGTCGAACCCGGCCTTCCGGGCATTCGCCGCCGCCAGCGCATAGTCATCCAGCAAACGCGGAATCTCATCCAGCCGCAGCGGACGGGCCGGTTCATAGGGAACGCGGCCGATATAGCTGTGCGCTTCGCCCGGCGCCGTCGTTGCCGATGCGGAAACGCCCGGCCGGCCATCGTTGAAACTGGAATGGACGACGCGGCCCATATGCCACAGCTGCGCCACGATCCGTCCTCCGGCCTGATGCACGGCATCGGTCACCGGCTTCCAGGCTTCGACCTGGTCGTCGCGCCACAAGCCCGGCGCGAAGGGCCAGCCCAGCCCTTCCTGGCTGATCCCGGTTCCTTCACTCACGATCAGGCCCGCACCGGCGCGCTGACGATAATATTCGACCATGATGTCGGTCGGCGTGTGATCCCTGGTTCCCCGTCCGCGGGTCAGCGGGGCCATTACGATGCGATTGGGCGCGGCGATGGCGCCATAATCAATGGGGTCGAACAGGCTGGGCATAAAAGGCGCTCCCTTTGAAGCTGAATTGTCCCGATCGTTTCGATTTGCAACGGGACTTGTCGCGGGATGCGAGCTAGGAACCGGGCAACGGGGAATCAAGACGAGGAAAAACTTGTGACGGCAACAGCTGGCGTTGGCCAGAGGCACATACCCGCGCTTGCCTTTCCCGCACTGGTCGGCGCGAACGTGACGCTCGCATTCGGGCCGACGCTGGTGCGGCTGGCCGATGTGGGTCCGGTCGCGGCTGGTTTCTGGCGGCAGATGATCGCGCTGCCGGTGCTGATCCTGCTCGCGCTTTGGCGTGATCGCGGCAGCGGGTCCGCCCTGCGCGGGCTGGGGCCAACGACCTGGCTGCTGCTGGCGGGTGCCGGCATCTTCTTCGCGGCGGACCTTGCGGCATGGCATCACGGGATCGTGCGGACGAAGCTGGCCAATGCCACCTTGTTCGCCAACTGCTCGGCCCTCATCATGCCGATCATCGGTGCGCTGATGCTGCGACAGTTGCCCCGTCCGCTGCATCTGGCGGCGCTGGCGCTCGCTTTCGTGGGCACCGGGTTGATGATGGGCAGCAGCTATGAACTCGCCCCGGAAAATCTCAGCGGGGATCTAAGCTCGCTGCTCGCGGGGCTTTTCTATGCCGGCTATCTGCTCAGCATCCTGCGCGTGCGGCGGGCCATGGCCAGCTGGACCGCGCTTGCCGCCGCCACGGCCGCCAGCGTGCTGCCCATGTTGCTGTTCGCATGGATGGCGGGCGATGCGATCATGCCGCATAACTGGACGCCGCTGATCCTGCTTGCCCTGTCCAGCCAGATCGTGGGCCAGGGCCTGATGACCTATGCACTTGCCTATTTCAGTCCGCTCGTCGTGGGGCTGGCGCTGCTCATTCAGCCGATGGTCGCCGCGCTGATCGGCTGGCTGCGCTTTGGCGAGGCGATGACGTTGACCGATGCGCTGGGCGCGGTCGCGATTGCGGTCGCGCTCGTGCTCGTCCGGCTGCCCGAGCGGAAGGGGGCCTGACGCGCCGGGTGCCAATCGCGATTTGCCTGCGCCCGCCCACGGCTCTATGAATGCGCCTATGACCATGACCACTGCTCCCGACCTTACGCTCGATGAATTGCGTGTCGAGCTTGTGCCCGATGTCGCCCGCAACGCGGCGTTCGACGGATGGGACGATGCGGCGGTGGACAGTGCGGCGCAGCTGCGCGGGATCGATCCGGCCGTCGCCCGGCTCGCCTTTTCCGGCGGCGCGGCACAGATGATCGATGCCTGGTTCGCGCATGTGGATGCGGCGATGCTGGTCGCCCTGCCGCCGGAACGGCTGGCGGCGATGAAGATCCGGGAAAAGATCGCCGCGCTGGTCGAAGCCCGTCTGAACGTCCTGGCACCCGATCGGGAAGCGTTGCGCCGCGCTCAGGCGATACTGGCGCAGCCGCGCAATCTAGCGCTGGCCGCCCGGTTGGGCTGGCGCGCGGCAGACGCCATGTGGCGCGCGGCGGGCGACACCGCCACCGACTATAATCACTACAGCAAGCGCACGCTGCTTGCTGGCATCTACGCCGCGACGCTGCTGATCTTCGTCAATGACGAAAGTGAGGAATGGGCGGACACGCGGGCCTTCCTTGGCCGCCGTATCGAGGATGTGATGCGGTTCGAGCGGACCAAGGCGAAGTTGCTGCCCAGCGGCGATCGGCATTTCAGCCTGTCGGCCTTCATCGGGCGGTTGCGCTATCCGGCGGTCTGACACGAACGGGCGAACAGCGCCCGTCGAATGCTATTGGGGAAAGCCCTCTCTGGTAATTCCTGATGCATATTGATAATCAGTTGCAGGAATCATTCGAAAGCCTGCCCGATCTTGCGCCTGCATGAACTCCCCCTGCGTCAGCCTGCCGCCGTCATCGCGGTCGATTGGAACCAACTGTCCGCTACCGAGGGTCAGCGTCTGCGCGAACTGGGGCTGGAGGAAGGCGTAGCGATTGAGGCGCTGCATCGCGGCGGCCTGTTCGGGCGCGGCCCGCTGGCCTGCCGCATCGGGCGCATGACCGTGGCGATGCGCCGCAGCCACGCGCAATGCATTGAGGTTCAGCAGGCGGCGCATGCCGGCGGGGAGGCAGTAGCCGCATGAATCCGATGCCGTTGGTCGCGCTGGTCGGCAATCCCAATGCCGGCAAAAGCGCCCTGTTCAACGCGCTGACCGGCGCGCGGCAGAAGCTGGGCAATTACCCCGGCGTTACCGTGGAGCGTAAATCGGGCCGGCTGGCGCTGGCTGACGGACGCCCGGTCGAACTGGTCGACCTGCCCGGCACGTACAGCCTCAATCCGACCAGCCCGGACGAGGAAGTGACGCGCGACGTTGTGTTGGGGAAGCAGGCGGGAGAGCGGCTGCCCGATGCCCTGCTGATCGTCATCGACGCCAGCAATCTGGAAAATCATCTGCGTTTCGCGCTGGAACTGATCGCGCTCGGCCTGCCGACCGTGGTGGCGCTCAACATGATCGACCTTGCCGCGCGCGATGGGCTGGACATCAGCGCCGACGCCCTGGCCGAGCAGCTGGGTGTGCCGGTGGTCGCGACCGTGGCGGTGCGCAAGCGGGGGCTGGATGACCTGCGCGTGCACCTGGCCGATGCGCTGGGCCAGCCCGGCGTGGTGCAGGTGCGCCCGACCGAGCCGGCCAGCTTTGCCGAAACCCGCGCGCGCGCGCGACAAATCGCCCGATCCGCGATCCTGAACGAAACCGCCGCACGCCGCTTCACCGCGGCGATCGACCGGGTGGCTTTGCATCCCTTTGCCGGGTTGGTGCTGTTGCTTGGCTTGCTGTTCGTGATGTTTCAGGCGGTGTTCGCATGGGCCGCGACGCCCGCCGACATGCTGGACGGCTGGGTGCAGCAGGCGGGCGCAGCCATCGATGCGGCGCTGCCATCCGGCTTCATCCGCGACTTTCTGGTTCAGGGTGTTGTCGCCGGCGTGGGCGCGGTCGTCGTGTTCCTGCCGCAGATCCTGATCCTTTTCCTTTTCATCCTGCTGCTGGAAGCCAGCGGCTATATGGCCCGGGCGGCGTTCATGATGGACGGCGTGATGGCGAAGGTCGGCCTGTCGGGCCGTGCCTTCATCCCCCTGCTCTCCTCCTTCGCCTGCGCGGTGCCGGGCATCATGGCGACGCGGACGATTTCCGATCCCAAGGACCGGCTGACGACGATCCTGATTGCGCCGATGATGACCTGCTCGGCGCGCCTGCCGGTCTATGCCCTCATCATCTCCGCCTTCATACCCGCCCGCCCGGTGCTTGGCGGCATCGGGTTGCAGGGGCTGGTGCTGTTCCTGCTCTATGTGGCGGGAATCGTCGGCGCGATGCTGGCGGCGCTGGTGCTGCGGATGACTGTGGCCAAGGGCAAGAACAACGCCTTCATCATGGAAATGCCGAAATATCAGTGGCCCCGCTGGCAGGATCTGGCGATCGGCCTGTGGCAGCGCGCGATGATCTTCCTGAAGCGGGCGGGCACCATCATTCTGGCCACCAATGTGGCGCTTTGGCTGCTCGCCAGCTTCCCCAAGGCGCCCGATGGCGTGTCGCAAAGCGAATACAGCATCGCCGGACGCATCGCGTCGGGCATTCACCTGATCGTCGAACCGATCGGCTTCAACCGCGATATTTCGCTGGCGCTGCTGCCCTCCATGGCGGCGCGCGAAGTCGCGGTGTCCTCCATCGCCACGGTCTATGCGATCGATGCGGGCGATGATGAAGCGCTGCTGGAACAGAAGCTGGGCGATCGCCTGGCGGGCCGATGGAGCCTTGCCACCGCCCTCGCCTTCCTCGCCTGGTTCGTGTTCGCGCCGCAGTGCATTTCGACCATCGCCGTTACGCGCCGGGAAACCAACGGCTGGCGCTGGCCCGCCTTCATGGTCGGCTATCTCTTCGCGCTTGCCTATCTTGCGGCGGGCATTACCTATTGGACGGCGGTCGCGCTCGGCCTGGGATGACTGGTCCGGGATAGGGCTGGACGCACCCGAAGGCCGATCTATAAGGCCGCATTCTTTCCTTTCTGGAGCGCGTCATGGCAGGGTCGGTAAACAAGGTCATTCTGGTCGGCAATCTGGGTGCGGACCCGGAAGTCCGCAGTTTCCAGAATGGCGGCCGGGTATGCAACATCCGCATCGCGACCAGTGAAAACTGGAACGACCGCCAGTCGGGCGAGCGCAAGGAACGCACGGAATGGCACAGCGTCGCGATCTATTCCGATGGCCTTGTCGGCGTGGCGGAGAAATATCTGCGCAAGGGCAGCAAGGTCTATATCGAGGGCAAGCTGCAAACCCGCAAATGGCAGGATCAGCAGGGCAATGACCGCTATTCGACCGAAGTCGTGCTGCAGGGTCCGGGCGCGGTCATGACCATGCTGGACGGCGCGCCGGGCGGTGGCCAGGGCGGCGGTCGTTCGGGCGGCGGTGGCGGCGACGAATGGGGCGGCGGCGGTTCGCGCGGCGGCTCCAGCTATGGCGGCGGCGATGATTTCGGCGGTGGCGCGTCGCGTGGTGGCGGCGGCAACTTCCGCTCGCCCGCGCCCAATTTCGACAATGATCTGGACGACGAAGTCCCTTTCTAAGGCCAGCGTCCATCGATGCAATGAAAAGGGGCCGCTTCCGATGGCTGGAAGCGGCCCCATTTCGTCAATCTGGAACGCCGGCGAGAAATCAGATGACGGCGATTTTTTCGCGCAGACGATCCAGCACTTCCGCCTCTCGCCCGATCTGCGCGATGCCGACGGTCATCGGCCTGTTCTTGCCATCGCGACAGATCAGCGCATCACCGTCGCGACCATGAAACCCCTCGACGATCATCAGGCGCAGCGTGTCGACGCGCTGGATCTCTCCCTCAATGTTCGCAATTTCGTTCAGCGCTTCGGCATTGCGCCGGTCGCGCATGGCGATCACCGCGCGCAATTCGGCAAAGCGGCGTGACATGCCCGGACGCGTACGATTGCCCACCGCCCGCACTTCGCCGGCAGCCGTGCGCAACGCCGCGATCCGCTCCTCCAGCGCGCCTTCGAACAATCCCCAGGCACATACCAGCTTGCCGATGGCGACCAGCGCTTCATCCTGCGCGCGTGTCATGGACGCGCCCTCCTCTTCCTCGCTGATGGCGAGGGTCCAATCGATCCGACCCATTATATCCATTTTACCCCTGGCTTTTACCGTCCCCGAAAGCCGTCGCCCCGACGCCCCCGACGAAGAAAAACCCCCTGTCCCCCGATACATGGGCCAGTGGAGCAGCAGCACGCAAAGCCATTAACGCCTGCCCCCCGTGATTCGTGCACGGCGCACCGCCATCTGTGCCTAGCGAGCGACCAGATGTTGCGCGGCGCAACTTTCTCAGCGGGATAAATGGTGCAGACTACCGTGCCTGACGGCGCAACAGTCAGAAATCGATCGCGATTCCCTTTTGCTCCCAATCGCCGTAACGCACGGGATCGTGATCGCCACGTCCTTTGAAGGGCGGCTTGTCGATCGGGTCGGGCTGGGGCACCGGCGGGCTCTTTGAAAGATGCGCGGGCGGTTTCACATGCGGCGGGCGCTGGCCCATGGTCATGGCTCCTTGAAGATATTTGGGCTATGCGCCCATGCTTTCCACCCCGCAAGCAGGCAAATGGGGCATGTCGGACCGTAATTCCAGATCGATGAAACCGCCGCGCGGCCCCGTCCGGCGCGGCAGGGGCAGTGGCCCGGTTGAGGACGCGCCCGGCGTTCCGACCCGCCGCGCCGCGTTGCGCATGCTCGACGCGGTGCTGCGGCGCGGGGAATCGCTCGACCAGGCGCAGGGGATGGCGGTGCGCGGATTGGCCCCGCCCGACAAGGCGCTGGCAATGGCGCTCGCGCTTCAGGTGCTGCGCCGGCTGCCCGATCTCGACACGCTGATCGACGGCGCGATGGAACGTCCCCTGCCCGACGATGCTAAGGCGCGTACGGTGCTGCGGATGGCGCTGGCGCAATCGCTCATCCTCGGCACGCCCGGCCATGCGGCGATCAGCACGGTCCTGCCGCTGCTCGATGGCGGCCCGCGCAAGCTGGCGCATGGCGTATTCGGCGCGCTGTTCCGGGGCGAGGCGCGCCTGCCCGATGTTCCCGCCCTTCCGGTCGAGGTGGCCGAGCGCTGGCAGGCGCAATGGGGCGCGGACATGGCGCTGGCTGCGGCCCACGCGCTCGCCATCCGGCCGCCGCTCGACCTAAGCCTGCGCAATGCTGGCGAAACCGAAAGCTGGGCGCTGCGCCTTGGCGGCCTGTCGCTGGCACCGGGCCATGTCCGCCTGCCTGCCGATCACGCGCCGCTGACCGAGCTGCCCGGCTTTGCCGAAGGGGCCTGGTGGGTGCAGGACATCGCCGCTACCCTCCCCGGACGCCTGCTGGGACGGGGGGATGGCCGCGCGGCGCTGGACCTGTGCGCCGCGCCGGGGGGCAAGACGATGCAACTGGCCGCCGCCGGCTGGACCGTCAGCGCCGTCGACAGTTCGGAAAAACGGCTTGGCCGGATGGGCGACAATCTCAGCCGCACCGGCCTTGCCGCCGATCTGGTGCGCGGCGACCTGCGCAGCTGGTCGCCCCCTGCCCCCGTGCCTGCCGTCCTGCTCGACGCGCCGTGCAGCGCGACCGGCATTTTCCGTCGCCATCCCGATGTGCTCCATCGCGTCGGCCCGCGCCAGATCGAGGAGATGGCGGCGCTTCAGGCGCAGTTGCTGGCGCGCGCGGCGGATTGGGTGGCACCGGGCGGGCGGCTGATCTACGCGACCTGCTCGCTCGAACGGGCCGAGGGCGAGGACCAGGTCGCCGCTTTCCTGAGCGAGCGCAGTGATTTCGTCATCGAGCCGCCACAGCCGGGCGAGTTGCCTGCAGGCATTGCCCCAACCGATGCCGGCCATGTCCGCACCCTGCCCGGCATGCTGGCCGATGCGGGCGGCCTGGACGGCTTTTTCATCGCGCGCCTGCGCCGGGCCGAGGGCTAAGCGCGCGCTCTGACGAAGCGTTCGCACGTCCGTCCGACGAGCGCTACGCGCATGATGTCGCGCGATGCGTTTACCATGGTTGCGCCACCCGATTCGCGTCGCTAAGGCGAGCGGTCATGACCCATCCTGTCCGCATTGCGCCCTCGATCCTCTCCGCCGATTTCGCCCGTCTGGGCGAAGAGGTGCGCGCGATCGACGAAGCGGGCTGTGACTGGGTGCATGTCGACGTGATGGACGGCCATTTCGTGCCGAATATCACCATCGGCCCGATGGTGGTGAAGGCGATCCGCCCCTACACGAAAAAGCCGCTCGACGTGCATCTGATGATCTCGCCGGTCGACGCCTATCTGGATGCGTTTGCCGAAGCGGGCGCCGACATCCTCTCGGTCCATCCCGAAGCCGGCCCGCACATCCACCGCTCGATCCAGCGGATCAAGGCACTCGGTAAGATGGCGGGCGTGGTGCTGAACCCCGGCACGCCGGCCAAAATGCTGGATTATCTGATCGAGGAGGTGGACCTCGTCCTCATCATGAGCGTCAATCCCGGCTTTGGTGGACAAAGTTTCATCGACAGCCAGTTGCGCAAGATCGAAGCCGTCGCCAAGATGATCGCGAAAACGGGGAAGGATATCGCGCTGGAAGTGGATGGGGGCATTGACGTAAATACCGCCCCGCGCGCCATCGCCGCGGGCGCCAACGTTCTGGTTGCCGGAACGGCGACCTTTCGCGGCGGGCCGGATGCCTATGCCGCGAACATGGAAAGGCTAAGGGGCGGGTGAACGATCACGCGACATCACCGCACCCGGCCGATGGCATCGAACCGGGCAAGCGCCTGATCCGTGTGGAGGGCGATCGCGGCCTGTCGCTGGCCGAACGCATCGCCAATCGCTTCTATCGCCTGACCTGGGGCACGCCGCTGCATGCCATGCGCCTGCGGGGCAAATATCCGCTGAAGCTGCTGGCCGTCCCCGATGACCGGGTGCCGGGGGACAGGCGGGCGGGCGCGGCGATCCGCGCCGGCCATTTTTCCGTGCGCGGGTTGAAGGTCGACATCGAAAGCTTCGATTTCGGCGGCACGGACGCACCCGCTGCCGTCATCGATTATGTCCACAGCTTCGCTTGGCTGCGCGATCTGGCGGCGGCGGGCACGCGCGAACAATGCGCGCCGCTGGCCGAAGCGATCATGCGCCGCTGGCTGGAAATGCATGCGGAGAAGGCGAACGAGCTGGCCTGGCGACCGGACCTTGCCGGCTGGCGCATCTTTTTCTGGACCGCCTATGCGCCGCTGATCCTGTCCTCCAGCGACTTGATCTATCGCTCGCTGGTGCTCAACACCATTGCCCGCACCGCCCGCCATCTCGATCGCACGGCGGACAAGGCGCCCATCGGCCTGCCGCGCCTGGTCGCATGGGCCTCGCTGGTCGCCGCCTCGCTGCTGATCCCCGGCGGCAATGCCCGCCGCGTCGTGGGCGAAGCGGGACTGAAGCGCGCGATCGACAGCGGTTTTCACGCCGATGGCGGCACCGTGTCGCGCTCGCCGCTGGTGCAGCTGGAATGCGTGTCGCTCTTCGCAATGCTGCGCGGCGTGTTCGACGCGCGCCGCGAGCCGGTTCCCGATTATCTCGCCAGCATCATGGCGCGCACGGTGCCCGCCCTGCTCGGCGTGACCCATGGCGATGGCAGTCTGGGCAGTTGGCAGGGTGCCGGGCCGGTCGCGCCCGATCATATCGCCGCCGTGATCGAAGCGACCGGCGTGCGCAGCCGCCCGCTGCGTCAGGCGCGCGACTGGGGCTATCAGCGGCTGGCCGCCGGCGCGACGGTGGTGCTGGTGGATGCTGCGCCGCCGCCGGTGTCGCGCCTCGCCCATGCCGGCTGCGCGTCGACCGCTGCGTTCGAGCTGTCCGATGGTCCGCACCGGCTGATCGTCAATTGCGGGGGCGCGGCCCTGTCCGGTGCGACCATTCCCGACGCATTGGCGCAGGGTTTGCGCACGACTGCGGCACACAGCACGCTGGTGCTGTCCGACCTCAATTCCACCGCCCTGCTGCCCGACGGCACGCTGGGCAAGGGCGTGACCGAAGTTGCGCTGGACCGGCAGGAAACGGACAATGGCAGCCGGCTGGAAATCAGCCATGACGGCTATGTCCGCCGCCTGGGCTTCATGCACCGCCGCCTGCTGATCCTGGGCAACGAGGGGCGCGAACTGCGCGGAGAGGATATGCTGCTGCCCGCCGGTCGCCGCCGCCGCGCCGCCGACGTGCCCTTCGTCCTGCGGTTCCATCTGGCGCCCGATGTCGAACCGACGCTGACCGCCGATGGGCTGGGCGCGCTGCTGCGGCTGGAACTGGGCGCGCTGGTGGCAATTCCGCGCCGGTGGCGGCGCGCTGACCATCGATGAAAGCCTGTGGGTGGACGCCAATGGCCGCCCGCATCCCAGCCGCCAGCTCGTGCTCTCTAGTACGGTTCAGCCCGGCGGCTCCAGCGTCGGCTGGCTGCTCAAGCGCGTGGGGTAAGGGCGCACGCGCGCCCTACCCGCCCCGTTCCTTGACCGTCTCCATGGCGACGAAGGTCGACGTGCTCGCCACATGGGGCAGGCTGGAAATCTTCTCGCCCAGCACCACGCGATACCGGCGGATGTCGGCGGTGCGCACCTTCAGCAGATAATCGAAGCTGCTGGCGATCATGTGGCACTCCTCCACTTCGGGAATGCGCTGCACACCGGCATTGAACTCGCGCAGCGCCTGCTCGCGCGTGTCAGACAGCTTCACCTCGGCAAAGGCGACATGGTCCATGCCCAGCTTCGCGCTGTCGACCCGCGCGGTAAAGCCGCGAATGACCCCGCTGTCGACCAGCCGCTTGAGGCGCACCTGACAGGGTGTCTTGGACAGGCCGACCTTCTGCGCCAGATCGGTGACGGTGATCCGCCCGTCCGCGCGCAGGATTGCGATGATCTTGCGGTCGAAATCGTCCAGATCGACTGTCATAGCGCCAACGTCATGCATATTTTCCCTCTTAGCGCGGGATAATAAGTCATATCGCCTTTATCTGACCAGTGGAAAAGGCGGATCGCCATCCGGACTTGCGATATGATGGCACCATGACCCAGCCCGCGCCCTTCGCCGATTTCGCCCCGCCTATCCGCCCCGCCACGCCGTTGCGTCAGGCGATCACCGCCGCCTATC
This sequence comes from Sphingobium sp., assembly GCA_034519505.1. Classification (GTDB taxonomy): domain Bacteria; phylum Pseudomonadota; class Alphaproteobacteria; order Sphingomonadales; family Sphingomonadaceae; genus Sphingobium. The sequence continues at coordinate 57,348 of JAXHOI010000017.1, read as the reverse complement.
GCCGTGACGAGGCGCAGGCGCTGGCCCCGCTGATCGAAGCGGCGAGCCTCCCGGAGGCCATGCGCGGCGCGATCCGCGATACCGCCCGCACGCTCGTCACCGCCCTGCGCGGCCAGCACAAGGGTTCCGGCGTCGAAGGGCTGGTGCAGGAATATTCGCTGTCCAGCGAGGAAGGCGTCGCGCTGATGTGCCTCGCCGAAGCGTTGCTGCGTATCCCCGACAATGCGACGCGCGACGCGCTGATCCGCGACAAGATCGCCGATGGCGACTGGGGCGCGCATCTGGGCGGCGGCAAGTCGCTGTTCGTCAATGCCGCGACCTGGGGTCTGGCGATCACCGGCAAGCTGGTCGGCAGCGTCGATGATCGCGGGCTGGGCGCGGCGCTGGCCCGGCTGGTCGCGCGCGCGGGTGAGCCGGTGATCCGGCGCGGCGTCGATCTTGCCATGCGGATGATGGGGGAGCAGTTCGTCACCGGCGAAACCATCGACGAGGCGGTGAAGCGCGCGCAGGTGCTGGAGGCGAAGGGCTTTCGCTACAGCTACGACATGCTGGGCGAAGCGGCGACCACGGCGGCGGACGCCGATCGCTATCATGCCGATTATGTCCGCGCCATCCACGCCATCGGCGCGGCATCGGCGGGGCGCGGCATTTATGAAGGACCCGGCATCTCGATCAAGCTGTCGGCGCTGCACCCGCGCTATGTCCGCGCGCAGGCCGACCGGGTGATGGGCGAATTGCTGCCCCGCGTTAAGGAACTGGCGCTGCTGTCGAAAGGCTATGACATCGGCCTCAACATCGATGCGGAGGAAGCCGACCGGCTGGAACTCTCGCTCGACCTGCTCGAAAGCCTGGCGCTCGACCCCGATCTGGCCGGCTGGAACGGGCTTGGCTTCGTGGTGCAGGGCTATGGCAAGCGCTGCCCCTTCGTCATCGACTGGATCGTCGACCTTGCCCGCCGTGCCGGTCGCCGCATCATGGTGCGGCTGGTAAAGGGCGCGTATTGGGACGCGGAAATCAAGCGGGCGCAGGTCGATGGCCTGCCTGACTTCCCCGTTTACACGCGAAAGCTGCACACCGACGTCGCCTATATCGCCTGCGCGCGCCGCCTGCTGGACGCGACCGATGCGGTGTTCCCGCAATTCGCGACGCACAATGCGCAGACGCTGGCCACCATCTATCATCTTGCCGGGCCGGATTTCGCGGTCGGCCGATATGAATTCCAGTGTCTGCACGGCATGGGCGAGCCGCTGTACGAGCAGGTTGTCGGCGCGGCGAAGCTGAACCGCCCCTGCCGCATCTATGCCCCCGTCGGCACGCACGAAACGCTGCTTGCCTATCTGGTCCGCCGGCTGCTGGAAAATGGCGCGAACAGCAGCTTCGTCAACCGCATCGCCGATCCGGCCGTGCCGGTCGAGGACCTGATCGCCGATCCGGCCGAGCAGGTCCGCGCCATGCCGCATCCCGGCGCAAAGCATGACCAGATCGCGCTGCCCGCCGACCTCTATCCCGAACGGCGCAATTCGGCGGGCATCGACCTTACCGACGAAAACGCGCTGGATGATCTGGGCGCGGCGCTGCGCGAAAGCGCCGCACAGCTCGCCTGGCGCGCGGCGTCCGAAACGGGTGAGGGCACTTCCCGCCCCGTCCTCAACCCCGCCGACCATCGCGACATCGTGGGTGAAGTGGTGGAGGTTGACCCCGCCGCCGCCCGTGCCGCCGTGCTGCGCGCCGCCGCCGCATCATGGGCGACCACGCCGGTGGCCGCCCGCGCCGCCGCACTGGACCGCGCGGCCGACGCGATGCAGGCGCGCATGCCCGTCCTGCTCGGCCTGATCGTGCGTGAAGCGGGCAAGTCGCTGCCCAACGCCATCGCCGAAGTGCGCGAGGCGATCGATTTCCTGCGCTATTACGCGGCGCAGGCGCGCGGTGCGTTCGGCCCTGCGCAACTGCCGCTTGGCCCCATCGTCTGCATCAGCCCGTGGAACTTCCCGCTCGCCATCTTCACCGGACAGGTCGCCGCCGCGCTGGTCGCGGGCAATCCGGCGCTGGCCAAGCCGGCGGAGGAAACGCCCCTGATCGCGGCAGAGGCGGTGCGCCTCCTCCATGAAGCGGGCGTGCCGGCGGACGCGCTGCAACTGATGCCGGGTGACGGCGCGGTGGGCGCGGCGCTGGTCGCGGCCACGGAAACCGCCGGCGTCATGTTCACCGGATCGACCGAGGTCGCCCGGCTGATTCAGCGGCAGCTCGCCACCCGCCTGTCCCCTGCCGGAAAGCCCATTCCGCTGATCGCCGAAACCGGCGGGCAGAACGCGATGATCGTCGATTCCTCCGCGCTCGCCGAACAGGTGGTGGCCGACGTCATCGCATCGGCCTTCGACAGCGCGGGCCAGCGCTGCTCGGCGTTGCGTGTCCTTTGCCTGCAGGACGATGTCGCCGACCGCACGCTCGCCATGCTGAAGGGCGCGCTGCGCGAACTGCGCATCGGCCGCACCGACGCGCTGAAGGTCGATATCGGCCCGGTCATCACGGCAGAGGCGAAGGAGAATATCGAACGGCACATCGCCGCCATGCGCCGCATGGGCCGCCGCGTGGAGCAGAGCGCGCTGCCCACCGAAACCGCGCACGGCACCTTCGTCGCCCCCACCATCGTCGAGATCAAGAGCATCGCCGACCTGAAGCGCGAAGTGTTCGGCCCGGTGCTGCATGTCCTGCGCTTCCGGCGGGAACGGCTGGGCCAATTGATCGACGCGATCAACGCCACCGGCTATGGCCTGACCTTCGGCCTGCACACGCGCCTGGATGAAACGGTGGCGCACGTGACAGCGCGGGTGAGGGCAGGCAATATCTATATCAACCGCAACGTCATCGGCGCGATCGTCGGGGTGCAGCCCTTTGGCGGGCGCGGCCTGTCGGGCACCGGGCCAAAGGCGGGCGGGCCGCTCTACCTTGGCCGCCTGGTCGCGTCGCCGCCGGTGTTCGCGGCGCGCGCGGGCCATCTGGCAAGCCCGGTGCATGAATTTGCCGACTGGCTGGACGCGCGGGAGGAGGCGGATGCCGCCGCCCTCGCCCGCCGCTATGCCGATGCTTCGGCTCTTGGTGCGCAGATGGAGCTGCCCGGCCCTGTGGGCGAGCGCAATCTGTATGCCCTGCATCCGCGCGGCCTGCTGCTGCTGCGCCCGGCGAGCCGCGCCGGGTTGCTGGAGCAGATGGCCGCGGTGCTGGCGACCGGCAACCGCGCCGTGGTGGAGGGGATGGATATGCCCGAAGGCCTGCCGCCCATGGTCGCGGCGCATTTCCCGCCCGCCAGCAGCGAAGCCTTCGCCGCAGCTTTGGTGGAGGGGGATGCGGCCCTCATCATCGCCACCACCCGCGACGTGGCGGCGATGGACGGCCCGATCGTCTCGGTCCACGCGGCGGGCGAGAGCGCGGACAGGCGCAGCGGCCTTGCCTATCAGTGCGACTGGTTGCTGGAGGAAGTGTCGACCTCCATCAACACCACCGCGGCGGGCGGCAATGCCAGCCTGATGATGATCGGCTAAAGGCAGCGCGGGCAACAAATCCTTCCAATGTAGGATCTGATTTGCTTCACCCTGCCCGATGGCAGAGATCGAATTCACGCCGGAGCAGATGCTGCTCCGCTTCACCCCCGTGCCCCTGGCGCGGACCCGTTCGGACGGCTGGACGTCGCAGGCGCAGGAACGCTTCATCAGCGCACTCGCCGCCTTCGGCTCCATCGGTCAGGCGTGCCGGGCCGTCGGCATGAGCCGCAATTCCGCGTACAAGCTACGCGCGCGGGCCGGCGCGGAGGATTTTCGCCACGCCTGGGACCGGGCGCTCAATCAGGGGCGCACGCGCATGTTCGCCGCCGCGATGGAGCGCGCGCTGGACGGCTATACCACCATCCGCATTCAAAAGGGCGGATCGATCACGCTGGAAACCGGTGTAGAGCGGCATCTGATGATGGCCGTCCTGCGCGAGCCGCCGCCGCCCAAAGTTGACCAAAGGTGACAAAATCGCGCTTCATTTGCGGGAATTTGGTCATCTTGTCGGGTCATGCGCCCTTCTTTCCCCTTCCCCTCTTCGCGGGAATCTCTATGGAGCCGGGGCAACAGCCCATCAGCCCAAGCGAAGGATTCTTCCCATGACCGCTGTCGCCATCAAGCGCGCCCTTCTGTCCGTTTCCGACAAGACGGGGCTGGCAGAGCTTGGCGCGGCGCTCGCCCGGCATGGCGTCGAACTGGTGTCGACCGGCGGCACGGCAAAGGCGCTGCGCGATGCGGGTCTGGATGTGAAGGATATTTCGGACATCACCGGCTTTCCCGAAATGATGGACGGGCGGGTCAAGACGCTGCACCCCATGGTCCATGGCGGGCTGCTGGCGGTGCGCGACAATCCCGAACATGTCGCCTCGATGCGCGAACATGGCATCGGCGCGATCGATCTGGTGGTGGTGAACCTCTATCCCTTTGCCCAGACGGTGGCGCGCGGCGCGGAGCGCGACGAAATCATCGAGAATATCGACATCGGCGGCCCGTCGATGGTGCGTTCGGCGGCGAAGAACCACGCCTCCGTCGCGATCGTCACCGATCCGTCCGACTATCCCGAACTGATCGCCGCGCTCGACGGCAATGGCGGTGCCACCGATCTTCCCTTCCGCCGTCGTCTGGCGGCAAAGGCCTATGCGGCGACGGCGACCTATGACGCGATGATTTCGCAATGGTTCGCCTTTGCCGATCAGGGGCAATTCTTCCCCGACACGCTGGCGCTGACGGCGCATCGTGGCGATGAACTGCGTTATGGCGAAAATCCGCATCAAAAGGCCGCGCTCTATATCCCGGCCGGCCCCCACGGGCGCGGTATCGCCCAGGCGCAGCAGCTTCAGGGCAAGGAACTGAGCTACAACAACTATAACGACGCCGACGCCGCGCTGGAACTGGTCAGCGAATTTCGCGACGGCCCGCCGACCGTGGTGATCGTGAAGCATGCCAATCCCTGCGGCGTCGCCACCGGCGACTCGTTGCTGGAGGCGTATGAAGCCGCGCTTGCCTGCGACAGTGTGTCGGCATTTGGCGGAATTATCGCGGTAAACCGCCCTCTCGATGCTGCGACTGCGGAAGCGATGACGGGCATCTTCACCGAAGTCGTCGCCGCGCCCGACGCCAGCGAAGAGGCGAAGGCGATCTTTGCGAAGAAGAAGAATCTGCGCCTGCTGCTGACGGGCGAGCTGCCTGATCCCGCCCGCGGCGGCATCAATGTGAAGAATATTGCCGGCGGCTTTCTGGTCCAGTCGCGCGACAATGGCCGCGTCAACCGCGACGCGCTGAAGGTCGTGACGAAGCGTCAGCCGACCGACCGGGAACTCTCCGACTGCCTGTTCGCCTGGACCGTTGCCAAGCATGTGAAGTCCAATGCCATCGTCTATGCCAAGGACGGCAGTACCGCCGGGATCGGCGCGGGGCAGATGAACCGGCTGGAATCGGCCAGAATTGCCGCGTGGAAGGCGCGTGATGCGGCGGAAAAGGCAGGCTGGGACAGCGCTCGCACGATCGGTTCGGCGGTCGCGTCGGACGCCTTCTTCCCCTTTGCTGACGGACTGCTCGCCGCGGTGGAGGCCGGGGCCACGGCGGTCATCCAGCCGGGCGGATCGATCCGCGACGAGGATGTGATCGCCGCCGCCGACGAAGCGGGCCTGGCGATGGTGTTCACCGGCATGCGTCACTTCCGCCACTGACCGGCGGGCGCGGCGTGCCGGGCTTTTCCGCCGCTCGTTTCGGATCCGGTCGAAACCGCGCCGGGCGGGATGCGCAGGTCAGGCGGGCGTGCCCGGTGTCGCCGCGTATTCTCTCGCACCTGCACAGCGTCCCCTCGCAATCGCAGCAACGATTTTGGGAGATTTCCGGGCTTTGCGGCGTTATGCCACCCGTCCCCCAAGGGCAATGCATTCGCCCCAATAGCAAGAGGAACGAGAGGATATGCTGAAACTCATCACCACCACAGCCCTTGCCGGCGTGGCGCTGGTCACCGGTGCGCAGGCGATCGCCAATGACGCCGCCGTCGCCGCCCCGGCCAGCATCACCGTGGCCGACGGCCTTGTCGTCACCGGTCAGCCGGGCAGCGTCATGCGCAGCATCGTCGTGCCGATCAGCGACCTCAACCTGCGTCAGGATCCCGACGTGCGCGTCGCGTCGAACCGGCTGGTGAAGGCCGCGCGAAAGGTTTGCGGATATAATATCGGTTACGGCCTGCGCCCGCCGATCGACTATCGCGACTGCTATGACGACGCATACGGATCGGCGAATTCCGACCTGAACGACGCCGTGGCGACGGCCCGCCGCGCCGGCTGATCGCCCGCCGCGCAGACAGAAAAGGGCCGCCGCCTTCGTCAGGGCCGGCGGCCCTTTTCGTTACTCCCTATTAACCCTTCTTTAGAGGATTTCCTTCACTCCCTCACCATTGCGATCGATCCAAGTGGGGGACCTTCATGCCGCGCGCCGAACGGAGCGTTGACGTTGCGATCATAGGGGCCGGGCCGGCGGGCCTGACGGCGGCCTATCTGCTGACGAAGGCCGGTCGATCGGTCTGCGTGATCGAAAAGGACCCGGTCTATGTCGGCGGTATCAGCCGCACGGTGGAGGTTGACGGATACCGCTTCGACATCGGCGGCCATCGCTTCTTTTCCAAGTCGAAGGAAGTGGTGGACCTCTGGAACGAGATTCTGCCCGACGACTTCATTCAGCGCCCGCGGATGAGCCGCATCTATTATGAAGGCAAATTCTACGCCTATCCGCTGCGCGCGTTCGAGGCACTGCTTAACCTCGGCATCTGGCGCTCGACCCTGTGCATGGCAAGCTATGCCAAGGCGAAACTGTTTCCCAAGGCGCAGGTCCGATCGTTCGAGGATTGGGTGGTCAACCAGTTCGGCCATCGCCTTTATTCCATCTTCTTCAAGACCTATACCGAGAAGGTGTGGGGCATGCCGTGCGACGAAATGTCGGCGGACTGGGCGGCGCAGCGGATCAAGGGGCTGTCGCTCGGCGCGGCGGTGCTCGACGGGCTGAAGCGCAGCCTGGGCCTCAACAAGCGCCCCAATGACGGTATGGCGACGAAGACGCTGCTGGAAAGCTTCCGCTATCCCCGGCTTGGCCCCGGCATGATGTGGGATGCGGCGCGCGATCATGTGCGCGCGGGCGGCAACGACGTGCTGATGGGCCATGCCCTGCACCAGTTGCGCCACGATCCCGCTTCGGATCGCTGGACCGTCAGCGCGACAGCGCAGGACGGCACCATCACGACCATTGCGGCGACCCATGTCATCAGCTCCGCCCCGATGCGCGAACTTGCCGCCCGCATCCATCCGCTGCCTGCCAGCATCGGCGACGCGATGTCGCTGCGCTACCGCGACTTCCTGACCGTGGCGCTGATGATCCGCTCCGACGATCTGTTCCCGGACAACTGGATCTATATCCACGACAGCAAGGTGAAGGTCGGCCGCGTTCAGAATTTCCGCAGCTGGTCCCCCGAAATGGTGCCGGACGAAGGCATTGCGTGCGTGGGCCTGGAATATTTCTGTTTCGAAGGGGACGGCCTCTGGTCGTCGAGCGATGCGGACCTGATCGACTTGGCCAAGCGCGAAATGGCGCTGCTGGGCCTGTGCGACCCCGCCGATGTCGTCGGCGGCGCCGTGGTCCGTCAGGAAAAGGCCTATCCGGTCTATGACGACCATTATGCCGCCCATGTCGCGGCGATGCGGCTGGAGCTGGAGAGCCGCTTCCCCAATCTGCACCTTGTCGGGCGCAACGGCATGCATCGCTACAACAATCAGGATCATGCGATGATGACGGCGATGCTGACCGTGCGCAATATCGAGGCAGGCGAGCGCCTCTACGACATCTGGGCCGTCAACGAGGACGCCGAATATCACGAAGCCGGGGCTGAGGGCGATCAAGCGGGCATCCGCGCCGCCCTGTCGAGCGAACGCGCCGTGCCGCGCCGGATCGAGGACCAGGATGCGCCTTCGCATCCCGGCCGCCGCGCCGCCTGAAGCGGGGAAGGGGCTTTTCATGCCCGGCGGCATCCTCCACCGCTTGCTGACCGGCCTTTACAGCCGGTATGTGCTGGTAAGCGCGGTTGCGCTCGCCATCGACCTTGGCCTGTTTCTGCTTGCCCTGCGCGGCGGGGTTCCGGCTACCGCCGCATCCGTTCTGGGCTATGGTGCCGGGATCGGGGCGCACTGGCTGCTCTCCACCCGCCTCTTGTTCCGCGCGTCATTGGCACGGCTTCGGCGCGAACGTCGCGCGCAAAAGCTGATGTTCCTGATCTCCGCCCTTGCCGGGCTGGCTCTGACCGCCACCATCGTTGGTCTTGCCGACTGGTGGCATGGCGACCCGCGGATCGCGAAGCTGATCGCCGTCGCCGTCAGTTTTCAGGCGACCTACTGGCTGCGTCGGCATGTCGTGTTTCGTGCGCCCGCGCACCTGCCCGTGACAAAGCCCTGTGACGCCGCCGCCTGACGCCCGATCGCCCGCGCTGGCGCGCTGGATCGTCCCGGCCTGCTGGCTCGCCTGCCTCGCCGCGATGCTGCTCATCAACCTGCCGCGTTATGCGCCGCTCGATTTCCGCGATCCTGATGAAGCCATGCGGCTGGTGCAGGTGCGCGACTGGCTGGCGGGTCAAAGCTGGTTCGATGTCAGCCAGCACCGGGTCAATCCGCCGCTGGGCGGGCCGATGCACTGGTCGCGTATCGTCGACATGCCGATCGCGCTGCTGATCCTGCTCACCCGTCCGTTATTGGGCGAGGGCGGGGCGGAGCGCGTCGCGTGCATCATCGTGCCGTTGCTGCAGCTCGCCGGCCTGTTCGCAGCCTTCACCCTTGCAGCGCGTCGTGTCGCGGGCGTGCGGGTGGCGCGGGTCGGCGTGGCGCTTCTGGCGCTGGCGATCACCATATTGGTGCAGTTCCAGCCGCTGCGGATAGACCATCATGGCTGGCAGATTATGCTGGCCGCCTGCGCCCTTGCCGGAGCGTTCGATGGAAGGGCAGGGCGCGGCGCGCTGATCGCCGGGCTTTCCATGGCGCTCTGGCTGCAAATTTCATCGGAAGGATTGCCCTACGCCATTCTGTTCGGCCTGCTGTTCGCGCTGCGCTGGTTGCGCGAGGATGCGGCGTGGACGGGGCTGTTACACTATATGGTGGCGCTCTCTTTCGGAGCGGCCTTGCTGCTTGTCGGGACGAAGGGCTGGCCGGAGGCGGGCGTTCCCTATTGCGATGCGCTGTCCTCTCCCTTCCTGTTGCCGCTGATCGCCGCCGCCATCCTGCTGCCGCTGGGGCGCCGGCTGATCGGCCATGCGATGTGGCAACGCCGCCTTGCCGTTCTGATGCTGAGCGGGGCGGGGGCGGTGCTGGCCTTCCTGCCGACCGGGCGCATGTGCCTGGCCGGGCCGTTCGAGCAGCTCGATCCGCTGGTCTATCGCCTCTGGTATTTGAACGTCGCGGAAGGGCGGCCGATCTGGGAGCAGGGGGCGATGACCGCCTGCCTGATCCTGTCGGGGTTGATTCCCGGCCTGATCGGCACGGTTGCCGCAGCACTCAATAGTGCCGGACGTGAAGAGCGGACACGCTGGCTGGAACTCGGCCTGCTGCTGGCGGGGGCGGCTGCGGTCGCCATGCTGGTCATGCGGGCGATGTCGGTGGCGCATCTCTTTGCCCTGCCGGGCGCAGCATGGCTGCTCCTGACCCTGATCGCGCGGGTGCAGCGCTCCGCGCAACCCTTGCTACGGGTCGGCGGCACGCTGGGCGCGATCATGCTGACGCCGCTTGGCCTAGCGGCCCTGTGCAGCTTTGTCCTGCCCGACAAGGCGGATCGGGACGAGGCGCAGCCGGTTGCCGCGGCGTGCCGGATCAAGGGGGTGGAGGCGCTTTCCCGCCTGCCCACCACCACGATATTCGCCCCCATCGACATGGGGCCGGACATATTGCTGCGCACCCCGCACAGTGTCATCGGCACGCCCCACCACCGCAACGTCGCGGGGATCGCGGAGATCATCCGCGGCTTCCTGCTGCCGCCCGACCAGGCTGCCCGCGCCATCGGGGCGGGGCAGGCGACCATAATCGCTTATTGCCCCGGCATGAGCGAACTGGCCAATGACGCCAAGACGCGTCCCGATGGGCTTTATGCCAGGCTGGAGCGGGGGCAAGTGCCCAAGTGGCTGACCCCGATCCCCGCCGCTTATGGCATGAAACTCTATCGCATCGACCGTCAGGCCGTCGGCCCGGCAAGGAATTTCAGCGCGACGCCGTTCATGCAGTAGCGCTTGCCGGTGGGCCTTGGCCCGTCGTCGAACACATGGCCCAGATGCCCGCCGCAGCGCGTGCAGTGCACCTCCGTCCGGGCAAAGCCCAGTTCGTTGTCGGTCGATGTCGCGACGGCACGGGGCAGGGGCTGCCAGAAGCTGGGCCAGCCGGTGCCGCTGTCATATTTGGTGGTCGACGAAAACAGCTTCTGCGCGCATCCGGCGCAGGCGAACACGCCCTTGCGATGCTCCTTCAGCAGCGGGCTGGTGCCCGGGGCCTCGGTCGCGGCCTGGCGCAGCACCTTATATTGGCCTTCGGTCAGTTTCTTGCGCCACTGCGCGTCGGTCATCGTCACGGGATAGGCGGCATGCGCCGTGCCCACCAGCGCCCATCGATCCATCGCCAGGGCAGCAACGCCCATAGCGCCGCCACGCATTATCGTCCGCCGGTCCATCGCCATCATCGCAAAGCTCCTGTCACGCAGGCGGTCAGACGCTGGCCGCCTTCCTGCGCCGCGTGCCGCGCCCGCCGCCCGATTTCAGGACGTTGCGGCGGAACAGCCCGGCACCCATGCGTACTATAATAGCGACCCAGACGATCTGCCATGTGACAGCCATCACATGCGGCCAGATAAGCGGAGAAATCGCCGCGCGGGCGATCATGGCGAAGGGCGAGCCGAACGGAATGACGGCGGCGGCGATGTCCATGGCGCTGTCGGGCTGGCCGCTGGCATGGCTGGCGAAGAAGAACAGGATCATCTGACCCATGGTGACCGGCATGTTCAGCGTCTGCACCTGACGCACGGTGCTTGCCTGGCTGCCGACGCCGATGAACAGCGCGCCGAGCAAGGTATAGGCCATCGCGAAATAGAGGATGCCGAGCAGGATGAACACGGGCCAGCCGACTGCCGGATCGGGCAGGTCCGGCAGTCCTTCCGGTTGCGTGAGCAGGAAGGCGAGAACGCCCCCGCCCCAGATGGCGATGCCGGTCAGCGACATGGTGAGCATCGCGGCCAGCTTGCCAATGAAGATCGCATCGATCGGTACGGCGGCTGCCAGTATCTCGATGATCTTGTTCGTCTTTTCCTCAACCATGTTCGACAGCACCATGCCGGCGAGCAGGATGGTGAGCAGGAAAAGCAGGATCTGCGCCGACCGTCCGGTCAGCATCTGCGCCTGACGGTCCGGTCCTTTCGATTCGGGGAGCAGGCGGGTGGCGATGCGGGGTGCGGCGTCCGCCCGCGCGGCGCGGGCCTGATCCAGGATCAGCCCGACTTCGCCGGTTGCGCGGTCGACGTCCCCGCGCCGACCGATCAGTTCCGGCGCGGCCAGCGTGCCCGACAGGATCAGGGTGAAGCGATGGTCGGGGCCGGTCAGCAGACTGTCTGCCGCCGCATCATCCAGCGGACCCGACACCGCCTCCATGCCGGGCACCGCCTGTGGTCCCAATTGCCCGACCAGCCGGCCATGGGCGGCGATCAAAGCGTCGCGGTCGGCTTTCGGCATAGCGACGCCGATGGTCGAGCGCAGCCCATCCGACGCGACCCGTTCCCCCAGCGATCCGAAGGCAAAGCCGAACAGCACAGGAAACAGCGGGCCGATCAGGAACAGGATGAATGTCTTGGAAAAGACGACAGCCATATAATCGCGCCGGGCGATGACGAAGGCGGCACGGAGCAGTTCGCGCATCAGGCCGCCTCCTCCGCTTCGCGCTGGCTCGCCAGATCGAATTCCTCTGTCCCTGCCTCCCGCGCGATAGCGACGAAGGCGTCATGCAGGCCGGGCCGTTCGATCGACAGGCTTTCGATGCCGACATCGGCGGCGATCAACGCCTTCAACAAGGGTTCGATGCCGTCGGCGGGCAGGGGGAATTGCCATCCCGCTCCATCGCTTTGCGCTTCGTCGGGCAGCAAATGCCGCCAGCCCTCGTCCTGCCGCCGGGTTTCCAGCCGGACGATGGGACGCAGCCGGTCGCGCGCGCTGGCCACCGTGCCCTCGAACCGGATGCGGCCGCGCGCGACGATGGCGATGCGTTCGCACAGCCGCTCGGCATGGGCGATGACGTGGGTGGAAAACAGGATGGTGACGCCCGCCTCCGCCTGCGCGCGGATCAGCGCCTCCAGCTTGCCTTGGTTGATCGCGTCCAGCCCGGAAAACGGCTCGTCCAGAACGATCAAGCGCGGCTGATGCACGATGGTGCCCAGCAGCTGCACGGTCTGCGCCATCCCCTTGGACAGGGTACGAATGGGCTTTTCGGCGGCATGGGCAAGGCCATGATCCGCCAGCAATGCCCGCGCCCGTTCCCGTCCGATGCCGAGTGGCAGGCCGCGTAGCGCGCCCATGAACGCAATCGCCTCCACCGCCTTCATCGAAGGGTACAGGCCGCGTTCCTCCGGCAGATAGCCCACGACATGCGCCTGATCGATGGGCCTGCCGCTACCTAGTAGGGTGCGTTCGCCCTCGTCAGGATCGATGATGCCGAGCAGGGTACGCAGCAGCGTCGTCTTGCCCGCGCCATTGGGGCCAAGAATGCCGTAGATCGTGCCTGCCGGCACCTGCAGGTCGACGCCATCGACCGCGCGGAACGGCCCGAAGCGCTTGACCAGTCCCTGCGCGGTGATCGCCGCTCCATTGCTATCGTTTCCCCCCACGTGCCCGGTCCTATTTCTTCATCTGGAGGGCGCAGGCCGCAGGATCGGTGTCACGCCCATCGGGCAGGCGCGCGTCGACATGCGTGACGACGGGTTCGCGACCCTCTGCCGGGGCGTAGAGGTAGGTGTCGAGGATGCACTTGCCGTTCGCGAACTGCAGCTTGCGCACGGTCCTCTCCCTGATGTCGAGGCGCGGCGCACCATATTCCGCGAACAGATGCTTCGCGTCGAGACCCAGCAGCGATGGCGGCGCGCGGCCCGTCGCTGGCGTGAAGACGGTGCGCGCGGGCGGCGGAGGGGCGGACGGCACGGTGGCACAGGCGGACAACAGCAGCGCGCCGGACATCGGCGCGGCCATTCCCTGTTTCCAGATGGCTGCAATGCTTCGCATGGGTTCAGGGTCTAAACCACGCGGACCGAATGGCAAGACGGTGGCGATTGCCCCCTGGCCGAATGGTCGCTGGAGCGGGGCGACCCATCCTGCGACATATCCGTTCAGAACAGGCTGTCGATCAGGGCGATGCACAGGCCCACCAAGCCGCCGACCAGCGTGCCGTTGATGCGGATATATTGCAGGTCGCGGCCCACCGCCCCCTCCAGCCGGGCCGTGACGGTGCCCGCGTCCCAGCTGCGGATGGTTTCGCTGACCAGACGGACGATGCCGTCGCCATAATCCGCCACCGCGCCGACCGTGGCGCGGCGCAGGAAGCGGTTGATGGCCGAACGCAGGGCGACGTCATGCTCCAGCGTTTCGCCCAGTGTCTTGAGCGCTTCGCCAAGCCGCCCCGCCATCGCGGCCTGCGGATCACGCACCGCGCGGAGCAGGGCGGCGCGCCCTTGTTCCCACAATCCGTCGATCCAGCGCTGCATGGCCGGGTTGCCGACGATTTCATCGCGCACCCCGGCGACGCGCGCCTGCATGACAGGATCGTGCTGAAGGTCGAGGGCAAGTTTCGCCAGCGCTTCTTCGGCGCGCTGGCGCAGGGGGTGGTCGACATCCTCCGCCACTTCGCCGCGCAGCTTCTGCAGCCCGTCGATGATCGCGTTGGACAGATTTTCGTCCAGGCCGGTCCAGCGCATGATCTTGCCGGCCTTTTCATGCACCATGGCGCGGATCAGATGCTCGTTCGCCTCAAGCGCGCGGGCCGCCCAGCGAACGGTGCCGTCGATCAGCGGCGCGTGGCGGCCATCGCGCATCGACGCTTCCAGCGCCTGACCGGCAACCGGGCCGATATTGAGCGTGCGTAGCCTCTGTGCCACCGCACCCTTCACCATGCCGCCCAGCCGGTCCTGATCCAGCGCCTCCAATATGTCGGCCATCATGCGGCTGGCCCCGCGCCGCAACCGCCCCTCGCCGCTGGTGGGATTTGCAAGGAAGCGGCCGACCACCGCTGCGATGTCGATGCGGGACATGCGCCGGGCGACGACGGCGGGCGTCAGGAAATTGGTGCGCAGGAACAGCGCCAGCGTGTCGCCGATCCGGTCCTTGTTGCGCGGGATGATGGCGGTATGCGGAATGGGCAGGCCAAGCGGGTGGCGGAACAATGCGGTTACCGCGAACCAGTCGGCCAGGCCGCCGACCATCGCCGCTTCGGCAAAGGCGCGCACGAAACGCACCCATGGCCAATATTCCTGTCCCCAGCGGGCCGCGATGAACAGCATGGCCATCGCGAACAGCATCGCCGTCGCCACGATGCGCATGCGCCGCGCGCCATTGGCGAGTGGGGGCGAGTGGGGCGATGGAAAACGGATCGGTTGCGCGCTCATGCGGTCAGAACGGTTTCAGGGCCGTTCCGGTTCATGCGCCGCGAAGATTCATCACGCAACCGAAATGGGCAGCTGGCTGCAAAAGCGATGGGGCCGGACGCGTCATGTCGTCCGACCCCATGTTCGTTTCCGATATTTTGCCGATCCTTATTCGGCCGGCTGGGCATGGCCCGGGTCGGGATCATGGCCGGGATGGGCATTGTCGCCCGGCTTGTAGGTCAAGAGGTGCTTGCCAAAACGCGGGCCGATCCATGCTTCCACACCGATCGCCAGGCTGAATGCCGCAGGCACGATGACCAGCGTCAGGACGGTCGAGAGGATCAGGCCGCCGATCACTGTTATCCCCATCGGCGCGCGCCATGCGCCATCGCCGCTCAAGGAGATGGCGGTGGGGATCATGCCCGCGACCATGGCCACGGTAGTCATCACGATCGGCTGCGCGCGCTTGTGCCCGGCGTCGATGATCGCCTCCGGCTTGGGTACGCCCTTCTGAATTTCCTCCAGCGCGAAATCGACGAGCAGGATCGAGTTCTTGGCGACGATGCCCAGCAGCATCAGCAGGCCGATATAGACCGGCATGGAAATCGGCTGGCCGGCGATATGGAGGGCCAAGGTGCCGCCCAAGGGCGCGAGCAGCAGCGACCCCATGTTCACGAACGGAGGCATCAAGCGCTTGTACAGCAGCACCAGCACCGCAAAGACCAGCAGGATGCCCGACACCACGGCGATCATGAAATTGGTGATCATTTCCGCCTGGAACTTGCTGTTGCCGGCCTGCAGCCGTTGAATGCCCTGCGGCAGGTTTTTCATAATCGGCAGATTTTCGATCGCCTGGCGCGCCTGACTCTCGATCACGCCGGGCGCAAAGTCTGCGCCGACCACGATACGGCGGACCTGATTGAACCGGCGGATCTGGGTCGGGCCGGCGCCGAAGCGGATGTCGGCAACGACGCTTAAGGGCACGGAAGCGCCGCTGGCCGTGGGGACGGGCAGATTCTGGATCGTCGCGATATCCTTGCGGCTGTCCTCCGCCAGGCTGACGCGGATCGGGATCTGACGATCGGACAGCGAGAATTTCGCGCTGTTCTGATCGATGTCGCCAAGGGTCGCGATGCGGATCGCCTGGCTGAGCGCGGTGGTGGTGACGCCCATGTCGGCGGCGACGTCCAGCCGCGGCGTGATGATGATTTCCGGCCGCTGCATGTCACCCGCGACGCGGGGCGCGACGATCTGCTTCAGGCCCACCATTTGCTCCACCAGCGTATTGGCGGTTTTTTCCAGCAATTCGGGATTGTCGCTGCCGAACATCATGATGATGTCCCGGCCGAACCCGCCGCCGGACTGCGACTGGAAATTGACGCGCGCGTCGGCAATCGTCTGAAACTTCGGTGCGACCTGCCGTTCCCAGTCGACGCTGGAGAGCGGGCGGGTCTTCTTGAGCGTCAGATAGATGGTCGCCTTTGCCGGTTCGATGTCGGAAAAGGCCGCGTCGACCACATCCTTGTCGGCGGTCAACAGGTCGGACACGCGCTGCGTAACCTGCCGCGTCTGTTCCAGCGTGGTTCCGGGGACCATTTCGATCTGAACGGAGCTGAAGTCGGTGTTGATTGTCGGCTGAAATGCCTGTGGCAAAGTGGCGAAGGACACGACCGTCATCACCAGCGCCAGCACGCCCAGGGCCGCCGTCCACATGCGGTGATCGACCAGTGCGGCGCGCAGGCGGCGGCGAATGCGCACCCACCGCTGCCCCAGCCAGTTGCCAACGCCGGGACCGCCGAAATGCGCCATGCGCACCGCATATTTTTCACGGCCCCGAATGCGGTCGGCCGCGCGCGTGTCCAGCGACCAGCGCAGCACGGACATATAACGGTCCATCAGCCAGCCTTCGCCATGGGTTTCCTGGCCATGGGCTTTCAGGAAATAGGCCGCGATCATCGGCGTGATCATGCGCGCGACGGCAAGGCTCATCAGCACCGACACCACGACGGTCATGCCGAACTGGATGAAGAACTGTCCCGAAAGGCCGGGCATCAGGGCAACGGGCAGGAACACCGCGACGATCGACATTGTGGTGGCGAGCACCGCGAGGCCAATTTCGTCAGCCGCGTCGATCGACGCCTGATAAGCCGTCTTGCCCATCCGCATGTGACGGACGATGTTTTCGATTTCCACGATCGCGTCGTCGACCAGCACGCCCGCCACCAGGCTGAGCGCCAGCAGGGAGATGCTGTTCAGCGTAAAGCCCATCAAATCCATGAACCAGAAGGACGGGATGGCCGAGAGCGGAATGGCAAGCGCCGAAATTATCGTCGCACGCCAATCGCGCAGGAACAGCAGCACGATCAGAACGGCCAGGATCGCGCCTTCCACCATGGACGACATGGCGCTTTCATACTGGCCCCGGGTATATTCGACACTGGAATAGAGCTGCTTGAAGTGAACCTTGGGATTCTCCTTCTCCAGCTTCTTCATTTCCTTCATCGCTTCGTCATAGACGGAGACGTCGGATGCGCCCTTTGCCTTCTCCATCGCGAAGCTGGTCACCTGCCGTCCGTTCATGGTGGCGAGCGAGCGCTGTTCGGCATACATGTCGCGCACCGTCGCGATGTCGGACAGCTTGGTGGTGCGGCCGCCGGAAATGGCGATCTGCGTTTCGCCCAGCGTGTAAGCGTCGGCGGCATTGCCCAGCACGCGGACGGATTGTTCCGCGCCGGCGATTTCCGCCCGCCCACCGGCTGCGTTGATGTTCATCTGGCGCAGTTGCTGGTTGATCTGCGCGGCGGTGATACCCCGCGCCTGCATCTTGGCCGGATCCAGGATGACGCGGATTTCGCGGCTGACGCCGCCGCTGCGGCGCACGCGGGCCATGCCGGAAATGCCCAGCAGGCGGCGGGCGACGGTGTTGTCGACATACCAGCTGAGCTGTTCCAGCGTCATGTCGGTCGCTTCGGCGCTGAAATAGGCGATCGGACCGCCTTCGATGTCGACGCGCGTAACCTGCGGCTCCAGAATCCCGTCCGGCAGTTCGGAACGCACCTGGTCCACGGCGTTCTTTACGTCGGCGACTGCGCGGTCGACCGGCGTGCCGATGGCGAACTGCACGTTGGTCAGGCTCATGCCTTCCTGTGCGAAGGACGTCATTTCGTCGACGCCGCTGATCCCGCGAATGGCCGCCTCGACGCGCTGCGTAACCTGCGTTTCCAGCTCTGAGGGGGCAGCGCCCGGCTGGGATACCGTCACCGACACCAGCGGAAAGCTGACGTCCGGATTCTGGTTGATGTCCATCCGGTTGAAACTGACCAGACCGGCCAGCATCAACGCGACGAACAGCACGATCGGCGGCACCGGATTGCGGATCGCCCAAGCGGAGATATTGCGGAAGCTCACGTTAGACCTTGTCCTTCCTGCCGCGGATTGCCGATCAGAATGCGGTCTTGGCGAGTTCGGGCTTGACCGTCTGCCCAGGGTTCAGGAATGCGCCGGCCGTCGCAACGATACGTTCGCGCCCGGTGATGCCCGCGGTGATCGAAACGCCGCGATCGGATACCTGGCCCACGGTCACATTCCGCCGTTCCACCTTGTTCTGGGCGTTGACGATATAGACATAGCTGGTCTTGTCGTCGCTCTGCACCGCCGATTCAGGCAGCAGCGGGGCGTTGCCCGATCCCGAAATGATTGTCGCGCTGGCGAAGCCGCCCGGCCGGATCTGGTTGCTGCGGGGCAGCAGGATGCGGATCATGCCCTGGCGCGTCTGGGGATCGATGACGGGAGCGACCTGCCACACATGGCCTTCGACTTCCGCCGCGGACCCCATCGGGCGCACGCGTGCGGGCACGCCGACACTGACGCGGGACATGTCGCTTTCGCCGACGCGGGCCATCATTTCCATCTCACCGCCCTTGGCCATGCGGAACAGCACGCCGCTGCCTGCCGATACCACCTGCCCGGGTTCGACGGCGCGCGTGAGGATCAGCCCTGCTTCGGGCGCACGGATGTCCAGCCGGGCGGTCGCCGCCCGCTGCTGCTGCAACTGGGCGATGGCGACGTTGACGCGGGCATTGGCGGCGTCGCGCGTGGCCGTCCGCTGGTCGATCGTCGACTTGCTGATGAAGCCGCGCTCGACCAGTGCCTTGGCACGGTCCAGCTCGGCCTGCGCCAGCTTTGCATCGGCGCGCGCCACGTCGACCTGCGCGGCGAGGGACGCGATCTGCTGCGTCTGGACCGACCGTTCGATGACCGCCAGCACCTGACCCTTGCCGACCCATGTTCCAGGTTCGACAAGCACGCTGACCACGCGGCCGCCTTCACCGACGACGGCGACCGGCATTTCACGGCGCGCCGCGATGGAGCCGGTGGCGTTCACCACGCGGTCGACATTGCTGCTGCCGGGGCTGAGCACGGTAACGACGGGCACCTGCGCAGCCTGATCCTGGGTCGCTTCGCCACCCTTGCCGCCGAAAATCTTCCAGGCAAGTGCAGCGACGACGAGCAGCACGATGACGGCGATGACGATCTTGCGTCGGCGGCTGCTGGCCGCATCGTCGACGAACTCGGCCGCATCGGCGGAAATCTGGGTTTCGTAGTTCATGGTCATCCGTTCGGGCCGAGTGTCTGTTGCTCGCTGCTGTCGCGCGGCCTGGGAGCCTGCCCCCCTGGCAAACAAGTGTTGCTGTATTATATAAATACATCACCCCCCTCAAGCGGAATCTCCGTCGTTCAGCGAAGCTTGCCTGCCGTTGGTCGAACAGCATTGCGGCGGGTCGTTTCCTATCCGTTTTGTTTTGCAGGGCCGAGCGAGGCGGCTAAGCTGATCCTGCGCTGGCTCGATACGACTGGAATGGTTGCGATGGATGCATTTTACTGGCTGATCCTGGGACTGATGGCGGGCGGCATTGCGAAGATGTTGACACCCGGACGCCATCCGAGCGGCTGTATCGTGACGGTTCTGCTGGGCATTTCGGGCGCGTTGCTGGCCGGCTATGTCGGACGGCTCGCTGGCCTGTATGGACCGGGCGAGCAGGGCGGCCTGATCGCGGCCATATTGGGTGCCGTCGCGCTGCTCGTCATCTACGGGCTTTTCGATCGGCGCTGATCCGGTATGGCGACAAGCAAAAAGGGCATCCGCTCCCTGCAGCGGACGCCCTTTTTCGGCTTAACATGCTCTGGCGGTTCAGAACCGCTGCTGGCGTTCGTATAGCGCCTTGTAATGCTGGATCCGCGTTACGCGCAGGCCCGGCATGCCTGAACGATCCACCGCGCGCTGCCAGCCGGCGAATTCCTCCAGCGTCAGGCCATAGCGCTCGCACGCTTCGTCCACCGTCAACAGGCCGCCATTGACCGCAGCGACGACTTCAGCCTTGCGGCGCACGACCCAGCGTGTGGTGCCGGGTGCAGGCAGCGAGGCCAGCGTCAGCGGCTCTCCCAGCGGACCCACGACCTGCGCGGGTCGGATTTTCTGGTTCTCGATCATCATCACCTCAAACTTAACGGCGTGGCCCCCCGGCCGTCCTCCGGTCTGACCCGTTTCTCATCCAGCGTTGAACATCGGCTAAAGCGCCAAGGTAAACGCCCCATTCACTTCATTTGCCCCACCGTTAACTGCCTTGCGATTAGCGGGTTAAAGCTGCCCGCAAGGCACGACGCTGTGCTTGGTCCAAAGCGTCGTGGCGCCATCAGCCGCGCCAGGCCCAGCACATGATCGTCGCGTCCGCGCTCCTCAGCCACCGCAAGGGCGAGGCTGTGGGCAGTGACACTGGCCGCCTGACGCACCGCCATGCGGCCGATCAGGTCGGACAGGTCAGCTGGCATGACCGAAACAGCGGGAGCGACCAGGGGTCGCGGCTGTTTCAGCTGCCGCTTGACGAAGCTCAAGTCCATGAAGATCGCTGTTATCGGCTATTCGATAAGGCCGGGTAAATCGCCCGGTGACGGACCGTTAGGACGAATGAAGGCGCGGTTAAGCCGGCTGGAAAACTGCGGCTTTCGCCCCTATATGCCCGCAGAATGAGCGAAAATTTTTCTGTCGATTTCCAGTTGGCCGGGCCGATGGCGGCGCGCCGAATCGTCGTGGCGATGTCGGGCGGCGTCGATTCGAGCGTGG
Organism: Sphingobium sp.; assembly: GCA_034519505.1. GTDB lineage: Bacteria > Pseudomonadota > Alphaproteobacteria > Sphingomonadales > Sphingomonadaceae > Sphingobium. Next base: position 36,543 of record JAXHOI010000017.1, on the reverse strand, counting down.
TGGCTGCGCTGGCCGCGCGCACCGGGGCGGAGGTAATCGGCATCACCCTGCAGCTTTACGATCATGGCGAGGCAGTGGGGCGCGCCGGAGCCTGTTGTGCGGGCAAAGATATTCGCGACGCGCGCGCCGTGTGCGACCATCTGGGAATCGCCCATTATGTGTTCGATCATGCCAGCAGTTTCGCCGCGTCGGTGATGGACGATTTTGCCGATGAATACCTGGCCGGGCGCACCCCCGTGCCCTGCGTCAAATGCAATATGGGTGTGAAGTTCACCGATTTGCTGCGGCTGGCGAAGGATCTGGGTGCCGATTGCCTGGTGACCGGCCACTATGTCCGGCGCGTTATCGGCACGGGTGGACAGGCGCAGCTGCATCGCGCCGCCGACCCGGCCCGCGATCAGAGCTATTTCCTGTTCGCAACGACGCAGGAGCAGCTGGATTATCTGCGCTTTCCGCTGGGCGACCTGCCCAAGGAACAGGTGCGGGCGATCGCCGCCGAGCTGAAGCTGGCCGTCGCGGCAAAGCCCGACAGTCAGGACATCTGCTTCGTGCCCGATGGCGATTATGCCGCCGTCGTGCGTCGACTGCGTCCCGATGCGGAGACCGATGGCGACATCGTGCATGTCGATGGGCGCGTGCTGGGCCAGCATCGCGGCCTGATCCACTTCACCGTCGGCCAGCGGCGTGGGCTGGAAATCGGCGGGCAGGCCGAGCCGCTTTATGTCGTGCGGCTGGACGCGGCGCAGCGGCAGGTAATCGTGGGGCCGAAGGCGGCGCTGGCGGTCACGGCGGCGCAGCTTTCCGACATCAATTGGCTGGGCGGGGACCATATTGGGCCGCTGAGTGCCAAGGTGCGCTCGATGGCGCGGCCAGCCCCTGCCCGGCTGCAGGATGGTCAACTGATGTTCGACCGGCCCGAATTTGGCGTGGCGCCGGGTCAGGCGGCGGTGCTCTATGATGGTGAGCGGGTGCTGGGCGGCGGCTGGATCGCACAGACACAGGGTGCAGACATTCCGGCCGCCGCCTGAGAGCGTTTACAGGCTGAATTGCCCCTCGATCACGGTGCGGCACGTTCCGGTCAGCACCACCGTATCACCCTCCACCCGGCAAAACAGGTGACCGCCGCGCTTGCTTGCCTGAAACGCCGTGATTTGCGGTTTGCCCAGGCGCGCCGTCCAGTACGGCACGATGACGGCGTGGGCCGATCCGGTCACCGGATCTTCGTCCACCCCCGCACCGGGGACAAAGACGCGGCTGACAATGTCGGTGCCCTGACCGGGTGCCGTGACAATCGTCTGACGGTCGCCCAGTGCTGCCAGCTTGCGCATGTCGGGCCGCAGTCCACGCACTTCTTCCTCGCTGGCAAGGACGACGACGCCATATCCGCCGTCGCGCCACAGCGTTTCGACGGCGCTATCGACTCCCAATCCCGCCAGCGCTTCGGGCAGCGGCTTTGGCGTTGGACCCCAGGCGGGCAGGGCGACATCATAGCCTTTGTCTGATCGGCTGACGGTCAGTACCCCCGCCTGTCGCGTGCTAAATCGTACCTGAGACTGGCCGGGCTGGCGGGAAAGGATGACATGGCCGCTCGCCAAAGTGGCGTGTCCGCAAAGGCGGACCTCCGATTCGGGCGTGAACCAGCGCAATTCGAAATCGCTCTCGCCACTGGCATCCGGCACGATGAACGCGGTTTCGGAGAGATTATTCTCCATTGCGATCCCCTGGAGCACATCGTCGGCCAGCCAGCTTTCCAGCGGCATGACGGCGGCGGGATTGCCGGTGAAGGGGCCGTCGGCAAACGCGTCGACCTGAACGAAATCCAGTTGCATGGCGGAAAGGCTCCGGTTGGGATGCCGGTCCTTGTGCGACAAGAAATGCCCCCGCGCGATAGCCGCACCCGGGAAATTGGCTGCCTTATACTACACGCGCCGTCTGTCAGGGGTAGAGCATGCCCTCGCTCCACCCGTCGCCGGCGCGGGTGAAAACACGCCGTTCATGCAGGCGATGTTCGCGGTCCTGCCAGAATTCGATCCGATCGGGCGTCAGGCGATAGCCGGACCAATGCGGCGGCCGGGTCACATCGCGCCCTTCGAAGCGTGCCTGCTGTTCGGCGAAGCGGGTCATGAACAGGTCCCGGCTCTCCAACGGGGCGGACTGATCGGATGCCCACGCGCCCAGTTGCGAATCGCGGCTCCGCGTCGCGAAATATGCGTCCGCGACCTCATCCGACACCGGGGCCAGCGCCCCTTCAATGCGGATTTGCCGGCGCAGCGACTTCCAGTGGAACAGCAGCGCCGCGTGCGGATTGGCGGCGATCTCTCCCGCCTTTCGGCTGGTCTGGTTGGTATAGAAAACGAAACCGTCCGGCCCGTGCCCCTTCAGCAGGACCATGCGTACGGAGGGTCGCCCCTGCGCATCGGCCGTTGCCAATGCCATGGCGTTGGAATCGTTGATCTCGCTGGCGCGGGCTTCGCCGAACCAGTTGTCGAACAGCGCGAAAGGATCAGTCGTCATGCTATAAGTCCATAGGGGCCGCATGCGCCCGGGGGAAGGGCGGGAAGTTGCGTATGGACCGATGAACGGAAAGCGGCGCACTCTGCGCGGCGAGCGACCGCATTGAACTACCGCGCCTTGCTCGCCAGATAAGGGCCAAGTTCATTTCCTCCGAAAGAATAATTCTGTAACGAACCCCCATGGCAGCAGATCCCTACAGCATATTGGGCGTCGCCCGCGGCGCCGACGAAGCCGACATCAAAAAGGCCTATCGCAAGCTCGCCAAGGAGCTGCACCCGGACCGAAACAAGGACAATCCGAAAGCCGCAGAGCGCTTCAGCCAGGTAACGTCGGCCTATGACCTGTTGATGGACAAGGACAAGCGTGGCCGCTTCGACCGGGGCGAAATCGACGGTGAGGGTAATCCCACTGCGCCGTTCGGCTATGGTGGCGGCCATCCGGGCGCGGGGGCTGGCGGCTTTTCAGGCGGCTATTCCAGCGAAGGCATGGATTTCGGCGACATTTTTGAGGGGATTTTCGGTGGCGGCCGCCGCGCTGGCGGTGCGGCTGGCGCGGGCGCGGGTGCTGGCGGCTTTTCAGGCGGATTCGGGGGTTTTGGGCGGGGGCGCGGTGGGCCGCCGCCCAGGGGTGAGAACGTGCCCTATCGCCTGGCCGTCGATTTCGTGGATGCAGCCACGCTGGCACCGCAGCGCATCACCCTGCGCGATGGCAAGACGATTGACCTCAAATTGCCGCAGGGTGTGGAAACCGGCACGCAAATGCGCTTGGCCGGTAAAGGTGATCCGGGACCCGGCGGGGCGGGCGACGCCCTGATCACCATAGAGATAAAGCCGCATCCATTCTTCGTGCGCGATGAGATGAATGTGCGGCTCGATCTGCCTGTCACATTGGACGAGGCGGTGCAGGGCGGAAAGGTGAAGGTGCCGACGGTCGACGGGCCGGTCATGCTGGGCATTCCGGCCGGATCCTCTTCAGGCAAGACGCTGCGCCTTAAAGGCAAGGGCTTTACAGGAAAGGCCGGAGTGCGCGGCGACCAGCTGGTGACGCTGGTGGTCGACCTGCCGGCAGACGATGCCGGGTTGAAGGACTTCATTGCCGGGGGCTGGCGCGACGGGCGCAATCCGCGGGCAACGATGGGCGTCTAGGGGCGTTGTTTCCCCATGCGGGATGAAAGCGCACCAACCTCACCCGAAGCGCGTCGCAAGCGGCTGGCCGCGTTGCGCGCCGAATTGTCGGACGACGCGCGCGAACTTTTCGAAAGCCATTATGCAAAGGTCCGACCCGGCACGCGCACATTCGAGGTGATGAAGCGAGTGGCCGTCGGCGTCTATACCGACGGTTTCATCCATGCGGGCAACCTGGCTTATATGCTGCTGGTCGCGCTTTTCCCCTTCTTCATCGTTGCGGCGACGATCGCGCGGATATTCGGTCACAATCAGGACGCGATCGAGGCGGTGAACGGTTTCCTGCTCACCGTGCCGCATAATGTCGCCGATGTGCTGCGCCCGCCGATCCGCGACGTGTTGACCGCGCGCTCGTCCGTCACCGGGCTTTTGTGGCTGGGCGGCCTGGTCGGCCTGTGGTCGACCGGAAGCCTGATCGAAACGATCCGCGACATTCTGCGCCGTGCCTATGGCACGCGCTACACCAAATCCTTCTGGCGATACCGGCTTGGGTCTATCGGCATTATCGTTGCCAGCATCTTTGCCGCGATGTTCGCGCTTTCGCTGCAATTCGTGCTGGTGGGGGCGGAAGAGTTCCTGCGCCGGGTACTGCCCTTTGCCGACCGCGCGATTTCCATCGTGACGACCACGAAGCTGGTGCCGATGGCGATCCTGTGCGCCGCGCTTTATTCGCTGTTCGTGTCGCTGACCCCCAGCAAATACCGTTCCAGCCGCTTTCCCAAATGGCCCGGAGCGTTGCTTACGGCGCTGGTCTGGTATCTCACCACGCTACTGCTGCCGGTCGCCCTCTCGCTGCTGACCAGCTATGATTTGACCTATGGCAGCCTGGCCGGCGTAGTCGTCGTCCTCATTTTCTTCTTTTTCGTCGGGCTCGGCGTTGTTATCGGGGCCGAACTGAACGCTGCATTGGCCGATTTCCCGGAACTTGGGGAGGAAAAGGCGGTGCGGGACGCAATTGGACGCGATGACTGAAAGGGAGGTCGCACCGCAATGAAGGGTTTGATGGCGGGCAAACGTGGCCTCATCATGGGACTGGCGAATGACAAGTCGCTGGCATGGGGCATCGCCAAGCAGTTGAGCGAACAAGGGGCGGAACTGGCCTTTTCCTATCAGGGGGAGGCGCTGGCCAAGCGCGTGCGGCCGCTGGCTGAGAGCCTGGGTTCGGATTTCCTGATCGATTGCGACGTATCCGACATGGCGGCGCTCGACGTTGCTTTCGATGCGTTGGCGCAGCGGTGGCCGACGATCGACTTCGTTGTCCACGCCATCGGCTTTTCCGACAAGAACGAGCTGCGCGGCAAATATGTCGACACCAGCCTCGACAATTTCCTGATGACGATGAACATTTCCGCCTACAGCTTCGTGGCGGTGGCCAAGCGCGCCGTCGCGATGATGCCCAATGGCGGCAGCCTGCTGACGCTGAGCTATTATGGCGCGGAAAAGGTCATCCCCCATTACAACGTCATGGGCGTGGCCAAGGCGGCGCTGGAAACCAGCGTCAAATATCTCGCCATGGACCTTGGCCCCGACAATATCCGGGTGAACGCGATTTCCGCCGGCCCGATCAAGACGCTGGCGGCGAGCGGCATCGGCGATTTCCGCTATATCCTGAAGTGGAACGAGCTGAACTCACCGCTGCGCCGCAACGTCACCATCGACGATGTGGGCGGTGCGGGGCTGTACCTGCTGTCCGATCTGGCGTCCGGCGTCACGGGCGAGATCCATCATGTCGACGCCGGTTACAATGTCATCGGCATGAAGGCGGAGGACGCGCCGGACATCGCGCTGGACCATTGAAATCCCTCCGCTCCCCACGGGGGTGAGTCGGGGGACGCGGGGATCATGGGGTTATGAGTTTCAACACGTTCGGGCGGGTGTTCCGCTTTTCCACCTGGGGTGAGAGCCACGGTCCGGCGATCGGCGCGGTGGTGGATGGCTGCCCGCCTGGCCTCGCGATTGCGGAAAAGATGATCCAGCCCTGGCTCGACAAGCGCAAGCCAGGCACATCGAAATTCACGACCCAGCGCCGCGAACCCGACGAGGTACGCATCCTGTCCGGCGTGTTCGAAGGGCGCACAACCGGCACGCCCATCAGCCTAATGATCGAGAATACCGATCAGCGGTCGAAGGATTATTCCGAAGTCGCCAAGGCCTATCGCCCCGGCCATGCCGACTATGCCTATGACGCCAAATATGGCTTTCGCGACTATCGCGGCGGCGGCCGGTCGAGCGCGCGTGAAACGGCGAGCCGGGTTGCGGCGGGGGCCGTGGCGCGGCTGGTCATCCCCGAAGTGCGCATCCTGGCCTGGGTCAGCGAGATCGGCGGCGACGCCATCGACCCCGATCAGTTCGACGAAGCGGAAATCGGCCTGAACCCGTTTTTCTGCCCGGATGCTGCCGCAGCGGCGCGCTGGGAAGCGCTGGTGGACGAGGCGCGCACGTCCGGTTCCTCGCTCGGCGCGGTGGTGGAATGCGTGGCGAGCGGCGTTCCTGCCGGTTGGGGCGCGCCGCTCTATGCCAAGCTCGACAGCGAACTCGCGGCCGCGATGATGAGCATCAATGCGGTCAAGGGCGTGGAAATCGGCGATGGCTTCGCCGCCGCGCGCCTGCGGGGCGAGGAAAATGCCGATCCGATGCGTCCGGCAGCGCCCGGATCGAATAGCGGCGGCCCGGAATTTCTGGCCAATCACGCTGGCGGCATCGCGGGTGGCATTTCCACCGGGCAGCCCGTGCGCGTGCGCGTGGCATTCAAGCCGACCAGCTCCATCCTGACGCCGGTCGACACGGTGACACGCGATGGGGAAGCAGCGCAGATCGTGACCAAAGGGCGCCATGACCCCTGCGTCGGCATCCGTGGCGTTCCGGTGGTGGAGGCCATGATGGCGCTGGTGCTGGCCGATCAGAAGCTGCTTCACCGCGCGCAGTGCGGCGGCTAAACACGGCGCCAAACATCATTCCATATCCGTTCCGACGGGAACTTGCCTGAAGGGTCCGGCATTGTCCGGCTCCTGATAGAATGAAGGCAGGAGATGGAATATGACCAGATATCTGATCGGCGCAGCTGCAATCGCCCTGATGGCCGGTGGCGTCCAAGCTCAGATACTGGGGGGTAATGCGGGATTGGGCGGTGCGGTTGGCGGGACCGTCGGCAGCGCCACGGGCCAAGTAGGCCTTGGCGGCACGGCGGGCGGCAGTATCAATGCGCCGGTCGACCGTGTGGGCGATACCGTGGGCCGCACCACGGCCACAGTGCGGGATCGCACGGCTGATACGGTGGATCGCGCCCGTGACCGCACAGCCGATACCGTCGAGCGCACGCGCGACCGGTCACAGAGCATTGCCGATCGCACGCGCGATCGCGTGCGCGGCGCGGCCGATAAGGTCGAAAACAGCCGTGTGGATACCGGGGTGACGGGCGCGGCGGGCGTCAACACACCCAATCGCGACACGACCGTTTCGACCGGCACCGCTGCTGGCGTCGGCCGGGACGGCGTTGCCGCGAGCACCGGGGCGCAGGTGAGCAGTCAGCCCAATCCCAACTGACCATGACGACGGGCGTCCCGTGACGTGGGGCGCCCGTCATTCCTTGTTGCTTCAGTATCAGCATAGAGAAAACGCGCGCATTCCGGCGTAACCTGACCCGGTGAAGGTTGCCGCGATGCACAAAAGCCGTTATGGGCGCGCGCAAAGCAGCGCCCGGCGATCCGGCTGGCGCATGCGTTTTTCCAAAAGGCTGATCATGTCCCTTCGCAATATCGCGATCATCGCGCACGTTGACCACGGCAAAACCACGCTGGTCGACCAGCTTTTCCGCCAGTCCGGCACTTTCCGCGACAATCAGCGCGTCGAAGAGCGCGCGATGGATTCCAACGACCTGGAAAAGGAACGCGGGATCACCATTCTGGCCAAGCCGACCTCGGTCGACTGGAACGGCGAGACCGACGCGCATCAACATCGTCGACACGCCCGGCCACGCCGATTTCGGCGGCGAAGTGGAGCGCATCCTGTCGATGGTCGACGGCGTCATCCTGCTCGTCGATAGTTCCGAAGGCGCGATGCCGCAGACGAAGTTCGTGACAGGCAAGGCGTTGGCGCTTGGCCTGAAGCCCATCGTCGTCGTCAACAAGGTCGATCGCCCGGACGAGCGCATTCAGGAAGTGCTGGACGAAGTCTTCGACCTGTTCGTCACGCTGGAAGCGAGCGACGAGCAATTGGATTTCCCCGTGCTCTATGCTTCGGGCCGTAACGGCTATGCCAGCGAAGATCCCAGCCTGCGCGCGGGCACGCTGGAGCCGCTGTTCCAGAAGATCGTCGACCATGTGCCGCCGCCGTCGCTGGATGTCGATGCGCCGTTCACTTTCCTTGTAACGCTGCTCGATCGTGACAATTTCATGGGCCGCGTGCTGACCGGCCGCGTCAATTCGGGCGTCGTGAAGGTGAACCAGCCGATCCATGCGCTGGATGCCGACGGCAAGGTGATCGAAACCGGTCGCGCGTCGAAGCTGATGTCCTTTCGCGGGCTGGATCGGGTTCCGGTCGAGGAAGCGCGGGCCGGTGACATCATCAGCCTTGCCGGCCTTGCCGTCGCGACTGTCGCCAACACCATTGCCGATCCGTCGGTCAACACGCCGCTGAAGGCGCAGCCCATCGACCCGCCGACCCTGTCGATGCGCTTTGCCGTGAACGATTCGCCGATGGCGGGGCGTGAAGGCGACAAGGTGACGAGCCGCATGATCCGCGACCGCCTGATGCGCGAAGCAGAGAGCAACGTCGCGATCCGCGTGACGGAAAGCGCCGACAAGGACAGCTTCGAAGTGGCCGGCCGCGGCGAGCTTCAGCTGGGCGTTCTGATCGAAACCATGCGCCGCGAAGGCTTCGAACTCGGCATCTCGCGCCCGCGCGTGCTGTTCGGCGAGGATGAAAGCGGCAAGAAGACCGAGCCATATGAAACCGTCGTCATCGACGTGGACGACGAACATTCGGGTACGGTCGTCGAGAAGATGAACATCCGCAAGGCGGAAATGACCGACATGCGCCCCTCGGGCGGCGGCAAGACCCGCATCACCTTCAGCGCGCCGTCGCGCGGCCTGATCGGCTATCATGGCGAATTCCTGTCCGACACGCGCGGCACCGGCATCATGAACCGCCTGTTCGAGAAATATGGCCCGCACAAGGGCCAGATCGAAGGGCGCAAGAACGGCGTGCTGATTTCCAACGGCACGGGTGAAGCAGTGGCCTATGCCCTCGGCCCGCTGGAAGAGCGCGGCATCCTGTTTGTGGGCGTGGGCGAAGCGCTGTATGAAGGCATGATCATCGGCGAAAATGCCAAGCCAGAAGATCTGGAAGTCAACCCGATGAAGTCGAAGGCGCTGACCAACTTCCGCGCCAGTGGCAAGGATGACAGCATCCGCCTGACGCCGCCCAAGCGCATGACGCTGGAACAGGCGATCGCTTATATCGACGACGACGAAATGGTCGAAGTGACGCCCAAGTCGATCCGCCTGCGCAAGACGCATCTTGACCCGCATGAGCGCAAGCGCGCCAGCCGTGCCAAGGCGGCCTGAGCCGCCTGGAGCGTATTCTGTTCATTTGCGGCCGTGGGCGCTTGCGCAGCCCCACGGCCGAACTGTTTTTCGCCAATCTGCCGGACGTCGAAACCGATTGTGCCGGAATATCGCGTGACGCAGACAAGCCGTTGACGCCCGAAGATCTTGCGCAGACTGAGATCATCTCCGTCGTGGAATAGGCGCATCTGGCCACGCTCAGGTGCCTGTTTGCGCTGCTGCCGAAACACGCGCGCATCGTCTGCTCAGACATACCCGACCGCTATGCCTTCATGGCCCGGGATTTTGTCGCCTTGCTGAAACGGAAGGTCGCACCCCATCTGCTTGGATTGCAGCGCTCGGCGAAAATACCGCCCGTCAAGCGCCGTCGGCAGGCTTAATCCCGTCTTAATATCTCGTTCCCGCGCCGTTCAGCGCGTCGGCCTCATTGTCGCGATATGGGAACGGCATGGGTTTGCGAGTCGTTCCTTGGGGCATCTGGCCCTTTGAGGAGGACTGATCATGATGAACTGGATGAAGGGCGCGATCGGCGCCTTGGTCGCGACGGGATCGGTCGCGCTGGCCGCACCGGCGGCGCAGGCACAGACGAGTTGGAGCGTTTCGGTAGGCTCCGGCCCGGTTTACGCAGCACCCACTTATGTCGGCTATCGCGGCTATGACCGCGGATATTATAGCGACGGCTACCGTTATCGCGACGGGTATCGCGACGGCTGGCGGCATCGCGATTGGGACCGCCGCGACGGCTGGGGCTACCGCGATCGCCATTGGCGTGGTGACCGTTATCGGGCCGGCTACCGCGCCCGCTGTTACAAGGATTGGCGCTATGATCCCTATTATGGTCGCCGCGTGAAAGTGCGCATCTGCCGCTGATGCGGTGATGCGCGCCGGGGCCGCCGCCTTTTCCCACCTGTCGGCGGCGGCCCCTTATGGCTTGCGCCCGCGTGCCCCGCGCCATAGAGGGGCGGCTTTCCAGCCTTTCGCATATGAGAAGCCGCCATGTCCGACACGCCCCCCGACCGCCTCTCCACCAATCCGCGCAGTCCGTTTTTCCACATGGACCTGCTGCAGCGTGGCATCGGTATCCGGTTCAAAGACCGGGTCCGCAACGATGTCGAGGAATATTGCATTTCCGAAGGCTGGGTCCGGGTTGCCGCAGGCAAGTCGCGCGATCGCAATGGCCAGCCGATGACGATCAAGCTCAACGGTCCGGTCGAAGCCTGGTTCGAAGACAGCAAGGCCGCCGAGACCTCACCTGCCGATGGGGCAAGCGAAGCCTGACCGTTCGTTACAGCCCTGGCGGAAGCAAGTTCGTCGGCGCGTTCTGGCCGGACCTGGAGGGTTCGAACCCGAACACGCGACGATCATAGGTCAAACGAGGCGCATGACCGGCCGCATAACGCGCCAGCCGCTGTTCCTCGCGGTCAGCCGCCCGCTCGGCATCGCGCATCGCCCGGCGTTCAGCCTTTGACGGAGCAGGCGCGTGGAGATCGGTCAGGTCGATACCGAGCGGTTGGAAACGGCGCTCCGGCTCTGTGCGTTCACTGGGCGTCTTGCCCGGATAGATGAAACCGAACGCCGGATTGGTCCGGCTGCCCAACTGGCCGCTGGGTCCGTACCACACGCGCACCTGGCTCCAGTCGTTTTCGTCCGACACATCCTCGGCCAGCACGTCCCGCTCTATGCCGCCGCGATAGGACCAGTTGGCGTGGTCGAGCAGCACCTGCCGCTGGCCGATCACCCGGCTGACCATCGCGACATGGCCGCCCGGCATGGCGCCGGTTGCACGAAAGGCAAGGATGGAGCCGCGCTGGGGCTGGCGCCCGCGGGCATAGTGTCCTTCTGCCTTGTCCCACCATCCGCTGGCGTCGCCGAAGATCTGGATACCGGACACGCGCCGGGCATAGGGCACGCATTGCAGAATAGAGGCGCTTCCGCGATTGTAGCCGATGTCCGCTTCGATCGAGGGTGCGGGGCGAGCAGGCAGCATGGCCGAAAGGGCAAGGACAGGCGCGGCAAGCCCCATCCTCACACACAAGCGTCCATGGCTGGGCGTTCGCCGCCTTACGTCCATTCCCTGTCCTCTTAAGCCCGCTCAGGCCGTTGTCCGGTGAGCATGCATAAGAGCATGGAGACTCTGACATTCAGTTAATGCCGCGTTCGGCACATAGTAAAAGGGCGGCCGAAGCCGCCCGATAACTGGAAAATGCCGGTCAAACGTGGATCAGCGACCGCGCACCAGCGCCGTAACGATCCCGGTTGCCGAAGCGACCTTGACCGGTGCCGCGTTCTCGATCGTGTCCGAGCCGTTGTCGTCGGCGTAGATGAAGCCCTGTGCCGGGTTGGGGCGCAGGCCCAGGTCACCGATAGGACCATACCACACGCGCACCTGGCTCCAGTCGCCGGCGGCCGACACGTCGATGGCGCGGACATTACGCTCGATCCCGCCGCGATAGGACCAGTTGGCGTGCGTCAGCAGAACTTCACGGTCGCTGACGACCTTGCTGACCATGGCGACATGGCCGACCGGCATGGAACGGCTGGCGGAGAAAGCAAGAACGGCGCCGACGCGGGGTTGATGGCCACGGCGATATTTGCCTTCCGCCTGACCCCACCATGTTCCGGCATTGCCGAACAGCTGGATGCCGGAGACCTGACGCGCGAAGGGCGCGCATTGAAGAACGCCTGCCTGTGCCGTGCTGCCGATGAAAAGCGATGCGGCAAGAAGAAGCGCAGCCGCTGCGCGGAACCCCGAAAACATGTTGTGGATGCGACCCCGAAAACCCCGTTGAGGCCATTAATGGCGGCTGAACGGTTGAACGGAAGCGCTTGGCGACGAGTCGTTGTTGCGACGCGATATGCCGGAAAGGTTCCTCAATTCGTCTCCGGAACGGCTCAATTCGTCGCGTGGAGCACGCCGCCTGACACGATGAACCGCGTTGCCGCACCGATTCCGTCGAACAATTCCGCTTCCGTTCCAGTCATCCACACCTGGCTGCCCATCGCGGCCAGCCGGTCGAACAAGACGGCCCTTCGCGCCGGGTCCAGATGGGCGGCCACTTCATCCAGCAGCACGATGGGCGCTTGGGCGCGCCGGGACCGCACGAGCGCTGCATGGGCGAGCAGGATGGACAGCAACATCGCCTTCTGCTCGCCGGTCGAACACAGCGCCGCAGGCTGTTGCTTGCCCGCATGTGCCACGGACAGGTCGCTGCGGTGTGGGCCGACCAATGTTCGCCGCGCCGCAGCATCGGCTCTCCGCCCCGCCGCCAGATCCTGAATCAGCTGGTCCGCCCGCTCCGACGTCCATTCGGTAATTGCCAGATCCGGTCGGGCAAATGGCTGTTCGGGAAGTTGCGACACCGCCGCACGCAGAGCCGCCACGGCGTCTTCGCGCGCAGATGCGATCGCCGTGCCATGTTCGGCCATCTGGCTTTCCAGCGCGCCCAGCCATGCCGGGTCGGCCCGCGCCAGGTCCGTGAGCAGCTTGTTGCGGCTGCGCATCGCCGCTTCATATCGGCCGACATGATGCGCATGGGCTGGATTTAGCGCGAGCACCAGCCGATCGAGAAAGCGGCGGCGACCGCCGGGGCTTTCGGTAAACAGCCGGTCCATCGCGGGCGTAAGCCAGATGATGGCCAGCCGCTCGGCCAGCGCATTCGCGGCCTGGGGCTGGCCGTCGATGCGCACCTGCCGCCGGTCGGGCGCGTCGGGTGACGTTCCAGTGCCGATGGTGACGCCGTCGACCGATGCGGCGATCCCAAAACCGCCGCCGCCGCCCTGCCGCGCCATGTCGTGCAGCGCCGCGCCACGCAGGCCGCGCCCCGGCGCAAGCATCGATACCGCCTCAAGAATGTTCGTCTTGCCCGCGCCATTTTCGCCGGTCAGCAGGATGAAATCATGCGTCGGCGCGATCAGCGCATCTGCATGGTTGCGGAAATCGGTCAGAGACAGGCGCGCAATCGGCATCGCGCCGCTCTATCCCCGAACGGCAGGATCGCAAAGCGGGGTGATCGTCACGCTGTCAGGGACAGCGTTTGCGCGACACAGTGCCGGTGGGCCCGGCGATCGAAAGCGTCTGCCCATCATCGGACAGGGTAATGCGTTGCGTGCGTTCCCAGCTTTCACCCTCGCCGGTGTAGCGCAGGGTGGCGTTGAGCGTGTTGCCTTCCGTTGGCTCCAGCTTCAGCACTTTCCCCTCGCTTTCATAGAAGGCGAGGGCGGTTGGTCGAACCGTCAGGCGCATGGGATCGGCGCGGTCACCGCAGTTTCCCTTCACGCTGGTCCAGGCACCCTGCATGGCCGCGGGAAGGGCGGTCGCGTTGGTGTGGGACTTGGCGGCGATGTCGGCTTCGCCCTCCACCTTGTTCCCCTGATGCTCGATCGCGCCGTCATCACCTTCGTCGATGAGGACGTTGACCGGTGCGTCCTGCCGATTTTGCGGCGCGCCGCGGTCGCATCCGCTCAGCAAGGCGACGGGCAGGGCCAGCAATAGGGTCGGGATTGCGCGGTGCATGCTCATCATATTCGATAACCAGCCTTGGGCCGCTAGGGTTCCTGCGCTACATTGGCTGCGAGTGGCAATCGTGCAATTTACGCAGTGCCGCGATCAACAGGGAGCGAACGTCATGCCTGTTCTGGGAATCGGGGGATTGTTCTTTCGCGCGCGCGATCCCGATGCGCTCAATGCCTGGTATCGGACGCATCTGGGCATCGGCGCGGGTTGCTCCTGCGATCCGGATGTGCCGGCGAGCGAGTGGATGTGGCAGGTTCAGGGCGGGCCAGTGGTGTTCGCGCCGTTCAAGGCCGACACTGATTACTTCGCGGCGGACAAGGCGTTCATGATCAATCTGCGCGTGGCGGACCTTGATGGCCTGCTCGTTTCGTTGCGGGCCGCCGACATTCCGGTTGTCACCAACCCTGAATGGGATCATCCCGATGTCGGGCGTTTTGCCCGCATCCACGATCCGGAAGGCAATGCCATCGAATTGTGGGAGCCGCCCGAAAAGGCGGGTTGATGCCCGCCCGCCAAGCCGACTATCCATGGTCACCCAAATGGAGAGCCCCCATGATCCATCGTATCGCCCGCCTGTCCATCGCCGCTGCCGCATTGGCGCTTGCCTGCACCCCGCCCGCTGCCTCTGCCGCGCTGGCGGTTGGTGCGAAGGCGCCTGACTTCACCACGCGCGGCGCGCTCGCGGGCAAGCTGCTGAACGTCCATCTTGCCGAATTGCTGAAGAAGGGACCGGTGGTCCTCTATTTCTTCCCGGCTGCCTTCACGCCCGGCTGCTCTGCCGAAGCGCGCGAATTTGCCGAGAATATCGAGGCGTTCAAGAAAGCCGGTGCCTCGGTGCTCGGGATGTCCGCCGATCCGGTGGACAAGCTCGCGGACTTTTCTGCCAAGGAATGCGCCAACAAGTTCGCGGTCGCGTCGGCCGGCCCTGCGATCATCAGTGGTTATGACGTGGCCTTGCCGCAGCGCGCGGGCCTGACCAACCGTACCTCCTATGTGATCGCGAAAACCGGGCGTGTCATCTTCGTCCATTCAGACCTCAGCTATGCCGAGCATGTGAAGAAAACGCTGGCGGCGGTGCAGGCGCTGCGCGGCAGCTGAACCGGCAGGATCGGGGCGCGCGATCGCACGCGCGCCCCGACGTCCTTTAGCGATTGGCCTTGAACCAGGCGAGGGTCGCTTCCCACGCCTGCTTGGCCGCCGCCTCGTTATAGCTTGGGCGGTAATCGGCCATGAAACCATGGTCGGCATCGGGATAGACCGTGATCTTCGACGGATTCTTTGCGGCAGCCAGCTTTGCGCGCATTTCGTCCAGGTCGGAAAGCGGAATGCCCTTGTCCTTGCCGCCATATTGACCCAGCACCGGCGCGCGCATCGTTTCGACCTGATCGATCGGATTGGACGGCTGCAGCGGCTTGGGATCGCCCTTCACCCGGCCATAGAATGCCACGCCCGCCTTCAGTTTCGGATCATGCGCGGCATAGAGCCATACCACGCGGCCGCCCCAGCAGAAACCTGTGATATAATGGCGCGCCGCATCGCCGCCATTCTGCCCGGCCCAGAGGATGGCGGTGTCGATATCGGCCATCACCTGTTCGTCGGGTGCCTTGCTGACGATGTTCGCGATCAGCTTCTGGAAATCGGCTTCCTTGGTCGCGTCGCCGTGGCGGGCGAAAAGATCGGGTGCGATGGCCATATATCCGGCCTTTGCAAACCGCCGACACATGTCCTTCACCCATTCGTGCACGCCGAAGATTTCGTGAACGACAATCAGCACCGGCGGCTTGTCCACCCCGGATGGCCGGGCGACGAAGGCCGGCATCTGGAATGGCGTATCGACGTCAGTCGGCGCATTTTTGGTCGGGATCGTGACGCTCATTTCGCGAATGCCATCGCCATCGGTCTTGATCGTGCTGGATGCGACAGGCTGGCAGGCGGCGGCGAAACCGGCGGCAAATGCGGTTCCGGCAAGGGCGGAGCGGCGGGTCATCCCCGTGCTGGCGATCCAGTTGCGATCTTCGGGCAGGCGGTCGTCGTTCATTGCATGTCTCCTCGCTTTCCCCGGGAGGCGCATGCTTAGCTGCGTTCGGCGGCGGGTTGAAGTCAGCTGTTCGAAAAACCCGGTTTCAGGAAGTCGCCGCTATCGATTCTCTCCCGTCCTGCGACTGGCCAGGCGTAGATCCATGCCCAGGCTTGCAGCGGGCCGTCGGGCGCTTCGACAATGATGACCCGTCTTTCATATTCTTGCGGCGCCGGGAAGCGGGCGGAGCATTCCTCATATTCATCCAGGGCTGCGAGCACTTCGTCGCCATCGTCATACAGCCGGTAGATATTCCCCAGAACCGATCCCGCTTCGCCGGGTATCAAGCCGGGATAGCCATCGAGCATGAACAAGCTGCCCCGAGCATGGCCGGGACCGAGATGGAACGCCCGCGCGCGAAGCCAGTCCGCCATCCCACTGTCCGATTCCGAACGCAATGTTCCGTAAACGAACAGCAGGTCTGGCTCCGGCCTCGGCATATATCCAGCATAATGTGCGATGAACGGAGCGCCTAGCACGATATGATATGCGAAAATTCCAATCTGTAGGTGAAATTCACCAACCCTTCATAATTATCGCGGGGCGAAAAATCAGACACTAAAGCGAAAGTCACGGAAATCCGCGAAAAACGAGAGTTGGCACGGTCTCTGCAAACAAGTTGGCATCGGCCGAACGGTTCGGCCACATCATTGAGGAGACAAGACATGAACTTCACTGCAAAGGCTCAGAACGCCGTTCTTTCGCTCGTTGGCGCCCTGTTCGTCGCCGCCATCTTTGTCGGCTCGGCCGTTGGCCCGGCGGTTCACACGGTCGCCTGATCTTCAGGCGACCAACCGCTCCACCATCGTTGCAATCAAGGACAATCACCATGCAGAAGGCATTCGCACTTAACCGCAGCCGGGCCCGCCTGATGGGCGTGTGCGCGGGGATCGCCGACAAGTTCGGCTGGGATGTCACGTTCGTTCGCGTCGCGCTGGTCCTGCTGACCTTCTTCGCTCTGGGTCCGGTCGCGATCATGGCCTATCTGATCGTCGGTCTGGTGGCGCAGGGCTGACTATCGGCCCTGCCACCCCCGACGGCCTGACCCGCCGTCGGATGATGTCCGGGCGGCTTCCGCCCGGTGAAGGGGCCTTCGAAAAGCCCCTTTCCTTCTGTTTCAGAGCCTGTCGATCAGTGCCATGGCGGCGGCCGGCGCGCGTACTTTCGCCCCGCTGATCATGAAGACATAGGTGTCGCCGCGCTTAGCCCAGTCCTTTGCCGTCTTGGCCCAGCCATCGAGTGCGCCATCGTCATATCCGCTGGCGACGTCCTCCTGCGTTCCCATCAGCCGGGCATAGGCAAAATCGGCGGTCGGCTCGTTGATGCGGGGAAAGTCGGGGTGGTCGGCGAACACGATCGCCGCGTTGCGGCTCTTTGCAAGCGCATAGAATGCCGGGTCGACAAAGCTATCATGTCGAACCTCCAGCGCATGACGCAGGGGCAGGCCGTCCAGATTGTCGGGCAGCAGATCCAGAAAGCCGGTAAAATCCGCTGCGTCGAATTTCTTGGTTGCCATGAACTGCCACAGGATGGGGCCCAGCCGGTCGCCCAGTTCCGCGATCCCCTGATTCAGGAATTTGACGATCGACTCCTTGCCATCGGCCAGCACCTTGCGATTGGTGCAGAAGCGCGACGCCTTTACAGCATATTTGAACCCGTCCGGCGCGGCCTTTGCCCAGCCGGCAAAGCTCGCTGGTTTGAAGCTGCTATAATAGGTGCCGTTGATCTCGATGGCGGTCAGTTTCGATGCCGCATAGGCCAGTTCGTCCTTCTGCCGCAGCCCGTCGGGATAGAAAACGCCGCGCCACGGCTCGAACGTCCAGCCGCCGATCCCGACCCTGATGCTACTCATCCGCTTCCCTCCTGACGATCGCCGATGTCTCGCCCAACGATTGGCGCGGCGCAACGACTGATTTCCTCTCCCTCGACGATTGGGGCGGGCCAGGCGAGCCGATGCGCAAGATCATGGCTCAATCGATGATTTCCATGATGACGGCGCGCACCCGGCGCGCTAGCGGCGGTGCGATATGCTTTCCGATCCGGCCTATATTGCATGCGCGGTCATTGCCGTCGTTGTCATCGGCCTGGCCAAGGGTGGGCTTTCCGGTCTCGGCGCGCTCGGCACCCCGATATTGGCGCTGGCGATTGCGCCCGTGGAAGCCGCGGCGATCCTCCTTCCGATCATCATTGTTCAGGACGCGGTGAGCGTGTGGGTGTTCCGGCATTGCTGGAATCGTCGAATTGTCGCCATTACAATTCCTTTTGCTGCGATTGGCATCGCTCTCGGCTGGCTTTTCGCCGCGCAGTTGCCGGCCGTTGCGATCAAGGGCATTTTGGGGGCGATCGCGCTGCTGTTCGGTCTTTGGCGGCTATGGCTCGAACGTGGCAGTCGAACCACTGCGCCGTGGAACATGCCGGACTGGATCGGCGCTTTGCTATGCATCGCCACGGGATTCACCAGCCAGATCGCCCATGCCGGTGGGCCGCCCTTTCAGATGTGGGTAGGTCCCAAAAAGCTGCCGCACCTGGAGTTTGTGGGGACGACCGCGATTGCATTCGCGGCAATGAACTGGATGAAGGTGCCGGCCTATTGGGCTCTGGGCGAATTTACGTCGGACAATCTGATGGCGTCGGCGATGTTGATGCCGGTGGCCGTCGTATCGACCTTCGCCGGGGTTTGGCTGGTGCGGCGTATGCATGGCAAGGCGTTCTACCTGATAGTGTACGCACTGATGGTGCTGCTGGGCCTCAAGCTGCTGTACGATGCGCTGACCTGACCACGCAAAGAATGTCGCCGCCTTTTCGCTATTCCCTCTCGGCGCATCCATGCTAGCCCGGCGTCATGAACGCTCGATATGCCTGTTCTCCGCTGGCGCGCATCCATGCCCACGCCAAGGGGATCATGCATGGCGGGCGCGTTAACGCCTTGAGCCTTCCGCCCCGTCAGGTGGCCGGAAAGGCTGAACACAGGATTGCTTGATAATGGCAACGACACATCAGGGAGCGTCGGCGGCTGCGCCGATGCGCGAATTCACGCTGCGTGCTGTGATATTGGGCGGGTTGATTACCGTCCTCTTTACCGCCGCCAACGTCTATCTGGGGCTGAAGATCGGCCTGACCTTCGCCACGTCCATTCCGGCGGCGGTCATTTCCATGGCCGTGCTGCGACTGCTGCGCGGCGGCACCATTCTGGAAAACAACATCGTCCAGACGATCGCGTCCTCCGCGGGAACGCTTTCGGCCATCATCTTCGTCCTGCCCGGCCTGATCATGGTGGGCTGGTGGACCGGCTTTCCCTATTGGACCAGCGTCTTTGCCATCGCGCTGGGCGGCATATTGGGCGTGATGTATTCCGTGCCGCTGCGCCGCGCGCTGGTGACCGGATCAGACCTGCCCTATCCCGAAGGCGTGGCCGCCGCCGAAGTGCTGAAGGTCGGCACCGGTGCTGATGGAGCAGGCGACGAGCAGGGCGCGGAGGAGAACCGCAAGGGCCTTGCCGTCATCGTCCTGGGCGCGCTGGCTTCGGCTGGTTTCGCGCTTGTAGCGGCAACCAAGCTGGCGGCCGCTGAACTGGCGACCGCATTCCGGCTGGGTTCCGGTGCGAGCGGCGCGTCGACCAGCCTGTCGATGGCGCTGATCGGTGTGGGGCACTTGGTCGGCCTGTCCGTTGGCCTTGCAATGTTCATCGGCCTGTTGATCAGCTGGGTGGGCTTGGTCCCCTGGCTGACGACGGGTCAGGACCTGGCCGGCGACATCGCGGCGGTTGTCAACACCACTTTCCGTAGTCAGGTCCGCTTCATCGGTGCCGGAACGATCGGCGTGGCGGCGATCTGGTCGCTGCTGCGCATCATCGGGCCGATCATCGGAGGTATCCGCGCCGCGATGGCGGCCCCGCAGGCACCGCCAGGCCGGAGGCGAGCTGGACCAGCTGACCGAACGCGATTTGCCCATCGGAATCGTCGCCGGGACCATCCTGTTTGCGATGCTGCCGATCGGGGCGCTGCTTTGGTCCTTTGCGCAGGGCGGTCCGATTGCCGCCAACCCGACGCTGGTGATCGGCGCGATGCTGCTTTATGTGCTGGTGGCGGGCATCGTGATCGCATCGGTATGCGGCTATATGGCTGGCCTGATCGGCGCGTCGAACAGCCCGATTTCGGGTGTCGGCATCCTGGCCGTGCTGGGTGCTTCCCTGCTGCTGCTGGCCCTCGTCGGGCGTGGCTCCAATGAAGCCGACAGTGCGGCGCTGGTCGCCTTCGCCCTGTTCGCCACGGCCATCGTCTTTGGCGTCGCCACCATCTCCAACGACAATCTTCAGGATCTGAAGACCGGCCAGCTGGTCGGCGCGACGCCGTGGAAGCAGCAGGCGGCACTGGTCGTCGGCGTGATCTTCGGCTCGCTCGCCATTCCGCCGGTGCTCGAACTGCTCAACGCCAGCTTCGGGTTTCAGGGTGCGCCGGGCGCCAAGGAAACCTCTCTTGCCGCGCCGCAGGCTGCGCTTATCTCTGCCTTGGCAAAGGGCGTTCTGGGCGGCGATATCCGCTGGGACCTGATCGGCATAGGTGCGGGCATCGGCATCGTCGTCATCATTGTGGACGAATTGCTGGGCAAGGCAGGCAAGATGCGCATGCCACCGTTGTGCGTGGGCATGGGCATTTACCTGCCGATGGCGCTGACGCTGCTGATCCCCATCGGCGCGCTGATCGGCCATGCGCATGATGCGTGGGCAAGGCGGCAGAAGAACCCGGAATTCGCAGAGCGGATGGGCGTGTTGATGGCAACGGGGCTGATCGTGGGCGAAAGCCTGTTCGGTGTCGCCTTTGCCGGGATCGTAGGCGCAACGGGCAGCGACGCGCCGCTGGCGCTGGTCGGCGAGCATTTCGAAACAGCCGCACGCTATATCGGTGTGCTGCTGTTCATTGCCGTTATCGCAGTCCTCTATCGCAGGCTGCGTTCGCTGGCGCGCTGAACAGGGCGACAGCACATAAGAAAAGGCCCCTTCCGCAGCAGCGAAAGGGGCCTTTTTCTTGTCGATCGCGTCGACCTTATTTGCGGGTATTCAGCCATTCCGCGATCGCGGGCCGCATGTGCGCCTTGGTCGCGATACGTCCCTTTACCGATGCGATGGCACGGTCAATGACGCTGCGCGACTGCGGCGTCAGGAAGCTGGTTGCATAGCCATCCAGCTTCGTCACCATCGCCGGATCGTCCGACCCGCCGCCCAGCCGGGCCAGCGCCTGGCTGCGCGCCGACACGTCGATCAGCGCTTCATAGGCTTGACGATGAGCCAGCACGAAATCGACCGCCTGCATCGGGTGCTCGCCGCCGACTGCGGCGATGATCCCGGCGCTGGTGGTCTTGCCCGGCTCGTCGGTCAGGGCAAGGTCGAGAGCCTTGGCGGCAAGCGCCTCGTCCTTCGCCTGGCCCAGCGTCGTGAACAGCTGGGTCCGTTCGATCTGGCCGGTTGCTGCGTTCGCCATCGTGCGCAGCCGGTCCCAGGTCGCGGCATCGGCATTGCGCGCGATGATCCGCAGCCAGCTTTCACGCAGCGGACCGTCGATGGCGGCCGGATCGCTCGCCAGCGCGGCAAAGCGGCGCTTGGCTTCGCCCAGCACCATCGGGCTTTCCAGCGCGCCCAGCGTGCTGACCAGGCTCTGCCGCAGCACGCCGATCTGCGGGTCTTCGCCTGCCTTGGCATCGAAACCGATCGCCGTCAGCTGCGGCTCCAGCCGCGCCCGGCCATAGGCGCGCGCCTTTTCCCGCGCCTTGGGATCCTTGTCAGTATAGCCGTCGATCTTGCCGATATAGTCGGCCAGCGCCGACTGGATCGCAGGACCGGCATTGGCGGGCACGGCATCGACGAGCGAGAGCGCCTGTGCGGCGGGCTGATAGCCGGCCTCTGCCAGCTGCCAGTTGTCGGCCAGCAGGCCGAGCTGGTCGATGGCGGCCAGATTGCCGAAATCCTTCGCCAGCGCGGCGATGCCGGCGGCGGGATAGAGGCTGCGATAATAGCCGGTCTGGCCCGCGTTGACGACATAGGCACCGCAGCCCGGCAGGCTGATCTGCCCCTTTCCGCCGATCAGCACCGTGCGTACCGGCGTCCCGCCCAGCACCTGCGCCATGACCGGCACGCGCCAGCTGAGCGCCGGCTTGTCCTGATGATCGCGGCTGAATTCCGCCTGCGTCAGGTTCAACGTGGTGGTGCCGCCGTTGCAGGTGACCGAATCCACCTTCACCAGCGGGATACCCGGCTGGCTGGTGTAATCATGCGCGATGTCGACCAGCCCCTTCGCACCGGCCGCTTCGACCGCTTTCCACAGGTCCACCGTGACGGTGTTGCCGTAAGCGTGCGCCTTCATATAGTTGCGCAGGCCCTTGCGCCATGTGTCGGCACCGGCATAGCCCTCCAGCATGGTGATGACGGCTTCACCCTTTTCGTAGGTGATGCTGTCGAACGCCTGATTGACCTGATCCACCGTCTCGATCTTCTGCACGACCGGGTGGGTGGTGGAATAGGCGTCGAGGCCCATCGCGCTTTCGCGGCCGCCAACGCGGGTCAGGCCCATCTGCCATTCGGGGCGGAAATGCTCCGTCACCTTGGTCGCCATCCAGCTGGCGAACCCTTCGTTCAGCCACAGATCGTCCCACCAGGCCATGGTGACGAGGTCACCGAACCACTGGTGTGCGGTTTCATGCGCGACCGTTTCGTAGATGCGGCGCTTCTGAAGTTCGGAGGTCAGGCGCGGATCGACCAGCATGGCGCGCTCGAACGTGAAGATCGCGCCCCAGTTTTCCATGGCGGAGAAGAACTGGCTCTGTCCCGGCCCGGCCACATTGTCGAGTTTGGGCAGGGGGAAGGGCACGCCGAAATAGTCGTTATAATAAGTCAGCACTTCGGCCGCGGCGTCCAGCGCCAGCGTCGCCTTGCCGCTGTTACCCTTGCCGGTGATGATGCCGATTTCGGTCTGCCCCGCCATCTTCGTCGCGCGCTCCAGATCGCCCAGGCCGAAGAAGAGGAGGTAGGAGGACATTTTGGGTGAAGTGCCGAAGGTGACTTCGGTCTTGCCGCCGCCCAGATCCTTCGACGTCTTGATCGGCATGTTGCCGACGGCGAACTGGCCGGTCGGGACGATGGCCGTCAGGTCGAACGTCGCCTTGTAGCTCGGCTCATCCCAGCTGGGGACGAAACGGCGGGCGTCGGGCGCTTCGAACTGCGTGAACAGCGCGCGCTTGTCCGCACCCGCGCTGTCCTTGTAATCCAGCGCGAACAGGCCGTTCGCCTGCGTATTGATGATGCCGGCATAATCCATCGCCAGGCTGTATTTGCCGGCCTTCAGCGGCTTGCCGAAATCCAGTGTCACGGTCTGCGCGTCGGCGTCGACTTTCGCGGTGCCCGCGATTGCCTTGCCGCCTGCCGGCGCGATGGTCGCCTTTGCGATGGTCAGGTCGGCGGCGTTCAACACCAGCGTCTGTGTGGGCTGGGTGACGTCAAGGTCGATCACGACTTGTCCGGTAAAGCGCAGATTCTGTGCGTCCGGGGTCACGCGAATCGCATAATGGTGGGGCACGGCGTTGCGCGGCAGCTGCGTGGTGACGCCGGGTGCCGGGCCGCCTGCGGCCTGAGCGAGGGCGTGTGGTGCGCTGGCCAGCGCAATCGGGGCGGCAGCGAGGAGGAAAAGCGATTTTATCGACATGGGGACGAAGCGACTCCGCAAGTTCATGATGCGGCCGTGATGCGGCGCGCGTGGGTCAGAGGCTCTGAACGCTGTGACAGTCCGGTCAAGCACGCCTGTCGAACGCTCATGCCGTCTGTCGAATGGATCCAGCATGAACGATATAACGTCACGCCGCACGCCATAACAAGCCATGATGCGAAGATGGAGGAGCGCTACGGCTATTCCGCTTGCGAAGACGAAGGGCGGAACAGCTCGACCAGATCCTGCGCGATTCGCGCGGGCCTCAATGTCTCGGCGTCGAGGCAGCACCAGCTGGACTTCACTTCGGCCAGCACATCCTCGCCCCGGCGGATCAGCGTTTCGTAAAAGGCACGGGCACCCTGCACCCGCTCAACGATCACCGTCGCGATCAGCCGGTCGTCCAGAAACGCCGGTTTGCGATACGTGATCTCATGCTTCAACGCGACCCAAAGATGCGCGGCCACGGCTGAGGGCGGCGCGACCGCCCGCCAATGGGCCAGCACCGCATCCTGCACCCAGCGCAGATAATGGGCATTGTTGGCATGTCCCATGAAGTCAATGTCATCGACCTGGACAGTGACCTGATGGTCGTGCGGGACTGCTGGCGCGTTCATGAATACTGACATTAATGTAAATCGATCCGCGTGGCTACCGCCGCACGGATGAATTTTCGCGCCGACATATGACAGTTCGACGACGCGCGTGGCCCTTCTATCAGCCCCGGCCGCGATAGCCCGGCACGTCCTGCGGCGGCAACCATAGCCCCGCTGGCGGCTCGCCCGACTGCCAGAAAACGTCGATCGGGATGCCGCCGCGTGGATACCAGTAACCCCCGATCCGCAGCCAGAGCGGCTGCATCTCGGTAAAGAGCCGCTCGCCTATCCCCACCGTACAGTCTTCATGGAAAGCGGCATGATTGCGGAACGCGCCCAGGAACAGCTTCAGCGATTTCGATTCGACGATGGTCGTGGCCGGCGCATAGTCGATCACCAGATGCGCGAAATCAGGCTGGCCTGTGACCGGGCAGAGCGAGGTGAATTCGGGCGCGGTGAAACGCACCAGATAAGGCTTGCCGGGGCGGGGGTTGGCAACATAGTCGAGCACCGCTTCCTCCGGCGAGGAGGGAAGCGCGCTTTGCTGCCCCAGATGTCGGGGCATGAGGGGAGGAGTGTCGGACATGCGGTCCATCTAGTGGATCGCACTGGCTAGATGTCATTGCTGCTATGGGGAAGCAGTTCGTTCACGGCGGATTAAGCCGCCGGGATGTTGCGCGAGACGATGATGGGACATTTACGGGGCAAGGTTCGGGCGCGGATATGCGCCGGGGTGATGGCGTTGGCGACAGGGGCGATCACGGCCCCCGGCGTCGCGCAGGATCAGCAGGCAGGTCAGTCTGCGCCAACGGTTACCCCCGCGCCATCAAGCAGCAATGACCCGCGCGATTTCAGGCTGGATCCCACGCGCGATCCGGCGCGACCTGAATCGGTCGAGCGACAGGGGCCGGACGTGCGGCCTTCGCTCGACACGCCCACCACCTCCACCCCCGTGCCCGCCCCGCCACCGCCAGTCGTTCGACCGACGTTGCCGCAGGCCGATAAGCCGACGGACGCGGCGCGGCCGGGCGGCGAGCGATCCGGAAGTGGCGGCTGCGCCGCGATCCTCCGAAGCCCGGAGTGAGCCGGTCGCGGAGGTGCCTGCAACCGCGCCCGTCGCAGACAATGCCGCCGAATCCGCACCAGCGGTTCAAACGCCGCCTGTGTCAGCGCCTGTCGGCAACGCTGCCGAGGGCGGCGACGCGCTACCGGCGCCGCAGACAAGCGAGGCCTGGCCCGCTACGCTGATATTCGCTCTCGCCGCTGGCATCGCCCTGTTGGTCGGGCTGTTCCTGCTGATCAGGCGACGCAAAGGTGCCGCGCGCATTCAGGATTTCGATCCTCCGGCGACCGCGCCGGAAGCGCCGACGATGCCCGCTGCTTCGCCGACCGAACCGCTGCCTCCTTCGCCGCCGCCGTCGAAGGACCGGCCATGGCTGGACGTCGAATTGACGGCGCATAGTGCGCGCTTGACCCTGATCGGCGCGACGGTGGGATACCGGATCAGCCTGCGCAACAGCGGACCGGTCGCGGCGGAGAATATCGCCATCCGCCTCGACATGGCCAATGCCGATGCACGGCGGCAGCAGGAACTGGCGCAATTTTTCGCCGGTGCCGCCGAAGAGATCGCGCATCATGTGGAACGGCTGGGGCCGGGCGAGACCCGGGAGCTAAATGGCGAGTATATGCTTCGCCAAGGCAGCTATACGCCGTTCCGCGCCGGTGACCGGCTGTTGCTGATCCCGATCCTGGCCTGCGATGCGCGTTACCAGTGGGATGGCGGACATAGCGCGCAGACCGCAGGGGCGTGGGTGGTCGGCAGCGAACATGAGCCGCCCGATGCAAAGCTGGCCGCGTTCCGGCTGGATCAGGGGCCGCGCAGCTTTTCGGCCGTAGGCAGCCGCCGGATGGAAACAGCACTGATCAGTTGAAGGCCATTTTGCCCGCCTTGGCGCTTTGCAGCCGCGCCGCGCCGCCCATAAAGCCGGCCATGGACAGTCTGGTTTCCACGCACTGGCTCGCCAGTCATATCGCCGCGCCCGACCTGCGCATTGTCGATGCGACCTCGCACCTGCCCGACAGCGGGCGGGACGCGGCAGAGGAATTTCGCGCCGCGCACCTGCCGGGCGCCATCTTCCTCGATGCGAAGGGGATTGCCGAACCCCATCATCCAGTTTTAGGCATGCTGCCCTCTGCCGAGCGCTTCGCGCAGTGGGTTGGCGATCTGGGCATTTCGGCCAGCGATCGCATCGTGTTTTACGATGACAGCCCGCACCACACATCGGCGCGGGCGTGGTTCATGTTCCGTCTGTTCGGCGCGCGGCGGGTCGCCATACTGGACGGCGGCCTCGCCAAATGGCGGGCGGAGGGGCATCCGCTGGAAAGCGGGGCACCGCAAAGCCGACCCGCGACGACATTTTCAGCCCCAGCCGACCTTTCGCGCGTGCGGGACAAGGCGCAAATGCTGGCGTTGCTCGGCGACACCGGGGTCACCATCGCCGACGCGCGGGGACCGGGCCGTTTCACGGGGGCGGAGGCAGAGCCGCGCCCCGGCATGCCAGCGGGCCATCTGCCCGGATCGCGTAACCTGCCCTACGCCACCCTGTTCAATGCCGATGGCACGTTCAAGGATGCTAACGGGCTTTCGGCCGCCTTTGCCGCCGCCGGCGTCCCGCTGGACAAGCCCATCGTTACCACCTGCGGCAGCGGCGTGACGGCGGCGGACGTCCTGTTCGCCGCGCATCTTCTGGGCAAGGAGGATGTCGCGCTCTACGATGGCAGCTGGTCCGAATGGGGCGCCGACCCCGCCACGCCCAAGGAAACGGGGCCAGCAGTATGAGCGGCAAGGGCGATGATCGCGGTCCTTCGACCCGGCTGGTGCAGGGTGGACGAAAAGCTGAATGGACGACGATTCCGGGACAGCCCGGTGGCATCGTCAGTCCGCCGGTCTGGCGCGCCTCGACGATCCTTTACGACGATGTCGCGCACTTGCGGGCGGCATCGGCTACGGACCCGCATGAGCGCTGGTTCTATGGGCGCAAGGGAACGCCGACGGCGTGGTCGCTGGCCGACGCGCTGACCGAGATGGAGCCGGGCGCGGCAGGCACGATGCTTTATCCTTCGGGCGTGGCGGCGATCACGTCTGCCCTGATCGCGGTGCTGAAACCGGGCGATCACTTGCTGATGGTCGATAGCGCCTATGATCCGACGCGCGCGTTCTGCGATGGCCTGCTAAAGGGGTGGGGCATCGAAACCAGCTATTATGACCCGCTGGTCGGAGCCGAGATCGCCAGTCTGATCCGGCCCGAAACCCGGGCGATCTTCATGGAAAGCCCCGGCAGCCTGACATTCGAGGTGCAGGACGTGCCCGCTATCGTCGCCGTGGCGAAGGATCGCGGCATCGTGACGCTGATCGACAATACCTGGGCTACGCCGCTGCTGTTTCCCGCGCTCTCGCACGGGGTCGACATCAGCATCCTTGCGGCGACGAAATATATCGTCGGGCACAGCGACGTGATGATGGGATCGGTGAGCGCCAATGCCGATCACTGGCCGGCGATCCGCAAGGCGGCCTGGGCGCTGGGGCAGATGGTGGGACCGGACGATGCTTGGCTGGCGACGCGGAGCCTGCGCACGATGGCGATCCGGCTGGAGCGGCACGGCAGCTCCGCCCGCAAGATTGCGGACTGGCTGGCGACCCGACCGGAGGTCGCCCGCGTGCTGCACCCCGCCCTGTCCGACTGTCCGGGAAATGCGTATTTCGCGCGCGACTTTTCAGGGTCAACCGGCCTGTTCTCCTTTGTCCTTAATGGCGGGGGAGAGAAGGCGCGTGCGGCGATGATCGACAGCCTGTCGCATTTCGGCATCGGCTACAGCTGGGGTGGCTTTGAAAGCCTTGCCCTGCCCGTCGATCCCGCCGCATTCGCACCGCCACGTCTTGGCAGGCGGATGGCCCGCTGATCCGCCTGCACATCCGAGCTTGAGGATCCGGAGGATCTGATCGCGGATCTGGAGCGGGGCCTCGCCGCTTTCCGCGCCGCGCTCTGACGGCACATCGGCGTTTTGCGCTGCCGCTGCACGCAAACGCCTGCGCTGCGGGCGACGCTGCGCCGCGTCATTTTATTACTTGCTGACGTAACGGAACAATGATCGGGCGTAACAGATGACGCGTTCTTGTTGCAATGAAGCAACAATATAGAAACAAATCTCCACAGATCAGCAATAAGTTTCTTGTGCGTCGCACAAATGCTGGCATGGGCCGGGGCGTAAGAGGACCATCTGCTCCGCCCGTCGGGGGAAGAATTGGCAGAGGCCTCATGCGCAGGTGGGACGAACCGCAGGATCCTTAAAAGGGGAATATGATGCGTAAGTCCGTTCTGGCCCTCACCGGCCTTGCCATTGCTCTGGCTTCCAGCCCGGCCATGGCCGAAGATGCTCCCAGCAGCTCCATCACCGTCAACGGCACAGCGACCGTCGTTACCGACTATCGCTTCCGTGGCATTTCGCAGACCGACAAGCGCTTCGCGGTGCAGGGCAGCCTGACGCTGACGCACACGTCTGGCTTCTACGTTTCGACCTGGGGTTCGTCGATCGATGATTATGTCGCGGCCGGCGGCGATCAGGAAATCGACATCATCGGCGGCTGGTCGCACACTTATGGCGCCACCACCGTCGATGTCGGCGTGCTCTATTACTACTATCCCGGCAGCGGCGGCGCGAACACCGATTTCGTCGAGCCCTATGCCTCGATCAAGGGTGCGTTCGGCCCGGTCACCGCGAAGCTTTCCGCCGCCTATGCGCCCAAGTCGGCTGCGCTGACCGTCGGCAATGGCAAGGAAGACAATCTCTATGTCGCCGGTGACCTCGGCACGGCGGTTGGCGACACCGGCTTCAGCCTGGGTGCGCACCTTGGCCACAGCTTCGGTCCCAGCTATCTGACGATCGGCAAGGAATATACCGACTGGAACCTGACGGCGTCCTACACCTGGAACCACCTGACGTTCGGCGTCGGCTATTACGACACCAACAAGTCGGCGTTCAGCCCCACGGGCCGCAACATTTCGAAGGCCGGCGTCGTCGGATCGATCGGCGTGGCGTTCTGATAGCGTCCTTTTCGCAATCGCGATGAGAAGGGGCGGTGGCATCGATGGATGCCGCCGCCCTTCTTTTTGATCTCGCTTTGACCTGCGTCATTCAGCCGGTTTCCCGCCGCCCGCAAAGGGAGTAGGGAGGCGTGCATGACCGACTGGACCGGACCGCTGATTTTCATCATGACGCTGATGGGCATGGAGGGCTTCGCCTATGTCATGCACCGTTGGGTCATGCATGGGCCAGGCTGGTTCCTGCATGCCAGCCATCACCGGCCCCGCACCGGCATGTGGGAAGCCAACGACCTCTATTTCGTGATCTTCGCGGCCCCCTCCATCCTGCTGTTGATGGGCGGTGTGCAATGGAACTGGGGCAGCTGGGCGACCTGGATGGGTGCGGGGATCGCCGGTTATGGCGCGATCTATCTCGGCTTTCACGACATCATCGTGCACCGGCGGGTCAACCATCGCTACGTCCCGCGCTCCGCCTATATGAAACGGATCGTCCAGGCGCATCGGTTGCACCATGCCGTCGAGACGAAGGAGGGGACGGTCAGTTTCGGTTTCATCGTCGCCCCGTCTCCGGCTTCGCTGAAGGCGGAACTGGCGCGGCGGGGCCGGGCGGGCGTGCGCGCGCCGGCTGCCGCCGAATGAATCAGCCGGTAGCTTCAGCGCGCGATAGCGTTGCTGAAGCGTTCGCTTGTCGATTTTCTCAGTGCCCAGCCTTGGCAGCGGATCGGCGGAAAGCCATACCCGCTCTGGAATCTTGAAGCTCGCCAGATGGCCCGCCAGCGCGGCGCGCAGTCCCTCCGCCTCCGGAGCCAGCAATACGTAACCCAACTTCTGTTGTACTTCCACCGTTCAGTTACGTATTGCTGGCTCTGGAGGCGGAGGGAGTGCGCCGCGCTGGCGGGCCATCTGGCGAGCTTCAAGATTCCAGAGCGGGTATGGCTTCCGCCGATCCGCTGCCAAGGCTGGGCGCCGAGAAAATCGACGAAGCGAACGCGAACGCAACGCTATCGCGCGCTAGCGCGCAAGCTGCTTCATTCGGCGGCAGCCGGCGCGCTCACGCCCTCCGGCCCCGCCGCGCCAGTTCCGCCTTCGAGCGAAGCCGGAGACGGGGCGACGATGAAACCGAAACTGACCGTCCCCTCCTTCGTCTCGACGGCATGGTGCAACCGATGCGCCTGGACGATCCGTTTCCTCCTCGACCCGGGGCGCGGGACGTAGCGATGGTTGACCCGCCGGTGCACGATGATGTCGTGAAAGCCGAGATAGATGGCGCCATAACCGGCGATCCCCCCCCCCCTCCAGGTCGCCCAGCTGCCCCAGTTCCATTGCACACCGCCCATCAACAGCAGGATGGAGGGGGCCGCGAAGATCACGAAATAGAGGTCGTTGGCTTCCCCACACGCCGGTGCGGGGCCGGTGATGACTGGCATGCAGGAACCAGCCTGGCCCATGCATGACCCAACGGTGCATGACATAGGCGAAGCCCTCCATGCCCATCAGCGTCATGATGAAAATCGCCTCCCGGTCCAGTCGGTCATGCACGCCTCCCTACTCGCTCGCGGGCGGCGGGAAACCGGCTGAATGCCGCTTTTTCCCGAGATCAAGGAAGGGCGGCGGCATCTACCGATGCCCACCGCCCCTTCTCCTCGCGGTTGCGAAAAGGACGCTATCAGAACGCCACGCCGATCGATCCGACGACGCCGGCCTTCGAAATGTTGCGGCCCGTGGGGCTGAACGCCGACAAGTTGGTGTCGTAGTAGCCGACGCCGAACGTCAGGTGGTTCAGGTGTAGGACGCCGTCACGGTTCCAGTCGGTATATTCCTTGCCGATCGTCAGATAGCTGGGACCGAAGCTGTGGCCAAGGTGCGCACCCAGGCTAGAGGCCGGTGTCGCCAACCGCCGCTCCGAGGTCACCGGCGACATAGAGGGTGTCTTCCTTGCCATTGCCGACGGTCAGCGCAGAACCGACTTGGGCGCATAGGCGGCGGAAAGCTTTCGCGGTGACCGGGCCGAACGCATTACCTTGATCCGAGGCATAGGGCTCGACGAAATCGGTGTTCGCCGCCCCGCCGCTGCCGGGATAGTAGTAATAGAGCACGCCGACATCGACGATGGACGGCGCCATAAAGGTGTGCGAGCCAGCCGCTCCGATGTCGATTTCCTTAGATCGCCGCCATGCGCGACATAATCATCGATCGACGAACCCCAGGTCGAAACGTAGAAGCCAGACGTGTGCGTCAGCGTCAGGCTGCCCTGCACCGCGAAGCGCTTGTCGGTCTGCCGAAATGCCACGGAAGCGATGGTCGGTAACGGCGGTCGCTGTGCCGTTGACGGTGATGGAGCTGCTGGGAGCATCTTCGGCCATGGCCGGGCTGGAAGCCAGAGCAATGGCAAGGCCGGTGAGGGCCAGAACGGACTTACGCATCATATTCCCCTTTTAAGGATCCTGCGGTTCGTCCCACCTGCGCATGAGGCCTCTGCCAATTCTCTCCCCCGACGGGCGGAGCAGATGGTCCTCTTACGCCCCGGCCCATGCCACAGCATTTGTGCGACGCACAAGAAACTTATTGCTGATCTGTGGAGATTTGTTTCTATATTGTTGCTTCATTGCAACAAGAACGCGTCATCTGTTACGCCCGATCATTGTTCCGTTACGTCAGCAAGTAATAAAATGACGCGGCTGGGGCGTCGCCCGCAGCGCAGGCGTTTGCGTGCAGCGGCAGCGCAAAACGCCGATGTGCCGTCAGAGCGCGGCGCGGAAAGCGGCGAGGCCCCGCTCCAGATCCGCGATCAGATCCTCCGGATCCTCAAGCCCGATGTGCAGGCGGATCAGCGGGCCATCCGCCTGCCAAGACGTGGCGGTGCGAATGCGCGCGGGATCGACGGGCAGGGCAAGGCTTTCAAAGCCACCCCAGCTGTAGCCGATGCCGAAATGCCAGCAGGCTGTCGATCATCGCCGCACGCGCCTTCTCCACCCCGCCATTAAGGACAAAGGAGAACAGGCCGATTTGACCCTGAAAAGTCGCGCGCGAAATACGCATTTCCCGGACAGTCGGACAGGGCGGGGTGCAACACGCGGGCGACCTCCGGTCGGGTCGCCAGCCAGTCCGCAATCTTGCGGGCGGAGCTGCCGTGCCGCTCCAGCCGGATCGCCATCGTGCGCAGGCTCCGCGTCGCCAGCCAAGCATCGTCGGGTCCCACCATCTGCCCCAGCGCCCGGAGCGCCTTGCGGATCGCCGGCCAGTGATCGGCATTGGCCCTCACCGATCCCATCATCACGTCGCTGTGCCCGACGATATATTTCGTCGCCGCAAGGATGCTGATGTCGACCCCGTGCGAGAGCGCGGGAAACAGCAGCGGCGTAGCCCAGGTATTGTCGATCAGCGTCACGATGCCGCGATCCTTCGCCACGGCGACGATAGCGGGCACGTCCTGCACCTCGAATGTCAGGCTGCCGGGGCTTTCCATGAAGATCGCCCGGGTTTCGGGCCGGATCAGACTGGCGATCTCGGCTCCGACCAGCGGGTCATAATAGCTGGTTTCGATGCCCCACCCCTTTAGCAGGCCATCGCAGAACGCGCGCGTCGGATCATAGGCGCTATCGACCATCAGCAAGTGATCGCCCGGTTTCAGCACCGCGATCAGGGCAGACGTGATCGCCGCCACGCCCGAAGGATAAGGCCTCGTGCCTGCCGCGCCCGGCTCCATCTCGGTCAGCGCGTCGGCCAGCGACCACGCCGTCGGCGTTCCCTTGCGCCCATAGAACCAGCGCTCATGCGGGTCCGTAGCCGATGCCGCCCGCAAGTGCGCGACATCGTCGTAAAGGATCGTCGAGGCGCGCCAGACCGGCGGACTGACGATGCCACCGGGCTGTCCCGGAATCGTCGTCCATTCAGCTTTTCGTCCACCCTGCACCAGCCGGGTCGAAGGACCCGCGATCATCGCCCTTGCCGCTCATACTGCTGGCCCCGTTTCCTTGGGCGTGGCGGGGTCGGCGCCCCATTCGGACCAGCTGCCATCGTGAGCGCGACATCCTCCTTGCCCAGAAGATGCGCGGCGAACAGGACGTCCGCCGCCGTCACGCCGCTGCCGCAGGTGGTAACGATGGGCTTGTCCAGCGGGACGCCGGCGGCGGCAAAGGCGGCCGAAAGCCCGTTAGCATCCTTGAACGTGCCATCGGCATTGAACAGGGTGGCGTAGGGCAGGTTACGCGATCCGGGCAGATGGCCCGCTGGCATGCCGGGGCGCGGCTCTGCCTCCGCCCCCTGAAACGGCCCGGTCCCCGCGCGTCGGCGATGGTGACCCCGGTGTCGCCGAGCAACGCCAGCATTTGCGCCTTGTCCCGCACGCGCGAAAGGTCGGCTGGGGGCTGAAAATGTCGTCGCGGGTCGGCTTTGCGGTGCCCCGCTTTCCAGCGGATGCCCCTCCGCCCGCCATTTGGCGAGGCCGCCGTCCAGTATGGCGACCCGCCGCGCGCCGAACAGACGGAACATGAACCACGCCCGCGCCGATGTGTGGTGCGGGCTGTCATCGTAAAACACGATGCGATCGCTGGCCGAAATGCCCAGATCGCCAACCCACTGCGCGAAGCGCTCGGCAGAGGGCAGCATGCCTAAAACTGGATGATGGGGTTCGGCAATCCCCTTCGCATCGAGGAAGATGGCGCCCGGCAGGTGCGCGGCGCGAAATTCCTCTGCCGCGTCCCGCCCGCTGTCGGGCGGTGCGAGGTCGCATCGACAATGCGCAGGTCGGGCGCGGCGATATGACTGGCGAGCCAGTGCGTGGAAACCAGACTGTCCATGGCCGGCTTTTAGGGCGGCGCGGCGCGGCTGCAAAGCGCCAAGGCGGGCAAAATGGCCTTCAACTGATCAGTGCTGTTTCCATCCGGCGGCTGCCTACGGCCGAAAAGCTGCGCGGCCCCTGATCCAGCCGGAACGCGGCCAGCTTTGCATCGGGCGGCCATGTTCGCTGCCGACCACCCACGCCCCTGCGGTCTGCGCGCTATGTCCGCCATCCCACCGGTAACGCGCATCGCAGGCCAGGATCGGGATCAGCAACAGCCGGTCACCGGCGCGGAACGGCGTATAGCTGCCTTGGCGAAGCATATACTCGCCATTTAGCTCCCGGGTCTCGCCCGGCCCCAGCCGTTCCACATGATGCGCGATCTCTTCGGCGGCACCGGCGAAAAATTGCGCCAGTTCCTGCTGCCGCCGTGCATCGGCATTGGCCATGTCGAGGCGGATGGCGATATTCTCCGCCGCGACCGGTCCGCTGTTGCGCAGGCTGATCCGGTATCCCACCGTCGCGCCGATCAGGGTCAAGCGCGCACTATGCGCCGTCAATTCGACGTCCAGCCATGGCCGGTCCTTCGACGGCGGCGGCGAAGGAGGCAGCGGTTCAGCCGGCGAAGCAGCGGGCATCGTCGGCGCTTCCGGCGCGGTCGCCGGAGGATCGAAATCCTGAATGCGCGCGGCACCTTTGCGTCGCCTGATCAGCAGGAACAGCCCGACCAACAGGGCGATGCCAGCGGCGAGAGCGAATATCAGCGTAGCGGGCCAGGCCTCGCTTGTCTGCGGCGCCGGTAGCGCGTCGCCGCCCTCGGCAGCGTTGCCGACAGGCGCTGACACAGGCGGCGCTTGAACCGCTGGTGCGGATTCTGGCGGCATTGTCCGCGACGGGCGCGGTTGCAGGCACCTCCGCGACCGGCTCACTCCGGGCTTCGAGGGATCGCGGCGCAGCCGCCACTTCTGATCGCTCGCCGCCCACTTGCGCCGCGTCCGTCGGCTTATCGGCCTGCGGCAACGTCGGTCGAACGACTGGCGGTGGCGGGGCGGGCACGGGGGTGGAGGTGGTGGGCGTGTCGAGCGAAGGCCGCACGCCCGGCCCCTGTCGCTCGACCGATCCAGGTCGCGCCGGATCGCGCGTGGGATCCAGCCTGAAATCGCGCGGGCTACTGCTGCTTGATGGCGCGGGGGTAACCGTTGGCGCAGACTGACCCGCCCGCTGATCCTGCGCGACGCCGGGGGCCGTGATCGCCCCTGTCGCCAACGCCATCACCCCGGCGCATATCCGCGCCCGAACCTTGCCCCGTAAATGTCCCATCATCGTCTCGCAACATCCCGGCGGCTTAATCCGCCGTGAACGAACTGCTTCCCCATAGCAGCAATGACATCGGCCGTGCGATCCACTAGATGGACCGCATGTCCGACACTCCTCCCCTCATGCCCCGACATCTGGGGCAGCAAAGCGCGCTTCCCTCCTCGCCGGAGGAAGCGGTGCTCGACTATGTTGCCAACCCCCGCCCCGGCAAGCCTTATCTGGTGCGCTTCACCGCGCCCGAATCCACCTCGCTCTGCCCGGTCACAGGCCAGCCTGATTTCGCGCATCTGGTGATCGACGATGCGCCGGCCACGACCATCGTCGAATCGAAATCGCTGAAGCTGTTCCCCTGGGCGCGTTCCGCAATCATGCCGCTTTCCATGAAGACTGTACGGTGGGGATAGGCGAGCGGCTTCTTACCGAGATGCAGCCGCTCTGGCTGCGGATCGGGGGTTACTGGTATCCACGCGGCGGCATCCTGATCGACGTTTTCTGGCAGTCGGGCGAGCCGCCAGCGGGGCTATGGTTGCCGCCGCAGGACGTGCCGGCCTATCGCAGACCGGGGCTGATAGAAGGGCCACGCGCGTCGTCGAACTGTCATATGTCGGCGCGAAAATTCATCCGTGCGGCGGTAGCCACGCGGATCGATTTACATTAATGTCAGTATTCATGAACGCGCCAGCAGTCCCGCACGACCATCAGGTCACTGTCCAGGTCGATGACATTGACTTCATGGGACATGCCAACAATGCCCATTATCTGCGCTGGGTGCAGGATGCGGTGCTGGCCCATTGGCGGGCGGTCGCGCCGCCCTCAGCCGTGGCCGCGCACTTTGGGTCGCGTTAAGCATGAGATCACGTATCGCAAACCGGCGTTTCTGGACGACCAGCTGATCGCGACGGTGATCGTTGAGCGGGTGCAGGGTGCCCGTGCCTTTTACGAAACGCTGATCCGCCGGGGCGAGGATGTGCTGGCCGAAGTGAAGTCCAGCTGGTGCTGCCTCGACGCCGAGACATTGAGGCCCGCGCGAATCGAGCAGGATCTGGTCGAGCTGTTCCGCCCCTGTCTTCGCAAGCGAACAGCTGCAGCGCTCCTCCATCTTCGCATCATGGCTTGTTATGGCGTGCGGCGTGACGTTATATCGTTCATGCTGGATCCATTCGACAGACGGCATGAGCGTTCGACAGGCGTGCTTGACCGGACTG
>JAXHOI010000023.1:0-89427 GCA_034519505.1 Sphingobium sp. | reverse complement strand
CGCCATCGGGCGTCGGCACAGGGATCTGCCCCACCGCCTCGATATCAGCCCGCTGCGTATCGTCGAGCCGGATCGTCACCGCAAAGCGCCGATCCCCTTCGAAAATCATGCCCGCATCGCGCCCGCCGATCGCCGCGGCCACCACATCCTGCACCGCCTTGGCCGACAGGCCCATCGCCGCCAGCGCCTCGCGCCGGGGCCGGATGTCGAGCATCGGCAACCCCTCGGTCTGCTCGACCCGCACATCCACCGCGCCCTCCGTCCGCCGCAGGATCGTCGCGACCTGATTGGCGGTGCGGGCCATCGCATCGGCATCGTCGCCAAACACTTTGACCGCCACGTCACCCCGCACGCCCGCAATCAGTTCGTTGAAGCGCATCTGGATCGGCTGGCTGATTTCAAAGGCATTGCCCGGCAGCACCGCCAGCTTCTTCGACCGCTTCGACCAGCTCCGCCTTGGGCAATTTCGGGTCGGGCCATTCCGCACGCGGCTTCATGATGATGAAGGTATCCGAAATATTCGGCGGCATCGGGTCCGACGCCAGTTCCGCCGTGCCCGTCTTGGAAAAGACGAAACGGACTTGCGGCAAACTGGCGATCGCCTTTTCGACATCGAACTGCATCGCCTGGCTCTGTTCGACCGACGTGCCCGGAATGCGCAGCAATTGCGCGGTCATGTCGCCCTCGTCGAGCTGCGGCAGGAACTCCTGCCCCAGCGTCAGGAACGCGCCGATCGCCAGTAGCGAATGCCGCCACCGCCACGCCCATCGTGCGCGTCGGCCGCTGCATCGCCTTGTCGAGGCCGGGTTCATAGCGGGCCTTGAGCCAACCCCATGATCCGCCCCTCCTTCTCCTCCACCGGCTTCGACAACAGCACCGCGAGCAGGGCCGGCACGAAGGTCAGCGACAGGATGAAAGCGCAGACGAGCGCCAAGATGACCGTCAGCGCCATCGGCGTGAAGGTCTTGCCCTCGATCCCGGTCAGCGTCAGCAGCGGCACATAAGACGAGGATGATGATCGCCTGGCCATAGACCAGATGGCCGGATCATCTCCCGCGCCGCGCCAACGACCACGGCCAGCCGTTCGTCCAGCGTCAGCACTTGGCCTTCGCGATGCTGCCCTTCGGCGATCCGCCGCAATGCATGTTCGACGATGATGACCGCGCCATCGACGATCAGGCCGAAGTCGAGCGCGCCGAGACTCATGAGGTTAGCCGACACGCCCCCCTGCAACATGCCGAAGCTGGTCATCAACATGGTGATCGGGATCACCAGCGCCGCGATCAGCGCCGCGCGGAAATTGCCGAGCAGCACGAACAGCACGACGACGACCAGCAACGCGCCTTCGGCCAGGTTCTTGCCCACCGTATTGATGGTTGAATGCACCAGCGCCGTGCGATCCAGCACTGGCTGGACGATGACGTCGGTGGGCAGGGAGGCGTTGATCTCCTCCAATCGGTCGGGCGACCGCCGATGCGCCACGGTGCGGCTAGCTTCTCGCCGACCCGCATGACCGCCGTGCCGACCACGACCTCGCGCCCATTTTCGGACGCCGACCCCATGCGGATCGCCTGCCCCGTTTTGACCGCGGCGACCTGGCTCAGCAGGATCGGCACGCCCTCGCGCGTCGCGATCACGGTGCGGGACAGGTCCTCCGCCCCGGTCAGCCGTGCATCGGATCGCACCGCCAGCCCCTCGCCATTGCGATCGACCACACCCGCGCCGACCGCATTGTTATTCTCCTCCAACGCACGCGCCAGATCGTCGATGCTGATCCGCAACGCCGCCAGCCGCGCCAGATCGGGCACGACCTGAAACTGCTTAACATAGCCGCCGATCGAATCGACGCCGGCCAGCCCCGG
This sequence comes from Sphingobium sp., assembly GCA_034519505.1. Classification (GTDB taxonomy): domain Bacteria; phylum Pseudomonadota; class Alphaproteobacteria; order Sphingomonadales; family Sphingomonadaceae; genus Sphingobium. Next base: position 87,565 of record JAXHOI010000023.1, on the reverse strand, counting down.
CGTATTCTTGAGCAGCGGCGCGACGATCCAGTCCTGCGCGGTGCGCAGATAGGTCGCCTGATCCGCCTGGCTCACCAGCCGCTCGCCCTCCGGCGTGATATAGCTGCCATCGGGTTGCAGCCCCGGCTCGCCCGGATCATGCTGGTCATCCTTGCGATGGGCGAGGTGGACGGTCCACATATAGACCTCGCCCAGCCCCGTCGCGATCGGCCCCATTTCCGGCGTCACGCCCGCAGGCAGGCTTTCGGCCAGCCCCGCCAGCCGCTCATTCACCTGCTGCCGGGCGAAGTAGATGTCGGTGGCGTCGGTGAATACGGCGGTGATCTGGGCAAAGCCGTTGCGGCTCAGCGAGCGGCTATATTCCAGCCCCTCGATCCCCGACAGCGCGGTTTCGATGGGAAACGCGACCTGCTTCTCGACCAGTTCGGGCGAGAGCGACGGCGCGCGGACATTGACCTGCACCTGGTTGTTGGTGATGTCGGGCACCGCATCGATGGGCAGGCGCTGAAGCGCCCAACCGCCGATGAGGCAGGCGATGAGGGTCAGCAGCAGCACCAGCCAGCGCCGCGCGACCGCGAATGTGACGATCCGGTCAATCATCGATCAATGCCCATGTTCCGCTTCGCCCTTGCCGAGTTCGGCCTTGAGCGTGAAGCTGCCGGTGGCGGCGATCCGTTCGCCGCCTTTCAGTCCCTTGGTGACGATGACGCGATCCCCGCTCACTGGCCCCAATGCGACCGGAACCGCCTGGAACCCGGTGCGGGTGCGCACGAACACGCTGCTCGTTGCCCTCGACCGTCTGCACCGCGATCTGTGGCACGGCGATGGCGCGCCCGCCATCCCTGGACGGCAGGTCGACGCGCGGCGGTGACATTCTCGCCCACACGCCATTGCCCGTCGCGATTGTCGATCGTGGCGATGACCGGGACCAGCCGGGTCTGCACGTCGAGGATGGGCGACACGAAGCTGATGCGCGCCTGCGCCGTGCGCCCCGGCGCGGTCACCGTGATCATGCCGCCCGGTCGCAAGGCAGCGGCATCGGCCGCCGACAGCGACAAGGTGACTGAGAGCTTGCCAAGATTGGCGACGCGATACAGTTCGGTATCGGCCGCTACCACCTGCCCCAGCATCGCGCTGCGGCCAACGACCTGCCCGCCGATCGGCGAGGGCAGGCTGATGCGGTTGAGGCCGCCGCCCGCGCGGCCCGTCGCCGCCAGTTGCTGCTGCGCCAGCCGCAGCGCAATCCCCGCCTCAGTCGCGGTCGTGCGCGCCGCGATCAGATCCTGTTCGGGCGATACTTTCTCGGCGAACAGCCGCTGCTCCCGCCCCAAATTGCTGCGCGCCAGCGCCAGCCGGGCGCGGGCCGCCTCGATCTCGCCCTGCATCTGCGCCGCCTCGCGGCTTTCGATGACCGCCAGCGGATCGCCCCGCCGCACCGCCTCACCCAGATTGCGATGGAGCGCGACCACGCGCCCGCCCACTGCCGCCGTCACCACCTGCATACCCTGCGGATCGGCCTCAATCGTCGCGGGCAGGCTCGCCGCCCCGCCCGATCCCGCCATGCCGACCGGCACCAGCAATATGCCCGCGCTGCGGATCTGCGCTTCGGACAGGGTTATTGCCCCCTCCTCTTCCGCATGATCCTCCTCGCCTTCCTCATCATGGTCTTCGGCGTGGCCCGCCTCATCATGCGCTTCATTCTGCGGTGCACAGTCTCGCCACAGGCGGCCAGCACCAGGAACAGCGGCAAGGCCGCCGATAATGTCCATTGTCTCATCGGATCAATCTTTCACGAACAAGGATGCCGGGGCGACCAGCCGGTCGCGGCGCGCCGAAGCATCATGATAGGTGGCCAGCGCATCGATCGCGGCCATGCGGGTGTCGAGCAGCGTGCGTTCGGCTTCGATCAGGTCGATCTGCCCGAACTTGCCCTCGCGATAGCCGATGCGCGCAATCCGCGCCGCTTCCTGCGCGGCGGCGAGCGCCGGGCCACTGGCGATGCGCGCGGCGGTTTCGGCATTGGCGACCTCCGCGTCAGCCGAGGCGATGGCCTGGTCGAGCTGGATTTCGGTCATCCGCCGGGTCGCATCGGCGCGTTGCCGTTCGGCGCGCGCCTGTGCTTGCGCCGCCCCGCCATTGTTGAAGACCTGCAAGGGGATGTTGATGCCCATCAGCATCGCCGTGTCGTTGCTGCCCGACAGGCGGCGTGGCCCCGCGAAAAGCTGAAGATCAGGCACTCGCTGCGCACCCGCCAGCCGCACCTGCGCATCGGCGGTCGCCACATCGAGCGCAGCGGCGCGTGCGGTCAGCATGTCGCGCACCGCCGCCCGGTCGACCGGTCCGGCCGCCGCCAGCGTCTCGAACCAGCGCAGGTCGAGCGTCACCGCCACCGGCGCACCGATCAACCGGCCCAGATTGGCGCGAGCGACATTCGCTAACCGCTCGGCCTGTTCCTGCGTCGCCTGCGCATTGAGATGCGCGAGCTCCGCGCGCTGCGCCTCCAGCGGCGAGGCCCGCCCTGCACGGACACGCACCTGCGCCGACCGCAGGGCTTCCGCCGCGATCGTCACCTGCCGCTGCGCGACCGTCGCTCGCTCCGCTGCCGAAACGGCGGTGACATAGGCTTGCGTCACCGCCAGCCGCAGGTCGGCCGCAATAACCGCCTGCTCGATTTGCGCGCGGTCCTGCTGCGCATTGGCCAGCGCCACCCGCGCCGGCCGCTTGCCGCCCAGTTCCAGCGGCAGCGTCACCTGCGCCGTCGTCTCGGCGCTGCGAAAACCGCGATAGTCGCCACTGCCCGCGACATTTTCGGTCTGGATATTCAGTTCGGGGTTGGGCCGCAGTCCCGCGACGCTGCGCGCCGCCTGCGCGGCGAGAACGCCCGCTGCCCCGCTTTCGATGGCGGGCGATGTCGCGCCCGCGCGCTCCAGCGCCTGCGCCAGCGTAAAGGATGGTTCGTCCGCCCGCGCCACCAAGGCGCTGGTGCAGCACGACACGGCCAGACAGGCCGCAAGGATGCGTTTCATGAAGATAATTCCTGAAATCAACGAGAAAGGAACCGCGACGCCAGGCGAGCGCGGTCTATTCGGTCGATGTCAGGCGATGGGCGGGCGCAATGTCCGGCAGGCTCGATGGCGGACAGGCGCGGCGCCGGGGGGATCATCAGCCGATCGCGGGTCGCCACCGTCCCATCAAAGGAAACGCGCGACCCCGCCGTGCCGACATGATGGCCATGGCAGCCACCATGATGATGCGGCAGGCCATTATCCGCGTCACCGGGCTGCAGGTCGCCATGCATATCGCCGCGCCGATCGACAGGCTGGTCTCATCTTCGACACAGCCCAAGGCCTCGGTCGCATGCGCGAGCGTTCCCATCCCCATGGAGAGGAGAATCATGAACGCCGCAAAGAAAGACAGCAAACCCCGCATGGCTTTTGCTTAACAGCCTTGCACGCGCCTGTCATCGTCCGCTGATAGAGGCAGCTGCTTATCGAAAACTTTACCCTGTCCGCGCTAGGACGAGGGCCTGTTTGGATTGCCGGGATTGCCGATGCGCTTTGTTCTGACCCTGCCCCTGATCGCCGCCCTGGTCGCTGCCGCAAGCCGCCCATGCCCAGATTGCCGTCGCAGACAGCGGCGATACCGGCTGGATGATGGTCTGCGCACTGCTGATCCTGCTCGCCGCCCTGCCGGGGCTGATGCTGCGTCATGCGGGGCAGGTCAATGTCCGCAATGTGCTCTCGGTCATGGCGCAGGGCGCGGCCGTGATCGCGATCGTGTCGCTGGTCTGGGGGATCGCGGGCTATTCCATCGCCTATGCGCCGGGCAGCGCCTGGCTAGGCGGCGGCGCGAACCTGCTGCTCGCCAATCTCGCGCAATTGCGCGACGGGCTGACGGTCCCCGAATCCGCCTTCGTCCTGTTCCAGATGGCGCTGGCCCTGCTGGCCGCCTGTCTGCTGATCGGTGCGGTTGCGGAACGGGTGCGGCTGGGCTGGCTGATCGGCTTCGCGCCGCTCTGGCTGTTGCTGGTCTATGCGCCGACTGTCCATGCGGTGTGGGGCGGCGGCTGGCTCGCCGACCTTGGCGTGCTGGATTTTGCCGGCGGGCTGGTCGTGCATGGCGTTGCGGGCTTTTCCGCGCTGACTCTGACCCTGATCGCCGGGCGGCGGCGCGAAGCCTCCGAGCCCGGCCATTCCCCCGTACTCGGTCTGGCGGGCGGCGCGTTGCTGTGGATCGGCCTGTCGGGCGTGGTCGGCGGCTGGGCACTGGGCGCAACCGATGACGCCGCGACCGCCATCCTGAACTATCATTTTGCCGCCTGCGCCGCCGCGCTGCTCTGGGCCTTGCTCGACCGGCTGCTGGGCGCGCGCACCAGCGCCACCGGCATCCTGTCCGGCGCCCTGGCGGGAATCGCCGCCATTTCGGCCAGCGCCGCTTTGGTGGGCACAGGCGGCGCGATGATGATCGGCGTGATTGCAGCAATTGTCTGCCGCATCGGCGGCGGGCTGGCGGCGCGCTGGATCGACGATCCGGCGGGCATATTCGTGGTGCACGGACTGGGCGGCCTCACCGGCGTCCTGCTGCTCCCCATCTTCGTCCTGCCGCTGCTGGGCGGGGTCGGCTATGAAGTGCCGGTCAGCCTGAGCGCCGCGCTGCTCAGCCAGCTCGCCGGTCTTGCCATCGTCGCGCTCTGGGCGATGATCGGCACCGCCATCGCCGCGCTGATCGTGTCGATGGTCATCCCCATGCGCGTGGGCGCGCAGGAAGAAGCCGACGGCCTCGACGCCAGCCAGCATGGCCAGCAGGCCTGGGATTTCCGCTAAACGCCATGACCGTTGCCGTCGCCATTTTCGCCCATCAGGAAGAAAAGCGCATCGCCACCTGCCTTGGCTCGCTGCCGCTCGACCGGGCGGATACGCTGTTCCATGTGCTGGTCAACGGCACCACCGACGCCACCGTGGCGCGGGCGCGGGAAGCGGCGGGCGGGCGATCGAACGTCATCGTTCATGACATTGCCGCGGGCGGCAAGTCACGGACCTGGAACCATCTGATCCATGACCTGCTGAACGGTAGCGAGCAGGCCGTCGTCTTTCTGGATGGCGACGCGGAGATACAGAGCGGGTCGATTGACGCGCTGGTGGCGGACCTTGCCGCCCACCCCCATGCCAATGCCGCCGCCGGTATGCCGGTCAATGGCCGGATGGCGCAAACCTATCGCCGCAATCTGCGTGCCGACGGCGGGCTGTTTGGCGATCTCTACGCGCTGTCGGGGCTCTTCGTCGGCGCGATCCGCATGCGCGGCCTGCGCCTGCCCGACGATCTGATTGGCGATGATGGGCTGGTCGCGGCCTGGGCGCATACCGATCTGCAAAAGGATAGCGGCTGGGACGTTACCCGTGTGATCGCCTGCGACGGCGCGGGCTTTGCCTGCGAACAGGTCAGCCTGACCCGTCCGTCCACCTGGACGATGCAGTATAAGAGGCTGATTAACTATTCGGTCCGCTTCTTCCAGAACCGGATCGTGTCGGACATCATGACGCGGCAGGGACCGGACGGCCTGCCCCCGCGCCTTTCCAGCCTCTACCCCGACTGGCTCCCCCGCTTCCGCCCGCGCGGCGGCATCAGCGCCTGGTTCGACCGCAAGGCATTGGCCCGGATGCGGGACGCGCTCTAAGCTCCGCCGCCCGCCTGGGCTGGCAAACGGGTTAGCGATCCTTGCCCGCCAGTTCCTTGTTCACGAACAGCGCCAGGCCGGTGACGACCGCACCCGACAGCAGATAGGCGCCCGACGCCGCCAGCCCGAACTCGGCGGAAATCGCCAGCGCGACCAGCGGGGCAAAGCCCGCCCCCACTAGCCAGGCAAGATCCGACGTCAGCGCCGACCCGGTATAGCGGGTCGCGGTACGGAAATTGGAGGCTACCACGCCCGACGACTGGCCAAAGCTGAGGCCAAGCAGGATGAAGCCCAGCACCATGAAGGCGACCTCGCCCAGATCGCCGCCATTCAGCAGCAGCGGCGCGGCGACCGCGAAAAAGCCGATGCCGACCGCCGAAAAGCCCAGCAACCGGCGGCGCCCGATCATGTCGGCAACGAAGCCGGAGACGATGATCGCCAGCACGCCGACAAACGCGCCGATCACCTCGATCACCAGAAAGCGCTCCAGCGGCTGGTCGGTGTAGAGCGCGATCCACGACAGCGGAAACACGGTGACCATGTGGAACAGCGCGAAACTGGCCAGCGGGGCAAAAGCGCCGATGACGATGTTGCGCCCTTCGCTGCGCACGGTCGGGATGACCAGCGAAGGCTGAAGCTCGCGCTTTTCATACAGGCGCGAAAACTCCTCCGTCACCACGATCCGCAACCGCGCGAACAAAGCCACCACATTGATCGCGAACGCCACGAAGAAAGGATAGCGCCAGCCCCAATCGAGGAAATCGGCGCGCGACAAGGTCGACAGGAAGAAGGCGAACAGGCCCGCCGTCACCATCAGCGCCAGCGGCGCACCCAGTTGCGGCATCATGGCGTACCAGCCGCGCTTGCTCTGCGGCGCGTTGAGCGAGAGCAAGGATGCAAGACCATCCCAGGTGCCGCCCAGCGCCACCCCCTGCCCCGCGCGGAACAGCGCCAGCAGCACGGCCGACCAATGGCCGATCGTCGCGTAGCCGGGCAGGAACGCGATAGCCGCGGTCGATCCGCCAAGCAGGAACAGCGCGATGGTCAGCTTCACCCCGCGGCCATAGGCGCGGTCGATCGCCATGAAGATGACCGACCCGATCGGCCGGCTCACAAAGGCGAGCGCAAAGATGGCGAAGGACCAGAGCGTGCCCTGCAGCGGCGACAGATAGGGGAACACATGGGCGGGAAAGACGATGCAGGACGCGATGGCATAAACGAAAAAGTCGAAAAATTCCGACGTCCGCCCGATGATGACGCCAATGGCGATCTCGGTCGGCGCGATTTTCTTGTCGCCATGCGCATGAAGATTGCGCACGTCATGCTCCGCCTGCGTCTTGTTGGGCGTTGTCGTCGCGGATGTCATGGCGTGAAAAGGGCCTTCATGCTGCGGGAACGATTGTTCGCCCTACTTCGTTGCATGGCGAATCATCGGCTTGTCAAATAGACCCATGCCCTATTTCGCAACCGCACAGGGATAGGACAAAAGGTCCAATGTCGCCCCGGTAACTTCCTGACTAGACGGAGGCCATGATCGCTCGACCGCCCGCCAAAAGCCGCGCAATTCTGCGCCGATTCGCGCCCGTTCTGCTGCTGCCGCTGGGGGCGTGCAACTGGGTGGTCATGGCCCCGTCGGGCGACGTTGCAATGCAGCAACGCGACCTCATCCTCATCGCGACCGCGCTGATGCTGCTGATCGTGGTGCCAGTGATGGGCACGATCGCCTGGTTCGCCTGGAAATATCGCGCAAAGGCGCAGGCCGCCGATTATGACCCCGACTGGGACCATTCGACCAGCCTGGAATTGCTGATCTGGTCCGCGCCGCTGCTGATCATCATCGCGCTGGGTGCGGTCACCTGGACCAGCACCCATCTGCTCGACCCCTATCGCCCGGTCGAACGGCTCGACCCGCAGCGCAAGGTCGATCCGGCGGCAAAGCGCCTGCAGGTCGAAGTCGTCGCGCTCGACTGGAAATGGCTGTTCATCTATCCGGAACTGGGGATCGCCACAGTCAATGAACTGGCCGCGCCGATCGACCAGCCGATCGAATTCAAGATCACGTCCGCATCGATCATGAACAGCTTTTTCGTGCCCGCGCTCGCCGGGCAGATCTATGCCATGCCGGCAATGCAGACCAGCCTGCACGCGGTCGCCAACCGGCCCGGCACCTTCGACGGCTTTTCCGCCAACTATTCGGGCGCCGGCTTTTCCAACATGCGCTTCAAATTCCACGCCATGGACCAGCGCGGCTTTGACCAGTGGGTCGCCCGCGTGAAGGCCAGCGGCCAGAGGCTGGACCGCGCCACCTACGTGAAGCTGGAACAGCCCAGCGAAAAGGTGAAGCCGATCTATTTCGCCAGCGTCGAACCCCGCCTGTTCCACGCCGCGCTCAATATGTGCGTGCAACCGGGCAAGCGCTGCATGGACCAGATCATGATGACCGACGCCCTAGGCGGGGCGGGCAAGGAATCGGCCCGCGACACGGCTGGCCTGCGCCATGACGGCACCATCGACGTAGGCGGCTATCACCCGGTCGAACCCGGCAAGAAGGGGGAGATCGCGCAGCCCGCAGGCATGACGCCCGCCGCCGAACGCACCCCCGCCGAGCGCGGCAACCAAGCGCCGGGGCAGCAGGATCATGAGGGGCATGGGGGTGGCCATGGCATGTGATGTTCATTCCTCCCCTGCAAGGGGAGGGGGACCGGCGGAGCCGGTGGAGGGGTGTCGCCCTCACGATAGGGCGACACCCCTCCGTCAGGGCTTCGCCCTGCCACCTCCCCTTGCAGGGGAGGATCAATTCCGAGCCAACACCCCCTTCCCCCTTTCAAGGCCCTAACGTCCATGTCCCCGCATCCCGCCTCCGAAAATAGCGGCATCTGGAAGCTGATCTTCGGTCGACTCGACTGGAGTTCGCTCCCGCTGCATGAGCCGATCGTCGTCGGCACCTTCGTGATGGTCGCGCTGGGCGGCGCGGTGGTGCTGGGCCTCATCACCAAATATCGGCTGTGGGGCATGTTGTGGCGCGACTGGTTCACCACCGTCGACCATAAGCGCATCGGCATCATGTACATGGTCCTGGGACTGATCATGTTCCTGCGCGGCTTTGCCGACGCGATCATGATGCGGCTTCAGCAGGCGATGGCCTTCAACGGTTCCGAAGGCTATCTGAATTCCCATCATTACGACCAGATTTTCACGGCGCATGGCGTCATCATGATCTTCTTCGTCGCGATGCCGATGATCACGGGGATCATGAACTATATCGTCCCGCTCCAGATCGGCGCGCGCGACGTCAGCTTTCCTTTCCTCAACAATTTCAGCTTCTGGATGACGACGGCGGGCGCCGTCATCGTCATGATGTCGCTGTTCGTGGGCGAATTCGCCCGCACCGGCTGGCTCGCCTATCCGCCCTTGTCGGGCATCGCCTATTCGCCGGGCGTAGGCGTCGACTATTATATCTGGGGCTTGCAGATCGCGGGCATCGGTACGCTGCTATCGGGCGTCAACCTGATCGCCACCATCGTCAAGATGCGTGCGCCGGGCATGACGATGATGAAGCTGCCCATCTTCACCTGGACGTCGCTCTGCGCCAATATCCTGATCGTCGCCGCCTTCCCGGTGCTGACCGCCGTGCTGGCGCTGCTCAGCCTCGACCGTTATGTCGGCACCGCCTTCTTCACCAACGACATGGGCGGCAACCCCATGATGTATGTGAACCTGATCTGGATCTGGGGCCATCCGGAAGTCTATATCCTCATCCTGCCGCTGTTCGGCGTGTTCAGCGAAGTCACCTCCACTTTCTCGTCCAAGCGCTTGTTCGGCTACAGCTCGATGGTCTACGCCACGATCGTCATCGCGCTGCTCAGCTATCTCGTCTGGCTGCACCATTTCTTCACCATGGGTTCGGGCGCCAGCGTCAACAGCTTCTTCGGCATCACGACGATGGTGATTTCCATCCCCACCGGGGCCAAGCTCTTTAACTGGCTGTTCACCATGTATCGCGGGCGCATCCGCTACGAACTGCCGATGATGTGGACGGTCGCCTTCATGCTGACCTTCACCGTGGGCGGCATGACCGGCGTGCTGCTCGCCGTTCCGCCGGCGGATTTCGTGCTGCACAATTCGCTGTTCCTGATCGCCCATTTCCACAATGTCATCATCGGCGGCGTCCTGTTCGGCCTGTTCGCGGCGATCAATTACTGGTGGCCCAAGGCCTTTGGTTTCCGGTTGGAGACGACATGGGGCAAGCGCAGCTTCTGGCTGTGGGTCGTGGGCTTCTGGGTCGCCTTCATGCCGCTCTATGTGCTGGGCCTGATGGGCGTCACCCGCCGGATGCGCGTGTTCGATGATCCCAGCCTGCAAATCTGGTTCCAGATCGCGGCGCTGGGCGCGGTGATGATCGCGGGGGGCATCGCCTGCATGCTCATCCAGTTCGCCGTCAGCATCAAGAATCGCGACCAGTTGCGTGACACGACCGGCGATCCGTGGGACGGCCGCACGCTCGAATGGGCGACCAGTTCGCCTCCGCCCGACTATAATTTCGCCTTCACCCCGGTCATCCATGATGGCGATGCCTGGGCGGACATGAAGAAGCGCGGCTATGAGCGTCCGCTGACCGGCTATGCCCCCATCCACATGCCGTCCAACACCGGCACCGGCATCATCATTGCGGGCCTGTCGGTCGCCTTCTCGGTCGGGATGATCTGGTACATATGGTGGCTGGCGGGCCTGTCCTTCGTCGCCATACTGGCGGTCGCGATCGGGCATACGTTCAACTACAAGCGCGATTTCTACATCCCACGGGACGTGGTTGAGCGTACCGAGGGCGAGCGCAGCGCGCTGCTCGCAACACAGGGCTAAGCATCATGGCCACACGATCCGCAATCGACCCCGCCTTCCTCGATAATGACGGCAATCCGCTCTTCCATCTGGGCGAAGATCCGCATCATCCCGAAGGGTCCAGCACGGCGCTGGGCTTCTGGATCTACCTGATGAGCGATTGCCTCATCTTCGCCTGCCTGTTCGCCATCTATGCCGTGCTGGGCGGCAATTATGCGGCGGGACCGGGACCGCGCGACCTGTTCGACCTCAATCTCGTCGCGCTCAACACCGCGATGCTGCTCTTCTCATCCATCACCTATGGCTTTGCCATGCTGGCGATGGAGAAGGACAAGGTCGGCGCGACGCAGGCCTGGCTCGCCATCACCGGCCTGTTCGGCCTGGCGTTCCTGAGCATCGAACTCTACGAATTTGCCCATCTCATCCATGAAGGCGCAACCCCGCAACGGTCGGGCTTCCTGTCCGCCTTCTTCGCGCTGGTCGGCACCCATGGCCTGCACGTCACCTTCGGCATCATCTGGCTGGTGACGCTGATGGTGCAGGTCGGGCAAAAGGGGCTGATCGCCGCCAACCAGCGCCGCCTGATGTGCCTGTCGATGTTCTGGCATTTCCTCGACGTCATCTGGATCGGCGTCTTCACCTTCGTCTATCTCATGGGGATGCTGCGATGAGCGCGCACGATCACGGCCACGATCACGACCATGGGTCTGGTAGTCACGGCACCATGGGCAGCTACATGATCGGCTTTGGCCTGTCGGTGCTGCTGACGGCCATTCCCTTCTGGCTGGTCATGAACCAGACCTTCGCCAATCCGCAGGTCACCGCCTTCGTCATCATGGGCTTTGCCATGGTGCAGATCGTCGTCCACATGATCTACTTCCTGCACATGAACACCCGCTCGGAAGGCGGCTGGTCGATGATGGCGCTGCTCTTCACGCTGGTGCTGGTGGTTATCACCCTGTCCGGCTCGATGTGGGTCATGTATCATCTCAACAACAATATGATGCCCCATATGGAGCATGACATGAGCCAGATGCCGTGACATCGCACAGCCAGGGCCGGGTGGGTTTCCCCGTCGGCCTGACGCTGATCGCCGCCTTGCTGTTTACGGGGCTGTGTGCATTGGGCGTGTGGCAGGTGGAGCGGCTGGCGTGGAAGCGTGACCTGATCGCCCGCGTCGACGCGCGCATCCACGCCACGCCTGTCGCCGCGCCGGCTAGCGCCACCGGGGCCGACGAATATCGCCGCGTGCGCGCGACCGGCACCTTCCTGCACGACCGAGTAACGCTGGTGCAGGCTTCCACCGTGCGCGGCCCCGGCTTTTGGGTGCTGACGCCGCTGCGCCGCCCCGATGGCACGATCCTCCTGGTCAATCGCGGTTTCGTGCCGCACGACGCCCGCACCCGCTACGCCCGCCCGGCAGGGACGGTCCGCATCACCGGCCTGCTGCGTCTTACAGAGCCGGGCGGCGGCTTCCTGCGGTCGAACGATCCCGCCGCCGACCGCTGGTATTCGCGCGATGTCGCCGCCATCGCCGCCGCGCGCGCCCTGCCCGCGACCGCCGATTATTTCATCGACGCCGACGCCGGGACACAGCCCGATGCCCTGCCCGTCGGCGGCCTCACCGTCATCCGCTTCCCCAACAATCATCTTGTCTATGCACTGACATGGTTCAGTCTGGCCGCCATGGTCGCGGGCGCCTATATCCTCCTCATGCGTCAAAGCCGCCGTCCATGACCCTGCGCCTGCCGATCGCCGCCCGCTGGCTGCCCAGCCAGTGGCCAGCCGACGCTGCCGGGCGCAAGAATATGGCGCTGCTGGTGCAGTTGCGCTGGATCGCGCTGGCGGGTCAGGTCGCTACCATCCTGATCGTCCATTACGGCATGGGCATCCGCCTGCCGATGGTGCCGATGCTGGTCGTCCCCTGCATCGCGGCTGGCGTGAACCTGGCCAGCCTCGCCATATTGCGGCGGCGCACCGACATCACCCATGCCGAACTGTTCCTGGCGCTGCTGTTCGACGTCCTCTCGCTCACCGCCCAACTCTATATGAGCGGCGGCGCGACCAATCCCTTCATCTCGCTCTATTTGCTCCAAGTCGCGCTGGGTGCGGTGCTGCTCCATCGCTGGAGCGTGTGGGGCATCGTCGCGATCTCCGTGCTGTGCGCCGCCGGCCTCGCCTTTTTCTACCGCCCGCTGGACCTCAGCGACGCGCTGGAGGGCCGCCTGTTCGATCTGCACATCATCGGCACCTGGGTCTGCTTCACCATGATCGCGGTGCTGCTGGTGCTGTTCATGACCCGCGTGACCCGCAACCTGGCCGCGCGCGAAGCCTATCTGGCGCAATTGCGGCAACAGGCGGCGGAGGAAGAGCATATCGTCCGCATGGGCCTGCTCGCGTCGGGCGCGGCGCATGAGCTGGGCACGCCGCTCGCCCAGCTGGCCGTCGTGCTGGGCGACTGGCGGCACATGCCCGAAATCACCACCCACCCCGCTCTGGTCGAGGAAGTGGAGGAGATGCAGGCCGCCGTCACCCGGTGCAAGGCGATCCTGTCGGGCATATTGCTGTCGGCGGGCGAAGCGCGTGGCGAAGCGCCGCAGGTCACCAATGTCCGCGACTTCGTTGACGCCATCGCCCGCGACTGGCGCAGCGCCAACCCCGGCATGCCGCTGCGTTGCGACTTTGGCCCGCACGACTATCCGCGCATCGTCGCCGATCCGGTCATCCGGCAGGCGATCACCAACCTGCTCGATAATGCGCGGGAGGCGGGCGCAACCTATATCGACATGCTGGTCAGCCGCGACAATCGCTGGCTCAACATTGCCGTGCGCGACAATGGACCGGGTTTCGACGAGGAGATGCTGGCCGATGTCGGCAAACCCTATCGGTCGAGCAAGGGCAAGCAGGGCGGCGGCCTTGGCCTCTTCCTGGTCGTCAATGTCGTGCGCAAGCTGGGCGGACGGGTCAATGCGAGCAACAGCGTGGAGGGCGGCGCGATGATCCTGCTGCGCCTGCCGCTTGGCGACCCTCGCGCTCTGGAGGAGGGGGCAAGAATGACCGACTGAACCGCCTGTTGCTGATCGTCGAGGATGACGAAGCCTTCGCCCCGCACGCTCAAACGCTCTTTCGAGCGGCGCGGCTATACCGTCCTGCTCGCCGACAGCCTGGAAACGGTCAACGCCTGCCTCGCCGACCACCGCCCCGGCTTTGCCGTCGTGGACCTCAAACTCGGCCCCCAGTCCGGACTTGCCTGCGTGCAGGCGCTCCACGCCCATGACCCCGCCATGCTCATCGTCGTGCTCACCGGCTTTGCCAGCATCGCCACCGCCGTCGATGCGATCAAGCTCGGCGCCACCAATTATCTCGCCAAACCGTCCAACACCGACGACATAGAGGCCGCCTTCGCCCGTTCCGGCGGCGACACCGACACCCCGCTCGCCCCCCGCCCGACGTCGATCAAGACGCTGGAATGGGAACATATCCACGAAGCGCTCAAGGACAGCGACTTCAACATCTCCGAAGCAGCCCGCCGCCTTGGGATGCACCGCCGCACCCTGGCGCGCAAACTGGCCAAGCGCCAGGTCGGTTGACGGCGCATTTCCGCCGTGGCAATGGGCAGTCGAACGCGGGTGTAGCTCAATGGTAGAGCAGCAGCTTCCCAAGCTGACGACGGGGGTTCGATTCCCCTCACCCGCTCCACGCCGACACCATCAGGCCTGGCAAAAATCGACATCAGATCAGTACAGTCTCGGCAGGTCGCCGCCCATTTCGGGCGAAATGGACCATTTTCCTGATCACCCGTTTCCGCCCGCACGGTCTTTGACCCAGAAGCGCTAGGGCAGCATCGGCAGGTAACGTACCAGCCAACAAGTGACCCCGATGTTTGGATACCATCGGCGTTTTACGGCCTTCTCCCAAACCTGTTTCCGACCAAATACCATCGACAGAACCAATGCCCCTTCGCGGATGCGCGCACGCAAAACGGGAGCAGCGCTGACGCTCTCCCCAAATCCAGAGCATAATGGATCAAGATGTAGGCCCGCTTGGATTGTCAAACATCCCCATCCCCTGAAATATCGCGGTCGAGCCAGACAGTCGATGCATGGAGTCTCGATCTTTCGGCAGGGTCATTGGGGGAATAGGGTGATGCAGGATCTTTCCAGTTACACCAGCATCCACGCGCCGGGCGACGTGTCAAGCTGATCGACGACGCCCTTATTGGAGATGACTATCTCTCGATTGCGTCGGAATTTCGATTTCGCCGGACCCGCGACCTACTCGACGATCCCAATGCTGGACTGACCCAATGGCTGTCAGACGAAGCCGCCAACTGGGCTGCCTCCAGCGATATCCACATCATGCGCGACCGTATCGAAGCGTGGTGGACCGGTGGCGACGAGCTTGATTATTCTCCCCTCGATGAGCTCACGGGAAAGGCTAAAATCCGCCTGTCCGACAATGTTTCACCGCTCTATCAGCTAAAGCCTAATGGCGATCCGGCAAACGCCAATGACTGGACTGTGCTGGAAAACGGAAAGCATGTCATCATCGAGGCTTCGCCGGATCCCCGATCCCCGTTTTATTTCATGGCAAGCCCTTTGGGCACCGCGCCTCTCCAACCGCCAGACCTTAGTCCAAAACAGCAGCGCCATACGCAATTATGAGACTTTCTGGGCCAACATCGGCAAGATCGAGCGCGTCTATCTCGACCCCAAAGTCGCAAATTTCACGCAGATGGAACGGATCGATCTTTCGGTCAGTGCGATCATCGAACGCTATGCCGCCATAGAGGCCGAGCGCGAAATGTTGGTGAAAGCCGAGGCGCAGCTCAATCTGAATACTCCCGAGGTGCAGGGTAACCAGGTCGCCATCCTCGCGCGGCTCGACGAAGTGCGATTGATGATCACGCGCCGCGCCGCGCTTCCGAGCGGCTCGTCAGCGCGCTCCAGGGGCGGGCCGCAGAGAAGAGCTTCCACCTTGAGATCAAGGGGACAAAATAAATCAACCGCCTGCCCTCGACATCGTCCTGACCAAAGGGCGCATCTATCAGCGGTTTCAGTTCATCCATCGCTGGGTCGAGGCGGTGCAACGCTCCAAGACCCGAGGCGGCCTGTTTAGCACCAGTCGCAGAACATGGACGGAATATCACCATCTCACGAAGGAAGTCATAGGCTATCGCGAAATCCACGGCACGGACTCGCAAGTCACGCGCTATATCGAGGATAATCTCCAGAATTTCGACGTCCGAGATCTTACGCCTCACCCCCTTGGCTATTTCACGCAGGACGATGTTGCACTCGCCGACATTCTCGACCTGTGCGAGATCGATCCGTCCTTCCGGACGACCTGCGCCCTGCTGGTGCCGGAATATGATCAGACCCTCTTCGGCGATGATGTGGTCACCGGCTATCGCGTCATTCACAAGCCACAGCGAGGACGGCGGCTGAGGTCTGCCCACATTCAACTGGAAGAACATGTCTCCTATCGCATGCGCTGGCGCGGCTGCGGGCTTGGCGAACTTAATTCCAGCATCGCATTAATGCCTGGCGAAGAGCGCGTGATCAACATCAAGACCGTGCGCCGCTCCATGCAGAATATGAGATCCGCTCGACCAATGTCGCGGAGATGGAAGCCAGTAGTTCCCACTCGACATGCTCAGCAGCGTCGAGACGGAATTTTCTCGCGAAACAGCTCCGAGCGCACCAGTTCCTGGAGCGCACGCGGAAAAGTAAGCGGCAATGGCTGGGGCGGCGGCGCAGATGCAAAGGGCGATTCGCGCAAGTCCGCAAGGGAATTTGCCAAGACGCTCAATCGCCTCACCAACCAGGCGGTCAACAAGATGCGCAAGGCCAGCCGCCAGGAAGTGATCTCGCGCGAACTGACGCGGGTGGAGGCTGAAAACACGATGGATTCAAACGGCCGGATCACCAATCCCAATGTCGGCCGCACGCTCAACATCAACTTCTTCAACGTCAACAACATCTATATCGTCGGTACATTTTTGAGCGACCTTGAAGTTTTATACCGGTCACCCTTCGAAATGATCGACGGGACAGGCATTGAGGATGTGCGCTATTACCGTCTGAGCGAACTCGACCGCTTCTGGAGCGATTATAGCGCCGATATGCGCCGCATCGTGACCCGCGCGTTGCGGTCGGAAAATCGGGATATGATCGGTCCAAAATTGGAGCAGGCTTTCGATAAGATCAATGCGACGCTTGTGCAGAGCGTGCGCGGCGCGCTGCAACGCACGGTTGATGAATATGATATCGCGTCAACCTCGCTCGACAAGGTCGACGCTTTCGCGTTCGGCGATGGAACCCAAAAGCTGACGGAGAACGGTGACGACACGTTCGAGGACATTGTCACGCGCATGCGCGAAACCGGCAAGGAGATCGACAACACGCTCATCACAGCGCCGTCGGGGGCTATTTATGCGGACTCTGTTCTAGGTCAGGCCGAAGCGCTGGAATCCTATGCCGTCGACCTTCGTCGCCTTGAGGTCGAGCGCAGCCTCACCGCGATCCTGCGGGACCGGCACCAACTCGGCGCGCCGGGTCCAGATATTCAACGGCGCATCTTCGATAATATCAGCTTCGAACGCGACGGTGCAACGCTCCGCCTGACGCTCGGCGCAACACCGCCCAGCGGCACGTGGCAATTGCTGCTCGACAGCCTGCCAGTGGCCATGCTGGAACTCACCCGATCAGAAACGCTATGAGGTGACTATTCCCGAAGCGCTGCGTGCGCGCTGGCTGGCTGGATCAGGCGAACGCGATCTTAGTCTGCATCGCGGCGCCATGATCGATGACACATCATGGCTTGGCCTCGCTCGACACGACGCAATATCGCCATTTCAAACCCTCGAGTTCGACGTCATCGTCCACCGCGAAGGACCGGGTGGATATTGGACGCTAAATTATCGCGACGAACGTCGCCGTCGATCAGCATGCATCTTATCACGTCGCTGCAAGGCTATGCCGATCAGAAATGGGGGCTGACCCCACCCGGCACCTATCTGATCGTCAAACGCAAGTACGACCCACCGAAAATATTGCAGCAAATGCTCCAACGAAAATTTCTGGGGGAACCGGCTGCTCAGGTGCATCCGGACTTGTGGTTCAAACTTGAGCGGCTGGACGAGAGGGTCGGAGATGATGCCACGCACTTCAATACAGTGCGTCGTGAAGAATTGCGGCTGCATTTCGGATCGCTGAGCCTCGGCTGCATCACGCTGAAAGACGCCACGCAATATCAAGATCTCGTGAAGGCGCTCGCCGCTGCAAAGCCCGGTTGGTTCGACCCGAAGACAGGCCGCTTCTCAGACAAGAAAACGAGCAAGTCGATCGAATATTTCGGAAAAATCATCATCCCCCCAAGCAGTGTGCGACCCCGATGACCAACCAATCTGTCGAACACGCAATTTCCATTGCGGAGGCCTGGACCCTGAACGGATCGACCGATGCATTCGAGGATATGTTCTGGGCAGCGTCTGCCTTGAGCGACATCGTAACGATATAAAAGGGGACAAGGTAATGGACAGGAATCAACTGACTCAGTCGCTCAACCTGCGGGAGGAACTGATCGCAGTTGGTCGGCCTAATCGACCAGGAAAGCGCTTGGTGCCGTCATCTATCACGCTTCACAATACCGGCAACACTGGCCGAACCGCCGATGCTGACCATCACTCAAAAATATGGTCCTGCAGCACAGCGAGATCACGAAGAAAGTAGCGGGGCCAAGATATGGGTGTCCTGGCATTATACCGTGGACGATCGGTGTGTTATCAAACAGCTACCCATCAATGAGATGGCCTATCACGCCAAGAAAGGTAACGGGACGAGCATCGCGATCGAGGTATGCATGAATGCCGGAATCGACCAGGCCGCCGCAAATGCCCGCGCTGCGCGGCTGGTCGCTGCCCTCCTCTATGATTTTGGCTGGGACGTGAACGCGCTCAAAACGCACAAGGATTGGACGGGTAAAAATTGCCCGCAGTTGCTCCTCTCCGGGAATTGGGCGGCCTTCAAAAAGCAACGTGGAGGCCATTAGGACATCGATCACTGCTGCTTCTTTGGGTGCCCTGAGCACGAAATCACACGGCGATATCCCGCAGCTCACGGCAAAAGGTTCCACCCAGCGCTTGGAGAACCAAGGCAGAGGCCAGATAACTTTCAGTCGAGATCGATCATGATCTGATGACCGACCAGTTTCTGGACACTCTATAGAAAGCGCAAAACCATTGGCAGCTGTTTGTCTCCATGCAAACAGCTGCTGCAGAATAGTTCCCGCGGCGCTTAGATTAATAAGGCGCGTCAGTATCGCCTGGCGGAATCGCGCCACGCCGTCCGATATTCCATCCCGCCAGCCGATGCCCGGCCAGCGGGCGGCGTCCGCCGGCATCGCGCCGCCCAGTCGCGCGTAGAGATAGCCGCCGTTGAAGGCATCACCCGCGCCGCTTGGATCGACGTCCAGCGATCAGGGAATGGGCACGATCTGCCCATCGACCAGGCGGCCATCGCCGCCCAGTTTGACGATGATCTCACGGCCCTCGCGCCCGCGCCCCAGCGGGTCGCGGCATCCTGCGCATCATCCGCCTCGCCCATCTCGACCTCATCCGCCAGCGTCAGCGGCCGATATCGGCGAGCGCGATCGCCCGGTCGCGCCAGTGCCGCGCAGTGGCGGCATCGTCCCACAAGCGCGCGCGGTAATTGCCATCGAAGGCCACCTTGCCGCCGCGTGCCCGCACCGCCGCGCACAGGTCCAGCAACGCCTCTCGCCCCTCATCGGGCAGGATGGCGAGGGTGATCGGCGAGAAATAGGGGAGCAGGTCGATTGCGCCGCCGCCTCGACCATCGCCGCGCTGCCGGGCAGCACGAACATCCGCCGCGCTGCCGCTTCGCTGCGCCAATAATGGAAGCTGCGCTCGCCGCTCGCATCGGTCTCGATCGCATAGAGGCCCGGCAGCCGATCGGCAGCGCGCAGCACAAGCGACGTATCCACACCCTCGGCTTCCCATGCGGCACACAGGTCGGCGCTCATCGGATCGCTGCCCATCGCGCTTGCCAGCCGGACCCTGTCGCCCGACAGAGCCAGATGCACAACCATATTGATGACATCGCCGCCACAGCGCTGGGTTCCAGCGGCTATCGCCCGTCCCCAGCTCCAGCTCCAGCATAAGCTTCACAATCACCGTGACCGTCACACCCGCGCCCATGCCCACATCCCGTCCAGCCAAACCCGTCTTTGCCGGGCGGCTGGTGGCGCAGAGCGGCCGCTTAAGTCAAAGCCATCCCACCGTTCGCATGTCCGCCCTCCTACCATGTGGAACGATCAGGCGGCTTTGGCGTTTACCTGAAAGGCAAGGGGATGACGTCATGATCGGGCGCGTCCTGATCGGGACTATAATGAACAAGGGTCTATCCGGTTATACGGGCAACCGCTTGAACTGCTGGTTCAGAGCGTTACCGACTATGCCATCTACATGCTGGATGCCGATGGCGTGGTGGTCAGCTGGAATGCGGGCGCGGAGCGGTTCAAAGGCTATGCCGCCAATGAGATCATAGGCCAGCATTTCTCCCGCTTCTACACGCCGGAGGATCAAGCCACGGGCATTCCCGCGCTTGCTCTCTACACCGCCGACCATGACGGCCGGTTCGAAGCCGAAGGCTGGCGCGTCCGCAAAGACGGCACGCAATTTTGGGCCAATGTCGTCATCGACCCCATCCGCGACGCGCAGGACGGCCAGTTGCTGGGCTTCGCCAAGGTCACGCGCGACCTGACCGATCGGCGTGCGGTGCAGGAAGCGCTCCGCTCCAGCGAGGAGCGCTTTCGCCTACTCGTGGAAAGCGTCACCGACTATGCCATCTACATGCTCGATCCGGTGGGCACCATCACCAGCTGGAACATGGGGGCCGAACGCTTCAAAGGCTATAAGGCCGACGAAATCCTCGGCCAGAATTTCGCCCGCTTCTATTGCGAAGAGGATCGGATGGCGGGGCTGCCCTCGCGCGCGCTCCACACCGCCGAACGCGAAGGCCGGTTCGAAGCCGAAGGCTGGCGCATTCGCAAGGATGGATCGCGCTTCTGGGCCAATGTCGTCATCGACTGCATTCGTGATTCCCAGGGCCAGGTGCTCGGCTTTGCCAAGGTCACCCGCGACCTGACCGAACGGCGCGAATCGCAACAGGCGCTCGATGCCGCGCGCGACGCCATCATCCAGACGCAGAAGATGGACGCGATCGGCAAGCTGACCGGCGGCGTCGCCCATGATTTCAACAATCTGCTCGCCGTCATCGTCGGCAGCCTCGACCTTGCCCGCCAACGTATGGCGAACGGCGCGGATATCAGCCGCTATCTCGATAATGCCATGGCGGCGGCCGAACGTGGCGCGACGCTGACGCAGCGGATGCTCGCCTTCGCCCGCAAGCAGGAATTGAAACTGCAAAGCGTCGATCCGGTCGCGCTGGTGCTGGGCATGGCGGAACTGCTGCAAACAACGCTGGGCGGTGCCATCGCCATCGAAACCCGTTTCCCGATGTCGCTTGCCAATGTCCATGCCGACCCGGCGCAGTTGGAACTCGCCATCTTGAACCTCGCGGTCAATGCGCGCGATGCCATGCCCAATGGCGGCGATATCATCATCGCGGCGCAGGGCTGGACCATTGAACAGGGCGACCGGCCAGACCTGTCGCCCGGTGCCTATGTCGAACTGTCCGTGGCCGACAATGGCGAAGGCATGGACGCCGCCACGATCGAGCGCGCCCGCGAACCCTTTTTCACGACCAAGGGCGTCGGCAAAGGCACCGGCCTTGGCCTGTCGATGGTGCATGGCTTCGTCCAGCAATGCGGCGGATCGCTCACCATCACCAGCCAACCGGGCGAAGGCACGACCGTCTCGCTCTGGCTCCCCGTGTCGCAGGCCGGTCCCACCGCCGATATCATAGCGCCCGTCGATTACAGCAATAGCCCCAGCGTCCCCCTCGTCATCCTGTGCGGTGGATGATGACGAACTGGTGCTGACCAACACCGTCGGCATGTTGGAGGATCTGGGCCATACCGTGTTCCGCGCGTCGAACGCCGCCGAAGCCCTGCGGATGCTGGAGCAAGGCGATGTCGATCTGGTCGTCACCGACCATGCCATGCCGGGCATGACCGGCGCGCAGCTTGCCGACAGGATCGATCAGATGCGCCCCGGATTGCCGGTCGTCATCATCACCGGTTTCGCCGAATTGCCACCCCATGCCAGCCGCCGCCCGCGCCTCGACAAGCCGTTCCGGCAAGCCGAACTGGCACGGATCGTCGCTACGGCCGGGCATGCCGCCGCCGCCGCGCGCACGGCCCTTATCCTGCCGCCGGTCGACGGCGAATAGCGGGGCAGCAAGGGATCGACCGACCGCTATCATCGCCCAAACATCGGAAAATTGCGCGATTTTGGTCGCTCCGCCCTTGCAAGCAGGGGCGAGTTCGCCAAAGGGGGTGGCAAACGCCCCACCTTCTCCTCCGGCCAGCAGGACTGCATGGACACGCCCACCGCCCTGACCCCGACCTCGCATTTCTTCACCTCGCTCCGCACCCGGCTCCACTATCTCGATTGGGGCAATAGCGCCGCGCCGGTGCTGATCCTGGTCCATGGCGGCTTCGATCATGGGCGTAGCTGGGACTGGACGGCGCGCGCGCTGGCGAAGGATTATCATGTCATCGCGCCCGACCTGCGCGGCCATGGCGACAGCGCCTGGTCGCCCGACGGCTCCTATATGATGGCCAACTATCTCTATGATCTGGCCCAGTTGGTCGATCTGCTCGACCGCCCGCCCGTCACCATCGTCGGCCATTCGCTCGGCGGATCGATCGCCCTGCGCTATGCGGGCCTGTTCCCCGACAAGGTGCAGCGCATCGTCGCCCTCGAAGGGCTTGGCCTGTCGCCTGATCGGTTGAAGGAAAAGGCCGAGGAGGCATCGCTCGACGTCTGGCGGCGATGGATCGACACGCGCCGCGCCAATGCCCGCCGCACGCCCCGACGCTATGCCACGATCGAGGCCGCAATCGGCCGCATGCGTGAACGCAACGAGCATCTTTCCGTCGAACAGGCGCTGCACCTCACCATTCACGGCGTCAACCGCAATGAGGATGGCAGCTTCAGCTGGAAGTTCGACCCCTATCTCAGCAGCGCCGCGCCACAGGCCGGCTCAGACGCCGATCTGCCTGACTTCTGGTCGCGCATCACTTGCCCGACCCTGCTGTGCCTGGGGCAGGATAGCTGGGCCTCAAACCCGGCAAAGGACGGCCGCATGGCGCATTTCGCCGATGCGCGTCTGGTCGAATTTCCTGACGCTGGCCACTGGCTGCATCACGACCAGTTCGACCGCTTCATCGCCGAGCTACGCGCCTTCCTATGAGGTGAAACCGTCGATCGCCGACCGATATTGCGCCTTCAACTGTGCGATGAAGTCGGCGGCGGGCTGTACCTGGTCGATCGCGCCGATCCCTTGGCCACATCCCCACACGTCGCGCCACGCCTTCTTGTCGCCGCCGGTCATGCTGGCAAAGTCCATCTCCGTCGCCTTGGGCAGATTGTCGGGGTCCATGCCCGACGCGACGATGCTGGGGCGCAGATAATTGCCATGGACGCCGGTGAATACGTCGGAATAGACGATGTCGCCCTGCGCTGCTGTCGACGATCATCTGCTTGTAGGCACCATCCGCATTGGCCTCGGTCGTGGCGATGAAGGGCGACCCCATATAGCCAAGGTCCGCCCCCATCATCCGTGCCGCGGCGATCGCGCTGTCCGGTCGCGATCGACCCCGACAGCGCCAGCGGCCCGTCGAACCAGGCGCGGATTTCCACCCACCAGCGCAAAGGGCGACAACGTACCGGCATGACCCCCTGCCCCCGCCGCCACGGCGATCAGGCCATCAGCTCCCTTCTCGATCGCCTTCCGGGCGAAACGGTCGTTGATGACGTCGTGCAGCACGATGCCGCCATAGCTATGCACCGCGTCATTCACCCGCTCCTGCGCACCCAGCGACGTGATGATGACCGGCACCTGATATTTGACGCACAGGTCCAGATCTTCGTCCAATCGGCTGTTGCTCTTATGGACGATCAGATTGACCGCGAACGGCGCATCCGCCGCCGTCAGTTCCGTGCCCAGTCGTTGCAGCCATTGTTCGAACATGCCCGACGGCCGGGCATTGAGCGACGGAAAGGCACCGACGATCCCCGCACGACATTGGGCGATCACCAGTTCGGGCTGCGATATGATGAACATCGGCGATCCGATCAGGGGCAGCGACAGGCGGCCTTCGAGCGCAGACGGCAGGGACATGGGCGGACTTTCCTCTCTCTTTTGCCCCACCGCGCTATCACCGCGCAGCGTCGCGAAAAAGAGCAAAAGGAACTGTGTTGATGACATAATACAGTTGTGGTAGCTTCGTACGGTCGAAACCGACAGGAGAGCTGGACGATGTATAGCGAAGGCGACTTGCAGGATGCCGTTACGGCGGGCGTCCTGTCTCCGCAGGCTGCGCAGGCGCTGCGCGATCATGTCGCTCAGTTGCGCGCCAGCCCCGTGGTCGATGAAGAAAATTTCCGCCTGCTGACCGGCTTCAACGACATCTTCGTCGCCATCGCCGGTATCATCCTGCTCGTCGCGGTCGGCTGGCTCGGCAACAGGCGATGCGACCTCGGTGCGGCGGAACACCACCGCTTCCTTCATGTCGGGCGCGCTGGTCGCGGCGGTCAGTTGGGGTCTCGCGGAATATTTCACCCGCCAACGGCGCATGGCGCTGCCCTCCATTCTGCTGCTCGCGGGCTTTGTCGGCGGGGTGGCCTTCGCGCTGGGCGCTTTGGCGGGACAGCTATTTCCTGACGCCGGTGACCGGGTGGCTTCGCTGATCATATCGGGCGTCGCGGCCTTCAGCGCGCTGGCCGCGTGGATGCACTGGCGGCGCTTCATGGTGCCGATCACCGTCGCGGCGGGCGCGGCAGCCGCCGCTGGCGAAATCGTCGGCGGCCTCGTCCTTGCTGCCTTCCCCGGCGATATCAGGCTGGCCTATCTGCTGTTGCTGGTCGGTGGCCTTGCCATCTTCGCGCTCGCCATGCGCTGGGACATGAGCGATCGAACACGCACCACGCGCCGCGCCGATGTCGCCTTCTGGCTGCACCTGACCGCCGCGCCGATGATCGCCCATTCGCTGTTCAACCTGCTCGGCGTGTTCCGGGGCGACGACATCAGCATCGGCAAGGCGGTCGTCGTGATCCTGCTCTACATCGCCTTCGGCCTGGTCGGCCTCGCGATTGACCGGCGCGCGCTGCTGGTCTCCAGCCTCGCCTATGTCCTCTTCGCCCTCTACGCCCTGTTCAAGCAAGCGGGCGCGGTCGAGCTATCGGCCGCCTTCACGGCGCTGGTGATCGGTTCGTCGCTCCTGCTGCTCTCGGCGCTCTGGCACCATGCCCGCATGCTGGTAGTGGGCACCTTGCCGCCATCCCTCACCAACCGCCTCCCTTACGCTTAACCCACCCCCCTCCCGCCAGCGGGAGGGGCAGCGAGACTTACGCGCAAAGCGCGTTAGTCGCAGCGGGGTGGGCCACCTTCGACGTCACCCCTCGACCACCCGCATCAATTTCCGCTCCACCGGGGCCAGCACATTCTGCAGATCCTGCCCGCGCTTGAGTATTTGACCACCCTCCCCCACCAGCACCCACATACCCTGCCGATGGCGCAGCGCCGGTCGCTTTTCGATGCGATATTCAGGCCGCTCGGCGGTGCGGCGAAAGGCGCTGAAGATCGCGGCCTCGCGCCCCATGTCCATCGCATAGTCGCGCCAATGCCCGGCGGCGACCATTCGCCCATAAAGGTCCATGATCCGCTGCAACTCCAGCCGTTCGAACCCCACCTGGCGCTCGCCCGGCCCCGTTCCTGAATGGGGAAACGGCGTCACATTGCTCATCAGGCCCGGTCACGCTCCTGAAACAGCGTGGCTTCATCCGGCAGGGAACGGCCGCTGCTTTTCGACCATCAATTCGGCCAGCCGCTTCTGCAACTGCTCGACCTCGCACTGAAGCAGTTCCAGCTTCTGCTTTTCGGGATCGAAACAATCGGAGCAGGGCGTGCCATAGGGCATGAAATCGCGCTGATAGGCCGTGACATCGACCAGCATCGCCCGCGCCGGAATGCCGACCAT
Source organism: Sphingobium sp. (assembly GCA_034519505.1). GTDB lineage: Bacteria > Pseudomonadota > Alphaproteobacteria > Sphingomonadales > Sphingomonadaceae > Sphingobium. The sequence goes on along the minus strand of JAXHOI010000023.1, from coordinate 61,866 downwards.
GGTCGCGCCTTCGGCGACATCCTTGGTCACCACGGCATTGGCACCCACGCGCGCGCGCGCGCCGACCGTCACTGGCCCCAATACCTGCGCGCCCGACCCGATGATCACGCCGTCGCACAAGGTCGGGTGCCGCTTGCCCGCAATCCCGTTCGCCGGGTCGGTCCCGCCCAACGTCACATTCTGGTAGAGCGTCACATCGTCGCCGATCTCCGCCGTCTCGCCGATCACGGTAAAGCCATGGTCGATGAAGAAGCGCTTGCCGATCTTCGCGCCGGGATGAATGTCGTTACCCGGTCAGGAAGCGCGACAGATGGTTGACCAGGCGCGCCAGAAAATAGAGTCGCGCACCATAGAGCCGATGCGCAACGCGATGATAGGCCGAGCGACCAAACGCCCGGATAGAGCAGGATTTCCGCGCGGGAGCGGGGCGCAGGATCGCGGCTTTTCACCGAATCCAGATAGGAAATAAGATTGCGCAGCATCGACGCGCCCCTGCCTGATAAAAACTGAACCTCGTCACTCCGATATAGAGGAGAGCGGCACCATTATTTCCAGTGACGCCCGCAAAGAGCCGGTATCCGGCCCGCCAAACGGAACTTGCTTTACCTCGGAACGATATGCCTATCATCTAAGGTAGACGAAAAGCGATCAAGGGAACAGGATGATCGACGCCTTCATCGCCAATTTCGGCGACATATTGCCCTTCATCCTGATCGGCTTCGGCGCGCAGATGATCGATGGCGCGCTCGGCATGGCCTATGGCGTGATCTCCAGCACGTTGCTGCTGGCGCTCGGCGTCCCCCCAGCCGTGCCTCCGCCAGCGTCCACGCCGCCGAAACCTTCACCACGGGCGTGTCGGCGATCAGCCATATCCTGCACAAGAATGTCGATTGGCGATTGTTTGCCCGCCTCATCATTCCTGGCATCGTCGGCGGCGTGGCCGGTGCCTATCTCCTCTCCAATATCGACGGGGCGATTATCAAGCCGCTTCGTCCAGGTCTATCTGGCCTCCATCGGCGTCTATCTTATCTGGCGGGGCTTTCACCTGCCGCCCAAGGCGCGCGATCCCAAATGGGTGGCCCCACTGGGCCTGGTCGGCGGTTTCATGGATGCGACCGGCGGTGGCGGCTGGGGGCCGGTCGTGACCTCCAACCTGCTGTTGCAGGGGGCCAGCCCGCGCCACACCATCGGCACCGTCAACAGCGTCGAATTCATCCTCACCCTCTCGATCAGCATCACCTTCCTGTTCCATCTCGGCTGGGAAACCTTCACCACCTACACGGTCGGGTTGCTGATCGGCGGCGTGGTCGCGGCCCCCTTCGGCGCGATCCTCGCCAGCCGCGTGGCCCCCCGCGTCCTGTTCACGGCGGTCGGCATCATCCTGACGCTAACGTCGCTGTTCGGCGTCGCCAAATGGCTTGGATTTATCGGCTAAAGAACTTATATTCGGCTTTCTGATCGAGGAAGCCGATAAATGTCCAGTTACCTGCCCACCCTCAAACAGCTGCAATATCTTGTCGCGCTCAAGGAACAGGGCCATTTCGGCAAGGCCGCCGAAAGCTGCTACGTCACCCAATCCACCCTGTCGGCCGGCATCCGCGAACTGGAATCGTTGGTCGGCGTGACGCTTGGTGGAGCGCACCCGCCGCGTCGTCCGCTTCACGGCACTTGGGCGACCGCATCGTCGCCAAAGCCCATCGCGTGTTGCGCGAGGCCGAAGAACTCGCCGCCATCGCCGAAGCATCCGGCAAGCCGCTGACCGGCGAATTGCGCATGAGCGTGATCCCGACCATCGCCCCCTTCCTGCTGCCACGCATGCTCCCCCGCCTGCGCGCCGACCGGCCCGAACTCAAACTCTATCTGCGCGAAGAAACGACCCAGGCCGGCGTCGAATCGCTGCGCCACGGCAATGTCGATTGCGTGCTGATGGCCTTGCCCTTTCCGACCGGCGAACTCGACAGCGAAATCCTGTTTCAGGACCGGCTCTTCGTCGCCTTTCCTCATGACGAACCGGTCGATCCTGCCCGAACTGGATCGGCCCGGACATGATCGACGAAAGCAAATTATTGCTGCTGGAGGATGGCCATTGCCTCAAGGATCATGCGCTCGCCGCCTGCAACCGCCCCGAACTGCGCGCCAGCGCGACGATGATGGGCACCTCGCTCCACACCCTCATCCAGATGGTCGATAATGGCCTTGGCGTCACCATGATCCCCGAAATGGCCATCGCAGCGGGCATATTGGAACATACGCGCATCGCCGCCCGCCCGCTCAAATCCGAACGCGCCTGGCGCGACATCGCCCTCGTCTGGCGCAAGAACAGCCCGCGCGAGAAGGAATTTCACTTGCTTTCCGAAATCCTCCGCGACGCCGCCGCGCTCAACTGCCGCCTGCCCGAAGCCGCCTAGCTCTAGCTGTCCCAGCCCTGCGCTTTGACCGCATCCTCGTCGCGCGCCGCCACCCACTGAGTCGCGCCGCCCGCAAAATGCTCCTTCTTCCAGAAGGGCGCATCCGACTTCATCCAGTCGATCAGGAAGGCGCAGCTTTCCAGCGCCGCCGTGCGATGGCGCGACGCCGTACCGACGAACACGATCCGCGCACCCGGCTCCAGCCGCCCGAAGCGATGGATGACGCTCACGCCCAGCAGCGGCCAGCGCCCCATCGCCTCATCGACGATCCGCCCGACCTGCGCCTGCGTCATCGCCGGATATTGTTCCAGTTCCAGCGCGACCAGCCCGTCGCCGCCGCGCACCACGCCGGTAAAGCTCGCCACCCCGCCGCCGCCCAAGGCTTCGAGCGCCGCCAGCTCACCGCCGACATCGAAATCCTCCGCCTGGATCGCGACCCGCTTCATCCGCCGGTCACGGGCGGAAACAGCGCCACTTCCTTCGCCTCGCCGATCATAGTGTCCATCGGCACAGATCGCTGATCGACCGCCGCGCGCAACTGCGCCGGATCGCCCAGCGCTTCGGCATAGCCGCCACCCCTCGCCGCCAGTATCGTCACCAAATCTGCAACCGTCATGCCCGGACCCCGGCCGATCGACCTGCTCCTCATCACGCCCGATCGCCTCGCGCACCCAGGCGAAATAGACGATGGTCAGCATCGCCATCGCCTCAGTCCATATGCCGAATGCCGACGCGCAGATAATCCCAGCCCGTGATCAGCGTCAGGATGGCGGCGGCCCACAGGGTCACGATGCCGCACCAGTCTGCACGAAAGGCGAAATGCGGCACAGCCCCCGCCAGGATCAGCGCGCCCAGCGCCACGATCTGACAGGTCGTCTTCCACTTGGCGAGTTGCGACACCGGCATCGACACTTGCAACCCGGCCAGAAATTCGCGCAGCCCCGACACCGCAATCTCGCGCAGCAGAAATGACCATCGCGGCAATGATATGCGGCCCGGTGATGTCGCGCGTCGCCGCTCAGCATCAGGATGACGGCGGCGACCATGATCTTGTCGGCGATGGGATCGAGGAACACGCCCAGTTTCGATACCGTGCCCTGCGCGCGCGCCAGATAGCCGTCGAAATAGTCGGTTACGCCCATCAGACAGTAGAGCACGAAAGCCAGCGCATAGCCGGTAGTCCAGCGCGCGCCCATTTCCGCTGGCCAAAGCAGCGCGACGAGCAACGGCACCGTGACGATACGCGAAAGCGTGAGCAGATTAGGCAGCGTCAGCATAGCTGCCGCCTGCCACAGTCGGGCGCGGCGCACAAGCGAGACAGCATATCGATCTCCATACAAGGGGCATTGGACAGGGACGTCGCCAACGGCTAGACCCCGCCCCGGTCGCTAACGGGAAAGAAGACGCCCCTATCCATGCAAGCCTCTCTCAGGCTCTTGAACAAGCGCCGCTTCCTGCCGCTGTTCGTCACCCAGCTCCTCGGCGCGTTCAACGACAATCTGTTCAAGAACGCGATGGTGCTGTTCGTCGTCTATCAAGTCTATAATGACGAGCGGTCCGAAACCTGGTTCAGCGCGTTGGCGACGGGGCTGTTCATCCTGCCCTTTTTCCTGCTCTCCGCGCTCTCGGGGCAACTGGCCGATCAGCGCGACAAGGCGGTCATCATCCGCTGCGTCAAAGCGGCTGAAATCCTCATCATGCTCGTCGGTGCCGTTGGCACTGGCCTGATCTGGAGCGGCATCGGCGTCCATACGATCGCCATCCCGCTGCTGCTCGCCGCCTTGTTTGCCATGGGTATCCACTCGACCTTCTTCGGCCCGATCAAATATGCGATCCTGCCGCAACATCTTCATGACGACGAAGTGCTGGGCGGCACCGGCCTGGTCGAAGCGGGCACCTATATCGCGATTCTCGCTGGCACGATTCTCGCGGGCCTCATCCCGATGGAGGTCGCGGCCGTCTGCATCATCATCACCGCGCTGATCGGTTATATCGCCGGGCGTCAGCCGTGCCACCGGCCCCGTCAATGCTTCAGGCGCAGCCGATCGACTATCACATCATCCGCTCGTCGGTCGCGCTGGTCCGCGGGACGATGCATATCCGTCGGCTCTTCCTGGCCATCATGTCGATCAGCCTTTTCTGGGCGGTCGGCTCGATCCTGTTCATCCAGTTTCCGCCGCTGGTGAAGAATGTCCTGACCGCCGACAAATCAGTCGCCAGCCTGTTCCTCGCCATCTTCTCGATCGGCATCGCCATCGGCTCGATCGCGATCAACCGCCTGCTTCAGGGGCATGTTTCGGCCAAATATGCGCCTGCCTCGGTTATCGGCATGGGGCTGTGCATCGTGGCCTTCCACTTTGTCTGCGCCATGTGGCCGCCCGCGCCCGATGGCCAGATGCTCTCGTTGAGCGACTTCATGGCGCATCAATTGGCCATTCCGCTTTCGCTTTGCCTGCTCGGCGTTGCGACCTTCGGGGGCATGTTTGTCGTGCCGCTCTACGCTTTCCTCACCACCACGGTGGAAAAATGCGAAGCCGCGCGTACCGTAGCGGCCAATAATATCGTCAATTCCGGCGCAATGGTGATCGGATCGCTGTGCGCGATCGGCCTCAGCATCGCTGGCATGTCGGTGGTGATGCAATTGCTGCTCGTCGCGGTTCTCACCCTGCCTTGCGCGGCGATGGCGTGGAAACTGCACAAGGCCTGCGACGGCCCGTTGTGCCATTGACCAAGGCGGAACACCGGCACACGCCGGTGTCCAGCCCTGACCTGGCCTTCAGCGGCTCAGGAAATGAAGCTATAGAAAGCGGTGAAGAAGGCGCAGAAGCTCAAGCCGAACAGCTTCCAGTCGCTGTCATCGTCCACCGCCCGCGCCTTCGTCTTGGGTGCTTTGTCCATGACGCGCAGCACATGGGCGGGCAGCCGCTGGCGAAAGGGATGGCGGGCCGATTCGGTGGTGAGGACGAGGGTTCGGTTTCTCATGATGGCAAGTTAACGCATTATTTACCTTTTGGGCTATCGCTTTTGCGCGCTGATTTCCGCCTGTCCCGCCACGGGACAGACTTGACTGTATCACTTTAATAACACAGCATGGCTGCACCGATGACCGAGTCCGCCCCTGCCGATCCGCCAGCGCCGCCCCCGCGAATTCGGTGCCGGCCCGCCCAGCGCCTTTGCGCCGCCCACGCCATGGCGGCGACGGTTGCAGATCATGGGCTGGATCATGGCGGCGGGCCTCGCCCTGCTGATGATCGCCATCGCCTGGCTCGCCATCACCGCGCCGCTGTCGCAATCGCTCAAGCCCATCGCCCCGCCCAGCCTCAGCCTGATGTCGGCCGACGGCCACCTCATTGCGCGTCGCGGCGCGGTCGATCGACACGCCGGTTACGATGGCGGAGCTCCCCGCCCACGTGCCCCAGGCCTTCATGGCGATCGAGGATCGCCGCTTCGCCAGCCATTGGGGCATCGATCCGCGCGGCATCGCGCGCGCGGCCTGGCATAATCTCTGGTCGGACGGCTCGTCGCAGGGCGGCAGCACGATCACCCAGCAACTCGCCAAGGGCGTGTTCCTGTCGAGCGACCGCACCATGGGGCGCAAGGCGCGCGAGGCGATGATCGCGCTCTGGCTGGAGGCCTGGCTGTCCAAGGACCAGATCATGGAACGTTATCTGTCGAACGTCTATTTCGGCGATAATGTCTATGGCCTGCGCGGTGCCGCCCGCCATTATTTCAACCGCTCGCCCGACCGCCTCACTATCCCGCAGGCCGCGATGCTGGCGGGCCTGCTCAAGGCGCCCTCGCGCCTTGCCCCCACCAGCAACCTGAAGGGCGCGCGCGCCCGCGCCGCGCTGGTGACGCAGGCGATGGTGGACGCTGGCTATCTGACGCAGGCGGAACGCAACGCCCTGCCCCCTGTCCGCCTCAACGTCCGCGAAACGCCCGACGCCACCACCGGCACCTATTTTGCCGACTGGGTGCTGCCCCAGGCGCGCGATCGGGCCGGTGCCGTCTATGGCGAGCAAAAGATCGAAACGACGCTCGACTGGCGCATTCAGCGCCTGGCCGAAGCCGCTGTCCGCCGTGCGCCCCTGGGCGGCGCGCAGGCCGCACTCGTCGCGATGAAGCCCGACGGCAGCGTGGTCGCTATGGTGGGCGGCAAAAATTACGGCAAAAGCGCCTTCAACCGCGCGGTGCAGGCCAAGCGCCAGCCCGGATCGACCTTCAAGCTGTTCGTCTATCTCGCCGCCTTCCGCGCGGGCATGACACCCGAAGACATGATCGACGACACGCCGATCACCACCGGCAGCTATCGTCCGGCCAATCATGGCGGCAAATATCGCGGCCGCATCAGCCTGCGTCAGGCCTTCGCCGCGTCGAGCAATGTCGCCGCCATTCGCCTCACGCAAAAGGTCGGCGTCGATGCCGTGATCAAGGTCGCGCGCGACCTGGGCATCACCGCGCCTTTGACCGAGGATTTGAGCCTCGCGCTCGGTACGTCGGAAATTCCGCTGATCGAACTGGCCGAGGCCTATGCGGCGGTCGCGGCCGGGGCTTATCCCGTCCTCGCCCATGGCCTGCCGCCCGAAGAACGGGGCTGGTTCGAACGGCTGATGGAGCGCCAGCAGTCCTTCGATGACGACGAACTGGCGATGATCCGTGATCTCCTCTCCTCCGCCGCCAATCGCGGCACGGGCAGCGCAGCCGCCCTGCGCACCAGCACCTTTGGCAAGACCGGCACGACGCAGGACAGCCGCGACGCCATTTTCGTGGGCTATGCGGGCGGCCTCGTTACCGCTGTCTGGGTCGGCAATGACGATAACAAGCCGCTCCCCGGCGGCGCAGCAGGCGGCGGCATGCCTGCGCGCATCTGGCGCAACTTCATGAGCGGCGCGATCAACGAACCGGTCGCAGACGCGCCCGAAGAAACCCAGGACGCCGACCTCGTCAACGCCATCGCCAACATCACGGTGGAAACCGGCATCGGCAATGTCGGCGTGGGCGTCGATGAGGACGGGATGACCGTCAATATCGGCGGCAGCCAGATCCGCCTTCCGAGTTGATGAACCCGCGCCGGCGGGCATCCCGCCACCCCGCATAACTCCCACGGAGCCACCGGCGGAAGCCGACGGTGCGCCCTGATTTTCGAAGACGGAACAAAAGAAGCGGCAATGGCCTGTCCTACATCACCCCATCATCTAATTCCCCGGTCATCCCACTCTTCCCATCTTACCTCCCTAACGCCCTCTGCAACGGTGTGAACTTCGCCGCATGCATTCCCTGCCCAATCCATCTCAGCGACGGTGTGAACTTTCCAGGCGCGCCGCTGCAAACCGGCCCCTAAACCCCCGCGCCATTATCCTCATTGACCTTGGCCGTGCCTGCGCATGCAGGACCGCGCTTTTCCAACCAAGAGTGACCAGACAATGACCTATGTCGTGACCGACAACTGCATCCGCTGCAAATATATGGATTGCGTCGAGGTCTGCTCCGGTGGATTGTTTCTACGAGGGTGAGAATATGCTGGTCATCAACCCGAGCGAATGTATCGATTGCGGCGTGTGCGAGCCCGAATGCCCGGCCGAAGCGATCCTGCCCGATACCGAAAATGGCCTAGAAAAATGGCTGGAGCTGAACACCAAATATTCGGCCGAATGGCCCAACATCACGGTCAAGGGCGATGCCCCTACCGACGCAGACGCGATGAAGGGCGTCGAGAATAAGCTGGAGCAGTTCTTTTTTCGCCCGAACCTGGTACGGGCAGCTGATACGCAGCGCCCGTTCGGCCGCTGCTAACCATCCCATTTTGACCCCTTGCGCCCGCCGTTTATGTCGGGGGGGTGGTAATTTTGTTTACAGATCTGATAAATAGCATCGTAACGGACGGGCATATGCGCTCGCCGCTGGAGTAATTGCTTCATGTCTTGACGGTGACGCCGCGGTCTTCCCGGCATGTGACCCCTATCGCATGTGCCCTGCGTCGGCCCCGTTCCCCGGTTGAATTGGAAAGGTTGCAAATGGCTGCCAAAGCGCTGTCCTTTGACGTTGGTGATTATGTCGTTTATCCCAAGCACGGTGTCGGCCGTGTAATTGAACTGCAGAAAGAGCAGATCGCCGGTATGGATTTGGAGCTCTATGTACTCCGTTTCGAAAAAGAGCGCATGACGCTCCGCGTACCGACCAACAAGGCCGAAGGCGTCGGTATGCGCAAGCTGTCGTCGGACAAGACGCTCGAAGAGGCGATGGAAACCCTCAAGGGCAAGCCCAAGGTCAAGCGCACCATGTGGTCGCGCCGTGCCCAGGAATATGAAGCGAAGATCAATTCGGGCGACCTGGTGTCGATCGCCGAAGTGACCCGCGACCTGTTCCGCGCCGATGACCAGCCCGAACAGAGCTATTCCGAACGTCAGATTTTCGAAGCCGCCTCCAGCCGCCTCGCCCGCGAACTGGCTGCGATGGAAGAAACCGACGAGCCCACCGCGCTCAAGAAGATCCTCGCGATCCTCAACGAAGCCGCGCCCAAATATGTCAAGGTCGAGAAGGCTGACCCGCCTTCGTCCGGCAAGCATAGGCCTAAAAGTAAAAAGGGGCGCTCGGCATGGCCGGAGCGCCCCTTTTTCACCAGTAGCGGCACGAACGCGCCCTTCGCCCGGTCCTTTATCATGTGGTCGGCGCGGAACACGGAACCGCTCATGGTGATATAGACGCCGGGTTCCGCGACCTGCGCAGTGGCGAAGGCCATGCCGAGGTTGAAGCTCGCATCGCTCTCGCCAAAGCGCGCGGGCGCGAGCGCGCCGACGAGCACGATCGTCTTGCCTTCGATGCCCGCCAGCGCCTTGGCCGTATCCGTCATCGTGTCGGTGCCGTGCGTGATGACGATATGCTTTTCTCTGCGGCAGCTGCCGCCGGGCGTAGATCAGCGCCCGATCCGCGTCATCCAGTTCAAGGCTGTCCTTGCGGGTCACTTCCTCGATCCGAAACGGCCGCTTGACCCGCGCCACGTCCAGCAGCTTGGCCATCACCGTTTCGCCCACCTGATAGTCGGACAGCGCATCGAAATAGACTTTGTCGATCGTGCCGCCGGTGGTCAGCAGCAGGATCGGGGAATATCGGCGGACAACATGGCAAGGCTCCAGACAGGGAAGGCACAGCTCCCTGGCGCACCAAATTATCCCGTGCCCGGAACCGGCCTATTCCCCCCGCGCCATCGCTTCGCCGCGATCCCGTGCTGCCGTCAATGTGTCGATTAGCAGCCTGAGCAGCCGGTCGTCGGCATCGAGAACGTTCATCCCCTCCCGCGTCCATACCGCCGGGACTGGCCACCCGATCGGCCAGCAGGGCCGGGCTGTCGCTTGCACGTCCGCTGGCCATGCTCGCTGCCCCCCTGTACCGTCGCCAGAGCCATCCGCGCTGCCTGATCAGCGGGAATGCCCAGTGTCTCCCCGGCGCGTGCCAGTGCATCGATGAAGCGGAGAAAACGAATGCAGGGCCACAGCCGGACAGGGCCGATACTTGATTGAATAGCGCTTCGTCCTCCACCCATTCAGCAAGGCCCAGCGGACAGATCAAACCCATTGACGGCGTCTCTTGCGGCCGGTTCAGTCCGGGCATCCGTGAAAGGCGCGGTCACGCCCTTACCCAACCCCACCGGCAGATTGGGCATCGCGCGCACCACATCCCCGAACCTGCGGAAAACGCGCGCGCAGGTCTCCCAAAAGCGTCCCCGCCAGATCGACATGATCCTCGTGTCACCCTTGCAAAACGGTGCAAGCGCAGCTGCGCCACATCGCCAATCTGATAGGGCTTCATGCCCAGCAAGACAGTCGTCCCGGCGGGCAGTGCGGCCGGATAGTCGGTCACCACGCGCACACCGTCGGCGACCGGCTTGCCGCTCGGCCGCAGCACCATGACCTTTGCCGGATCGAGCCCGCAAACGAGCCAGCGCGACAGCATCTGCCCCGCCATATTGCCACAGCCAACGAGAAAGAGATGGTCAGGCCAAATCGTCATTGGTGATAACTCCATAGGCTTCGCCGCGGGTTTCGATCAGGGCTGGCGGATATCGCCTCCGACGGCGATTTTCCGCCCCATAACTACGAACTGAAACACCGGATAGAAGCGCTCGCATTCGTCTATAGCGAGTTTCAACCAGCAATTGTGCCTGATCGAGCGTGAGCGTTCCACCCGCCCCTAGCAACGCACCATGGCGGAAGAGAATGATCCCGCTGGATGACCAGAGTTCGAAATGGCCGAGCCAGAGCTGTTCGTTGATCAGGCCCAGCGTTTCATAAATGACGCCGCGCTTCTCATCGGTAACGCGGATGTCGAGGCATAGCCAGCAACTGCAAGACACTGGTCCTCGTCGCGCCAGATGCCACGCAGTTTTCATATTGCGCCCACGACCCTTGGGTATTGGCGACGATCATCCTCGCCAACCTGCTCCAGCAACTCCAGCCATGGAGCCTCATAAAAGGCCGCCAGCATATCGATCAGGGCGGCCTCCTGACCGCCATGTTCAAACTCGTCACTATCCATCATCGGCGCGCCTTATCACCGCATGCGGCGAAAGGACAGACAGGATCAGTTCGCGTCGCTTCCCTTGGGCTTGCTCGCCTTGACCGTCTTGATGACGGGTTCGGACGTCCGCCCTTCCAGCGCGTCGAGGCGCGCCTTCAGCAATTCCACCTCTTCGCGCGCAGCGGCAGCCATGGCCTTGACCGCATCAAATTCCTCGCGCGACACGAACTCCATGCCGCCAATCCATTCCTTGGCCTTTTCACGAGCATTGGCCTCGAACTCGCGGCTCATACCCGCAACCGTACCGGCGGCGCCGTTCACCATCTTGGCCAGATCGTCGAAAAAGCGGTTTTCGCTCTGCATTTGCTCTTGTCCTTTGCGGCGGCGCGATGGAACCCGCGCCAAAAATCATATCTGGGTGCTGAGCGCCGGTGCGACAAGGGTCTCGGCGTCGGGATTGAGCCGCCCAATCTCATAATTGAGGAAGGAGGCGAAGGCGAGCCAGGCAAGATAGGGCAGCAGGAGCAGGCCTGCCGCGCACGCCGTACCCGGCCAAACAGCCAGGTCGTTATCGCCACGACGATGATAAGCGCCACTATCAGCATAAGCGCGCTGCCGACCTGATGTGCGCGGAAAAACAGCGGTGACCAAGCGAGGTTCATGAGCAATTGAAGCAGGAACAACGCAATTGCCGGTCCACGCCCCTTGGCACCGCGCGCATGGAGAACAATCGCCAGCGCCAGGGCCATCAGCACGTAGAGGATCGTCCAGGCAACGCCGAACAGCCACCCCGGCGGCATGAGCGCGGGCTTTTCGAGCGCGTCGAACCACCGGTTGCCATAGCCGCTATTGGCCAGCCGCCCCGACAGAAAGCCCAAAACTACGATGACTGGAACGGTAAGCAATGCCCAACGCAGATAAGCGAGGCGCAACTGGCCGGGGGACGCGATCTCGTTCATCGGCAACGCTTCTCCTTACACGTCATTCCGCCGGTTCAGGCGAATCCTTCAGCGCCGAATCCAGCTTGCGGCCGACGGTTTGCGGGGAAACCGTGCGCTTGGCAACGCGCGAATAGAAGATCGGAATCAAGAACAATGTGATCAGCGTCGCCAGGCTGACGCCCGATACGATAACCACGCCGATCGACTGGCGCGCCGCCGCCCCTGCCCCACCGCGGATGACCAGCGGCACTGCGCCAATGACCGTCGCGATCGAGGTCATCAGAATGGGCCGCAGACGGCGGGTCGCCGCCTCCCGAATAGCCTGCCCCACCTCCATGCCTTCATCGCGCAACTGATTGGCGAATTCGACGATCAGAATGCCATTCTTTGCGGCCAGCCCCACCAGCATGACAATTCCGATCTGGCTATAGAGATTGATCGTGCCGCCCGTGAGGATCAGCCCGATCACCCCGCCTGCCACCGCCAAAGGCACGGTGGCGATGATCACGCCGGGATGGATGAAACTTTCAAACTGGGCTGCAAGCAACAGAAAGACGATCACGATGGTAAGCCCGAAGATCAGCCAGATGGACCCACCCGTCTCGCGCAACGACTGGCTTTCGCCGCGATAGCCGATGGCTAGCACTTCAGGTGCCTGCCGCGCTTCATTTTCCAGGAATGCCAGCGCGTCGCCGAGCGATGTTCCGGGTGCGAGCGCTGCGGTCAGAGTGATCGCGCGCAGCTTGTTGAAGCGGTTGAGCTGGCGTGGTCCAGCGACTTCCCGCACCGTCACTACGGACGATAAAGGCACCAGCGCGCCGGTACGGGTGCGGACATTGATGCGCTCAAGATCGGCCGGGATTCTCGCCCCTCATCCTCTGCCTGAACGATAACTCGATACTCTTCACCGCGATCGACATAGGTCGTCACGCGGCGCGATCCGAGCAGGCTTTGCAAAGCCTGGCTGATGTCGTTGACTGAAATGCCCAGATCGCCCGCCCGTTGCAAATTGGTCTCGATCCGCATCTGCGGCTTTGTTTCTTTATAGTCGCTGTCGAGATTGATGAGACCGGGATAGTTGTCAGCCGCCGCGATGATGCCGGTCGCGGGCCGCAACAAGCCCCTCATAGGTCGACCCGGCGAGCACGAGATTGACAGGCAGGCCACGCCCTCTCCCCAGGCCGGACCGTGGCGAGGCGTTTCCGCGCACACCGGACTGGTTGGCGATCACCTTATTGATGATCGTCGCAACCTCAGCCGTCGTAATCGTGCGATCCTCCCAGGGGCGCAGAAAGGCAATGACGTTGCCGCCGTTAAAATCGTCGGTCGTACCAAAGCCGCTTGGCGTGCGGATAATAAGGTTCTGAAGCGTACCATCCTCGCGCAGAGGGGCCAATTCGTCCTCGATCTTGCGCATATAGCTTAGCATTCGCTCATAGCCGGTGCCTTCTGGCGCGCTGATCTGGCTTTCGACGACGCCGGTATCTTCGGCCGGGGCAAGTTCGCTGGGCAATAAGGTAAAGAAAAATGCCGCACAGGCGAGAAACAAGCCGACCCCGATCAGTGGGATCAACGGCTTGTTCAACACCCGGTCCAGCGATTTGCTATAGCCATTTTCTATCCGCTGGAAACGAGTATCGATCCAGCGTGCCAAGCGCCCGCGTTCTGCATTGTTGAGCAATTTGGAGCAAAGCATCGGTGCAAGGCTGAGCGATATGAAGCCGGAAAAAGCGATCGCGGCGACCATCGCAACCGCCAGTTCGCGAAACAGGAGGCCAGTCTGCCCCGCGAGGAACATAACCGGGACGAACACGGCGCAAACGACCAGCGTCGTTGAAATAATGGCAAAGCCGACCTGCCGTGTGCCAAGATAAGCCGCGACGAGCGGATCCTCACCCTGCTCGATACGGTGATACACATTTTCCAGCACGACGATCGCGTCGTCAACGACCAAGCCGATCGCCAACACAAAGGCAAGCAGCGTCAACAGGTTGATCGACAGGCCCAACAGCCACATCACCGCGCACGTTGATAGCAAGCAGATCGGCACGGTGATGGCTGGTATGATCGTCGCCCGGACCGACCCCAAAAACAGGAAGATTACCAGGATGACGAGCAAGGCGGCTTCGATCAGCGTGTCATAGACGTTGGCGATGGCGCGGCTGATGAAGAGAGACTCGTCGGACCCGACGGCAACGCGCATGCCTTCGGGCAAGGTCGGCCGCAATTCCTCTGCCAAAGCCTTCGCCTTATCGGCGACGTCCAGCGTATTGGCACCCGACTGGCGCACGATTCCCAGACCAACCGCCGTGCCCGCATTTGAGCGAAAACTATTATAGGGATTTTCGGCGCTTTCCTCGATCCGCGCGACATCCCCTAGCTTGACCTGATACCCATCAGCACCCCGCCCAACCACAAGCCGGTCGAACTCTTCTGCCGTGGCAAAGCGCACGTTCGACCCGCAAAGTCTGGTTCTGATCCTTGGATTCAGAATCGTCCCGCCGGTAGCTCGACATTCTGCGCACGCAGCGCGCTTTCGATGTCAGCGGGGGTGAGGCTGAAAGCCGCAAGCCGTTCGGCATCCAACCATACGCGGGTCGAAGGACGCGCCTCACCACCGATGGTGACGCGCGCAACGCCGTCAATGGCGGAAAAATCGGTCCGCGACGTTGCGGTCGATATAATCGCTTAGCTGGATCGACGTCCATCCAGGGCGAGAGAAAGCGAGATACAGAATCGGCTCGGGCATCAGCATCGACCTTGCGGATTTCTGGGGCCAGCGCATCTTCAGGCAGATCCTCCACCACCGATCCAACGCGATCCCGAACGTCGTTCGCTGCCGTATCGATATCGCGCGACGGATCAAATTCGATACTGATGTCTGACGTGCCGTCCTGCGACCGAGAGGTGATCGTCCTGATCCCCTGCACGCCCGCAACCGCATCCTCGATCAATTGGGTTATACGGGTTTCGACGACCGAAGCGGCGGCGCCAGTATAGGCGGTTTCCACTGAAACGATCGGTGGATCAGTGTCGGGATATTCGCGCACCGACAGGCTAAGATAACCAACGAACCCGATGATGCAGAGCAATATCGCGATAACGGCGGCGAAGACCGGGCGGCGGACGGACAGGTCGGACAGTTGCATGACTGGCGTTAGCCTGCGCGGTTTGGACGAAGGCGCTGGCTTATCGCCGGCCAGACGGACCGTGATCCCGTCGCTCAACTTCACGACACCCTCGGTCACCACCTGCTGCCCGGCTTTGAGGCCGCTCAATATCTCAACCTTGCCATCCTGGCGAATGCCGGTATCGACCTTGATCCGCTTCACTTTGCGATCACCCAAGACAAAAACGAAACGGTCTTCGCCATCGCCGACGATCGCCAGTTCCGGCAACGCGAGCGACTGCCGCTGGCGCGAAGCGACGCTGACGGTCAGCAGCATGCCGGGTTTCAGCGTCCGATCGGGATTGGGCAATATGGCACGGACCCGCACTGCGCGCGGTCGCCGGGTCGATTACCGGATCGATCGTCGCGATCGTGCCATTATAGGGCCGGTCGGGCCAAGCCGCTGATTATGGCTTTGATCGGCTGTCCTGCCCGGATCGAAGACAAGCGCGTTTCTGGTATGGTGAAATCCAGCTTGATGCGCGACACATCACTAACCGTAGCGATGGCCGTGCCCGCCGATACGATCGACCCGGGCGAAACCGTCCGCAAACTTGCCCATCCAGCGAAAGGCGCGCGGATCACCCGGTCCCCGATCGATGCGCGCGCCTGATCGGCGCTGGCGCGGGCGGCATTGGCGAGCGCAAGTTGCTGGTCCAGCGAGGACGCGGTCGCAAAGCCGCGCGTCTTGAGCGATTGGACCCGATCCAAGTTGCTGCCGCGCCTGCAATGCCTGCGCCTCGGCAGCGGCCAGTTCGGCCTTCTCCTGGCCGACTGCCAATGTCGCAATCACCTGCCCATTTTTGACATATTCGCCATCGGCAAAATTGATCGATGTGATCCGCTCCGTGACGGGCGCGGACAGGACCACCTGTTCATTGGCGAGAGCGCGGTCCCGACTGCCTCCAGCCGATCGGTAAAGGTCGCCGTGGCGACCGGTGCCGCCTCCATCAACGGAACGGCGCGCGGGTGCCTGCGCCTTTTCCCCGCCGCAGCCGGCCAAGCAAAGCGCTGTAAAGACAAGGGGAAGGAAAATTCGCATAGGACGGGGGGCTAACGGGCCTTTGCAAGCGGCACAACATGACCTTTTGCCGCTGGATGAACTTACTGGCGAGAAACGAACATGGGGCGTTTATCCACCAAGCCGGGCGTAGATGAGAAATTCGACATTGCCCTGTGGACCCGTAATCGGACTTTGTGTCAGGCCTATAACAGTCCAGCCCTGCGCATCAATCCATGTGCGAACCTCCGCGCACACCCGATCATGAATGGCCGGGTCACGCACCACACCCCCTTGCCCGGCTTCGCACGGCCAGCCTCGAACTGGGGCTTAATCAGCGCTACCAGCAACGCGCCGTGGCGGGCGAAGGTCAGTGGCCGTTCCAGCACCTTGGACAAGGCTATGAAGCTCGCGTCGCAGACGATGCAATCGACAGGCTCGGGGATATGCGTCTCGGTCAGGATGCGCGCGCTGGTCTGTTCGTGGACGATCACCCGATCGTCCGAACGCAATTTCCAGGCGAGCTGATTGGTGCCGCTATCGACCGCATAGACTTTGACTGCGCCATGGGTCAGCAGCACATCGGTAAAGCCGCCAGTCGAACTGCCGACATCCATCGCGACCTGCCCCGTCACGTCGATACCGAATGCGTCTAGCGCATGGGCAAGCTTGATCCCCCCGCGCGACACCCAGGGATGGTCTCGACCGCGCACGATCGATCGCAGCGTCGGGGGGCGACTTGCTGGCCTGCCTTCTCGACTTTGCGATCACCTAAAAAGACATGGCCTGCCAGTGATCAATGCCTGCGCGCGGGCACGGCTTTCGGCCAGGCCCCACCGATCGACGAGCAACTGATCGGCGCGTATCTTGGCCATCAGCGCACCAGCCCGGTCAGCGTCGCTACGCTCAGCAATTGCGGCAAGGTCTGCGCCTCCTTACCCGGCGCATACCAGAGGTAGAGCGGTACGCCCGAACGCCCTTGTCCTTCGAGGAAGCGGGTAATGGCGGGATCGGCATTGGTCCAGTCTCAGACCATCAGGCCGTTACGCTTGCCCTTGTTCGAAACGCGCGCGCGTTTCGGCACGGTCGATGGCGGCGGCTTCATTGGCCTTGCAGGTCAGGCACCAGTCGGCGGTGAAATAGAGGAAAACGGGCTTTTTCGCCGCGCGCAGGCTGGCCAGCTGCGCCTCGTCGAACGCGACCTGATTGGCGCTTGCTGCTTCCGCGGGGGCTTGCGTCGGCAATGTCACCGCTGCTGCGGCCAGCAACACCACACCGAGCAAGTTGCCGCAATCAGTCCACCGCCCCGGCCGGCGCGCCACCGCATACTGCAACACCACCACCGAGCAGACAGCGCCAAGCGAGGCGCCGCTCTTAACCCAATCGTCATACCCGAAACGCCACGCTGCTGGCCCAATAGCCAGGCGAGGCCAAGCGCGGTCAAAAACATCGGGATGGCGAGGGTTTTCTGAAGACGGCCCATCCATGCGCCGGGCTTGGGCAAACGCCGTCGCAGGGCGGGCACATAGGCGAGTAGCAGGTAGGGCAGCGCCAGGCCCAAGCCCAAGCCGGCGAACACTGCCAGCGCAGCGATCAGCGGCAGCAACGAAGCGCGGCGCCCATGCAGCCGCCATGAACGGCCCCGTCAGGAGTCGCGACGAAGGCCACCAGCGCGCCGGTCAAAACGACCCAACCAAGCCGCCCTTGCCCGCCAGCTGATCACCGCCACCAATGGCGCGAAAATCAAACAGGCCTGCCAGATTGAAGGCGATGAGCGTCACCAGCAGCAACAAGCCCAGAATGATACGTGGATCCTGCAGCTGGAACGCCCAGCCCGCCGCTGTTCCTGCTGCACGCAAGGCGAGCAAAACGCCGCCAAGAGCAAGACAGGTCAGCGACATACCCGCCGTATAGGCCAACGCTTCCTGCCGGACCACACGCGCTCATCACCTCCGGCCTTGGCCAGTTTCATGACCTTGAGGCCCAGGATCGGAAAGACGCACGGGCATGATGTTAAGCAACAAGCTGCCGAGCAAGCCCCACCGAGCGCGGCAAGGATCACCCCCGCCTGCCCCCGCCCGACGATGCGGCAACCGCGCCGGGCTGTGCCGTCAGCAGGAAGCCGACATGATCGCCGGTTCTCAGCACGGCCTGAACATTACCGCCCTTGCCGCCTTCGGCCGCATCGTCTCGATCAGCAGTCTGTCACCATCGCGAGCAACGCTCTGCGGTGCGGCGTAGCGGGTAAGACCTTCTGCCAGCGGAAAGAGATGGACATCGCGCGCCTGCGCATCCGCCGGAAAGGGCACCGAAAGGCGCAACTTGCCGTCGGCGATGGCATAGGTCGCCATACTGCCCAAAGGCCGGGGCAGATGCGCGCGGGCATCGAACCGGCGCGATCCGCAGCAGCTGGTCCTGCCCGCCCAGGTCGAGCGCCATTTCCCGCTTTGAACACAGACCTGTCGGTAGCAGGCCAGCCATTGCGCCTTCACCCGCACCGGCAGGCGGGTGCACCGTGCCACGTCGGGCGCGACGGTCAGGTTCGCCAATAGCCCATAGGGGCCTTCACAAACATCGGTTCCATCAGGCCGGAGATCAACAACGTTTCTGGGACTGAGTAGCGCAGCGCCCCAACGCTGACGCCTTTCGGCAGCGTCCATTCGACGCTCATCCCCAGGCCTGCATCGCCCGGATTTTCCCAGCAGCCGTGCCATCCCGCCCTCCGGCGTCATGGCAAAGGCGATGGTCGTGCCTTTGCCGGGCTGCGGCGTGGCGCTTTCGGCCACCAGCCGCGCGGCGATATGCGGTGCCCCGCCTCCCGAATGCGCCCTGGGCCAGCGCGACGGGTGCGGCGAACAGCAGCGCCAACGTCATCAATATGGCATGAAAAATCCGCATCGGGCCTCTGGTCGAGTGGGTGAGAGCGGGCTAGGTCCGGGGGCGTTCGCCGTCAAGGCTGGAGAAGGTACAGGAAATGTTGAGACATGTCGCCGTCGCCCTGCTGCTGGCCACCACCATGCCGATTGCGGCGCAGACGCCTGCCCCGGCGACAACCGCCGCTCCGCCGAAGCTGATCGTCGCAATCAGCGTCGATCAATTTTCCGCCGACTTGTTCAGCGAATATCGCCAATATTATAGCGGCGGTCTCAAGCGACTGACCCAGGGCGCGGTCTTTCCGAACGGCTTTCAAATGCCGCGACCGGAAACCTGCCCCGGCCACAGCACCATCCTGACCGGCAGCCGCCCGTCGCGCACGGGCATCATCGCCAATAGCTGGTTCGACCTGAACGCCGTCGCGCCCGACAAAGCGATCTACCGCGCCGAGGACGAAGCCCAGCCGGGCAGCAGCAGCGACGCCTATGTCGCGTCGCCCGTACATCTCAAAGTGCCGACATTGGGCGGACGCATGAAAGCCGCCAATCTGGCGACCCGCGTGGTGTCGATTTCCGGCAAGGATCGGGCCGCTATCATGATGGGCGGGCCGACCGCCGACCAAGTGTGGTGGCTTGGCGGACCGCAGGGCTATGTCAGCTACCAGGGCGTCGCCACCCCGCCGCTCGTAGCCAAGGTCAATGAAGCGATGGCCCGGCAACTGGCGCAGCCCACCCTTGGCTTCGACCTGCCAGCTCAATGCGTGGCCAAGGATTTTGCGGTACGCGCAGGCGACCGCACGGTGCGGCACTGGTCGCTTTACGCGTGCTGCGGGCGATTATAAGGGCTTTCGCATCTCGCCGGAACAGGATGCCATGACGCTCGCATTCGCGGCGGCCGCCGTCGAGACGATGGCACTGGGTCAGCAGGCGCAGACCGACATCATCTCCATCGGCCTGTCCGCCACCGACTATATCGGCCATAGCTACGGCACCGAGGGGACCGAAAGCTGTATCCAGGTCGATCGTCTGGACCGGGAACTGGGTGCCTTTTTCGACCGGCTCGACAAGGACCGCATCGATTATGTCGTGGTGCTGACCGCGGATCATGGCGGGCATGACTTGCCCGAACGGCATCGCCTGAACGCCATGCCGATGGAAAGCCGCGTCGACACCGCGCTCACGCCCAAGGCGCTGAACGCGGCCATAGCGCAGCGCACCGGCCTTGCGGGCAAGACCCTGATCTGGGGCGATGGACCGTCGGGCGACCTTTATTTCGACAAAGGGCTGACGTCCGCCCAGCGCGCGAAGGTAGAGACGACGCTCGCGCTGCTGCGCGCACCATCCGCAGGTCGCCGCTGCCTTCACCAAGGCGGAAATCGCTGCCACCCCCTCCCCTGCCGGTCCACCCGAAAACTGGACTCTGATCCAGAAGGCACGGGCCAGCTTCGATCCGACGCGGTCGGGCGACCTGCTCCTGCTGCTCAAATCACGGGTCATGTCGAGTCCCGAACAGGCGGTAATGGGTTCAGTCGCCACGCATGGCAGCCCCTGGGATAGTGACCGTCGCGTCACCGATCCTGTTCTGGCGCAAGGACATGCGGGGCTTTGAACAGCCATTGGGCGTGGAAACGGTGGACATCATGCCCAGTCTGGCCGCGCTGATCGGGCTGCCGATCGCGAAGGATCAGATCGACGGCCGGTGCCTGGATCTGATCGCGGGCGAGGGAGATAGCTGCGTGGGAAGATAAAGCAGCGTTAGCGCCGCGAACGTTCTTGGGCCGGTGCAGAGCAGATTTCTGCCGCAGCCCCGCCTTCGGGGCGATTGATCAGCGTCAACTGCGCGCGTTCCGGAGTTCCACCGCCTTCTGTACGATCGCCAGTCCCAGCCCCAGGCCGCGCGTATTGCGCTGCCGCGCGGTATCGAGCCGGGCGAACGGCTTTAGCACTTCGCCGATCTGGTCGCGCGGTATGCCGGGGCCATCATCGTCGATACGGATCAGCACTTCATCCCCCACCCGCAGCAGGGAGACACGCGCCCGCTGCCCATAATGGAGCGCATTTTCGATCAGATTGCGTACCGCGCGCCGGAGCGACAAGGCATGGATCTCCATCTCCAGATGGTCCGGCCCGCTATAATCGACATCCTGCCCATGATCCTGAAAAGCATCGACCACGGTCGCGATCGTGACGGCCAGGTCCGCCCGGACCAGAGGCTCAGGATTTTTCTCGCCGCCCAGAAAATCGAGCAGCGATTCGATCATGGCGCCCATCTCTTCGAGATCGCCGTCCATGGCTTCGCGGACATCATCCTGCCGCACCGTTTCCAGCCGCAATTGCAGCCGGGAAAGCGGGGTGCGCAGGTCATGGCCGACCGCCGCCAATGTCTCGGTGCGTTCGTTGATCAGGCGATGGATGCGGGTCTGCATCGCGTTGAAAGCGCGGATCAGTTCGCGCACATCGCTCGTGCCAGCTTCCGGCAGGATGACTTCGGCGCCAAGGCCGATCTTTTCCGTTGCGCGTGTCAGTTCGCGCAATGGTGCCAATGTGCGACGAATCAATATCCATCCCGCCACCAACAGCGCCAGCACCGGGATCAGGGCGAGGCCCATCCGACCAATGGTGAAGGCCCATTTGCCGCCGCCATGATGCATGCCGAAATAGAGCCAACTGCCATCGGGCAGTTGCAGTCCGCCATTGATTTCCGAATGGCGGCTGGGCGACGTGAGCCGCAGCCAGAGGCGCGAGCGTTCGAGCGTGGGTTCCCATGCGATGATCTGCTGCCGCATCCGTTCCAGTTCAGGCGACAGCGGCGGGGGTGGCGGCGATGCAGCCGACCAATGAACATCGTAGCGATCGGTGGTCAGTTGGACGCCCATGGCGCGCCGCTCAGCAGGCGGCTGTTCGGTCAATAACTTGCGGGCGATAACCAGATGTTCGGCCAGCCGCCGTGCTTCGTCATCCTGCAGCGATATTTGGCTTGCCCGTTCGTAAATGAGCGTGCCGACGGCAAATTCCAGCGTCAAGGTCAGGAGCAGGATCGCAAAAAGGCGGCCAACCAGCCCCAGCGATCCGTTCATATGCCGCCTCAAGCGCGGCTGACCTCTGCATTGAACATATAGCCAACGCCACGCACAGTCGTAATTGGTGCGCCGCGCTCCTCCGTAGATAATTTGCGGCGAAGGCGGCTTACCAGAACATCAATACTCCGATCGCTGCTGTCACCCATCCGCGTCCGCGACAATTCGATCAGGCGCTCACGGGCGATGACCCGCTGCGGGTGACTAAGAAAACTGCCGAGCAGATCGAATTCCGCACCAGTCAGATCGACCAGCCCGCCGGTCGGGGATCGCAATTCTCGACGAGGGAAATTGACGACCCAGCCGTCGAAACGCGCTTCATTCTCGCGATGTTCGTCAGGACCACGCTCAAGTCCCTACCCGGCGCAGGATGGCCCGAATGCGGGCGATCAGTTCGCGCGTACCAAAAGGTTTGGGCAGATAATCGTCCGCACCCAATTCCAGGCCCACGATCCGGTCGGTCTCGCTGCCCTTGGCGCTAATGAAGATAATGGGGACATCGCTCTTCCGCCGGATCTGGCGGCACAGATCGATGCCGTTGGTGCCGGCAGCATGACGTCGAGGACGACGAGGTCCACGGGACCAGCATCGAACGCCACCCACATTTCCGGGCCGGACGAAGCGGGACGCACTTCATAACCATGCTCCTGCAAAGCACGGGCGGTCAGGGTGCGGAGCGGCGGGTCGTCTTCGACGAGGATGATCGACGGAGCGGTCATGAATGCTGCAAGGCGCGTGATGTCATGGCCATGGGATAGGGCCGACCGTTTCTAGGGTCAACCGGATCGCACGGGCTGGGCGCTTGCCAGCGGCATCAGCAACAATTTGTCATGCGTGAATGCAAAGTACGCAGATGCGAAAACACCGGGACCGATTACTGGCCCCGGCGTTCCTTGAGGATATTAGAAGGCGGCCGAAATCGAGAAAACGACCTGGCTGCGGGCAATCGAAGAACCGTCAGCGTCCAGAGAAATTCGGGCGCAAAGTAATTTTCCTCGACGCGCGCAATGTCCGGTGTCGACATAGGCAATACCAACCGTAAGCGGCGTACCCGGAACAGCGACATCCGCGCCTACCAGCCAATCGATATATTTACCGGTTGGCGCAAGCGACGTACCATTTGGCCCAAGGCCTGGGTTACCGTTGGAATATCCCAAATGCGCTTTCAGGGTGACTGGCGTATTCGGCACAGAACCGCTTACATCGGCCCAGATGTAAAGATTGTCTTCCTTGTCGCCGACACGGCTCTGCGGCGTATTAGACCAGTTGCCCAGCGCTTCCTGCTTGGGAGCATAAGCGACGCCGACCAAACCTTTCACCGGACCGAGTTGGCTCGAAAGCTTGACATAGGGCTCCGCAAAATCAGTGATGTCGAGACCGCTGGGATACATATACCAGGTCAGACCGACATCGAGCGTCGTCGTTTCATTGAGCGGAATAGCGTAGCCAGCGAACAGGTCGAGTTCCATGTTCGCGCCGCCAAATGTGCCCCAACCCGAAAGATTGGAGCCCCAGGCACCGGCATAAGCGCCAGATTCATGAGCCACGGCCAGGCCACTCTTGAATGGCCATACCTTTGTCCGTCATGGAGACACCGCGGAAACGATAGTCAGAAACCATCGCGACGCTGCCGGAAACGGTGACAGGGCTGGTGGGTGCTTCCTAGGCAAAGCGCCGGAACGCTGGTCATCAGCGCGAGGGCGGCACAGGCGATCTTGTACTTCATGAACATTCCCCTTTACGAAAGAATGTTCCGTCCTGCTTCCACGCAACCCGAAAGTCTGTTGCTGGCGCTTCCAGTGCCGGCGGATGCCCTTTGCCTATTCATATTGGCCCGCCAGTCAAACAGCTTTTGTTCGCAGATGCGAGATACTGACGTAGACCGTGACATGAGAACCACAGTTTATTGCTGAATTCACGTCAATAAAAAGACAGAAAATGCCGCCGCGCCGGGGGTAAATGGCACGACGGCACCTTGTGTCGCCCGATTTTTTGGGGGGTCAGGCGACCAGTTGGCGCATCCGTCCGGTTGCGCCGAACAATTCGACGGGCGAACCCATTGCCACGGCGCCGTTCCACCCATTCGCGAACCATTTCCGCCGTCGTATGGTCGATATGGCCCAAACGCTCGACGTTAAGGATCGACTCAGTCCACCACTCGGCAGCGAATCGAGCTTGGCCGACAATTTTGGCAGGGTCAGGAAAGTCGCACTCCCACGCAACGCCACTTCATGCGCGTCGCCTCGGCTTTCATCTTCAAGCTTCAGGCGCAGACGGCTGAGATGGGGGATGAGTTCCAGCATCGAAAGGCCGATGCCAACCAGGACGCCGGTCAGCAGATCGGTAGTCACGACACAGATCAGCGTCGCAGCCCAGAACAATGGCGGGTAGTGGGCCGTAGCGATGAAGCAAGTGTCGGACATGATCGACGCTGACCAACCGCACACCGGTCACGACCAGAATGCCAGCCAAGGCCGCCATCGGGATTTCCCGCAACAACCAGGGGAGCAACGCCACAAAGCCCAAGATCCAGACGCCATGAAGCACAGCCGACATGCGAGTCTTGGCGCCTGCCTGTACGTTTGCCGAACTGCGGACGATAACACCGGTCATGGGCAACGCACCGGCAAAGCCGCAAAGCAGGTTGCCGACACCCTGAGCGCTGAGTTCCCGGTTATAGTCGGTGCGGACACCGTCATGCATCCGGTCCACGGCAGCGGCACGACAGCAGCGTTTCGGCGCTGGCGATAAAGGCGATGGCAATGGCGATGGTGATGACCGCTGGATCCATCATCGTTGCGAAAAGTCCCGGCTTCCGGCAATGTCACAGCCGCCACAATCGATTCAGGCACCACGACACGCGCAACAGGAAGGGCGAGGAAGAAGGCAACCAATGTTGCCAACAGCACTCCGACAAGCGCACCTGGAACGAGCTTCAGCGACGCAGGGCGGAACTTCTCCCAGCCGAGCATGCCGCCGATCGTGACCATGCCGACCGTAAAGGCCGTTACCGTGTCTCCGGTGGACAGGCCAAACAGTTGCGCGGGCATCGCCAGCAGGTTGGCGAGGCCGCTTGAAAGCGGCGTATCATCGAACAAAACATGGAACTGGCCGACGACGATCA
The DNA here is from genome assembly GCA_034519505.1 of Sphingobium sp. Lineage (GTDB taxonomy): Bacteria > Pseudomonadota > Alphaproteobacteria > Sphingomonadales > Sphingomonadaceae > Sphingobium. The sequence goes on along the minus strand of JAXHOI010000023.1, from coordinate 36,760 downwards.
GCACGCCGATACCGGCCAACATACCGTGAACGACCGCCGGGGAGATCGCCCGAAACCATCCTCCCACGCGCATCAAACCAGCAATGACCTGAATTGCGCCGGCAAGAATGAGGATTGGCCCCAATGCGGACAAGCCTTGTTCGCGAACAATTTCAAAGACGATAACAGCAAGGCCAGCGGCTGGGCCACTGACCTGGAGCGGGGAACCCGCCAGCATGCCGACGACGATGCCGCCGATAATGCCGGTAATCAGACCCTTTTCCGGCGGAACCCCGGATGCGATGGCAATGCCCATACAAAGCGGCATTGCCACCAGAAAGACGACGATGGACGCCGTGAAGTCGCGGCCGAATGTGCCGCCGGAAAAGGCTTTCAGCATGATTTACTCCGCCGCCAGGGCAAATTCGCTATCACCGGCCAGGCGACGCGCATGGGGAAGCGCGATCGGCATCGGCTGATCCTCGCGGAGCGGCAGGAAGCGGCCGGTCTCACCGTCAAGGCCCAGGACCTGCCCGGCATGGATGTCGACATACCAGCCATGCAGCGCGATGTCGCCACGCGCGATGCCCGAAGCAACCGACGGATGGGTGCGCAGATGGGCCAACTGAACGACGACATTTTCCAGCGCCATGTTACGCAACTTTTCCGCGTCGGTCAGCGTGTCGGGATAGCTTTCGCTGCAAACCTGCTGCGCGGCATGGGCATGACGCAACCAAGCCGCCACGTTGGGCATTTTGGAGAGGTCGGCATTGGTCGACATCGCCTTCATCGCACCGCAATCGCTGTGGCCACATACGATGATGTCACGCACGCCCAGAACCATCACGGCATATTCAACGGTCGAAGTTACGCCGCCATTCTGCGTTGCATGCGGAGGCACGATGTTGCCCGCATTGCGACATACGAACAGGTCACCGGGCTGCGCTTGCATGATGTGTTCGGGCACGATCCGCGAGTCGGCGCAGGAAATCATCAGTGCCTTGGGGCTTTGCCCGTCGCTGGCCAGCCGGTTGTAAAGCGCGCTTTCATTAGGAAACACATGCTTTTCGAAGCTGAAGACGCGGCCTAGAAGCTCGTTCATGGGGTCTATCCTTCTATTGCTATGCCGGTCAGGGGCACCGGCTCAGTCTCGGACAATAGAGGTCGGGTTTTGCTGCGTCGCAGCGGCTTTGTTAAAAAACATGTCTGAACAGCATAATCGTTACGATGCAGTCATAATAGCAATAAATCACTATATTTCTTGCGCTTAGCGCCCCTCTACCGCCGAACTGAACATATATCCGACGCGGCGGACTGTAACAATTGGTGCTGGTTCGGACCCATGACGCAGCTTGCGGCGCAAACGGCTGATCAGCACGTCGATGCTGCGATCGGACGAGGGCGCGTCGCGTACGCCCGCCAATTCCATCAACCGTCCCCGCGCGATCACGATCTGCGGATGATCTAACAATACGCTAAGGAGTGCGAACTCCGCCGCCGTCAGATCGATCGATCTCCGGCCGGGTTCACCCAGGGACCGACGGGCAAAGTCCGCTGTCCATCCGCCGAAAAAGACCTTGGCCTGACGCGGCAGGCCAACGGCGCGCTCGCCCCGCCCCCGGCGGAGCACGGCGCGCAGGCGGGCGGCTAATTCCCTCGCTGAATAGGGCTTGTTGATATAATCGTCGGCACCAAGCTCCAATGCGACGACGCGATCGACCTCCGAACTATTGGCCCCCACCAATATCACCGGCACTTCGCTTCGCGCGCGCACGTCGCGGCACAGGTCCATACCGTCCGGCCCACGCAGCGCTGCGTCCAGCACGATCACGCCGACCGGCATGGTCGCCAGTGCATGAAAAATCTGTGCGGCACCACCACTTGGCACAACTGCGAAAACCGCTCTGCTCCAAATGCATGCGGATTGCGTAATGCTGCGCAGCTTCCGTTTCCGGTCACCAGGACCAGCGGTGGGGTCATGCTCAAGGATGCCTGCCATCCAAGATAGTCCTCGGTTGATCGATCATTCGCGTACCTCCACGAAACAGGCAGGCGCGCCCAAGCGCCCTATATCAGCGCCGGGCTTAGATCGCCTGAATGTCTCCGAAATTTGCCGAATGTTACAAATTGTTGCGCAGGCGACATCAGCAGCCTCAGACCGACAATAATTCCGGACAAATTCGGCTCCAGTCGCCCAGTAGGCATCAAGCGGGCAAGTGCGCCAACATTGTTGCCAGCCACAAGGCATCTGTCCCTGCCCGATGGCGTGTAGGACACCGGCGATCAGCTACCGCCATCGTCACTGACGTATCTGCATATCAGTCGTTCCTGCGCTCCGTCACAATCGTCGAGACATGCTCGATCAGGAAACGGCGTGGGCCGACCCGCAGCGGTCGCTAGCGTATCCAGCCATTGCTGATCGATTCGGCTGTCGGCTACCACACGCCGCCCGACTGCCGCATCGCTTAGCAAGTGCCAGTACGATATCGGCGTCCAAGTCCCTTTTGCGCGATCGTCGTCCGGTCAAGGCCATGCAATGCCTGCGCTTCCTGCGTCCAGGTCCAATCGGCCCAATCATTATGGGGGCGAATCAGCCAACTGCATGACCAGCCTTCCACCGCCATGCCAACCTCGATCGGGAAAGAACGGCCATGGCGCGGCAGACAGGAGGCTTCGAAATCAATAGTCAGGATAGACAAGGGTGTGGCTCCGCTCTGCGCATGGCCCCGATTATTCCGGCCTGGCCGCCCGCATCGATACATCCCTTTCGCGTTCGACTGTGTCAGAGCGAAGTCAGCCCATGCCGATAGTTCCCGCAGAATATTGCACCGGGCGGAGGCTGCTCGAACGACGAACGGTTGAGGCGTGCGTGGAGGACGCGCAATATAGCCATCTGCTAATCGGCAAGTCCGACTCCACACGCAGGATCAACCATGACCGTCATCGCCGCCTATCTCTATCGCAACGGTGCCCGCGTCCGCCCCGGTAACGATCGACGAGAAGATCGATTGCGCGCACGACAAATCGGAATTTGTCTGGATCGGCATGGCCGAACCGACAACCGCGGAGATGGAAACACTCCGGCACAGCTATGATCTCCACCCGCTAGCGATCGAAGATGCGATCAAGGCAAACCAGTTGCCCAAGATCGACATCTATGGGGACCAATTGTTTATCGTCGCACGCACCGCCCATGTGGAGGAAGGCAGCATCTGCTACGGCGAGACCGCGATCTTTGTCGGCCACAGCCATATCATCAGCGTGCGTCATGGATCGGCCCGTGCCCATCGTGCCCTGCGGCAGGAACTGGAGGCGGTGCCCGACCGGTTGGCCCAGGGCGTGGACTATGTGCTGCACGCCGTACTCGATTTCATCGTCGACGGCTATCTGCCGGTCATCGAAGGCATTGAGGACGAAGTATTGGCGATGGAACAGCAGACCGTCGATCAGTTCCTTGGGCGCGAAGATATCACTCGGATATTCAACCTGCGTCGTCAGGTGATTGCGGCTTCAACGCATTCTGACGCCGATGCATGAAGTCGCGAACAAGCTGGTGAAGCTGGACCTGCCCTGTATCGATGTGGAACGCGAAACCATATTTCAGCGATGTGCGCGACCATGTCCGCCGCGTACAGACAATGGTCGATGACCTGCGCGAAATTTTAATGTCGGTTTTTGAATTCAGCAACTTACTGGAACAACAGCGCACCGGTGCGATCACGCGCCAACTGGCCGCCTGGGCGGCGATCCTGGCAGTACCGACCGCCATCGCCGGCATATACGGCATGAATTTCAACAATATGCCCGAACTGCGAACCCGCTACGGCTATTTTGTCGTGCTGGGGGTAATCACGGTCATCTGCAGCCTGCTCTATACCCGCTTCCGCAAGCTCAAATGGCTGTAGGAATATGGTGCACCCGACGGGATTCGAACCCATGGCCCTTAGATTAGGAATCTAATGCTCTATCCTGCTGAGCTACGGGTGCACACAACGGTCGCTCTATTATGCGCGAACGGTGCGGTCAATTCTTCGCTTCGGGCGGGATGACAGGGAAAGGTAACGGCGCAACTTCCACCCCCTCGGCGATGAGCGCCTTGGCCTCCTGCGGCGCAACTTCGCCATGAATGCTGCCACGATCCTGCTCGCCATAATGCATCGCGCAGCGCCTGTTCGGCAAAGCCGCGCCCGACCCAGGTCGATCCCTCCAGTGCCTTGCTCTGCGCCTGTGCCAGCATATCGACCAGCGCCCGCATCTTGGCCTCGTCGCCGCCGTTCGACGACCACCGGGGTCGTGGTTTCGGCGCGCGGCACCACGGCGCGGCTATTGCCCTTGGCCGCAACGGCCGGGGCCATCACCGCTTTCATCACGCGTGCGTCGCCGCAGAGCGGACAGGCGATCAGGCCGCGCGCCTGCTGGTCGGCATAATCGTTGCTGGAGCCGAACCAGGCTTCAAACACATGGCCCTGCCCTTCGCATTTGAGGTCGAACACGATCATGCGAGCGTCACCTGCGCCGGGATTGGGCGGCGGTTGGCAATGGCGGGCACCCGCCCCCGCACCGCCTCGATCCGCGACAGGTCAAGATCAACGAGCGCCAGCCCGGCCGTCTCGCCCATGTCGAGCAGCACTTCCCCCCACGGATCGACCACCAGGCTATGGCCATAAGTCGTCCGGCCATCCGCATGGTCACCCACCTGCGCTGTCGCGATCATGAAACAACCCGCCTCAATCGCGCGCGCGCGCAGCAGCACATGCCAATGCGCCTGTCCCGTCGGCACGGTGAAGGCGGCTGGTGCCAGCGGGATCGTGGCCCCTGCATTAGTCAGCGCGCGATACAGGTCAGGAAAGCGCATGTCATAGCAGATCGAAAAGCCCATCCGCCCCCAGGGCGTATCGGCCGCGACCACCTGCTCCCCCGGCCCATAAACAGACGATTCGCGCCAGCTTTCCCCTGTCGCCAGATCGACATCGAACAAATGGATCTTGTCATAGGTCGCGCGGATCGCACCTGCGTCGATCGATCAGGAAGCTGCGATTAGCCCAGCGGCCGTCGGCGCGCTCGTCCTTGAGCGGCAGCGAGCCGATATGCACCCACAGCGCTTCGCGCGCCGCCGCATCCCGCACCGCCGCCAGCACGCCATCTTCCGCCTGGCAACGCAACGTCGCCGCCGCGCGTGCCCGGTCACGATCGAGATAGCCCGCCATTTCGGGCGTGAAAAGCATATCTGCTCTCCACCTAGCGCGCGCGATCATCTCCACGATCGCGGCGGCATTGGCGGCGGGGTCGATCCCGCTGGTCATCTGGAACAGCGCGGCGCGCATTTGCGGTCAGAGGCCGAGCAAAGCGTCGAGCTTGCCCTGCCGGTTGAGCGCCGCCATGTCGTCGCTGCCACCAATATGCGTTCCGTCGATGAAGATTTGCGGCACGGTCATCCCGCCATTGCTGCGCGCCAGCATTTCCTCGCGCTTGGGGCCGCCCATGCTGATATCATATTCTTCGAACGTCACGCCCTTGTCGCGGAACAACGCCTTGGCGCGCGCGCAATAGCCGCAAAATGCCTTGGTATAGATTTCGACCTTCGCCATATGCCTGTCATACTCCTTAGCGTCCGAAATTGGGCGCGCGCACCGCTTTGTCAATCCGCAGCGTCGCGCGGCAAGGCCCGTGCCCAACACAATAAACGCACATGACTCGCCCCGCCACGATGTAGAACCCTTGCGCAGGCTCCGGCTGTCGCGCCGCTGGTGTGAACATCGTCGATCAACAAGATGCGCCGGCCCTTCACCCCATGCCCATCCGTCAGCGCAAAAGCACCACGCACCGTCTTCGCCCGCGCCGCCGGGTTCATGCCCCGCAAAGGCTGGGTCCGCCGGGTCCGCAGCAACAGATGTTTTTCGACCCGCAAGCCGGTCAGGCGGCCCAGATGATCGGCGATCAGCGCCGACTGGTTGAAGCCCCGCCCCCATAATCGCCAGCGATGCAGCGGCACTGGCACGATCAGCGGCGGATCATCGCCACTATCGGGCACATGGCGTACCATCTGTCGCGCAATCAGCCGCGCCAGGCCGATACGCCGCCCATATTTGAGTCGCAGCGCCACGGTGCGCGCGACGTCACCATAGGCCAGCACCGCTCGCGCGCGCTGCTCGAGGGGCGGTGGATCGGCAAGGCACCGCGCGCACTCCGCTCCCTCCCCCATGTCATGGGAAAGGGCAGGCCGCAGCGCGCGCAACACGGTTCGCCCAACAATTCCATCCCGCCCCAGCAATCGAGGCAAAAGGGAAAAATCCTCCTGCACGATCGCGCCACAGCCGGGGCAACGGGGTGGCAGCGCATAATCGACCAGCGGACGGATCGCGCCCTTGAGAAGCGGGAAGAGAGACATCATCTGCTTGTCCCCGCTCGCCGCCCGATGCACAAGGCCCACCATGACCGCCCCCGACATCTTCGACCGATCGCGCCGCTCTCGCGGTCGCGACCGCATGATCGCTCGCTTTGCCGATCACGACTTTCTGTATCGTGCCATGCTGGATGAATTGCTCGACCGGCTGGCCGACGTGCAGCGCGACCTACCCGAAGCGCTGGTGATCGGCTGCCCTGACGACAGCGCGAAGGCGGCGCTGGAAGCGATGGGCAAGCGCGTCGCCTGCGCGGATCCGGGCTACCTCTGCTGCACGAGGCGCGAGCGGGGCGCAGGGCGATGAGGATGCCCTGCCCTTTGCCAATGACAGTTTCGACCTCATCATCGCCTGCGGTACGCTCGACAGCGTTAACGACCTGCCCGGCGCCTTGATCCTGATGCGCCGCATCCGCAGGCCCGACGGTTCTGATGCTCGCCGCCTTCACCGGCGCGGGAAGTCTGCCCCGACTGAAGGCCGCGCTACTGGCGGGCGAAGGCGAAACCGCCCCGGTCAACATATCCATCCCCAGGTCGATGTCGCCCGCGGCGGGTGATCTGCTCAGCCGCGCAGGCTTTGCGATGCCGGTGGGCCGATGGCGTGACGCTCTGACGTCCGCTATGGGGACGTGATGCGACTGATGCATGATCTGCGCGGCATGGGCGCAGGCAACCGATTGGCAGAGCCACCGCCCGTGCTAACGCGCGAAACGCTGATGCGCGCGGGTGCCCATTTTGCGCAAGCGGCGGACTCGGATGGACGAACGGCCGAACAAATGGCGATCGTCTATCTGTCCGGCTGGAAACCAGACCCCAGCCAGGGCGCGCCTGCCCGACGTGGCAGCGCCACGGTCTCGCATTTGTTGCTACCGCGCACTCAAAGGCAAAATCCTAACGCTGGAGCCAGGGTTCATCAACGGCGTCGGGCCCATCGAGGTCAGCCTCCTTATCCCGCATCAAGCGGCCGCGTCGATGCCTCCCTGTCGCCGGACGATTGGTCCGTCATCATCCTCTCGCTCTTGGTAAGCGCAGTCCTGGTCCGCTCCATTTGCCAATTACCTTCGCTCTGACATGGGTATGGGCGCGCGCGGCGATGCTACTGGACCGCTGCTGCTTGACGCATTGGTCCATTTGCCGCTGATTAGCGGTGCGTGGCCTTTAGTGTTTTAGCGGAAATCAGCTTGGGACGAATGGCCATATATGTCGCATCTTTGACCTGAACATCTCGGTTTTGGCGGTTTCAACCGCCCCCAAAAGAAATAGACCTGCCCGGATCGAGAAGCTCTTGACCGCGCGAAAAACCCCGCCTATCTGCGCGTCTCCGGCGGCCTGACGGCCTCCCTGATGCCCGATCGTCTAAAGGTAAGACAACGGACTCTGACTCCGTTAATCGAGGTTCGAATCCTCGTCGGGCATCCACACACTTCCCTTCTCCAGCGTTTAATAGGCCGGTAGCGCCGCTGCTTCAGATCAGGCGGCGTCACCCGCACTATTTTCATTGCGCGCTGACGGCGGCGGGGCGAACGCGGAAGAGCGAGGACTTCGGACGGATCCTTTTCTAGCCGCTCGGACCGCATTGGCCACGAGCAGTGCCAACCCCTCATCGCTCAGCAACCCGCCACGAATCAGGCAGCGGCGGTCCACACGATACGCGGCGGAACGCCGCATAGAAGCTTCAGGTCGGTTGGCGCGGTGCAGCCCAGAGGAATCATCCAGGCTGCTCTGGTGGACGACGCCTGGCACCTTATACACGGCATGGCCCAGCACGACGACCGGTTTGCCGCTGTTGAGCGCTAAAGTCCCCACCGTACTATTCACCGTCACGACGCCCAGCGACTTGCTGACCACCTCGGCAATGTCCCAGTCTGGCAGATATAATACCCGGTCTCCAACGCCATAATGCGCGGCGATCCTGCGGGTCAGTTGCCGCCATGCGACAAGCCCGGGGTCCAGCGGATGCCGCTTCACGAGTAGGAAAACGCCTTCGGGCGCATGCCGTGCAAAACTCTTGATCACGAAGCGCAGCGCAGCCCGCATATTTCCGAAAGGCGAGTGGATGCGGATCTGATAATCGGAATTGAGTTGGAGCGGCAGCGTGAAATAGGGCTTGCCCTTAATCTCTTCCCAAACGGACGGCGACCGCTTTGATTTCGGTCTGCCGCGTCAACAATTTATAGCACCAGGCTATGGACTCAAGCAGGAAGCTGTGGGGACGATGCGTTTGATAATAAAGGAAATAAGGCCGCATCAAAGCTGAAGGCGATGCCATTGCGCATAGTATTGCGCGCACGAACCCTAAAGGTCGCCGGGATCGACTGCCGGCGATCGCCTTCATATGGCGACAGGCGCTCCGCCTCGGCCAGATACCATTGCGGGTCGAGCGGCAGGGGTCGAGTTGCCATTCACCCCGTCATCCTGCAGGGTCAGGAAGTCAGGCCGAATATACCCTCTCTCCATGACATGGACGCGCAACCCGCGTAACCGCGCCATGCCATGGGCTGACGCATGATAGGGACGGCAGTCGCCATAGAGGATCAAATCCGTGACACCATTATTGACGACAAAATCATCAAAAAATAGCGGCCAGTTGCGAAATGTGCCGCGATAGTCCGTGGCGTCCCCCGGCCAGTCGATCTTGTCGCCACCGTTGATGTTGATCCGCAGGGCATGATGCCCACGCCCCCGAAGGGCATCCGCCAGCATTGCGAAATAGGGGCCGTGCGGCCCTTGCAGAAAGAGAAAGGTCTTGGTTGGCACGTCAGCCATGAAGATACTCAGCCGTCAAAGTCATAAACCGTCGTAACTTTCCCTGCATGGACCGCAACCGGATCAGCCATGTCGTCGGTGGCACAGCGCCATTTGCCAAGCGATCCGTCATCACTTCAGGGCCACAGGGCAACCGGGTTACCGGGTCCAGATACCGTGGATAGAGAATGAGGGCGGCGGCGACAAGTTCGTCCAGCAACAATTGCCGCCCGCGCCGCGCAACCGTTGGGGCAAGATCGCGCGTCAGACCCCAGCCTGCGTAGAAAGGCATGCCATGGACCGTCACGCGACATCCCCGCATCAGAGCTTCGAACCCGGTCAGCGATGATAGCACATGGACTTCATCGACCGCTCTGCACCAGCGCCATCAGCGGTGAGCCGCTATCGATGGCGTCGGCATGTGTCAGCACCGGTCGCATCGGCCAGATGCCCTTTGCGGTGCCCCGCCTCCACATCGGGATGCGGGACGATAGATGATCCAGGCATCCGGCTCGGCGCGTCGGACCCGCGCGAGAAAATCGAGGTTATCCGGCGACCCCTGCCCCGCCAAGCTGTACCGACAAATCATCATCGACTTGGCCGATGGCCAACACCGTGCGATGTCCGGTGGGCAGGTCGGGAAGCCTGCCTGCATCCTGTCCATATTTGGTGACCCCGCTGGCGCATATACGCCCGCGCAGGCGGGCGGCACGTTCCACTAAGAGCGGGGGAGAAATCCTGTGTCGCCAGCAACGTCTCCAGATCATTGGCGGCCAGTGCATTATAATAGATGCCGCTGCGGTCCACGACGATCGATCCCGGCGGATGCAGCGCCGCTCCCAGCCCGCGCGAACGCAGGAAGCCATCCTCCACCCGCACGAGTTGCACGCCCTGCGCCTGCGCGTCAGAAACCAGCATCGGTGGCACCCGCGAAGGCCAGATGGCCAGCGCGCCGCGCCCATAACGGGCACGACGCAACCCTCTCCGTGCGGACAGGAACGGCGGCGAACGCTGCCCGTCCCATAAGAAAGTGGCGGATTGCCTCGCGCTTCCAAAAAGCCATACCACGGTCGCAGCGGCAATACCCTGATTGCCGTCCAGATGCCGTCGCCAATCGGCGCAAGCTGGGCAACGGCATGCTCAGCGCCAACCGGCGCGCCGCGGTGAAACAGTCCCGATAACGGGTAGCGCCAATACGCCGTGCTCGAGAGTCGCGCGAAGCAAGTCGGGATTGACCCGCACACCGTCCGGGCCAATCACCGGCACCTCAAGCAACCCCGCGACCAGCGCCAGTTCGTCCTCGATCCCCGCCTCGACGCTCTGCGCCTGTGCCAACCGCGTCCAGGGGTCCTCAGAGCCCGCCCAGAAAGCCCCACCAACGCGCGCATCGCGGATCAGGTCGAACAGATCATCGGAAATATCCCTATCAACGTGCGTCGCCGGCTCACTAATCGCAGCGACCGATGGCGCAATGCCGAGGAAACAGGCGGCGACCGCAGGAAGGGCGGCGAAAGCTAGAGGGCGGCGTCACAGTTCCCTGCTATCATATCCGATGGCGATAGCTTCACTGTCTCATCCATGCGCGGCGGCCAGTCGCAGGTCAAGAAACAGACTCTGTCACTTCTTCCAGAAGACCCGTGATAATATCGAAATAGTCGCGCCAGGTCGGCGCGCGCCACTGCGCAATACGCGCGCGCTGCGCCGCGCGTTCCGGCGAATCCTCAGCACCATAGGCGCGGATCATCCGCATCAGCCCAGTCCATCGAGTGGATCGAGATAATCGGGCGCATCACCGCCCACTTCGCGATGGGCGATAATGTCGCTGCAAATGACCGGCACGCCCGCCGCCAGCGCTTCGACGACCGGCATCCCGAACCCTTCGATGAAGGACGGCATCAGCATCGCGCGGGCATGGGCTGAGCAAGGCCTGCATCCGATTGTCGGAGACCTCACCCGCTTCGATCACATGGCCGCGCAGCACTTCGCCGCGCTCCAGCATGTCGATGACATTCTCATTTTCCCAGCCGCGCCGACCGATCAGCACCAGCATGGGTGCCTCATCGCCCATCGTCTCGATCAAGCGCCGCCAGATATTGAGCAGCAGCAGATGATTTTTGCGTGGCTCGATGGTGGAGATGTAGACGAAATAGGGGCGGTCGGGGACGTCCTCGCGCGGGGCGCCAAATATGTCGGGCGCGTCTGCGCCGAAATGGGCGACGCGGATCGCTCGTCCCTCCAGCCCGCGCCGCATATGCGGGGCCAGCGCGTCGATCGTCGCCTGGCTGTTGCCGATGATCCCATGGGCAAAGGCATCGATGGACCGCACGCGCCGCAAATGCTCCTCCGCCCCCTGCGGCCGGGCGAACTCTGGATGGCTGAGCGGGATCACGTCATGCACCAAAGTCACGAACTTCGCGCCTTCCGCGCGCAGGATTGCGCCGACCTGCTTTGGATCGTCGAGATGATGCGGGGAAACCTGCAGATAGATGCGCGGTCGGGTAGCCCGTGGCACCGGGCGCGGCCGGGTGGCGAACATGTGGCGAATCGCCGCCGCCTTGCCTTCCGCCGCATCATAAAGGCCGGGATTACGCCATTTGGCCGCTGTCGAGGCCAGGAACTGGCGCACCGCAGCGCTTTTCAGCCGTCCATAATAGCCACCCGCCGGATGCACCGCTGCAAAAGACAGGCGATCGGGCATGCGCTCCAGCAATTCGCGCGCATAGACATATTCTACCCGGTCGATACCGGTGGGCGCTGCATGAAAGGAGCGCGAGAGCAGCCGCGACAGATCGAGGATGATCTCGCTATCCATGCCCGCCCCGCCCGTCAAGGTTGAGGCTGGCACGCTTCGACCTCAACATGAGCCGCGCGCCAGGTGCATTGAAGGGGCGCAGCACCATATCAGCGCGCGCCAATGATCAAGGGCCAGGCCCATCAAAGCTGCGCGCAGATCTCATCCGGAAAGCGCTCGCAGCGCGTGCCCATCGGCGAACGCACCCTGCCCATGCGCGGCGAAGCCGACGGCCTGCCCATCCCAGCGCGGCACGATATGGACATGCAGATGGAACACCGTCTGCCCGGCTGAAGCGCCATTGAACTGGGCGATATGCAAGCCGTCGGGATTGAGCGCCTTGCGGATGGCGACAGCCACCTTCTGCACCGTTGCCATTACCTGCGCCAAGGCATCAGGTTCGATTTCCAAGATGTTGCGCGCCTTGGGGACCCATTTGGAAATCACCAAGGCATGCCCCTTTGACTGCAGCTTGTATATCGGGAAAATGGCTACCGCCGCTCATCCTCATACAGCTTGGTCATGATTTTCCCGCGATGATGAGGGCAAGGTTGCCACATCATAAGTTCCATCCAGGCTCATCGGGCGTCCTTATTGTATAAAATGCGCGGTTGTCTTGGAGGCGATGTCCTCCACCGTAACACCCGGGGCCAGTTCAACGGCTTGAACGGCGCTGTCATGATCAGGACGACGGAACACGCCAAATCGGTCACAATCATGTCGACCACATCTGGCCGGTCAGCGGCAGCGTGCAGGACGGGTGAACTTTGGGCTCGCCATTTTTTGAAGTATGCTCCATCACCACGATGATCTTCTTGACGCCAGCGACCAGGTCCATCGCGCCGCCCATGCCCTTGATCATCTTGCCGGGAATCATCCAGTTGGCAATGTCACCATTTTCCGCGACTTCCATCGCGCCCAGCACGGTCAGGTCAATATGCCCGCCCCGGATCATAGCAAAGCTCGACGCGCTGTCGAAATAGGCAGACTGGGGCAGTTCGCTGATTGTCTGCTTGCCAGCATTGATCAGGTCAGCATCTTCTTCGCCCGCATAAGGAAAAGGACCAATGCCCAGCATCCCGTTTTCAGATTGCAGCGTACTACTTTCACGCCATCGGGGATATGGTTGGCGACCAGCGTCGGGATGCCGATGCCAAGATTGACGTAAAAGCCGTCCTTGAGTTCCTTGGCCGCGCGTGCGGCCATTTCGTCACGAGTCCAGGGCATCTTCACTTCTCCCCATCGGCAGGCAAGTCCCACCTTTTATCCATTGGAAAAACATCGTCAAATCCGCCTTTGAGACCGCTGCCATAGACGGGGTTCGGCAGGACGAACCAGCCCCTGCCCCACAAGGCCGCAATCGAAGTGGCTTCCGTCGCCGCGTGGGCATGACCGGCTGGTCGGCGTTGAACAGGTCGGAAAAATCGCCGAGTTGATCGCCACCCATGGCAATAACGCAATAGCGCCCAGCAGTATCAGTCGCGGCGGCGCCATCCTTGCCCGAGTCCCATCGCGTCATCGCCTTTGAGAAACAGTGTTTGGCCATGCACCGCTTCCCCAAGGCCCGCCCTGCGGATCGCCTGCTTCCGTGGCGGCTGCGTTGACGACACGAACTGATTGGTGTTGAAGACCACGGTCACGCCTGCCGCTCGCAATTGCGCTGGCGCATCCGCAGTCGCCGAACGCCGGGCTGACTGCGCCAGCGCCGGTGCGCTCCCACGCATCCCACGCCGCTTCGTCATAGCCTTTGCCCGACCGCGCATCATGATATTCATAGCCGATATTAAGCAGCACGGTTTCATCGACATCGAACACGGCGGCCAAAGGCTTGTCCCCGCACGGCACGAAGCGCGGCTGGTCGAGCGACGCACTCGATGCCAGCACGACGGACTGCACTGGGCGTGCTTTGGCCGTCGCGGTGGCGTAGGACGCCAGCATGGCGAAGGCCTGCACCGACAGGGCCGCCGCCTCACCCGACCCGTAAAGATATTGCATCCCGGCGGGCGGATTGGCGGGCGGCGGGGCAATCGGTTGCGGGGTGGGCGCGCAGGCGGCGACCATCGTCAGCAACAATGCCACCATTACCGCGCGCAGCTGCCTCTGCCCCTCACGCCGCTTCCCGCTGCCTTACGGTGCGAAATTCGATCTTCTTCTCATAGGGCGCGCCGACGATGATGCGCTTCACATAAACTTACCCGGCAGATGAATTCCTGTATCGGGGTCAGGCTGCCTACCGGCACCACTTCCTCAACCTCGGCAACGCAGATCTTTGCGGCTGATCGCCCCATCGGCTACGTTGAAGTTGCGCGCGGTCTTGCGGAAAATTCCAGGTTGCGCTCTCAATCGGCCTTCCAGCCCCTTGATGATCGCCACGTCGGCGAAGATGCCGCGTTCAGTATATAATCCTGCCCGTCGAAATTCTTGACTTCCTTGCCCTCGGCCACGGCCGTCCCGACGCCCGTCTTGGTGTAGAAGCCCGGAATGCCAGCGCCCCCTGCGCGGCAACGTTCGGCCAGCGTCCCCTGGGGGCAGAACTCGACCTCCAGCTCGCCCGCCAGATATTGCCGCTCAAACTCTTTGTTTTCGCCGACATAGGAGGAGATCATCTTCTTGACCTGCCGGGTACACAACAGGCTTGCCCCAGCCCCCTCGCCGTCGATCCCGGCATTGTTGGACGCGATGGTCAAATCCTTGACGCCCAGATCGCCCGGATAGCATCCGCCGATCAGCCTGTTCCGGGAATGCCGCACAGGCCAAATCCGCCCGCACATAGCTGCATCCCGTCGAAGAGGAGGCCTTCCAGAGCCGATGCCGCATCAGGGTAGAGCTTGTTCACCATCGCTTATTCTCCTCCTCAACTTGACCCTGCCCATAGGGGACAAGCGGGCCGCCGGTCAATTTACTGCGGTCGCGAAAACGCACGTCAGATCAACCCGGCCAGCGGACTGGACGGGTCGGCATACATCCGCGGCGCCCATGCGTCCGGCCAGATAGGCCATCGCGCCCGGCCTCCACCGCCAGCTTCATCGCGCGGGCCATGCGGATCGGGTCTTTCGCCTCGGCGATGGCGGTGTTCATCAGCACGCCTTCGCAGCCCAGTTCCATCGCCACCGCCGCGTCCGACGCGGTGCCGACGCCGGCATCGACCAGCACCGGCACCTTGGCGCCCTCCACGATCAGGCGGATCGTCACCCGGTTCTGGATGCCCAGCCCCGACCCGATCGGCGCGCCCAACGGCATGATCGCGACCGCGCCGACATCTTCCAGCCGCTTGGCCGCAATCGGATCATCGACGCAATAGACCATCGGCTTGAAGCCTTCCTTGGCCAGCACCTCGGTCGCCTTCAGCGTCTCGCGCATGTCGGGATAGAGCGTCTTCGCCTCGCCCAGCACTTCCAGCTTCACCAGATCCCAGCCGCCCGCCTCGCGCGCCAGGCGCAGCGTGCGGATCGCGTCCTCGCCGGTGAAGCAGCCGGCGGTGTTGGGCAGATAGGTGATCTTCTTGGGGTCGATAAAGTCGGTCAGCATCGGTGCCTTGGGATCGGCCGACATTGACCCGGCGCACCGCCACCGTGACGATCTCCGCCCCCGACGCGCGACCGCGCGCGCGTTCTGCTCGAAAGCTCCTTATATTTGCCGGTGCCGACAATCAGCCGCGAGCGTGAAGGTGCTGCCCGCAACGCGTCCAGCTATCGTCGCCGCTGCGCAGCAATGTCGCCACCGCCGACGAAATGCACGATTTCCAGCTCATCGCCATCCTCGAGCAGCACGTCTTTAAGCGTCGAGCGCGGCACGACCTCCAGATTGCGCTCCACCGCCACCTTTTCCGGCACGAAGCCCAGTTCGCTCGCCAGCGTCGGCAATCGTCATGCCCTTCGCGCACGCGGCGATGCTCGCCATTGATGTGGATGGATATGGTGCCGTCGACGCTCACGATATGCGGTCCCGTTCTTGCAAAAAGGAAACGTGTCTCGACTTGCGCGGCACGAGGGCTAAGGATAATGCCGCATATGAGGGTCGCATCGCCCCAGCCGCAACATGCAAGGGGGATCGCCATGGCGGATAGTCGCAAAATCTATGTTCTCAACGGCCCCAATCTCAACCTGCTGGGCACCCGCGAGCCGGAAATCTACGGCTATGACACGCTCGACGACATCGCCGCGAGCGTGATGGAGGACGCGCGACGCCGCGGGCTGGCGGTAATCGATTTTCGCCAATCGAACCATGAAGGGCATTTGATCGACTGGCTGCACGAGGCGCAAGGCCGAAGGCGCGCAAGGCGGTGCTGTCATCAATGCGGCGGCCTACACCCACACCTCGATCGCCCTGCACGATGCGATCAAGGCGATCAAGGTGCCGGTGTATCGAGGTCCATCTGTCCAACCCGCACGCCCGTGAAGAGTTCCGCCATATCAAGCTATGTCGGGCATGGCGCGCGAAGCGCGGTGCTTTGCAGGGCATGGCGCGAAAGTCCTATCAACTGGCGCTGGACGCAGCGTTGCCCGCATCTGACAATTGAGGGCGCACGCACAACTGTCACAAGTTCGGGGCGACAGAGGAGCAAATAATGGCGGCATAAACGCAGGCGGCAATGGGGGCGATGCAGGTGGACACCGATCTGGTCCGCGAACTGGCCGAGCTGCTGAACGATACCGGTTTAAGCGAAATCGAGGTTGAGGACGGCGATCGCAAGATCCGCGTTTCGCGCACGATGACCGCCATTGCGGCCCCCGTCGCCGCAGCGCCCGTCGCTGCAGCCGCCCCAGCCGCACCGGCCGCCGCCGCCCGTGCAAGCCGCAACCGCGACCGATCGCTGCCGCGAACGCGCTCAAGTCGCCGATGGTCGGCACCGCCTATCTGTCACCAGAACCCGATGCCGCGCCATTTCGTACGGCGTCGGGCACCAGGTCAAGGCTGGCGACACGCGTGATGATTATCGAAGCGATGAAGGTCATGAACCCAATCGTCGCGCCCGAACAGCGGCACCGTGACCGAGATTTATGTCGAAAGCGGACAGCCCGTCGAATTTGACCAGCCGCTCATGGTTATCGCGTAAATATGGGCATTGAGAAAATCCTGATCGCCAACCGTGGCGAGATTGCGCTTCGCATCCATCGTGCCGCGCATGAAATGGGAATTAAGACGGTCGCGGTCCATTCGACGGCGGATGCCGAGGCGATGCATGTCCGCCTTGCCGATGAAGCCATCTGCATCGGACCGCCTTCGGCCACCGACAGCTATCTGAACATTCCGGCGATCATTTCGGCGGCGGAAATCAGCCAGTGCCGACGCGATCCATCCCGGCTACGGCTTTCTGTCCGAAAATGCGCAGTTCGCCGAAATCGTCGAAAGCCACGACATCGATCTGCGATCGGCCCGAAGCCCGAACATATCCGCACCATGGGCGACAAGGTCGAGGCGAAGCGGTCCGCTGGCGCGCTTGGCCTGCCGCTTGTTCCCGGCACCGATGGCGCGATCGAGGATGTGTCCGAAGCCAAGGCGATTGCGCGACGACATCGGCTATCCGGTGATCATCAAGGCCGCATCGGGCGGCGGCGGTCGCGGCATGAAAGTCGGTCAACAACGAGGAAGAGCTGGAGACCCAGATGCAGCAGGCCGGGTCCGAGGCGAAGGCGGCCTTTGGCGACGCCGACCGTGTATCTCGAAAAATATCTCGGCAACCCGCGCCATATCGAATTCCAGATGTTCGGCGATGGCAATGGCAATGCCATCCATCTGGGCGAACGCGACTGTTCGCTGCAGCGCCGCCACCAGAAGGTGCTGGAAGAAGCGCCCTCGCCCGTGCTGTCGACAGCCGAGCGCGACGCGTATGGGCGACATCTGCGCCAAGGCGATGGCCGACATGGGCTATCGCGGCGCGGGCACGATCGAGTTTCTGTGGGAAAATGGCGAATTCTACTTCATCGAAATGAACACCCGGTTGCAGGTCGAACATCCGGTGACCGAAATGATCACCGGCCTCGACCTGGTGCGCGAACAGATCCGCGTTGCCGAAGGCAAGCCGCTGTCGTTCACGCAGGAGGAAGTCGACTTTCACCGGCCATGCGGTCGAATGCCGGATCAACGCCGAGGACCCGCGTACCTTCATGCCCTCGCCCGGCACGGTCAGCTGGTACCACGCCGCCGGGCGGCATGCATGTCCGCGTCGATAGCGGGCTTTACCACGGCTATAAGGTGCCGCCTTATTATGACACCATGATCGCCAAGCTGATCGTCTATGGCGCACCCGCGAGGGCTGCGATCATGCGGTTGCGGCGCGCGCTGGGGGAATTTGTGATCGAGGGGATGAAGACCACCATTCCGTTGCACCAGAAGCTGCTGCGAGATCCCGATTTCCAGAACGGCGACTATACGATCAAATGGCTGGAAGAATGGCTGGCCCGCGACGGCCAGCCATGAAGGCCAGCATCTGGCATAACCCCGCTGTCGAAATCGCGCCAGGCGCTTGCGATCCTGCAAGCGACGCCGGGCGTGGAGATTGAGATCGTCGACTATCTCAAGACCCCTCCGAGCCGTGCCGAACTCGAAGCGCTGTTCGCCAAGGCTGGCGTCACCCCCGCGCAGGCGCTGCGCAAGGGAGAGGCCGTGGTGAAGGAGATCGGCCTCAATACGGACAGCGATTCGGACATACTTCATGCAATGATATCGCACCCGATCCTGATCGAGCGACCGATCGTGATCACGGAAAAGGGCGCGGTCATTGCCCGGCCGCCCGAAAAGGCGCGTGACGTTCTGTGACGCTGGAGCGAAGGGCAGGCGACGTGCCTGCCCTCCGCCTTCTCAAAAGCGATATTGCAGCGTCAGCGTGACATTGCGTGGCTCGCCGAAAGCATGTTGGTTGTAAAAGCCTATCTGCGAATAATAATATTTGTCGAACAGATTTTCGACATTGACCTGAGCCGACAGGCCAGGCTTGAACTCATATCGGCCCATCAGGTTAACCAGCGCATAGGGCTTGACCTCTAGCCGTTCCGCTACTCCCGTCACCGGATTGACCGCGTCGGTATAGCTCAACCCTTCCCAATTGACCCCACCGCCTATTGTGAGGCTGTTCAGCTTATAGGTGGTGAATAGGCGCAACAACTTCTGCGCATACAGCGTGTTGATGCGCGCGCCGTTCGCATCCTTGGCGCGAAACTGCGTATAGTTGCCGCTGACCGACCATCCGGGCAGCACTTCGCCATTCGCCTCGACTTCGAACCCCGTGCTTCTGGCGCCCTTGATCGCCCGATAGGCTTGCTCATTTTCCGTACCCGGCACCGGAATGTCGCCGTCCAGCACGCCGAAATTATCCTGCTCGATGCGGAAGACCGACAGCGCTGTGTTCAGCCGCCCGCCAAAGAAGCTGCTCTTGAGCCCGGCCTCATAGGTGCTGCCCGATAGCGGATCGAGGAACTGGCCGTTGCGGTTCCGTATCTGCTGCGGCTGGAAAATGTCGGTATAGCTGACATAGAGCGTATGGCCCGGTGCGATATCGTACAGCAGCCCGGCATAGGGCGTGAACTTGTCGCGGATGCCGTAATCGATTGCCATGCCATAATAGCCGCCGGTGCGATCCCAGCTGTTCAGTCGCCCGCCCAATATGAGCTTGAGCAGATCCGCCAGGTTGACCCGCGTCGACGCGAAATAGCCCCATTGCTTGGTGGCGAGGTCCACTTGATGGCTGCGCGCCCCCCAGGTCGGTTCGGCATAGCTGCCATCCCAGGTCAGGAAATTGCCCGGCGTTGCGACATTGCTGCGCGCATAGCCGAAAAAGTCCATATCCTGCTTGGCATAACTTGCCCCGACCATCAATTCATGGTCGCGACCGAACAGCGCGTAGCTGCCATTCAGCCGGATGCCGACATCGAACTGGTTGCGCCGCGCGTCAAAGCGACTGGGCGAGGCCGTCATGCCAAGACCCGTATCTTTGTCCGGCTGCCCCGACAGGAACAGCAATCGCATGTCGCTGCTGTTCTGCGTATAATTGCCATAAACGCGCAATTGCCACCGCTCGCCGAGTTGCTGCGTCGCATCGGCAAAATAGGTGGCATTTTTCGCCGGCCATGTCGTCCAGTCCGCACCGATACTTTGGGACCGGTTCCAATCCGTGCGCGAACCATCGGAAAACCAGGTCGGCAAGCCGCCCCATTGGGTGCCGCTGGCATCATGATCCTGATAGCTGGCGCCGAAGCGCAGATGGGTGTCCATCATGACATCGGCGTCGATCACGCCGTATAGGACGAGTTTCTTGTTGTGCAGGCGGTCAATGAAACTGTCGCCTTCCTCATATTTGGCCACGACCCGGCCGCGCACGGCGCCATCGGCGGTGATGGGCGCACTGATATCGCCCATGACGAAAATATTGTCCCAGCGGCTTGCCGAAGCGGTCAACGTTCCGGTCAGATGGTCGCTGTCGGCATGTTTGCGCACCAGGTTGACTGAAGCCGAGGGATTGCCGACGCCGGTCAGCAGCCCCGTGGCCCCACGCACGATCTCGACCTGCTCATAGATGATGACGTCCAGATTGGATTCGCCCGCGCTGAATCCCTGGTCCCACTGCACAGGGATACCGTCGATCTGATAGATATTGATGTCGAAGCCCCGCGCCGAAAAACCGTTGCGTGAACTGTCCAGCGCCTTGACCGAAACGCCCGCCGCATTGTTCATCACATCGCTCAGCGTTCGGATCGCCTGATCCTCCATACGCTGCGCCGTCATCACCGTGACGGACTGGGGCGTCTCCTGAATGGTCAGGCCCAGTCCCGTCGCTGACCCCAGTTTTTCATTGGTGGTGTAGGAACCCGTGACGATGATCTGGTCTGCTTCCGTCGCATCGGTCGGCGCAGAGGTCTGCGCCTGTGCGGGCGCGACGAGCAACAGCGCAAGCGGCGATGCCGTGATGGACAAAAGAATGACGTGCGACTTTGGCATGGCGATGCCCCCCGATGATCTGCTTATAATGATATTGCGAATGATTCGCGGTCGCCATATGCGTTTCTGCGCCCACACTGTCAATCGGCATGGATTGCGTCACCGTCACCGTGGCGTAACATGAGGATGATTGAGCGCTTGCTTTGGCGGACGGAAGCCGTAGCTTCACGCCTCATGGCAAAGGAACCGGCATTGGCGACCATCGCGGTCTACAGTCTCAAGGGTGGCGTGGGCAAAACCACATTCGCGATCAACCTCGCCTGGGCATCGGCCAGCATATCGAAGCGGCGCACCTTATTGTGGGATCTCGACCCGCAGGCGGCGTCCAGCTGGCTTGTGTCCACCGACAGCAAGAGCCGCGATGCCGCGCACTCGATCTTCAGCAAGGATGTCGAGGTCAAGAAGCTGATTCAGCCTTCGACCGTGCCGGGACTGGACCTGATCGCGGCGGACACATCGTTGCGCAGTCTCGATCATCTCTTCCGGGAAATGGACAAGAAGAAGCGGTTGTCCAAACTGATCGAAAGCCTGGGCAAGGATTATGACCGCATCATTCTCGATTGCCCGCCGGGCCTGACCGAAACCAGCGAGCAAGTGCTGCGCGCTGCTGATCTGATCGTCATTCCGGTCATCCCCCAGGTCGTCGATTTGATGCCCGACGCAAACAGTTCGACGCCGGGCATCCGGTTGAACGGCAGCTATACGCTGCTGGGCCGTGATCATGAACTGGTCTTCAGGGGCCAGCTATGCCAAGCAGGATATGGACTTTTCGGCTATGCGCGCAGCAATGTCGCGACGCCGGGTAATTTCCCTGCCTGGGATGGCAGCTATGCCGAACCGACCTGGGGTGCGCGCAGCCATCGCAGGTGGACCTGGCCGCAAGCAATGGGGTTATTTTGCATCGACGCGGGGTCAATTTGACGGGATTGAAGCTGATCCTGGGCGGGCGGCTCAACAGCTGGGATCGCAAGGGCCAGCTATTATGGTGCATGTCGCTCCGATTGCGGCATCCGCAACAGAGTTCCGGCCCTATGCCGGGCTGCTCTACGACATCGCGCACCCGGCCATACGCTCTATGGGACCTGGTACCGACTTTATTTTCCAGCCACAGCTTAGATACGGAATCACCCAACGGCCAGTTCCTTGATCCGCTATCGGGCAGCACCTACGAGGCCGGGCTCAAGAGCAGCTTCTTTGGCGGCCGGGCCAACACGGCGCTGTCGGTTTTTTCCCGCATTGAGCAGGATGATTTCGGCGTGCTGGATGGCGACATTCCGGTGCCGGGTACGGAAAATAAGTGAGCCCTATCGCGCCGATCAAGGGCGCCCAAGCCCTGGGAACCAGGGTAGACGAAAATGGCGAAGTGCTGCCTGGCTGGTCAGTCAGCAGCAGCTATACGCAGTTTCGCGCCAAGGATGCGAACGGCGCACATCAACACGCTTTCGCGCAGAAGCTGTTGGCTCTTTACTACATATCAGCTGGACAGCGTTACCGTGAGCGGAAGTCGAAGGAGGATTAACCGACGCCATCAACCCGGTATTGTGGCAGACGGTTAGTCGTCAGGCCCTGATGGACTCCGGTGACGGATTAAAACTGTCGGCCGCCAGTTGAACCGTCGAAAATCTGTTCGACAAGGCGCATTATTATTCACTTTAGTTGGCGCTTCTACAACCGGCATGCCTTCGATGCAACGTCGCGGTTTTGCAGCAATACTTTCTGGCGCAAGCGAGCAGGCATTGCCGCCCTGCCCCGCTAAGGCTGTCCTCGGGGCGTCGCGCGCCTTCCGGCGGCCTTCAGGTAGCCGACACGCCCTTTCACGTGATGACGATCGAACGCTCGATCAGAACGGCGTCGCATCAGGCCTGGCCCGACGTCGTCGTTCGTATCGAAGATGATCACGACCGACTCCCCTTTGCTGCGGCCCCGGCGCGGTTTTGGCCTGGCTGAACTGTTCGACGATCTCAAGCCCGGCGCGCAGGGTGGCGGCGCCTCATGCGCGGCCAGCAGCAGGATGCTTGCCTTCATGGCTGGCCGTCTCCTCCTCAGCCGCTTGATGGTTGCCGAATGCCGTTGAGGAATTCGGGTCGCTACCCAGCAACAGGATGGTTTTTGTTCTCCGCTCCTTCACCTCCGGCGCGCTTCAGCCGCGCTCGCCAACGACTAAGACGGTCAGCGCCGATCATGGGAATAAATGGTGGGCGGCACCTTGCCGAAACGCTTGTTGCAGGCCGCTATCGACGCCCTTCACCGCCGGGGTTGATGTATTTACGGTACCCTTCGGGGCTCGCATTGATGCGGCATTCGATCGCATGGCCCAGACGTCCTCCTGCACGGCGGCACGACACGCCTTCGGCAGTTCTGTTCACGCGCGGTCGTGCCGATGATCATCTCGGTCGCGGATGTTCGGCCTGAAGCCGGGTGTTCGCTCCATCAGCAAGAGGCTCGGTCGTGCCCGCCGCGATAGCGGCGCAGACCGTCGCGACGGCCAGAAACCGGGAATCGACGCTCTGGTGACGGCGTTGAAACGAACAGTCGCGCTGGGTGAATGGCATTGCCTGCCGTCGCCGCTGGTTCGGTAATGACATGCCGGATTATTTTTCGAGATGAATTTCATCACCAAACTGCGGCTGCTCGGATCCGGCCTGCTGCCGTTTCCAGCGGTGGGCATGCCTTTTTCACCTTGATAATGCCTTTCCGCGATCTGCCGACTGCTGGGTCGCTGATTGCCAATCGCTTACCGAGAACAACGGCAGACCCTCCTCATCGCCCCGCATGGTCGGAAGCTGACTCGACCTGGCGAACGCTCTCGCGATCGGCATTATTTTCTCAAGCATGGTCGTCCGCCAGCCGGCGACGATGACGTGTCGCGCGCGGCAGCCCGGCCAGATTTTCGTCGGCAGCCTGTGGCGTCGGCGTCGGCGCGAGATGGACGAAATAACGATGCCCGACTGGCGCGATATTTCGCCGCGATGGCGATGAGCAACTCGATGGCCATGAGTATGGCGGCTTATTCGATGCGATCGACGGCTGGTCAGGCTCGACCGCCGACGATGGCGAATACGCCTTGACCGTGCCCGATATCGGGGCGGAGTGCGTTTCATGACCCTTCGCCAACTCGACGATCAGCGGTTTCGCCGAGCGACTGCAGGCCCGATATCGGCAAGCGCAGCGCAGTTCGCGCAGGTAAACAGGCGGTGCCGGCGATCCGGCGAACCGGCGTTCCATCGCAGGGCGGTGGCGGGCGCAGCTCAGTGCCGCGACGGCGAGCGCCGACAGGGAGCCTGCTTCCGGCCTTGCGCGCAACGCGGGTCTTTACGTCGCCATCCTCACTTCGGTTGTCGTCCGGCAGCGCGGCAATTCGCGCTCCGCGCACGCCCTTCTTGCTTGTCGTTCAATTGCCATTCCTGCCCGCTGTCTATGCCGGCCAGCGCCTATGCCGATGCGCAAGCGTAGCTTGTAACGACCAGCGCAACGCCGCATTGTGAACGCGCAGCGCGCTCAATGCGAAGAGGGGCAAGCCTGCGATGCCGTTCCCTTCGCCGCCGCTTGCCTTTGTGGCGGAAGGCTGTTGAAATCACCGGCGCACTGTCGCGGGCTCCCGTCATGCAAGGCGACGTGTAGGCCGGGGCCAATGACTCGCCATGGCGCTCTTTACGCGTCCTCAGGTGACGCTTCATGAACTGGCGGAAATCGGGGCGGCAGGCTCCATCAGGCGTTCGGCATGTCGTCAGCATGTCCTGCCCGGCAGCAGAACTTCAGGCTCGCGCATTTTGCCGTGTTGAGGTTGGGACGGTCCAGAGACGCCAAATTTTGCGACAGCATCCGCCGCCTTGTCCCCTACGCTGTTGCAGCTTTAAATACGGCGCCTGCGTAATCTTAGCCCCTCGTGTCGCGCACTACGACGGGCCACCCGCTCATGGCGTCGGCAGCGCAACGCTCCGCTCCACATCAATGGCGGCGCAAGGCGCTGGCGGCGAAAAGCCGTCGCACCGGAAAGGCCGGCGTCGGCTACAGCGCAGGGAGGCGGTACCCGCGCTCGACGCTTAAACTGCTGGCGTCGAAGGATGGCGACGAAGCGCGTCGGCCGTTTCGTGCGTACCGGCAGCAGACGGCCAGACCCAGGTTGCCCCCAACTGGGCTCGCATTTGTCGGCACGGCCGCCTGCTTTCCGGCGAGCTTCGGCGGCTCGGCGTCATCGTCGCCGTACTCAATGTCGGGCCCAAGGCACCGGCGGCCGGCTGCCGGCCCCAAGGTACCCTTCTTCCAACGACGGCTTCCCGACGGGAAGCGCCATCCGCGCGGCGCGGCTGCGCGGCTGAAGTGCCGAACGCGCCCGCTACGCGCACATGTGGCCGTAAGCCTGGTCGCTGTAGTCGATGACAGCTCGCGCAGTTTGCGGCCGTACCGTTGGTCGAGGCTTTGGGCGTCAACCGGGGTGACGATCCGACTGATCGTGAACAAGCCGGTCGATGCCGGGGTCAGCTGCGTCGAGCGGCGCGAACCCAATGAATTTGGGCTAGCGTGCTGATGAACACGACGTCGCGAAGCAAGACCCTTCATGGCGGCCGCCCTGAGCAGGCGTCAGGCGGGCCGCATGGCCTATCGTGCCGGACACATGGACTTAAACGGCCGATCCATCAATCCTCGCCGAATACGGCCCCGTTTTCACCGCCCAGCCGACCGGCGGCCGTCCCCATGGGCAGGGTCAAGTTGAGGCGGTGGTGGTGCTCTACCCTGATGCGGCATCGGCCTGGGCGGACTCTTGTACGGAGCGGGGCCTGTGCGGGCTGATCGATGCCGCGATTCGGGCGTCGGGGATTTGACCATCGCCTCCAATGTACCGGGATCTTCGGCGGGGAACTTAGTTAGCTGTTGCCTGCCACCAGTCAAGGTCTATCTAGCGGTAAGGAACGGCGGCGAGTATTTGGCGAATGAGTTGCCTCGGGGCAGCCGGGCGTTCGCTCGCCTTCCGGCTTCTATACCAAGACCGGCGCCGCCCGCCGGGGGCGATCCGTTTCGACAGGCCCAGGTGGAACGCGGTCTTGCCGACGTGGTAATCGTAGGCCGGCGGCGTAGTGTACCGCTGTAAACCGCGCGCAATTTCAACCATCCGGCGACAGCCTGGGCATCGCCGGGTCGTGGTGCCGGTAGGCAACACGGACCCCGGTGCACCGAAGATGCGTTGGCCGAAGATCGGCGCCGCCCGCCGAAGAAGAGATCGAATTTCGCACCGTAAGGCGCCCGGGGAAGGCGTGAGGCAGGCGCTGCGCTCGGCAATGGCCGCTGACTTCGCACCGCTGCCTGCAACCATTACCGCCGCCCGCCGGCGGTCTGCTTCTTGCAGGTCGGGTGGCCCTGTGAGGCCTTCGCCCATGCTGGCATCCTATGCCACCGCTTGCGAAAAGGCGTCCGTCGTGCTGTGCGTCTGGCCGCCGTGTCGATGGGCCGTGCGCGGCGGCTATGAGCGGTCGAGACAGAATGACTTTATGGGCTACCGCAGGCACCGGTAGCTGTGGCGCGGCGCTGCGGCAGCGCGCCGACCGCGTGCTCATATTTACCCGCCAACGGCGGCCCCAGCGGCGTCGCACGGTAGCGACGCAGTAGCCGCGTAAACGTTGTTCCTCAAAGACGACGATGCGTGGGATCGAACGGGAATGCCCGCCGCGCATTTGCTGGCGCCCCGTACCGTGATCGCCATGGGCGGCGCGACCTGTTGGCGCCGATCGCGCGGTGCGGCGGCGGAAGCCACGGCCTTGTGGGGCAGGGGCGCCATATGGCAGCGGTGGCGGATAAAGGCGGAGCGCGCGCATCGATGGGGAAGCTGTGCCACGGACTTCGTGACGAGCATGGCCCCGCGCGCGCGGCGAAGCTCAGGACGCTTTACGGCAGCCTTGGCATCAGCATTCCAGCGCGCAGTGGCCGAATATGCGACCCGGCGACGATGGCGCCTTCCAGTCCGAAATGGCGTCGGTCCTTCCCCGTTCAGGGTGGCCGACCACGATCGAGCGCACAGGCCGAAGCGGACGATCAGCAGGCGGTGCCGGCCTGGTTTGCGATGATCCGGCGGCGAGGCGCTGGTCACGAAGAATGGCGAGCATCACCAGCAGACCGGGCAAGATGACTCAAGGGCGCCAAGGCGGCATGCTGGCGTCAAGATCATCGTAGTGATGACGTCCGTGTTGTTCGTGCCCGTCGCAATACCCGGCGGCCGGCAGGGTGGGCGCATGATCGGCGGGCCGTGTTCGACAGCCCGTTCAAGCTCGTTGGGCCTGGCCCCGGGTGTTACGGCGGAGGACATCGCCGCCGAAACGGCGCGGCATGTGGGGCCCGATGGCCACGGATGAGAACATGATGCCGAGCCGCCCTCATCATCGCGGGAAAATCCCGGCGTTCGCTTCATGGTCGACATCGTGCTGCTCTGCCGCGCCGCGATCAAAGGGGGGCATGCTGTTTCCAATCTCCAGGGCGCGCGGCATCTTCATTTTGATGCTGCTTGGCTGGGTAATGGCAACGGTGCAGAAAGGTATTGTCGCCATCCGCAAGGCGCTCAATCCCGACGGCTTGCATATCGCCCGTGAACGGTGGTTCCATCTGCATGTCCCTCGTGCCGCGCTGTGGCAGACCTGCATGGGCGAAGTGCAGGCCTGCGCGCTGGGAACTGCGGGTAATTCGCGCGCACGGCGCAGCAACGAAGCCCTTGATCTGGCGCGCGCTGGCGCGGCTGCGCCCGCTCAATGCGCACGGCGCCACCGCTGCGGTCAGGCGACCGCACGGGCGGGGCGGGCGTAGATCATCCTTGATCTGGTCGCGGTTCTCCGCGCGCTCCTCACCCGCGGTGGCGCGGGGCCGGTCAGCTCGTCGTCAGCAGCGCGCGGGCCATGCGCCGCCCGGACGAGGTGTGGGCGGCTGAAGTAGCACGGCGGTGCGCGTGCGGCGCCGGCGGCCGTCGGCTTGCTCCTGCTGGCCGAGGGCAAGCAATCCGCTGTTCGCCGCGACCACGCGCTGGCCCCGCGGATGCCGCCTGCAGGTATCTGCATCGTCTGGATGACCCGGCAGGTGGGCGCGACGTCCGTGAAATTCCGTGACGCTATTCTGCGCATGGGCGTAGTCCCCGCCGGCCGCGGGTCTACCCGGCCTGGGGCGGCAGGCGCTGCGGCGAGATTCGCCTTCGACCCGTCGCAGCCTCGCCGCATGGCGTCATCGGCAGCAATAGCGGCGATCTGCATTGGCTTGCGCAGGCTGGAAGGCGGGCAATCCGTGATGCGCGGTTCGCCTGATGTTTTCGGGTATCGAGGGCGGGGCCGTGGCCCTCTACCGTCGAGCCGTAGCGCGCTGCTATGGCGGCGTCGTCGGGCGTTGGTACCGTGCTGTGCTGTCGGTCGGCGGCGGTCATCGGCATGCGCGGAACAATCGAATGCGGGCGTTGTAGCCATGCCCGCGATGTGCCGTCGGGGTTCGGCATTATGATCCGCTGGCAACAGCGCCAGTGATCTGCTGGCGACATCATCGCGATCCCCTCGACAACAGGTGATCCGCAAACGCGAAAATTTAACCCGAACACGCAGCATCTGGCATGGCGTGCGCGGCGCATGGCGCATTTCGTTTTCGACGGCATTACGGGGCTGCTGAAGGTCTGTTTCTTGACGAGTTGACCGCCGCGCATGAAGTGGCCGGTGAAGCCATCGCCATCGGTATTTCCCGTTCGCCGCCATCCCCTACTGACGTGCCGCTGCTCGTGCGATCTGGAAGCCGGCGACACGATCTGTTCGACCTGATCCGCGTGCTGCGTTGAACCGGGGCTTTCTGGGCGGTCTGGCGTGGCGCAGGCACCCATCGGGCGGATCGAGGACGAACTGGCGCTTCGCGAAGATTTTGGCCCGGACGGTGTGCCGGATCAATCCCGGCGAATGCTGCGCCGAGACGGCGGCTGGCGCGAGCATGCCCAGCGCCGACGACGGCTCTGAACGATCATGCCGCCCGCGACCGGCCTGGCACGGAAGCGCAGCAATCCGCCGCTCTTATGGGACGGGCAGCCGCCGCCCCTGGTCCCCCACGGAAAGGGCGCATGAAGGCGGGAACCTCTGGCCTTGCGCCGGCGTTGAACAGCGCAGGCGCAGAACGGAAGATGGCTCTGCGCTCGCGCGAGCCAAGGCCCTCCGCGGGTCGCAAGGCTGTGCACTGGCAATGATCTGGAGACGTGCTGGCAACACAGGATTTCCCCACCCGCGCGCCTGCGCAGGCCCGCCTCTGAGCCTGGGCGGGACGCTGGGCCCAGGCTCGACCTGCCTATGACGACACGCACAGCCTTCGCACCCGAAGGTGCGCTTCCGGGTCTCATCTATCGCCACATCCCGACCAGGCCAGCGCAGGCGCCGGCCGGGCCGCGACGACTCGCCCGACACTGTCGATAGCGTGCCGCTATTCTTTGATCAGTACGTATATATGACCGAAGTTCGAAAATAGCATTGACTTTTCCGTGATGCCCTTTATGCGGGATGGAGCTTGACCGACTGAGAACGGTGGCGGCGTCGGTAGGCAATTTGTTAACGGACGGCTTTGGCCGCTATTCTCTATCCGCAGCTATCTGGATTCGGTCACCCGGCACTGCCTTGCAGACGAAGTGATGACAGATCACTGGCGAAGCAGCCCGGCGACGTAACCCCATCGGGGCCCGCGTTCGATGCAGGCCCGACGTTTATGACTTTGACGGCTGGCTCATGATCCTGGCTGGCGACCGCCCTGCAAGCTATTTCGCGATACGGCGAGCGCAGGCGCGAGCCATCAGCAGCGATGACGATCGGCAGGCGCCACATTCCGCCAGCTGGCTTCCGCTGACCACACCCCGACGGGCGCTATCGTTGTGGTGTCGCAGACGATTTTTCTGCGGCGACTTGCCGTCCCCGCGTCGGCACCAGCGCAGGCCGCAGCGCGCTAAAATATTGTGGAAAATTCTCGACCGCAGTGGCAACTCGACCCTGCCGCTTCGACCTGGCTCTGGCCGGGCAGGCGCCTGGGTTCGCCATGAAGGCGATCGGCTCCCGGCGCATTTGCGGAACCGTGCGCGCAATACCATGCGCGTAACCGCCTCATGCGGCCGCCTTCGCCCATTATCAAGCGCGTCGTCCCCGCAGCTTCCTGCTGAGTCCACCTGGCACCTGGTGCCGTCGATGACGGCGACCTAACGGTCGCCTCCGACAGAAGATGCCAAGCCTGACTCACGCTGCCGCCAACTCAATTCCGCTATCAGACATCCGCGCTTCGGGATATGCGCTAAAGGTTTGCACGGCATGCACGAGACGCCTGGGATGGCGGCGCGGACCCCCGCATGGCGAACACGGATCGCCGCGCATTGCGCTGAACCGGGCGGCCGGACTGGGACTCGGCAGGGTCGCTGGGCGGCGACGGTAGTGCTGCGGTGAGACGCTCAACGGCGGCAAACCAATCGTCGTTAACGAACTGCCGCCAGCTCGTCCACCAAGGCGGCTGGATGTTTTGGGCTGCACCGGCTCCAGCGCAACCATGCGGCGTTCCGCCGCCGCTGCTGGGGTGGTGGCACTGCTCGTATTATGCGGTCGAGCGGCCATCCGTCCGAAATCGCTCTTCACGTTCGCCCAGCACGCAATATGGTGCCCGGAGATGACGCCGCCTGATCTGGCGCAGCGGCGCCGCGCCGTGCTGGAGAAGAGGGGTGTCGACGAGTTCGAACCTCGGTCGCTGGAGTCAGGATCCGTTGTCTTGCAGCGACGATCGAAATGATCAGGCCGCCGGGGCGACCGCGGGTTCGACGGGGTTTTCGCGCGGTCGCTTCTCGATCGGGCAGGTCTACGGGGGGCGGTGGGGGCCGCGCTTCAAGATGTTCAGGTCAAGGTGCGACGCCATATGGCCATTCGTCCCCAGCGATTTCCGCCGCCCCCATGCGCACACCGCAATCAGCGGCAAATGGTTGGCTCGTCCGTAGCGGCGGTCCAGCGCCGGCGCGCGCAGCGGTCAGGGCGAGGGCGAATTGATGGAACGGACGAACTGCCTGCGTCGAAGAGGACGGACCAATCGTCCGGCGACAGGGAGGCATCGACGCGGCCCGCTATAGGATAGGAAGGCGACAGGTACGGCAGTGCGGCAGCCGGATGCCCGTAGGCGCTGCGCACGTCGGGCAGAGCACGCTCCAGCCCGGCCAGACGATCGCCACGTTCGTCCATCCGAGTCCGCCGCGCAAAATGCGCGCGCATCCGCGATTTCGCGCGTTAGCCGCAGGCGGCAACTCTACCAATCTGCGCCCCATGCCGCGCAGATCATGCATCGAACATCGCCAACTGGAGCGTCAGCATCGCCATCGGCCACCGGCATCGCAAAGCCTGCGCGGCTGGAAGGATCTGCCGTTTTTGAGATGGTGTTGACCGGGGCGGTCGCCTTCGCCCGCCGGTAGCGCGGCGCGGCTCGGTCGAGGCCGCCGCGCGGGCGAGCATCAGCCGTCGAACTGGGGCTGCGGCATCCGTCCAGGCGCCGGGCGTTGGCTGTCGAGCATGCCGCAGGCGATGATGAGGTCGAGCTGTCATCGACAAAGAGCTGAACATCGCCATCGCCCTGCACCGCTCGCGCCTCGTGCGGCGCCAAAGGAAAGCCGGATCCGCGCAGGCCGCTTGCCCATCGCTTCCAGCGCCGCCTTCGCGCGCCACCGTCAGGACAGCCGATCACCAACGCTTCGGGTGGATCGCGCTGCGGCCTGGCGTAAAGTCGTGATCGGCAAGCCGAACGCCACGGTCGCGACCGCGGCAATGTCGGGGGCGGTCATGGTGGGCCTTATTGCATCGGGCGGCAACGGGACGATATGATGTCTCTCTTCCCGCTTCAAGGGCGCGATCTATCCCGCTGGTCGATTATGCGCTGCCGCCTTGTGGCGCAGGAGGCCCACTCGCCGGGCGAACCGTGTTGCACTTTGCAACTGCCCTTTCCCCATGACATGGGCTGATGCGGCAATCACCGCCCTCGACAGCGCGCGAGCGGTGCTGGCGCCTGGTGGCGTCGCCGTGGCGCTGCGACCTCAATATGGGCGTATCGAAGCCTGGCGCGGGTGCGGCGGAAATGGCCCGCCATGTGCGGTGTGGCGATGATCCGCCGCTGATCGTGCACAAGGGGCAATTCCGGTCGGCGCGATCGCCGATATCTGGACGCAACACCGGGTTGCAGGTCGAAAACATCTGCTGCACGTTAGCGGACAGCTTGCCTCTTCCCGGCGGCGCAGGCGGTGCGTGAACTGCGGATGGCGTAGTGAAGCGTCTTGGTGTCGACGATGTTCACCAGCGGCGGCCAGGGCTGCAAAGAACCTTCGTGGCGGTCATGTGCGTTTGTGTTGGGCACAGGCCTTACCGCGCGACGCTGCGAAGCGGCGCACGCCCGTTTCGGACAGCCGTGACAGGCATGCTGGCGAGGTCGAAATCGCTGTGGCGCGTTTCCTTCGGCGGGGCGCGGAAGGTATCGGCATGGGCGGCAATGCTTGCGCGTAGCTTAATGACGTATTGTTGCGCAAATCTTCGTCGACATCGACTTTCAACCGGCGAGTTGCTCGACGCTTTATGCGGCCTCTGACCCGAATGCGCACCTACGACCGGCGGGATCACCCCGCCGCCAATAACGCGCAGGTGATCGCGCCAGGTGAGGGCGAGACGATACTCGCAGAATGACGGGCTATCTGACCGCGATCAGACCGCGCACGGCGACGCCGCTCGGCGGGTTAATGGCGTGCTGGCTGGCGCGCCGGTGTGCAGACGCGCCGAAACTGGTGAATTTTATATCGGCTCGCTGCCGCGGACGAGCGAAGGCTGACGCGACCACTGAACAATCGCGTTTCCCTGATCGACGTGCAGGTGCGATCCGCGACCCTATGACAGATCCATTTTGTTCGATGTCGATCTGGCGACGAAGAGGCGCCAGATGGCATCGGACATGGGCCGAGCAAGGTCGCGGCCGATACGCCACCAGGGCCGGATGGGCTCGATCTGCGCGGTATGCGCTCCAGACTGTATCGCGCGCTTACCCATTCCTGGGGCTGATCCTGCAACCGCCGCCTTTACCGTGCCGACCGTTTGGGCGCATTGGCCCGTATACCCAAAGGCGGGTTGTTGCATGACTCGCGACAGCGCAGGTGGGGGGCCATGCAGATGGCCAGACGACCCAGCAACCCCGTAGTCTGGTGGTCCGTGGGGCCTGCCCTTCGATATAGTGATGCAACGGGCTGGCGCGTCGATCTCGACCTGTCGATCGAACGTGCGAAGCAGGCCGCGGTACCGCGTCCGGCGCAGGTGTGCTCGCATGACCGTGTTCGGTACCCGCCAAATGCGAAAGGGCAGGGCCATGTATTCAGCGGTTCCGGTTTCCGGGCGACGACTATGCCGACCAACAGGCGCGCGGCGATCGCTCTGCAGCGTGCGCGTGATGCTGGTGATGGCCCCGCCGTTGCGGCCAAGGGCCGCGCCGTCCCGCCGCGCCGGAGCCACGACGTGATCGAGAACGGCGCGACGAGGCCAAGATGCGGGCGCTGGTCGATGTAAACAGGGCACTGGAGGATCGACTTGGAGTCAGCGCCCGGCTTTTGCCGAACTGGCACGGCAGCGGTTCGCCAATATGGTGAGGCCACGCCGCAGCAAGGCACTCATCACCGAGAGCGACGGAAAACCTTACCCGGCGCAAGCGAACCGCACCGTTCGCGCGCCATGCGGCGACGGCATGCGCTGCTCAGCGACAGGTCGATCCCGTCGGAATACGCCATATTGCTGGCCATTTAGTTTGCCTGGCGCAGGTATTCATGTTAGCGTCGCCGTAGCGGCGAACCGGGCGATGATTGAAATTCATGCCGTACCTGCCGTCCGCTGCGAGGTCTTATCCGGTAATCCGGTCGGCGCGCTGATCTCCGCCGGTGCCGTTGGCTCAAGGTGCTCAAAACCGACATTAAATTTCGCGCAGGTCATCGACAATGCGCGGCAGTTGTCGCGCACATCGCTTATCTATGTTTTCGCGTCCACGTGGCAGGTCAGCTTCGCCAGCTGTTCGCGACTTCATGCATCGGCGTCGAAATGCGTTGAAACCGCTGTACTGACGACGCAGGGTAGGCCTGTCGAGTGGTCGCGGTAAACTGATCGACGGTCTGCTTCCTCGCCAACTCTCTTATGACCGGCGAGATAGCCGTCGACGATGTACGGCATGCAGCACATAATCCGCCCTGGAGCACCGCCTCCGGGCCGATATCCCGTAAGCACGCTGATGATATGGCTATGCCCGCGGTTTCGCCGTAGCAGGTATACCTTTCACATTGCGCAAGCGCAATTGGTCCCCGCCAGATATCGTCTTGAACGGCTGGCATCTTCCTTGCTGATGAGATTCATATGCTGTGCCGGAGTGTTTCCATCCTCGCCGGTTGGCCGGCCATTGCCGACCCAGGCAAATTCCGGTTGTCGTGCGCACAATCGGTGCTCGTCGACCGGGCGGATGCCGGTGGCGGTGGGCCGATTACCGTGGGTGCCCGTGCTGCAGATGGCTTCTGTTGCAGGTTCGTCGTTCGACTCGCTTCTGCGGAATATCGGCGTGCGACTCGCTCCGGTCGGGGTATCGTGCGGGCGGGTGCGCAGGGCCACGCGCGTCTGCTGGCGCTATGACCTGAGCCTCTCCTCTGCCGCGCCATGTGTGCTTCCCGTTTGGCGTGATGAAGCCAATGACCCCCCATAATGAGCCGGTGAACACCCGAAGGCGCGATGACGTCTGGACGCCGTGCTGGCACTTTTTGTGACTCAAACGTCGGCGGCGTGTGGCGGCAGCCGAAATCGTCGGCAATGACGGATACGCTTAGCGGCGCGGCTGGCCCGCGCCTTTCGTGAAATCAACCGACCGGGGGGTGACGATGTCGAGATGCATCAGGCGGTGGCGACGGCGATGCCGATGTCCTACACGCCATCAGGCGGGATACTGCCCGTGGCTGGCAGCTGTGTTGGCGCACTGCGCCCGCGATACTCTGGGCGGCTGGAGACCGCCGGGTGGTCCTGTCGGTCTGGGCTGCGATAGCCTGCGCCTTTATTCCAGCAGCATTCGGCAAATTTCGGAGACATTCAGCGTTACCCGGCGCTGTGCCGGTGTTTCGAAGGATATGCGCGAGATGGCAATCAGCCAGGACTATCTTGGATGGTATGCTCATGACTTACCGCTGTCACGACCAAGCAGAAACTGCGCAGCAGCTTACGCAATCACATGCGACAGGGCATTCATTATGCCGTGGTGGTGCCGCACAGGTTTTTTCGCGTTATGCCGGCTCATTGATCGTTTGCTGGTCACAGCGCTGCATTGAGCCCGGGCAATGAACCTGTGCCGCGACATGCGCGAAGCTATGCCGGTCACGCGATGAGGAATATCCTGGGTTCGGGGAGGTTGTCGCGTCGGCTCTGCAAGCCGGCTATTATATCAACAAGCCCTATTCGGGGGTCACTGCCTGCGCAGTATGCGGGGGCGGAGCAACGCCGACTTTGCCGCGTCAGGCAAGGTGCCTTTTTCGGCGGATGGTGACTTTGCCCGTCGGTCTCCGCAATGCAAGCCGTTAAAAAATCGATCCCCAAACCTGGCAGCTTCGCTATTGTTGTCGTCCGCAGATCGTGATCGCACGGGGCGGTTGATGGGTGGCGGGCATACGACGCGCCCTCCGACTCCGCGTATCGGTACGTCAAGCCGTTTGGCGCAGGCTGTATGGTACAGTCCGCCGCGTCAGGCGCCAGGCAGAAAGGCTGGAAATATAGTGATTTATTTGCTGGCCATAACTGCATCGTAACTGTTATGCTGTTCAGGTATGTTTTTAACAAAAACCGCTGCGACGCAATGCCCGTCTGTGGAAATGGCGGTCCTGACGCCAAACCTTCAGAAGGATAGTCCCCGTGAGCAGCTTCTGGGTCGCGTCTTCAGCTCGAAAGCGCGGTGTTTCCCCAACAGCGCGCTTGCCGGCGCGGTAACGGCGAACAAAGCACAAGGCGCGATATTTCCTGCGCCATTTCGGATCGTGCCCGAACACATCATGCGCAACCCGGTGACTAAAATGTCACCCAATGCGGGCAACATCGTGCGCCATGCAACGCAGAATGGCGGCAACTTCGACCGTTGAATATGCCGTGATGGTTGGGCGTGCGCAGTCGATGTGCGGTATGCTGACGGTATAACGTTCCCGGCTGGCACTCGTCACATCACGCGCCCTCCGCAGGTGTGCAGTGAAAGCAATCCCAGGCGCGCATTGCGGACGCGAAAAGCGGGTACTGGCGCTCGTCGTCGTCCAGTTGGCCATCTGCACGCCTCCGTCGGTTGCTCGGGTATCGCGCGTGAGCGTATCACTGGCTGTATGTCGGTATCCATGCCGGGCAGGTCGACCTGGTGAGACCGGTTCCTGCCGGGATACATCGCGCTCCTGCGCGTCGCCTGGCCGTATTACGGCGGCGTCATCATGCTGGCTTTCCGGCAGCACATTCGGCCCGCGTCAGCATCGTCATCTTTCTATTGGCAATGCCGCTTTATGCTCTGGGCATTACCGCCGGAACCAGCCACCGGCGTGCTCGGCATCGTCGGCGCTGCTGCGGGTTCCCGCTCGAATCGCTGGCCTCTTTGGCGCATTGGGGCGGTCTCATTCTGCCGGCTGAACCGGGTCATTGCGGACGCGTGGAAGGATGAACCGACCCCCGGCCCGGTCGTTCTGGCCGGTATCAACGTCGGCCAGTTCCATGACGATGACCGCGCGGCGCTCGCCGAACTGCAACCCCGCGCAACTGGGCGGTCCGCCGGAGACGCGGCAACGGCGGTCGGCATGGTCAGCGGCATGCTCGGCTGGGGCTCCGCCCGGCCTCGCAGGCGGATTCCGGGCTGCGCTGTCAGGTGCTGTGCTGGCTGCGTAACGC
>JAXHOI010000016.1:0-67480 GCA_034519505.1 Sphingobium sp. | reverse complement strand
TTTGGCAAAAAATAATGTTGTTGTTGAGTCACTGCGGACGGCACCTACAGCTTTGGCGGGCGCGCGCTTTTCAAATGGTCGAAGACGGGCGGCGGTGCCGCGCCGACTGTCGTCATTCGCGGGAGTAATTAAGGTGGCGATCGATATGGCCGCCCGCGCGCTGGCGTCCGATGCGCAGAAGATGCGCTACGCGATCGAAGCGGGCTTTTTCACGCGACCGCAGCGACCTCTGGTGCGCATCGTCCACAGCCGCGCCCTTAACCAGGTCACGCTGGGTGGCGGCACGACGTTCGAAATGCTGGTGGAGGTGGCGGCACCATTCTCGCGCGTGCAGCCAATCCTCTCTGCCGGACAAAATGCTGGTGCGACCGCCAGTTCGCCTGCCTATTTCGTCCGGGTGGCGGCGGTCCCGAATGCTTCGAAGGCGGCAGCCGACGCGGCTACGTGGCAGGCCGTTACCATGGCGACGGCCAATTATACGCCCGCGCCGGCGATCAACCGGAGCGCCTGGCATGTCGGGGCGGACATGACCTTGCTTCCCAGCGTTCCGCGTGATGACGGTGGCAGCGGGCGGCTAGTGCTGATCCGCGTTTACATGGGCGCTGGCACCGTAGTGCTGCTCGGCAACGGCAGCGATGTGTTTACCAACTGGGCGGCGCGATCCAGTCGGATGTTCCGTTGGCGCGAGCAGCCGGGGGACTTCACCACCACCAATCAGGCCGGCTTTACCTCGGTCACGAACACCAACAGATCGCCGATTGCGGGGCTTGCCTACATGCCGACGGACGGCAGAGGCGTCACGCTGGCGACGAGCGGGGACAGCAATGGCGTTGGCTCGGGCGAAACGATCGGTGCGAACCACATCTTCCTGGCCTGCGAAAAGCTGACGCAGGATACCGGCGTGCCCTATGAGTATGCGGATGTCGCCTGGGCGGGCTTTGCATCCACCGCCATCCGCGACCGGACGATCGATCTGTTTTCGACGACGGGCCTTTTCAACGCGACCACCGGTCTGCTGCCGAGCGCGGTCCACATTCCCTGCGCAACGCAGAATGACTGGGCGCAGGGACCGACCGTCACGACGATCGATGATGCCAGCGTCGCTACGATGGAGGCGAACCTTAGCCAGGCGCGGGTCGTAGCGGCGCGCGCGGGCGTGCCGGTCATACGTTCGACCTGGCAGGCGTCGACAGCACGAAATTGGCAAGCGTCGGACGCGGTGCGTCGAGCACGTAACGACCGATGGCGGGCCGAGTGCGTGGCCAATGGCGATCTGATGATCGATGTCGCCAGCGTGATCGATGGCCCTCTGAACGGCAATGGGCAGGCCATCATCAAGGCGATCTATGACAAGGATACCGCGCACTACAACGATGCGGGTCATCTGGCAGTGTCAGCCCTATCCAGGCAGGCGATCATGGCGGCCGTGCCTATGCCCAAGGGCAGGCTCTTCGCCTGACGGATGCCGTCGTCTTTCCGCTGTGAAGGCGGGAGGCAAAGGGCGTTGGAGCGCCCTACACCGCAGGCTGAACCCCTGCATCTCAGGCGTCCATGGCCGCCGTCGATTCCCGCCACCGGGCACCCCGGCCGGGACAGTTAGAGATGCAAAGATGAAAGATTTGGAAATGCTGCCCGTCAAGCCGGTGAAGCCGGTCGCGGGCTATATCGGCGGCAAGCGCAATCTGGCGGGCCGGTTGGTCGAGCGGATCGGCGCGATTCCCCACGGCTGCTATGTTGAGCCGTTTGTTGGCATGGGCGGCGTGTTCTTTCGTCGCACAGCGCGGCCCAGGGCGGAGATCATCAACGACATATCGCGCGACGTGACGACGCTGTTCCGGCTGCTGCAGCGGCATTTCCAGCAGCTGCTCGACGTGCTGAAATGGCAGGTCACCAGCCGGGAGGATTTCGAGCGCCTGGTTCGCGTCGATGCCGATACGCTCACCGATCTGGAGCGGGCAGCGCGGTTCCTGTATCTTCAAAGGCTGTCGTACGGTGGAAACGTCGGCAAACGATACTTCGGCACAGACGTCACTTCCAGCGCGCGCTTCGACTTAACGAAGCTAGTTTCAGTGCTGGAAGCTGTCCATGACCGGCTTACGTCCGTGGTGATCGAATGTAAGCCCTATGAGGAACTGATCGTGAAGTATGATCGGCCCGGCACCCTCTTCTATCTTGATCCACCTTATCACGGATCGGAGGACTACTATGGCAAGGGCCTATTCGCTGAGGTCGATTTTGAACGTCTCAGCGGTCTCTTAAAGGGGCTTCAGGGCCATTTCATTCTTTCCCTCAATGACACGCCGCTGATCCGAGAGCTGTTCGCTTGGGCACACATCGAGTCTGTTGTGCATAGCTTTCGCTTCAACGGAGTGACTCCGGCCAACGAACTGATAATCTCTCCAAGGTTATCGAAGGAGTAAGCAATGACGGAAAACACCCGACAGGTGGTCAGCTTCGCGGGCCGGCAGATGCTCAGGGCAGCGGAAAAAGCGCTAGAAGAGAGCAAGAGGGTCACGGTGGTGCTGACCAAGGGAAGATACGCCATCAGCGCTGTTCAGGCGGTTGACGGAGCGGCGTATGTTCGGGCCGTCCTCGCTCACGGCGCGGGCGACCTACTTTTCGACCCCGCACATTTGGTGGCTGTATTGCTTAGCGAAGACGACGGCTATTAGCCGAGCGGCTTTGCTCCAAAAGCTCTTGTCCCAAAACCCAAGGGCTTTTGTCCCGCTACAGTAGGCATCAGCCAAGCGCATCCGTGCGAGCGCAAGCACGATTATCGTCGGGAATTTTTACACCGCCGGGCGAGGGCAATGCGTTGTTAACCAGTGGGACCGGCGGATTTGCGTGAGCGCGACAAACTGGCACACCCTATGCACCGCCTTATGCACTACCCGAACCCGCCTCTGGGAGGGGACGCACTGGTGATAGTCTCCGCCGCAGCGTCCCCTCCTCCCCTTCAGCGGACGGTCAGCCCTTCTCAAACAGAGCAAAGAAAACCCCGCCGCCGGACATGCCGACAACGGGGTTCTCATATTGTCGTCGAAGGAATTGGCCGTCAGGCGGCCTTCACCAGCCCGTGATCGGCCAGCAGTTGCTGCAACTCGCCAGCCTCGAACATTTCCATCATGATGTCGCTACCGCCGACAAACTCGCCCTTCACATACAGCTGGGGAATGGTCGGCCAGTCCGA
Source organism: Sphingobium sp. (assembly GCA_034519505.1). Lineage (GTDB taxonomy): Bacteria > Pseudomonadota > Alphaproteobacteria > Sphingomonadales > Sphingomonadaceae > Sphingobium. The sequence goes on along the minus strand of JAXHOI010000016.1, from coordinate 64,290 downwards.
GAAATTCTTGATTCCCTGACGCACTTCCATGTCCTGCAACACGTCGACCGTGTTGTAGTCGACGCCCAGATGTTCAAGGATCGCCACGGCGCGGCTGGAAAAGCCGCATTGCGGGAAAAGCGGCGTGCCCTTCATGAAAAGCAGCACGTCATTGCCGCCGACCAGATCGGCGATACGGGCATGGGTGGCGTCGGTCATAGGAAACTGCTCCAGGGCCGGGGCTGATACCGGCCGCATAACATGAATTTCGATCGCGCCCTAGCTGGGGACGGCGGTCGTCAGTTGCAAGGCGTGAAGTTCGCCGCCCATGCGGCCACCCAGCGCAGCATAGACCGCTCGCGTGCGCGCCAAGCGGCTCATCGCGCGAAAGCTTTCCGCCGTCACGGTCGCTGCATAATGATCGCCGTCGCCGGCCAGGTCGGTAATTTCAACCTGGGCATCGGGGATGGCGTCGCGAATCAGGCGAGCGATGTCATCGGCGGCCATCGGCATGGGGTTATTTGGACTCCATCAACTGGCGGCGCGCTTCGATGGTCTTCTCGTCCAGCGCCGCGCGCACATCCGCCTCGTCGATCTCGACGCCGGCCGAGGTCAGGTCGCCGAGCAGCTTGCGCACGACATCCTCATCACCGGCTTCCTCGAAATCGGCCTGCACGACGGCCTTGGCATAGGCGTCGGTTTCCGCCGGAGTAAGCCCCATCTTGACGGCGGCCCATTCGCCGACCAGCCGGTTGCGGCGGGCCGTGATGCGGAACTGCATTTCCTCGTCATGCGCGAACTTCGCTTCGAATGCGCGTTCACGATCGTCAAACATGGTCATTTCAAGCGCCCCTGCTCGGCTGTTCGGTGTCGGGAATCGAGATAGGGGCAGGCGCGCCGCATGGCAACCGAATAGCCCCGCCCACGCACTGGCTCTTTGGTCGGATGTACGCGGCGCATTGGCCCGACCGTTCAGGCGGCGGCGGGGACGAGCCAGGGCTGGTCGAACTGCCGATGTCCCTCATACGCATCGATCGCGCCGGACGAACCCAGCGTCAGGCCGATTTCGTCCAGGCCGTTCGACAGGCAATGCTTGCGGAACGGATCGACCGGAAAGCTGAAGCGATCCTGAAACGGCGTCGTCACGGTCTGCGTGTCCAGGTCGACATGGATTTCATCCGTCGCCGCGACCTCCATCAGGCGGTCGATCTGGTCCTGCGGCAGGGCGACCAGCAATATCCCGTTCTTGTAAGCATTGCCGGAGAAAATGTCCGAAAAACTGGGCGCGATGACAACTTTCACGCCCATGTCCTCCAGTGCCCAGGCGGCATGCTCGCGGCTGGAACCGCAACCGAAATTGTCGCCTGCGATCAGGATCGGGCTGCCGGCATAGGCCGGGTCGTCGAACACATTGGCGGGGTCGGCGGCGCGGATCGCCTCGAACGCCCCCTTGCCCAGTCCCGACCGGCTGATCGTCTTCAGCCACTTGGCGGCGATGATCATGTCGGTATCGACATTTTTCAGCCCGAACGGATAGGCTTTTCCCTGAACCTGACTGATCGGCTCCACGCCGTCCTGCTCCTTATTTACGGGCCTGACGCGCCGGCACATCCTGCGCGCGCGTCAGCGTGGTGGCCATGGCCGCACTTGCGACGGCGCCCATCACCAGCAACCAGAAAACTTTCTTCATCGTCCGCGACCCCTTGCTTCTCTATCTCCGCCCACCCCCAAACCCGGCAGGCCCCTCCCCAAAAAAAACTCAGCCGACCAGTTCCGCTGGCGCCAGCAACTGACGCACGTCCGCCAGCCGTCCGGTCACGGCAGCCGCCGCTGCCATGGCGGGCGACACCAGATGCGTGCGCGCGCCCGGCCCCTGCCGCCCCATGAAATTGCGATTGCTGGTCGATGCGCAGCGCTCACCGGCTGGCACCTTGTCCGGGTTCATGCCCAGGCATGCCGAACAACCCGGTTCGCGCCATTCAAAGCCTGCCTCAAGGAAAATCCGGTCCAGCCCCTCCGCCTCGGCCTGACGCTTGACGAGGCCGGAGCCGGGCACGACCAGCGCCTGCTTGATCCCCGACGACAGGTGCTTACCCGCGACAATGGCGGCGGCGGCGCGCAGATCTTCGATCCGGCTGTTGGTGCAGCTGCCGATGAAGATATGCTCGACCGCGATATCTTCCATCCGCTGTCCGGCGGCGAGACCCATATAGTCGAGCGACTTGCGCGCGGCGGCCCGCTTGCCTTCGTCGGCGAAACTGTCGGGATCGGGCACGACGCCGGTGATCGCGACGACATCCTCAGGGCTGGTGCCCCATGTGACATTGGGCGCGATGTCGGCGGCATCCAGCATGACGCGCGTATCGAACAACGCGCCCTCATCCGTCGGCAAGCTGCGCCAATAAGCAAGCGCCGCGTCCCATGCCGCGCCGCTGGGCGCCATCGGCCGCCCCTTCAGATAGGCAAAGGTCTTTTCATCGGGCGCGAACAGGCCGGACCGCGCACCGCCCTCAATCGCCATATTCGAAACGGTCAGGCGCCCCTCGATGCTCATGGCGTCGAAGGCGGAGCCGCGATATTCCATGACGTGGCCGGTGCCGCCCGCCGTCCCGATCCTGCCGATGATCGCCAGGATCACGTCCTTGGCGCTGACACCGAATCCCAGCGTCCCATCGACGCGCACTTCCATCGTCTTAGATTGCTTGAGCTGCAACGTCTGGGTCGCCAGCACATGCTCGACCTCCGACGTCCCGATGCCGAACGCCAGCGCGCCCAGCGCGCCATGGGCCGCCGTGTGGCTGTCGCCGCACACCAATGTCATGCCCGGCAGGGTAAAGCCCTGTTCGGGGCCGATGACATGGACGATGCCCTGCCGCTCATCGGTCGCGCCGATATAGGGGACGCCGAACTCCGCGACATTGCGCTCCAGCGCTTCCAACTGCCCGGCGCTTTCCGGGTCGGCGATGGGGATGCGATTACCCGCCGCATCCACCCGCGCGGTGGTCGGAAGATTGTGGTCCGGCGTCGCCAGCGTGAGATCGGGACGGCGCACCTTGCGCCCGGTGGCGCGCAGCCCCTCAAACGCCTGCGGGCTGGTCACCTCGTGAACGATGTGCCGGTCGATATAGAGGAGGCAGGTGCCATCATCCCGGCGTTCGACGACATGAGCGTCCCAGATCTTTTCGTACAGCGTGCGCGGCGTATTCGTCATGACAGCTCGGTCCCTAGCGTTCCGCACGCAATTAAGGAAGGCTGTTAAGACTTTGCGTCGACAAATCCGGGCTTTTCGCCGCGTCAGGCGGTCGCGCGATAATCCGCCACCACGGTTCCCGACGCCAGTATCTCCTGCTCATGCGGTTCATCGCGCCAGGTTTCGGCGAGCGCCGCCGCTTCCCATTCGCGAATCGCCGGATGGGCGAGCAGATGGTCGACCCACGCCGCACCTGCCGGGCCGACGTCCAGGCCATAGCTGCGCACGCGAAAGGCGACGGGCGCGTAGAAGGCGTCGACCGCGCTGAAATCCGGCCCGGCAAGCCAAGGCCCGCCAAAGCGCGCCAGCCCCTCTGCCCACAATTCCGCGATCCGTTCGACGTCGCGGCGCAGCGCATCCGCCATCGGCTTCAACTCGATCCTGATGCCAACGCTCATGCCGCAGGCGTTGCGCAGGGCGGAAAAGCCGCTGTGCATTTCCGCGGTCGCGCTCTGCGCCCATGCGCGCGCCGTCTCATCACGCGGCCAGACGGCGCGGTGCCGCTCGGCCAGATAAAGGACGATGCCCAGCGAATCCCAAATGGTGCGATCGCCATCGATCAACACCGGCACCTGCCCGGTCGGCGAAAAGGCGCGAAAATCCTCATAGTTGGAAGGCTTGAGAAACGGCTCGATCCGGTCGGTGAAGGGAATGTCGATCGCCTTCATCAATGCCCATGGCCGCAGCGACCAGCTGGAATAGTTCCGGTTGGCGGTAATTAACGTATACGCCATGACGTGCCCTCCCTGATAATCGTCGCGACGGAAATGCGTCGATCAGGCCGTATCCACAAGCCGGATCGGGCCGCAAAGCTGATAAGCCTGCCTTATTAAAGCCGCTCCTTTGGAGAGACATAGCTGGCGTCATGCGCGAAGGGTAGCGGCGCGTCCGTTCTCAGGGCGTCCAGCACCGACGCGAAATCCGTGCGGCAGCGAAAGCCCAGCATCCGCTCTGCTTTGCCCGGATCGTACACCCGGTCGATATGGTCGGGCAGTTGCCAGCCGCGCGCGGCGTAAAGTGCGGCGACATCGGGGAAGTGCCTGGCGATCAGGGCGGGCGCGTCGGTCATCAGCGCCGCGCAATCATCCCGCGAAAATGGCGGCGGCGCGGAAAGAACGAAGGCTTCGCAGCCCAGTCCGCCACCACGCTCCAGCGCGACGACATGGGCGTCGGCCGCGTCCTCCACGGTCAGGCGGCGATTGAGCAGCTCGTTCGCCTTCATATTCTCACCCGGAAGCGCGCGATGGGTGTCGTCATCCTCCGGGAAGAAGCGGCCCGTGCGCAGGATCGCGACCGAGATGCCATGGTCCTGATGCCATAATCGGCAGAGTTCCTCCGACGCACGCTTGGTAACGCCGTAGATATTGCGCGGCGCGAGCGGACCGCTTTCCTCGTCCAGCCATGCGGCCAATTTGGCCCCACCCGCTTTCCCGTCGGGGATCTGGCGCGTGATCATCAGCGACGTCGTGGACGTGAAGACAAAGCGATCATGCCCCGCCGCAACCGCCGCCTGCAACAGGTTGAGCGTGCCGGTGACGTTGACGTCGATGAATGCCTGCGCATCGTAGCGCACGATGTCCGGCTTGTGCAGCGCGCCGCTGTGGATCACCGCCTCTATGCCATGATCGGCGAAAGTCCGGTCGATGAGCGCGCGGTCCGCAACACTGCCCACCACCTGCGTTTCAGCGCCCGGCGCGATATCCAGCCCGACGACATGATGTCCCGCGCCACGCAGGCGCGGGGCTAGAAACCGGCCAAGCCAGCCGCTCGATCCCGTCAGCAGTATCCGCATATCCACGCGTTAGCAGCGCATGCCGGTGCCCGGCAAGCCGATCCGGTCAGCGCCGTGGCGGCGCTGGCGCGCGATCAAGATGGCGGTGCAGGAAACTGGTCACGTCCATCAGCACTGGCCCCTTGCCCCGGAACGGGCGTGTCAGCGCCATCGCGAGGTCCGCGTGACCAAGGCCGGGATAGCGCTTCAGAACCGCTGTCCCGCCCATGGCATGCATGCGCTCGGCCAAGGCTTCGCTGTTGCGCGGGCGGACGGTTTCGTCGGCGGTTCCGGTGGCGAGCAGCATGGGCGGCGCATCGGCGCGTGCGAAGCGGATCGGCTGCGTGGTGCGGCCGGGATCTTGCGCGCCCTTCATCGCCTCAACCGCGAGATCGGAATCGAAGGGGTAAAAATCATAAGGTCCAGCGAGGCCCACTGCCGCGCCGATGGCGTGTTCAGGGACGCCGGCAGCCTTCAGCCATCGCCGGTCGAGCGCCAGCATCGCGACGGCATAGGCGCCAGCCGAATGGCCCACCAGACCGATGCGATCTGGGTCGCCGCCAAAGTCCGCCGCATGGTCGCGCGCCCAGCGTACGGCGTCCGCATTATCCTGAAGGAAGGCGGGAAAGCGGATTGCCGGAACCTTGCGGTAATCCGGCACGATGGCGACGAACCCGCGGCTCGCAAGCGCCCGACCGGCAAAGGCATAGCCCTGCCGCGTGCCGCTGCGCCAGCCGCCGCCATAGAGGAAAACCACCACCGGCAGCCGCGCGTTCGAACGCGTGCCCGACGGGCGATACACGTCCAGTTTTTCGCCATGCCGGCCAAAGGACAGGCCAGCCCCAGCAAACGCCACACCGCGCCCGCCCCCGGCCATCCAGTCGAGCAGGCTGAGCGCCAGCGGACCGTTCACCACTGCTATGCCCACCAGCAGGAGCGGCGGCGCGAGGAGCAGTGCGAGCACCCATCGCCATCGTCTAGCGCCATGAGCACGCCGCGCGTTCAAGGCCCGGCTCCTTCACGCGCTCCCGCCATTTTCCGGGATCAAGCAGGGACCAGCGCGACTTCGTAATGCGCCGTCGTGCTGGCGGCGATGTCGGCCTCCGTCACGCCCGGTGCCAGTTCGATCAGGCGGAAGGGGCTGCCATGGTCGGCGCGCTGGAACACCGCTCGGTCGGTGATGATCATGTCCACGACATCCTTGCCCGTCAGCGGCAGCGTGCAGGCGGGGATGAACTTGGGATCGCCGTTCTTCGACGTGTGTTCCATCACCACGATGATCTTCTTGACGCCCGCGACCAGATCCATCGCGCCGCCCATGCCCTTGATCATCTTGCCGGGGATCATCCAGTTGGCGATGTCGCCATGTTCGGACACTTCCATCGCGCCGAGCACGGTAAGGTCGATATGCCCGCCGCGGATCATGGCGAAGCTGTCTGCCGAAGAGAAATAGACGCTGCTTGGCAGTTCGCTGATCGTCTGCTTGCCCGCATTGATGAGGTCGGGATCTTCCTCGCCCTCGAACGGGAAAGGCCCGATGCCCAGCATCCCGTTTTCGGACTGCAGCGTCACTTCCACACCGTCGGGGATGTGGTTCGCGACGAGCGTCGGGATGCCGATGCCCAGATTGACGTAAAAGCCATCCTTCAACTCGCGCGCGGCCCGGGCCGCCATTTCGTCACGGGTCCAGCCTTTGGTTTGATCGGACATCGGCCTTACTCCTTGGGTTCGCCGGGATCGGCCCAGCGCGTATTGAGAGGGAACACATCGTCATATCCGCCCTTCAACCCGCTGCCATAGACAGGGTTGGGCAGCACGAACCATCCATCGCCCCACATCGCGGCGATGGCGCCGCTGTCCGCCGCCTTGCGGCGATCGGACACGGAAGGAATGGCGTTGAAGAGGTCGGAAAAATCGCCGAGCTGGTCGCCCGCCATCGCGACGACGCAATAATGCGCGGCAATGCGGGCGCGGCGCGCGTCCTTACCGCTCTTGCCGCCTGCATCGCGCAGATACAGCGTATCGCCAGCCACGAAGTCGCCCAGACCGGCCGCTTTCAGCGCGGCGATGCTGCCGCCGACATCGACCCGATTGCTGTTGATGACGATGGTGACCCCCGCCGCCCGCATCCGGGCAAAGGCGTCGCGCGCGCCCGGCACCGCAGCCACAGCGTTCGCGCCGGTGCGTTCCCAACGATCCCACTGCTTTTCATCAAAGGGGCCGGGATGGCGCGCCGAAAGCTCCTCCACGCCCAGATTGAGCAACACCGTTTCGTCCGCATCGAAGACGGCCGCCGGTGGCTTTCCCGCGCAATCTGTCCAGCGCAGCGCGGAGAGCGTTGCGCCCTGATCCAGCACGACGCTGGTTCGGGCGGACGCCTTGGCACGCGCGATGGCGCTGTCCGCCAGCAGGTGGAACACTTGCCGGCTAAGCGCGGCGGCCTCACCCGATCCATAGAGATACAGAAAGCCGGGCGGCGGGCTATCGACCTGCGCCGGTGCGCCGGATGGCGGTGGAGCTGCGACCGGCGACGGCGCAGTCGCGCAGCCCGCAAGGGCCATCAGCGCCGCCAGACCGGCAAGCCGCCGCGAGAGGCCGGAAGGTTCGAGGCGATGCCCGCGAGTCGCAGTACCTTGCCTCGCTCCCTCCCGCAGGCGGGAGGGCAAGCCAGTCATCACGCCGCCTCGCGCTGGCGCACCGTGCGGAACTCGATCTTCTTGTCGTATGGCGCGCCTATGATCATCCGCTTCACATAGATACCGGGCAGATGGATGCTGTCAGGGTCCAGACTGCCTACCGGCACGACCTCCTCCACTTCGGCGACGCAGATTTTCCCGGCAGTCGCCATGGGCTGATTGAAATTGCGGGCGGTCTTGCGGAAAATCAGATTGCCCGCCTCGTCCGCCTTCCAGCCCTTGACGACGCATAGGTCGGCGTAGATCCCGCGCTCCAGAATATAATCCTGCCCGTCGAAATTCTTCACTTCCTTGCCTTCGGCGACCTGCGTACCGACGCCGGTCTTGGTGTAGAAGCCGGGGATGCCCGCACCACCCGCGCGGCAGCGCTCGGCCAGCGTACCCTGCGGACAGAATTCGACCTCAAGCTCGCCGGAAAGATATTGCCGTTCGAACTCCTTGTTCTCGCCCACATAGCTGGAGATCATCTTTCTGATCTGTCGCGTCCGCAGCAGCTTGCCCAGCCCTTCCCCATCGATCCCGGCATTGTTCGATGCGACGGTCAGGTCCTTCACCCCGGAATCGCGGATCGCGTCGATCAAGCGCTCCGGAATGCCGCACAGCCCGAACCCCCCGGCACAGATCAGCATGCCATCGAAGAGAAGGCCGTCCAGCGCAGTTGCGGCATCGGTAAAAAGCTTCTTCATCCGGATCGTCTCCCTGGGCAGCGAGGGCAAATGTTACGCACCGCCATATTAGCAGCCGCATGGCGGGTCAAACAACGGCGGGTCCCATGCCGCGGGCAGATTGCATTGATCCGCGTTAACCATGATATGTGTCGCAGATCATTGCAAAACCGCACCATCGGCGCATTGCAATGACGCTTGTGATGCAGATCACTCCGAATCGTTGTGAAATCGATCACAAGCAAAGCGAGGGAAGCAGAAAGGGCGGCAAAGTGGGGTCGCCCTTCATAAGGAAGCGTAACATGCCGAATCGGATCGTCCGCGCAGCCGCCATGGTCGCAGCAACAGCCATCGCTCTTGTCGGCTCCGCCGCCATGGCCAGGCCCGTCGCACCCGCAGGCCCGGCCTACAAGCCGTGCCAGCCCGCAAGCGGCCTGCCGATGTCCGCAGGCCCCTGCACGGCGAAGGCCAGCGACATGATCTGGTTCCGGCTGGAAAAATCGCTGGAGGCGGCGCCGACCGTGATCGTGTTCCGTCAGGCGCTGGAAGGCACCAGTCCGGTCACGTTCCGCGTTCCCTTTCCCAAGGGAGAGTTGAAGGCCGGCACGCTGTACAGCCTGCCCGTGCCGCCGCGCATGTGCGCCACCGCTGGAAAGCCCTGGGACATCAACGTCGTTGGCGGTGACGGCAAGCCGGTCGGCATCATCAGCCGCATCGCCGCCGAATGCAGCTGATCGTCCGTCGGACGTTCCGGCTATCTTGACCCTGTGTTTTCGGCGGACGCCGCGATCAGGGCATCGAGATAGCGCTCAAGATCCTGCCGGGCGGTGGGCGCGAGCACCAGCCGCTTGCGCCGGGAATCGCGTGGATCGTCGAAACGGATAAGCTCGCCACGCGCCAGGAGCGCCTGTACCGCGCGCAGGGCGGTGGTGTGGGGCACGCGCGCAGCGATACAGGCGTCTCCCACCGTCACGGCTTCGCGTCGACACTCGCTGATGTACGTGTCGATCAGGATATTGAACGCCGGATCCTGCACGACATGCGCGAAGAATTTCTCCCGCATCTCCATGAAGCGCAATACCCGCTGCGCCTTGCGACAGCGCGCCTCATCGAACGGCGCTGATGGATCTCCCACAGCATCTCCCTGCTCGCCTTCCGACGCCTGCTCTGTCTTCGAAAACACCCAGTGATCCGGCACCGGATCCTGACGCTTCCCTTTTTTCCCCGTCTTGCCGTGCCGCATTTTGTTCTCCGACCCGTGCACCGGACAAGGAGAATAGCAACAAAAATTCACAGTAATTAGCAGGTTATGTGAGTATTTAGTTCATTATGAACATAAACTGGAGCGGCAAAAACAATTCGCTTTTGCGATCCGCAGCTTAGTCAGATCAAACCGGCCAACGGACTGGACGGATCGGCGTACATCCGCTTGCCCATGCGCCCCGCGCGATAGGCCATGCGGCCCGCCTCGACCCCGGATCGCATGGCGCGTGCCATCAGGATCGGGTCTTTCGCTTCGGCGATCGCGGTGTTCATCAGCACGCCGGTGCAGCCGAGTTCCATCGCCTGCGCTGCTTCCGACGCGGTGCCAACACCCGCATCGACCAGGACCGGCAGGCTGGTGCCTTCGACGATCAGTCGGATCGTCACCTTGTTCTGAATGCCAAGGCCGGAGCCGATCGGCGCGCCCAAGGGCATGATCGCGACGGCACCTGCATCCTCAAGCCGCTTGGCCGCGATGGGATCGTCAACGCAATAGACCATCGGCTTGAAGCCTTCCTTGGCCAGGATTTCGGTGGCGCGCAGGGTTTCGACCATGTCCGGATACAGCGTGCGCGCTTCGCCCAACACTTCCAGTTTCACCAGATCCCATCCGCCCGCTTCGCGCGCCAGCCGCAATGTGCGGATCGCCTCCTCACCCGTGAAGCACCCCGCCGTGTTGGGCAGGTAGGTGATCTTCTTTGGGTCGATGTAGTCGGTCAGCATCGGCGCCTTGGGATCGGACACGTTGACCCGGCGTACCGCGACGGTCACGATCTCCGCGCCGGACGCCTCCAGCGCGGCGGCGTTCTGTTCGAAGCTCTTATATTTCCCGGTCCCAACGATCAGGCGCGAGCGATAGGTGCGGCCAGCGACGGTCCAGCTGTCGTCGACCGGCGCCTGATGATCGCCACCGCCCACGAAATGCACGATTTCCAGCTCGTCACCGTCCTGCACCTGCACATCGGCAAGCGTCGAGCGCGGCACGATTTCCAGATTGCGCTCGACCGCGACCTTTTCCGGCGCGATGCCCATCTCGCTCGCCAGTTCCGCCAGCGACAGGCCGGCGCGCACGCGGCGATGCTCGCCATTCACACGGATCGAAAGGGTGCCGTCAGCGCTCACCTGCACATCCTCAAATTGGTCGGTTCGATACTCATGTCTCGACGGGAGACATGTCGAGCGGCTAAGGAGTTTCCTCTTTCAGGGGGAACCATGCCGTCGCCCGGCATATAGGGACGGCAGGGGGCGCCCCGCAAACAAAAAGGACGATCTGCATGGCCGAGGGGCGGACGATCTTCGTGCTGAACGGACCCAACCTCAATCTGCTGGGCACGCGGGAGCCGGAGATCTACGGCTATGACACGCTGGACGACATTGCCGACCGGATGAGCGACGTCGCCGAACGCGCAGGCGTCTCGATCGAATTTCGACAGTCGAACCACGAAGGCGTTCTGGTCGACTGGATGCACGAAGCGCGCACCGCGGGCGCAATGGCCGTCATCATCAATCCCGGCGCACTGACCCATACGTCCATCGCGCTGCTGGATGCGATCAAGGCAATCCAGCTTCCGGTGATCGAGGTGCACCTTTCCAACCCGCACGCGCGCGAAGCATTTCGTCATAAAAGCTATGTCGGCATGGCGGCGAAGGGAACCGTGGCCGGGTTCGGCCCGCTATCCTACATGCTCGCGCTGGAAGCCGCGCTGGAGATGGAAGCGTAAAACCGCGCGCAAAGGTTGCGCTGGAACGCGAAGCGCAATAGGCGCTTGCACCAATCTGGCGGCTCTAAATGGGGGAGAGCCGCATCATATATGAAGGATCGCACATGACCGACAAGGACGACAAGGGCGGGATGCGGGTCGATATCGACATCGTGCGCGCGCTGGCCGGGCTTCTCGATGAAACCAACCTGACCGAAATCGAGGTCGAGGACGGCGACCGCAAAGTGCGCGTCGCGCGCAAAATCCATGCGGCCGCAACCGTAATGGCCGCGCCCGCGCCGGTGGCCGCCGCGCCTGCGCCCGTGGCGATTGTCGCGGCTGCCGGCGAAACGCCTGCCGCTGCGTCGACCAGCGCGACCAATGCCGTCCGCTCGCCGATGGTCGGCACCGCCTATCTGGCCGCCGAACCGGGTGCCAAGCCCTTTGCGGCGGTCGGTGACAAGGTAAAGCCCGGCGACACGCTGCTGATCGTGGAAGCGATGAAGGTGATGAACCCAATCACGGCGACCAGCGCCGGTACGGTAACGGCGGTGCTCGTTGAAAACGGCCAGCCGGTGGAGTTCGACCAGCCGCTGATCGTCGTCGAATAAGACGGGCGGGACGGGTCATGACCATCGAAAAGCTGCTGATCGCCAATCGCGGCGAAATCGCGCTCCGTATCCATCGCGCCTGCCACGAAATGGGGATCAAGACGGTGGCCGTGCACTCCACGGCCGACGCCGACGCCATGCACGTGCGGCTGGCCGATGAGGCGATCTGCATCGGACCGCCTGCAGCGAAGGACAGCTACCTCAATATCGCCAACATCATTTCGGCGGCGGAAATCAGCGGCGCCGACGCGATCCATCCGGGCTATGGCTTCCTGTCGGAAAACGCCCAGTTCGCGGAAATCGTGGAGGCACATGGCCTGATCTTCGTCGGTCCCAAGCCGGAGCATATCCGGATCATGGGCGACAAGGTGGAAGCCAAGCGGACCGCCGGCGCCCTTGGCCTGCCGCTGGTGCCGGGTTCCGACGGCGCGATCACCGACGTCGAGGAAGCCAAGAAGATCGCGGCGGAAATCGGCTATCCTGTTCTGATCAAGGCCGCGTCGGGCGGCGGCGGGCGCGGCATGAAGGTGGTGCCGTCCGAGGATCAGCTGGAAAGCCTGATGCAGCAGGCGGGCAGCGAGGCGAAGGCGGCGTTCGGCGACGACACCGTCTATATGGAAAAATATCTCGGCAATCCGCGCCATATCGAATTTCAGGTATTCGGCGACGGCAATGGCGATGCCATCCATCTGGGCGAACGCGACTGTTCGCTGCAACGCCGTCACCAGAAGGTGCTGGAGGAAGCCCCCTCCCCCGTCATTTCCGCCGAAGTGCGCGCGGAAATGGGTGAGGTGGTGCGCAAGGCAATGGCCGACATGGGCTATCGCGGGGCGGGCACGATCGAGTTCCTGTGGGAAAACGGCGAATTCTATTTCATCGAAATGAACACCCGGCTTCAGGTCGAGCATCCGGTGACGGAAATGATCACCGGCGTCGATCTGGTCCGCGAACAGATCCGCGTGGCCGAAGGAAAGCCGCTGTCGGTCAGCCAGGACGAATTGAAATTCACCGGCCATGCCATCGAATGCCGCATCAACGCGGAAGATCCGCGCACCTTCGCCCCCTCGCCCGGCACCGTCACCGCCTATCATGTCCCCGGCGGCATGCATGTGCGTGTCGATAGCGGCCTGTATCAGGGTTATCGCGTGCCGCCTTATTACGACAGCATGATCGGCAAGCTGATCGTGTACGGGCGCACGCGCGAGGGATGCCTGATGCGGCTGAAACGCGCGCTGGAGGAATATGTGATCGAAGGGATGAAGACGACGATCCCGCTGCATCAGAAGCTGCTGGCCGATCCCGAATTCCAGAATGGCGGCTATACGATCAAGTGGCTGGAGGAATGGCTGGCGCGCGAGGACGCATGACCGGCCGGAACCAGTTACGGTCCACTGCGCTTTGAAAGGGGCGGTCCGGATGTCCGGGCCGCCCCTCGACACAAGGAGAAATGCCGATGAAGGCGACCATCTATCACAATCCCCGTTGCTCCAAATCGCGCGAGGCGCTGGCGATATTGGAAGCGACGCCGGGGATCGAAGTGGAAGTGGTCGAGTATCTGAAGCATCCGCTCAGCCACCCGGAACTGAAGGCGCTTTACGATCGGGCTGGCATGACCCCGCGCGAAGGACTGCGCAAGAATGAGGATATCGCAAAGGAACTGCATCTGTCCGATGCGGACGACGACCGCATTCTGGACGCCATGGCCGCAAACCCCATCCTGATCGAACGACCGCTGGTGGTCACGCCAAATGGCGTGCGGCTGGGCCGTCCGCCGGAGAAGATTCGCGAAATTCTCTAGGCGCAGGCGCTCTCAGGCGACTCTGCTGTTGCGCTGGGCGAACAACGCCTGGGCATCTGCCGCCTGCATAGGGCGACCGAAGTAGAAACCCTGAATCTTGTTGCAGCCAAGGCTGCTGATCATCAGCACCTCTTCGGCCGTCTCAACACCCTCCGCCGTGGTCTCTATGTCCAGGCTCTGCGCCATGGCGACCACCGCACGGATGATAGCCAGGCTTTCGGGAACGTTGCGCGCGGCACCCTGCACAAAGCTGCGATCCACCTTGATGGTCGAGAACTTCGCGCGGCTGAGATAGCCGAGCGAAGAATATCCCGTGCCGAAATCGTCCAGCGAAAGGCGAACGCCCAGTTTCACAAGCTGGTCGAGCATGGCGACGGCCCCTGTCCCTTCGCGCATGAACACGCTTTCCGTCACTTCCAGCTCCAGCCGGTGCGCGGGCAGGCCGCTGTGCGCCAGCGCGGACATGACCACGGTCGCAAAGTCCGGCCGCCCAAGCTGTTCCGCCGAAACGTTCACGGCAACGCGCACGTGCGGGGGCCAATTCATCGCCTCCTGACAGGCGTTGCGCAACACCCATTCGCCGATGGGAGAGATCAGCCGCGCCTCTTCGGCAACGGGAACGAACTTGGCGGGCGAGATCGGCCCCATTTCGGGGTGGGTCCAGCGAGCGAGAGATTCGAACGCCACCACTTCGCCGTCCATCGCGTCGACAACCGGCTGGAAAACGACGTGTAGCTGATCCTTCTCCAGCGCCTCGCGCAGCGCCATTTCCAGATGACGGCGTTCCTGCGCCGCATGGTGGAGCGCAGGTTCATAGCAGAAATGCCGCCCGCCCCCTTCTTCCTTTGCCCGATAGAGCGCCAAGTCCGCGTTTCGGATCAGCGTTTCAGCATCGCTGCCGTCTTCAGGTGCGATCGCGGAACCGACGCAGGCGCCGATGTAGAGCGTATCCTGATCCACCTCATAGGGCTGAGAGAGGGTCTCGATGATCGCCAGCGCCAGCCGGTTGAGGTTTAAGCGATTGGAAAGTTCAGGAATGACGACGGCGAACTCGTCTCCGCCAAGCCGCCCGCACAGCGCCCGATCCCCGCATACGGCGCGCAGACGGTCGGCCACCAACATCAGCAGCCGGTCACCGGCCTGATGGCCGAGCGTGTCGTTGACCGATTTGAAGCGATCCAGGTCGATGATCAGAAACCCCGCGCGCTGGCCACTCTGCCACACATGCTCCAGCGCATCACGCAGCGCTTCAGTCACCTGCATGCGGTTGGCGAGGTTGGTCAGCATGTCGAAACGGGCCAGTTGCGCGATGCGATCGGCATTTTCACGCTGCGGCGTCACATCGGAAGCGACGCCGCGAAAGCCCGCGAACTGGCCATCTTCATAACGGGGTGACGCAGACAGTTCCCACCAGCGCAGGCCGCCCAATGCTTCCACCGGAACGGCAAGGTCCGTGAACGCCTCATGATTGTCGAGCTTTCGCGCCAGTGCGACAAGCGCTGCGGAGCGATGCCCCGCCGGTTCCGTCCCTTTGGCAAGGATGCCCACCAGCGACCGCCCTTCCATGGCGGACGGTTCCTGCCCGAGCGCCTGGGCAAAGCGTGGCGACACACTATTGATGCTGCCCTCAGTGTCCGTCTGCCAAAGCCAGTCGGCGCTGCTACCCTCAAACTCCTTGAGCAGAAGGCTGACGACCTCGCTCTGTTCCTCAAGCCGCTGCGAGGTGTGCAGGCGCGCTGCGAAGTCGATGGCCTGCCGCATGTTCGAGAGCAGCAGGAGCAGCGTGAAGCCTGCCATCAATGCCAGGTGACCGAAACTCATCATCGGATGCAGAATGAAGGCCGAACCGAACCCGACCGAGCAGAGGAAGGCGATCGACGCCAGAGGCAGGGCCGGATAGCCGAAGGCCGCCCCGACCATCAGGCCACTGGAGAGAATCCAAAGGGCAAAAAGCTGGGATTCACTCGCGTGGGGCATGACGATCGGAAAGACCGCAAGCCAGGCGCATCCGTTCAGAAATGCCCAGAATCCATGCCTGCGGACGGTGCGGCTGGTCCCGTCGCCGCCATGGCGCGCACAACGGGTTCTGATCGCAAGGGCGATCATCGCTAAGCTCCACCCCGACAGGGCCAGGGCCGAGGAATACCGCCCGAACATCAGCCAGACGCACGCCACGCCGACAAGGAACAGCCCGCAACGTGCCACGCAGGTTCTGCGCGACCGATCGAGTTGCGCCCGATGGAGGCGAAGGGGATCGGGGATGCGCGCCGGGTTACCCAGCCCCATCAAGGTGACGAGGGCCAGCATATCGCGCGCGGACGCCGTTATTTTCGGGGCGGACAGCCGGTTCACAGCGGTCAGCCTTGTCAAAAAATGATTAGCATCCGGTATACCAATTGCGCCCGGCGGGTAAAAATCCGGCGGGCAGCGGCACCATCAACCCGTGGAAATCAGGCCGCCAGATCGTAGGGCTGTATTTCGCCTGACAGGTAGAGGTTGCGCGCCTTGGACCGGCTCAGCTTACCCGAAGAGGTGCGCGGCAAGGTGCGGGGCGGGACAAGTTCGACGACGCAGTTCATGCCTGTGATGGCGCGTACACGGTCGCGGATCTGGTCACGCAGTTCCTTGCGTTCCGACGGGTCGGAGGTGCGGCAATGGACCAACACGGCGGGCGTTTCCTCACCGCCCGGCAGCGTAACCGCAAAGGCGGCAATGTCGCCCTGCTTGAAGCCGGGCAGCTGCTCGACCGCCCATTCGATGTCCTGCGGCCAGTGATTGCGGCCATTGATGATGATCATGTCCTTGGCACGGCCGACGATGTAGAGATAGCCGTCGCTGAGATACCCCATGTCGCCGGTGTCGAGCCAGCCGTTCGCCATGCAGGCCTCAGTTGCTTCTTCATCGCGGAAATAGCCGACCATCAGCGAGGGGCCAGTCGTCCACACCTTGCCGATCGCGCGTTCGGGCAGCGCGTTGCCGTCCTCGTCACGGATTTCGACGATCATGTCCATCACCGGCTTGCCGCAATTGACGATGGCGCGGAACCGTTGCGGGCGACCTTCTGCCATGTCGGCGCCCGACAGGGTAGTTTCTTCGACCAGCTCGACGATGATGCCCTCGCCCGGCGGCATGATCGTGACGGCCAGCGTGGATTCGGCAAGGCCGTAGCTTGGCAGGAACGCCTTGGGCGAGAAGCCCGCGTCGGCAAAGGCATCGACGAAGCTTTGCATCACGTCGGGCCGGATCATGTCCGCGCCATTGCCGGCGATCCGCCAGCGGGACAGGTCGAAACGATCCTCCGCCTTCGTCACCGAGGACATACGACGCGCGCAGATGTCATAGCCAAAGGTCGGCGAATAGGAGCAGCTGGTGCCCTCGTTGCGGCTGATGAGGTCGAGCCAGGCGAGCGGACGACGCGCGAAATCCTCCGTCTTCAGGTAATCGCCGGACACCTGATTGGCGATCAGGCCAAGGAAGCACCCCACCAGCCCCATGTCATGATACCAGGGCAGCCAGCTGATGCAGCGGTCCGTGTCCTGAAGATCCATGCCGTTCGAATGGGCTGACAGATTGTGCAGCAGCGCCTTGTGCGTCACAGCGACACCGTGCGGAAAGCGGGTCGATCCGCTGCTATACTGCAGATAGCAGATGTCCTCGGGCGGCCCCGCCTGCTGGCAGCGGGCAGGGTGTCGGGCGTCGGTGGCGAGGCAAATCTTCGTCCAGCCGATCGGCTTCACATTGCGTAGTCGCGCGGCCTCCGACGCCATTCCTTCCAGCTCGGCGGGATAGAGCAGGATGGCAGGATCGCAGCTGGTCAGCTGAACCACCAGCTGATCGATATAGCTTTCCTTGCCGCCAAAGCTGGTCGGCAGCGGCAATGGCACCGGCCAGGCCCCTGCATAAACGACGCCGAAGAACAGCTGCGCGAATTCCGCGCCAGTTTCGGCGACCAGCGCGATGCGATCCTGCGGCTGCACGCCCGCCGCGATCAAGCGATAGGCGCAGTCCAGCGCATCCTTGCGCATTTCCGAATAAGGATAAGCGCGCGTCAGCCGGCCACGCGGATCGTGGAAGTTCAGCCCGCGAACGCCATCCGCCGCATAATCCATGGCGGCCCCCAATGTCGGGAATTCGGCCCGGATACGGGGCAGGCTGTCGAGCGTCGGCGTTGGTTCCATGGCGCATCCATTAGTGCATCGGCGGCGGAGTGGCCAGCGCTGTCATAGGTCGCGCAACGAACAGCGGCCATATGCACCCAGGCGACCCCAACCCAACATGCCCTGTAACCCACAAGCCGCGTTCAAATTCCGGCCCGACTGTGGCAGGACTGTGGCAACATGGCCGACCGCGAACCCCGACAAAGGCGCCCCGCGCCGCCGCTCGATCAGGCGAAGCTGGATGAACTGGCGCTGGCCTATGCCGCGCGCTTCGCGACCAGCCGGGCCAAGCTGACCAGCTACCTGAACCGAAAGCTGCGCGAGCGCGGCTGGTCGGGCGAACGTGCGGCCGATGTGGACGCACTGGTCCAGCGCCTTTCCGACCTCCGCTATGTCGACGACAGCGCCTATGCCGGGATGAAGGCGGGATCGCTCACCCGGCGCGGCTATGGCGTGCGGCGGGTCGAACAAAGCCTGCGCGCCGCGGGCATAGAAGCGCCGGAACGGGAGGATGCGCGGGAGAGCGCGCACGCGCAGCGATGGGCCTCTGCGCGCGCATTTGCCACGAAACGTCGGATCGGCCCGTTCGCTTCGGACCGGGCCGAACCTGCCTTGCGTGAGAAGCAAATCGCCGCCTTCCTGCGGGCCGGCCATGATTTTTCGACCGCGCGCGCATGGGTTCATGCAGAGCCGGGCGAGGAGCCGGAAACGCCGGACTGATCGCGCCACGCTCCCGATGAAAATGGGTAAACGCCTTCGACAGGGCAGGCCGCTTCGCGATATGGCGGCCGGAAACCATCGCACGCCAGCCAAGGGAAACACCATGACGCGCGCCATTTTGCCCGCCCTGACCATCGGCCTGATGCTGTTGACCGGATGCGGACCCAAGGCGGAGGCGGAGGGCGACACGCGACCAGCGCACAGCCGGCCCTTGCCCATGTTCCGCTCAGCATTCAACTCGATAGCGGCGCGGGCGCGACGCACCGATTCGACATCGAGCTGGCGCTGAGCGAGGCGGAGCAGGAACAGGGGCTGATGTTTCGCAAGGAACTGGCGCCTGATGGCGGCATGCTGTTTCCGTTCAATCCTGCCAGGCCGCCCAGCTTCTGGATGAAGAACACGCTGATCCCGCTGGACATGATCTTCATCGGTCCCGACGGGCGGATCGCACAGATCTCCGCCAACCGCGTACCCTATTCGCTGGAACCCGCGTCGAGCGGCGACCCGGCCATCGCTGTACTCGAAATTCCCGGCGACCGCGCCCGGCAATTGGGAATCAAGGTTGGCGACAAGGTGCGGTGGGGCAATTGCCCCAGCATCAACGGCAATGCCGATGGCCGCCTGCCAGAGGCATGGGACCGCACCAGCATGTGCCTGTAAGCATCCACCATCGATGCAGCGTTCCGCAGCCTCGTTTGGGGCGTAATTCAGCGGGCGACGCCCAATTCCCACCTTGCCAATCGGCGCGCGCGGAGGCAAAGCGAGCGGCATGGGAATCCTGATGAAGATCTTCACCTGGTGGGAAGGCGCCACCATCGGCACATCGCTCTATAGCTGGCGCAAGGGCAGCAAGGTGGGCGAGGATCATCAGGGTAATGTCTATTGCGAGGGCGGGGCGAAATCGCCGCTGGGTGATCATGATGGTCCCAATGACGCCAGCCGCGTGCCGTCCGAATGGCATGGCTGGCTGCACCATAGCATCGAAGGCACGCCGGAAAGCTTCCTGCCGCCGCCGCGCATCTTCGAAAAGGATTTCACGCCCAACCTGACGGGCACCGCCCATGCCTATCGCCCGAAGGGCGCGCTGGAACGTGGCGGACGCCGTGCCGCTGCCACCGGCGACTATGAAGCATGGAGTCCTGACGCTTCGTGATCCCCATGCGGGGATCGCGGCATCGGGCATGACGGACGGATCGACCATCGCATGAAGCCTGCATCGCGTCCTGCCGTCACGTCATTGGTGCTGATCGCGCTCAGCCTCTTGTTGGCCGCCTGTAGCGACGGGACAAGCGAACTTCCCGACACCAATCAGTCCGGCCCGGTGCGCGTCGCCAGCAACATTGTCGAGGCGCAGCAGGCCGCCCTTCCCGGCACGCCCATGAACGAGCGGGTCTCTGTTATCGGCCTGCTCAACAAGCGCAACGGCATCACCCGTGACCTCAGCATGAAACCGGGCGAAGCGCTGCGCGTGGGTGACGCCATCGTGCGCCTGCGCGCCTGCGAAACGCCGCACCCTGGGAAATGCAGCCGGAAACGGGCGCCTTTGTTCAGCTGGACGTGCTGGAATCGATCGATCGCAAATGGCACCGCGCCTTTTCCGGCTGGCTGTTCAAGGAGCGGCCGGAACGCAATGTCGTGCAGCACGCGATCTATGACGTCTGGGTCAAAAGCTGCACGATGACCTGGCCGGAGGTTGGACCCGATACGGTCGGATCACCCGGATCGGGCGAGGGAAAGCGTGGAGGCAGCAACACGTCCAGCGCATCGAACGCTGCCGAAACGCCCGCGGAACCGGGCGACACCGAAAACCCACGCGCGGCGAGCAACCCGCCCAGATCCACCCCTTCGACCGCTGCGCCCAGCAACGACAGATAATCCTGCTGGCTGATTTCCACCGCGCCCAGCGAGGACAGGTGATCGGTCATGAACTGGCAATCGAGCAGACGATAGCCACCGGCGATCAGGCGCGCCACCAGCCACGCCAAAGCGACCTTGGAGGCATCGGTCGCCCGGCTGAACATGCTTTCCCCGAAAAACGCGCGGCCAAGCGATATGCCGTATAGCCCGCCGACCAGCCGCCTGTCCGCGCCCTGCCCCATCCAACATTCGACGGAATGCGCCTGCCCCAGCGCATGGAGGCGCAGGCACGCATCCTCGATCTGTGCATTGATCCAGGTCTCCGTCCGCCCTTCCACCGGGTCGCCACACGCCCGGATCACATCAGCAAATGCGGTGTCGACCGTTACCTCGAACCGTTCCTGAAGGATGCTCTTGCGCAGCGAGCGGGAGAGATGGAAGCCATCGAGCGGCAGGATCGCGCGTGCTTTTGGTTCGACCCAGAAAATCTCCGGATCGTCGCGGCTGTCCGCCATCGGAAAAATGCCCAGTGCATAGGCGCGCAGCAGCAACGTCAGGTCAATCGCCATTGCCAGCGACCTTAGGCAGGGGACGGCAGCGGGGCAATGGGCAGAAAGGAGATCAGTACCAGAGCTCGTCCCGAGCAGATCTAAAGCGTTGCGGCGGGCATTGCATTCATCGCTTGCCGACACCATACACCATAGCAGCGCGGCGGTGGCCAAGCCGGCGGCAAGGGACATGGGTGTGGCTGGTATTGAGGTGAGCAGAGCTACCCATTCCCGCCAGACATAATGAAAAAGGCCCCGCATCGCTGCGGAGCCTTTTTCAATTGTCGGCGGGCAGCCGGGAAAGCGGATCAGGCCGCTTCCAGCTCATCCTCGTCTGCGGTCTGCACCGGACCCGAATCCAGGCCCTTGGCGGAGACGTCGCGGTCGACCAGTTCGATGACAGCCATCGGCGCGGCGTCCGACGCGCGGAAACCCGCCTTGATGACGCGGGTGTAGCCGCCGTTGCGCGCCTTGTAGCGATCGGCAAGAACCTCGAACAGCTTGGTCAGTTGTGCGTCGTCCAGCAGGCGGCTGTGCGCCAGGCGACGGTTGGACAGGCCACCCTTCTTCGCCAGCGTGATCAGCTTTTCGATATAGGGGCGCAGTTCCTTCGCCTTGGGCAGACGGTGGTCGTGATCTGCTCATGCTTGATCAGCGCGGCCGACATGTTGCGGAACAGCGCGATGCGGTGGGCCGAGGTGCGCTGCAGCTTACGGCCGCCCAGTTTGTGACGCATGTTTCTTCCTTCGTTCGTTAAGGGGCCGTGTGAGGTACCCCAGACCAGGCGATGTTGAGGGCCCATTGCCGATCTGCCCGAGTGCCACCCGCCGCGAGCGGTGGAGGCGGACCGACATCGCGCCGGCCCGGCCTCCGCCATGCGGCGAGAGAATCTTAGCCCAGCAGCTCCTGTTCGAGCTTCTTGGCCATCTCTTCGATATTCTCCGGCGGCCAGCCGGGGATGTCCATGCCCAGGCGCAGACCCATCGACGACAGCACTTCCTTGATCTCGTTCAGCGACTTGCGGCCGAAGTTGGGGGTGCGGAGCATCTCGGCTTCGGTCTTCTGAACCAGGTCGCCGATGTAGATGATGTTGTCGTTCTTGAGGCAGTTGGCCGAGCGGACCGACAGTTCCAGCTCGTCGACCTTCTTGAGCAGGTAACGGTTGAGCTGGTTGACGTCGCTCTCGTCGGCAGTGGTCGGCGATGCCGCCATGCCGATCGGTGCGGCGGACGCGGTCATCGCTGATCTTCGAAGTGGACGAACAGCGCGCAGCTGGTCCTGAAGGATGCGCGCGGCGTAGGCCACGGCGTCTTCCGGGGTGACGGTGCCGTCGGTTTCGACGGTCAGCGTCAGCTTGTCGTAGTCCAGCTCCTGCCCGACGCGGGCGTTGTCGACCTTGTACGCGACCTGACGCACCGGCGAGTACAGCGCATCGACCGGGATCAGGCCGATCGGCGCGTCGGCCGGACGGTTGGACACGGCGGGGACATAACCCTTGCCGGTGTCGGCGGTCAGTTCCATGTTCAGCGTCGCGCCTTCGTCGAGGTGGCAGATGACCAGATCCGGGTTCATCACCTGGATGTCGCCCGACACGGCGATGTCGCCGGCCTTGACTTCGCCCGGACCGGTGGCCGAAAGCTGGAGACGCTTCGGGCCTTCGCCTTCCATCTTGAGCGCGATCTGCTTCACGTTGAGGACGATGTCGGTCACATCTTCGCGCACGCCGGCAAGGCTGGAGAACTCGTGCAGCACATTCTCGATCTTGATCGACGTGATCGCCGCACCCTGCAGCGACGACAGCAGCACGCGGCGCAGCGCGTTGCCGAGCGTCAGGCCAAAGCCGCGCTCGAGCGGTTCGGCGACGAAGGTCGCCTTGCGCTTGCCGTCGCCGCCAGCCTTGATTTCCAGGGTGCTGGGCTTCTTCAATTCCTGCCAGTTCTTCGATGTTGACAGTCATGGATTTCCCTTGGCTTTGGGGCGGGACGGATTGGCGGTCGACCGATCCTGTCCGGCGTAGCGCAAAATCGCCCGATGCAGCGCGTCCGCGAACTGCGGGCGCATCCGAAGCAGGCATCAGACGCGGCGACGCTTGGACGGACGGACGCCGTTGTGCGGGATCGGGGTCACGTCGCGGATCGAGGTGATGTGGAAACCGACCGCCTGCAGCGCGCGCAGCGCCGATTCGCGACCCGAACCCGGGCCCTTCACTTCGACTTCCAGCGTGCGGACGCCATGTTCGGCGGCCTTCTTGCCGGCGTCTTCGGCTGCAGACCTGCGCGGCATAGGGCGTCGACTTGCGGCTGCCCTTGAAGCCCATCATGCCGGCGCTCGACCAGGCAGATCGCGTTGCCCTGCGCATCGGTGATGGTGATCATCGTGTTGTTGAAGCTGGCGTTGACGTGGGCGACGCCCGACGAGATGTTCTTGCGTTCGCGCCGCCGAAGGCGCTGAGGTTCACGAGCCATGATGTAATCTTAACCTAATCCTGAACTGGCCGGTGGCGAGCGGTCGCTGCAGGCCCAGGCTGCGGAGACCGGCGGCCGAGCGGCTTACTTCTTCTTGCCGGCGATCGGCTTGGCCTTGCCCTTGCGGGTGCGCGCATTGGTGTGCGTGCGCTGGCCGCGAACCGGCAGGCCCTTGCGATGACGCAGGCCGCGATAGCAGGCGAGGTCCATCAGGCGCTTGATGTTCATCGCCGTGGTGCGGCGAAGGTCACCTTCGACGGTGAGATCGGCGTCGATGGTTTCGCGGATCTGCAGCACTTCGGCGTCGGACAGGTCCTGAACGCGGCGCGACTGGTCGATGCCCAGCTTGGTGGCGATGTCGACGGCGGTCTTGCGACCGATGCCGTGGATGTAGGTGAGCGCGATGATCACGCGCTTGTTGGTGGGGAAATTGACGCCCGCAATACGTGCCATGAGGTACTTTCTCCTGCTCCACGGGACCGTAGGCAATCGGCCCCATCTCAAAGCGTCGATATTGATGCCCCCGAACGCACGAAAGACGGCAAGCGCCAAAAGCGCTGCCGCTACCAAGCGTGTCGGGATGCCGGGCCTTTATCGATTCGGCGGGAAACTGTCAACCGGACAAGGCTTTGCCGCCATCTGTCCCCGCCTGTCTAAACTTTCACGCGACCGTGCCGTTCCTTCTCGTCGTGGACCGCCCGCATCGGGCTGTCCGGGGACAAGAGGTACCAGCGCATGCAAAGGACCAGCGTGCTCGTAGTGGACGACAGCGTCACCATCCGGGCGATGATCGAGAATATGCTGGAGCGGGACGGACGGATCGAGGTCGCCGGCGTCGCATCCAACACCGAAGACGCCCTGAAGATGATCGACCTCTACGATCCGGACGTGGTGACCGTCGACATCAACATGCCTGGCGCCGATGGCTGGCAGTTGCTGGAGCAGATCATGCTCGACCTTCCCCGCCCCGTCATCATGCTGTCCAGCCTGGTGCGCGATGGCGATCCGATCATCGATCTGGCGAAGGCGCGCGGCGCCGCCGCATGCTTCAACAAATCGCTTCTGGTGCGGGAGACTGCGCGCTTCATCGACATGATTCGCGAAGTCCGCGCCCGCCAGCTGGCACCGATCCTGCCCGAAGCCCTGATCGGCCGGGTGGAGGCCGAACCGCAACGCCAGCGCATCCGCATGGGCGTTGCCTGACATCAGGCATATCAAACCGGCATGAGAAAGGGCAGTGGCGCACCATGCGCCCTGCCCTTTTCACATGATGGCATCAATGGCGATCAATCTTCGGGCGCGATTGTCACCTTCAGGCCGTCCAGGCTGTCGCTGAACGCGACCTGGCAGGACAAGCGGCTGTTTTCGTTGCGATGGTCGCTGCTGTCGAGCAGGTCGTTCTCATCCTCGCTGACCGGCGGCAGCTTGTCGGCGAACGCGGGGTCGACATAGACATGGCAGGTCGCGCACGAGCAGCATCCGCCGCACAGCGCCAGAAGTTCGTCGAAACCATTGTCGCGAATGATCTCCATGAGCGAAAGGCCCGACTGACCCTCGACCACCTTCTCTTCGCCTTCACGCGTAACAACCGTCAACGTCGCCATCTAAAGCTCTCCCAATCTCGCTCAACGCCGCTATTAGAAGGCGATGAAGATAAATCAAGCGCGGCAATCCGCGCCTTTTGCGAAAGTCGGGCGGTAAATCATGGATCGGGAAGCTCTGCGAAACGGGATCGACGCCCTTGCGCTGGCGGAACCGCGTTTCGCCCCGATCGTGGCGGCCATCGGCTATCCGGAACCACGCCTGCGCGACAAGGGCTACGAAACGCTGCTCCGCACGATCGTCGGACAACAGGTGAGCGTGGCTGCCGCGGCATCGGTTTGGAACAAGCTGGAGGCGGAACTGGGCATGGGGTGTTCGCCCGAAAGCCTGCTGGCGCGGGATTTCGATGCGCTGCGCGCCTGCGGCCTGTCCCGCCAGAAGCAGGGCTATGCGCGCAGCCTGGCCGAACTTGTGGTGTCGGGCAGCATCGACCTGCACAGCCTGCCCGAAGATGACGAGGAAGCCATCGCGCAACTGGTGAAGATCAAGGGCATCGGCCGCTGGTCGGCGGAAATCTACCTGCTGTTCGCGGAGGGGCGGCCCGATGTCTGGCCGGCCGGCGACCTTGCCGTTCAGATCGCCGTCGGGCGGATCATGGGCATCGCGGAACGTCCCGATGAAAAGACCGTTCGGGCCATCGCAGAGGCATGGCGCCCGCATCGCGGCGCAGCGGCCATCATGGCCTGGCATCACTATAACAGCGCGGCGGCCCTGCCAGTCTGATCGCGCGCGCAACCAAGACAAGGAATTTCGACATGCAGCCCCGTTATCTGGTCGTTCCCCACGAAGGCGTGTGGAAGATCAATTTCGACAATCGCTGGTTCGGCCCGTTCCAGACCCGCGACGCCGCCGTCGCGCAAGCTATCGAGACCGCGCGAGAGGCGGGAAAGCTGGGCCACAAGGATGCCGAAGTACTCGAAATGGTGCGGCCCGGCGTGTTCGAGCGCGTGTGGCACGCGGCGCTGGACGGGACGGCCCAACCCGCCGCCGAATGAGCGAACGGCGGGGGCTCCGCTCAGCCGGCCAGTAGCGCGTCGATGGTGCGGGCCATGTCGATGTCCCGCTGTGACAAGCCGCCTGCGTCATGCGTGGTCAGCAGGATTTCGACGCGATTATAGACGTTGGACCATTCGGGATGATGGTCCGCCTTTTCGGCCAGCATCGCGACGCGGGTCATGAAGCCGAAAGCCTCCACAAAGTCGCGGAAGGAGAAGATGCGGCTGATGCCGTCGCGATCGCCGCTTGCGACCTGCCAGTGGATGAGGTCGGCCAGTGCCTCCGCCCGCGCCTCTTCCGTCAGTTTCTCGATCATTATTGCTCCTCATGGCGCTGGTCATGCGCGCCGCTTTTGCCTATGTCGCCGCAATGGCGGGTGAAGGTCAACCGGGCAGCCTTGCGCCCGACGCGGAGCGGATCGAAGACATGGCACGCGCCGTGATCGCATCCCTGCCCCGCGAATTTTCTGCGCATATCGGCGACATTCGCCTGATCGTTCAGGACTTCGCAAGCGAAGCCATTCTGGCCGAGATGGGGATCGAAGATGCCTTCGACCTGACTGGCCTCTACACCGGCAGGCCGCTGGGCGAACCGGCGATGACCGGGGACATGCCGCCGACCATCCATCTGTTCCGCCGACCACTGCTCGACGAATGGGTCGATACCGGCGTTTCGCTGGAAGCGCTGATCGCACATGTCGTGATCCATGAGATCGGCCATCATTTCGGCCTGTCGGACGCGGACATGCACGCGCTGGAGGATGCCGCCGCTGCTGACGAGACGTGGCAATGACGCTGCTCGCCATGCGCGATGTCGCCTGTCGAAGGGGCGATCGCTGGCTGTTTTCCGGCCTGACGCTCTCGCTTTCGGCGGGCGAAGCGCTGCTGGTGCGGGGACGTAATGGGATCGGCAAGTCCAGCCTGATCCGGCTTGCCGCAGGGTTGCTGCGTCCCGCAGCCGGGACGATCGATCGCCATGGCGCCGTCGCGCTGGCCGACGAATTGCTCGCTTTGGACTTGGACAGGCCACTGGCACGCGCCCTGTCGCTTTGGGCGCGGATCGACGGAGCCGACGATCATGCCGTCGCGCAGGCGATGGAGCGGCTTTCGATCACCCACCTGTCCGACGTGCCGGTGCGCATGTTGTCCACCGGACAGCGCAAGCGCGCCGCGCTGGCCCGCGTGGCGGCGTCCGGTGCGCCGATCTGGCTGCTGGATGAGCCGGGCAATGGGCTGGACGTCGATGGCGTGGCACAGCTTGGGCAACTGGTGGCCGATCATCTTGCGCGGGGCGGCGCGATATTGGCCGCGTCGCACACCCCGCTGCCGGTTGCAGCGGGTGAGATCGACCTTGCCCCGCTGACGCAGACTGAAACGCACGCGCCCGATGATGAGGATGGCTGGTGAGCCTTGCCCCCCTCATCCGCCGCGACATCGCCCGCGCCTATGGCAGCGGCGGCGCGTGGTTGCCGGTCTTATTCCTGCTGCTGGTGGCGACGCTGTTTCCCTTTGCCGTGGGACCGGACAGCCGCCTGCTCGGAAAAACTGGCGGCGGCATCGTCTGGATCGCTGCGTTGCTGGCATCGCTGCTGCCCGTCGACCGGCTGATCCTGCCGGACAAGGAAGCGGGCGTGATCGATCAAATGACGCTGCGCGGCCATGCCGACGAGATGATAGCGCTGGGCAAGCTGATTGCGCATTGGCTGAGTTTCGGCCCGCCGGTGATGCTGGCCGCGCTGCCCGCAGCCGCGTTGCTCAACCTGTCGAGCGAAACGCTTGCGCGACTGGAAATCGGCCTTGCCCTTGGCACGCCCGCGCTGGCGGCACTGGGCCTGATCGTCGCGGCGCTGACCGCCAGCCTGCGCGGCAGCGGCGCGCTTGGTGGGCTGCTGGCCCTGCCGCTCGCGGTGCCCGTGCTGATCTTTGGCGCTGGGGCACTGGAAAGCGGCAGCGGCGCGGCGATCAAGTTTCTCGCTGCCGCATCGCTTCTGCTCGTTGCCATCGCCCCGTTCGCGGCGGGCGCGGCATTGCGCGCCGGCCGCGAGTAGATCAGGCCAGCGCCTCAGCAATCAGGCGGCGGCTGTTGTCGATGCCGTAGAGCGCGATGAAACTGCCCATCCGCGGCCCCTGGCTGGAACCCAGCAGCGTTTCATAGAGCGCCTTGAACCAGTCCCGCAGCTGTTCGAAGCCATAGGCTTCGTCCTTGCCGATTTCATAGACGATGTTCTGAATATCGCCCGCAGAAGCATCGGCGGGCAGCGCGGCCAACTGTACGTCCAGCGCCTGCAGGGCGGCGACTTCGCCTCCCACCGGCTTGCGGCGCGCGAGCGTCGGCGCGACGAAATCGCGGTTATAGGCCAGCGCCGCGTCGATCAGCACATCCAGTTCGGGCGAGGATGCGGCCTCTCCCTCTGCGACATAGTTGGCGAGATAGGCATGAACCTGCGCCGGGGTCGCGT
Organism: Sphingobium sp.; assembly: GCA_034519505.1. Classification (GTDB taxonomy): domain Bacteria; phylum Pseudomonadota; class Alphaproteobacteria; order Sphingomonadales; family Sphingomonadaceae; genus Sphingobium. The sequence continues at coordinate 35,754 of JAXHOI010000016.1, read as the reverse complement.
CCGCGCCCATCACGCCGACAAGGTTCAGCAGCAAGCCAAAGGTCACGGGCAGGTCCGTGACGGGCACCGCACCATCCTTTGTCGTGGCGTGGATATGATGCACCGGATTGCCCAGCTGCTTGTCGAGCGGCTGGTCGCGATACTGGGCGCGGAACTGGAAATATTCGTCCACCGCGCGCGGAATCACGCCGACATGCAGCTGCTTGGCGCTCTTGGGCTCGCGATAGGCGTAGAAGGCCAGGCTTTCCTGATTGCCGTAGCTAAGCCATTCCTCGATCGACAGGCCATTGCCCTTGGACTTGGAGATCTTCTCCCCCTTTTCGTCCAGGAACATTTCGTAGATCAGGCCCTCCGGCTTGCGGCCGCCAAGCACCTTAGCAATCTTGCCCGACTGGACGCCGCTGTCGGTCAGATCCTTGCCGTACATTTCGTAATCGACGTCGAGGGCGACCCAGCGCATCGCCCAGTCGACCTTCCACTGCAGCTTCGCGCCGCCCGACAGGATCGATTGTTCCACCGTTTCCCCTTCGTCGACGAAACGGACGATGCCCGCTTCCGCGTCGACGACTTCCAGTGGGACCTGCAGCACCACGCCGCTCTTCGCGCTGATCGGCAGGACGGGGGAATAGGTCGCCGCGCGCTCGGCCCGCAGGGTCGGCAGCATGATGTCCATGATCGCCTGATAGTGGCGCAGCACCCCGCGCAGCGCAGCGTCGAACGCACCGTTCTTGTAACGCTGCGTCGAGGAGACGAACTCATAGTCGAAGCCATAGCGGTCGAGGAATGCGCGCAGCATCGCATTGTTGTGATGCGCGAAGCTTTCGAACTTCCCGAACGGGTCGGGAATGTCGGTCAGCGGCTTGCCCAGATGCGCCTTCAGCATATCCTGGTTGGGCACATTGTCCGGCACCTTGCGCAGGCCGTCCATATCGTCGGAGAAGGCGACGAGGCGCGTGGGCACGTCCGACATCTCCTCGAACGCGCGGCGGACCATGGTGGTGCGCAGCACTTCGTTGAACGTCCCGATATGCGGCAGGCCCGATGGGCCGTAACCGGTTTCGAACAGGACATAGCCCTTTGCCGGGACGGCATCGCCGATGCGCTTGAGCACGCGGCGCGCTTCTTCATAGGGCCATGCCTTGCTCGCCAACGCAGCAGCGCGGCGCTCTTCATTCGTCGGGTGGGTCATCGGGCCGCCTTTAGCGAGTGATGCGCCCGATCCCAAGAGGCTTGTTGCCAGCACGCACCAATCCAGAGCCGTGGGGGTCGTTACGGAGACGGTTTGCGCAATGTTAACCATCTTCGATTAGACGATGGTCGCATGTCGCAGAGCTTCCCGAACCGCCGCCAGCAGCGCATCCGCGTCGAGATCCCCGTCACGGTGACCTCCGTGCTGGATTCGACCGAAGGTTTGATCGTGAACCTGAGCGAAGGCGGCGCACTGATCACCGGGGTGAGCGCAAAGCGCGGCGCACTGATCCAGATCGGCTATGGCGAGGAAACCGTCTATGCCCGCGTGATGTGGAGCGAAGTCGACCGCATCGGCGTGCGCTTCCCCTTTGAATTGCGCGACGGCGCATTGTTCGAAGCGTTGGAAACCGCACAGCGGCAAATGAACACGCCGGTTGCCGCGCTGACGCAGGCCACCATGATCCCGACGGCATCGGCCCCCCGCGGCATGTTCGTCCGTTTCGGCCGCAGGGCCTGATCGCACTCCACCGCATTTCATCCAAGTTCCGTTTGCCTTTTGTTCCATGCCCCCTAAAGACCGGGGGATGGACGGCCTGCCCCCCATTCCCGCCCTGCACGCCAGTCATGGCGGCATCTGGCTGCGCGATGGCGAAGGGCGCACCCGCGCCCTGTCGAAAGGCGAAGCGGTGTCGCGCGCAGCCGAAACACCCCTGCTGCTGCTCAACGCGCCATTGACCGGACAACGGCTGGGCTATCCCGATCTGTCCGGCCTGGACCTGCTGGAACTCTGGGCCTTCATCCATCCCGCGCGCTTTCTGGTTCCGACGCCCAAGGGGCTGGTGCAGGCGCTGGACCTGCCGTTCGATCCCCACGCCATCGTGGAGGATCAGGTGCCCGACATCCTGTTCGCTGCGGCGCAGGCGTTGTTGCAGCGCGCGGGCGATGGCGCGCAATGGCGCGAGCGAGAGGGCGCGTGGACGCCGCTTCAGGCGCTGCACCGGCTGCGTTGGCCCTGGGCGAACCTGCTGGCGCGGATCGTGCCGCAGCCTCCGTCCCATGAACGCTGGCTGTTCGCCAAGCTGCCGCAATGGGAGGAGCAGCCCGCACGCGGCCCCGCCCGCACGATCACGCTGAACGAGCACGAGGTCGCGCAGCGGCTGGACAAGCTGCGCGGTGAAGGGGCGGAGGCGCGACCGGGCCAATATGATTATGCGCAGGCGGTGGCTTACGCCTTTGCGCCGCGCTTGATGCGCGAAGCGCCCAATATGGTGCTGGCCGAAGCGGGCACCGGCATCGGCAAGACATTGGGCTATCTGGCCCCGGCAAGCCTGTGGTCGCGGCAGGCGGATGGCGCGGTGTGGATCTCCACCTATACCAAGGCGCTGCAACGACAGCTCGATCGTGAAACGGAACGGCTTGATGCAGCGGGCGGCCCACCCTGGCGCGTGGTCATCCGCAAGGGGCGGGAAAATTACCTCTGCCTGCTCAATCTGGAAGATGCGCTGCAGGGCGGCTTTTCTGGCCGCGCAGCAGTGCTGGCGCAACTGGTGGCGCGATGGGCCGCGTTTACCCGCGATGGCGACATGGTGGGCGGCGACCTGCCCGGCTGGCTGCCGACGCTGTTCCGCCGCGCCGGATCGACCGCGCTGACCGACCGGCGGGGCGAATGCATCTATGCCGGCTGCCCGCATTATCGCAGCTGCTTCATCGAACGGTCGACCCGGGCGTCGGCGCAGGCCGACATCATCATCGCCAATCACGCGCTGGTGATGATCAACGCGGCGCGCGGGCGCGATGGCGGCAACCCGCCGCTGCGCATGATCTTCGACGAAGGGCATCATCTGCACGACGCGGCAGACGCGACCTTCGCCACCCTGCTGTCAGGTCAGGAAGCGATCGAACTGCGCCGGTGGATCATCGGGCCAGAGGGGTCTTCACGCGGCCGTCGGCGCGGACTTGCCGCCAGACTGGCCGATGTAGCAAGCTATGACGCGGACGGAGCCGCCGCGATCGAGGCGGCACGCGCCGCCGCGCAGCAGCTGCCCGGTGACGACTGGCTGAAACGCATACAGGCGGGCGAACCATGGGGCGCGGTCGAGGCGCTGCTGGCGGCCGTGCGCGGGACGGTATTCGCGCGCGCGGAGAGCGCCGGAGAGGCGGACGCGGGATATGGGCTGGAAACCGAACTGGCCGCGCTCGATGGGCCGCTAGTGGAGGCGGCAGGCGCTGCGGCAGAGGCGCTGGACGCCCTGCTCGCCCCCCTGACCCGCCTCGCGAAGCGGCTGGAGGCTGTGCTGGCCGATCCGCCGGACTGGCTGGATGGTCAGGCGCGCGCCCGCGTCGAAGGGGCGTTGGGGTCGCTGGGCTGGCGCCTGGAAACGCTGGGCGCCTGGCTGGCGCTGCTGGCGCGGATCGGCGGCCCCGCGGATAGCGACTTTGTCGACTGGCTGGCGGTCGAACGATATGACGGGCGTGAATATGACATCGGCATCCACCGCCACTGGCTCGACCCCGGAAAGCCGCTGGCATCGGCGGTGCTGCGCCCGGCGCAGGGCGTCGTCGTCACCAGCGCCACGCTGAAGGGTGGTGGCGACTGGGACACGGCCGAGGCGCGCAGCGGGGCGCGCCATCTGGCCAAGGGACCGACGCGGTTCGAGGCGACCAGCCCGTTCGATTACCCCGCCCAGTCCGAAGTGCTGATCGTCACCGACATCAAGCGCGGCGACATCGCGGCGATGGCCGGTGCCTATGCCCGGCTGATCGAGGCGGCGGGCGGCGGAACACTCGGCCTGTTCACCGCGATCCGCCGCCTGCGCGCGGTGCATGCCCGCATCGCCGACCGTCTGGCGCGCGGCGGCCTGCCGCTGTTTGCCCAGCATGTCGACCCGATGGACACTGGGACGCTGGTGGATATTTTCCGGGACGATCCGCGCGCCTCCCTGTTGGGGACGGACGCGCTACGCGATGGCGTCGATGTTCCCGGCCACTCCCTACGGCTCGTCGTGATGGAAGGCGTGCCCTGGCCCAAGCCCAGCGTGCTGCACAGCGCGCGCCGCCTGGCCGAGGGGGGCAGCGCACTCGACGACCGGCTGATCCGATCCCGCCTTGCACAGGCATTCGGCCGGCTGATCCGGCGGGCCGACGACCGGGGCAGCTTCGTCATCCTGTCCGCCGCCATGCCATCCCGCCTGCTCAACGCATTTCCCGCTGGTGTCCCCATCCGGCGCGTTTCGCTGGACGAAGCGATAATTTCGGTTGCGTCCCGTCTTTCCTCGACGCCTCCTTTCGTGCAACAGACTTCGCACGCAACAACAGGCAGCGCCGCGGAGAGAGAATGAAGCGCCTCACCCTCTTGCGCCACGCGAAATCGGATTGGGACGATCCAGTCGCGCGCGATTTCGACCGGCCGCTCAATCGCCGCGGAGAGCGCGCGGCAGCGTTGATGGGTCAATATGCGCGGGATCGCGGCATGCGCTTCGACCTGCTGGTCGCATCCCCAGCCGTGCGCGTGACCGAAACGATCGATATCTTTCTGGAACATTATGGGCGAACCCCCGAAACCGTGTGGGACCGCCGCATCTACCTGGCGTCGGCGGGTAACCTGATCGACGTCATCGCGGATATGGCGGACAGCGCGAATTCGGTGTTGATGGTCGGCCACAATCCGGGGTTTGAGGATCTGATCCTCTCGCTGGTGCCCGATGATGGATCCAGCCCCCTGCGCGACGACATCGAGATGAAATTTCCCACCGCCAGTCTTGCCGTACTGGAGATGGACATCGATCGCTGGGCCGAAGCGGACGGATGCAAGGCCCGGCTGGTCGCCTTTGCCCGCCCCCGCGATCTGGACCCTGCGCTAGGGCCGGAAATGCGGTGACTCCCATTCATTGGCGGCGCGCCGGCCCGTCAGATGCGCAGGCCCTGTCGATCCTGGGCGCGGCCACGACATTGGCCAGCTTCGCCAACGACCATGTGGGCACCGATCTGGTCAGCTATATCGCGGAACACCACAGTGTCCCCTGTTACGAGCGCCTGCTCGCTGATCACGCCCATCGCGTGATGATCGGGGAAACGCCGCTGGGCGCCCCGGTCGCCTATGGCATGCTCGGCCCCTGCCGCTTCGACATCGAAACGCAGCCGGGCGATCTGGAATTACAGCGCATTTATTTACTTGGGCCCTGGCAAGGCAGCGGGAACGGCAAGCGATTGCTGGACCTGTTGTTACGCGAAGCCCATGCCATGGGCGCGCGGCGGCTGGTGCTGGCAGTGTACGAAAACAATCTGCGCGCCCGGCGCTTTTACGCAGCGCAGGGATTTCGCCAGATCGGGGAAGCCCACTATCCAGTGGGAGACAGCATCTATATCGATCCGGTGTACGCGCGCACCGTCTCAGCGCCAACCGATCAGGATAGCGCGCCCGCCAGCGTCTGACGAATGGCCTCCAGCTGGGCGATCAGCATGTCACGGTCAAGCGGTCGGTCCGCAACCTGCTCCACGGAGTGCGCCACCGCACTCGCCCCACGCGTTTCCGCCAACATTTTCTGCGCTCCCTTCACGGTAAAGCCCTCGATGTTCAGCAGATGGTGGATACGGCGGGCGAGGTCAGCGTCGGCGCTGCGGTAATAACGGCGATTACCGGATCGCTGAAGCGGCTTCAGCTGCGGAAAACGCGTCTCCCAATAGCGCAATATGTGCTGCGGCACGCCAAGCTCCGCGGCCAGCTCTCCAATAGTCAGGAATGCACCCTGTGCTTTTTCCATGGCTCATGTTGCATCCAAAAAGTGTGGAAGGTCAACATATTCCCGTCAGCAACGATTCTCGTTGCGATGTCGGAACAAATATTAAGGGCCGACGGCGCATCCGTGGATGCTGCCGATCGGCCCCGATCTAACGGAATGATCCAGCGCGGCTGCGCGATCCTTAGCTGCCCGACACCTTTTCGCGCATCATCTGGCTCGCGCGAAAGGTCAGCACCCGGCGGGGTTCGATCGGCACTTCCACCCCCGTCTTGGGATTGCGTCCGACGCGAAGCCCCTTGTCGCGCAGCACGAATGTGCCGAAACCGGAGATTTTCACATTTTCGCCCTGCTCCAAAGCATCCGACATCTTGTCGAGAATGGATTCGACCATCGCGGCAGATTCGGCGCGCGAAAGCCCGACCGAGCGATTGATGGAATCGGCGAGTTCAGCGCGAGTGAGAGTGGAACCTTCAGACATTTTCTTCCCCCACAGAAGACGGTGTTGTGGCGACCATGGGCTGTTTACCCGGATTCAATGGACGAATGCCGAGTTTGACCCTGCGCAATTGCTTATCAACTCCCTTTGATAATGCAACTGTGGGGCCGTGTAATCGCGCCCCGTAATAGCCCTTAGACGGTGCCAAAACGGGATCAATAGCGAAGTGCCGCTGCACCCCAGGTGAAACCGCCGCCCATAGCTTCCAGCACCAGCAAGTCGCCCGGCTTTATACGACCGTCGCGCACGGCGACGTCCAGCGCAAGCGGGACCGATGCGGCGGACGTGTTGGCGTGCTGGTCCACGGTCACGATCACCTTTTCGGCGGGCAGGCCCAATTTGCGCGCGGTTGCATCCAGAATGCGGCGGTTCGCCTGATGCGGCACGACCCAGTCGACCTCTTCCGCGGTCAAACCGGCCTCCCCCAGCACTTCCCGCATGACCTGGGCCAGGTTGACGACGGCGTGACGGAACACTTCCTGTCCCTTCATCCGCAGCTTGCCCACCGTGCCCGTGGTCGATGGACCACCATCGACATAAAGCAGTTGATTGTGTCGTCCATCGGCGTGAAGCTTGGTCGCCAGAATGCCTGCCCCGCCCTGTTCTGGCTGGTCCTCGGCGGACAGCACCACCGCGCCAGCGCCGTCGCCGAAAAGAACGCAGGTGCCGCGATCTTCCCAATCGAGGATACGGCTGAACGTCTCCGCGCCGATGACGATGGCGTGCTTTGCCCCGCCGCCGCGCAGCATGGAGTCGGCGACGCTGAGCGCATAGAGAAAGCCGGAGCAAACCGCCGCGACATCGAACGCGATACAATCGTCGATGCCAAGCTGCGCCTGAACGATGGTCGCTGTCGCCGGGAATGTCTGGTCCGGTGTCGCGGTGGCCAGCACGATCAGGCCGATGTCCTGCGCCGAAAGGCCCGCAGCCTCAAGCGCCCTGCGCGCCGCCTGCGTCGCGAGCGTCGCGGTGGTTTCGCCGTCAGCCGCGATATGACGGGTGCGAATGCCCGTGCGCTCTACAATCCATTCATCGCTGGTATCGACGCGCTCCGCCAACTCGGCATTGGTAACCACCTTGGCCGGGAGCGCCGCGCCCGTGCCCTTCACTACCGCCCGAAGGGTCATTTTGCCGGCTGCTCCTGTCCCGCGTTCATGTCGATCCGCGACAGATCCTCTGCGATCCTGCGGGTAAGGTCGTCTTCCAACAGGCGGGTCGCCACGTGGATGGCATTCGCGACGCCCAGTTCATTGGCCCCGCCATGGCTTTTCACCACTACGCCGTTCAGGCCAAGGAAGACAGCGCCATTGTGATTGTTCGGGTCGAGGTGATGGCGCAGCAGCTTTGTCGCGGGCCGCGAGATCAGAAAGCCGATCTTGGAGCGAATGGACGAGGAAAAGGCGTTGCGCAGCAGATCGGTAACGAACCGGGCCGTTCCCTCGATCGTCTTGAGCGCGATATTGCCGGAGAAGCCATCGCAGACCACGACATCGACGTCGCCGCGCGCCAGCTTGTCTCCCTCGATAAACCCCGCAAACTTCAGATGCACATCGCTCGATTCGCGCAACCTGATGGCTGCCTCACGAATTTCGTCGGTGCCTTTCAGGTCTTCGGTGCCGATGTTGAGCAGTGCGACGCGCGGGGCGTCAAGATTGAACAGTATCCGCGAATAGGCTGCACCCATAACCGCAAACTGAACCAGATTGCGCACGTCGCATTCGGTGTTCGCGCCCAGGTCGAGCATGACCATGTCGTTGTTACCAAGCGTCGGCAGCAGCGCTGCGAGCGCGGGCCGGTCAATGCCCGGCATGGTGCGCAGCGCCAGCTTCGCGATGGCCATCAGCGCGCCGGTATTGCCGGCGGAAACCGCGGCCCCGGCGTCGCCCGCCTTCACCGCGTTGATGGCAAGGCCCATGGAACTGTTCTTCGACTTGCGCAGCGCGGCGCTGGGCTTGTCGGTCGCCGCTACGATCTGGTCGGTATGCAGAATATCGGCGACGGCGCGCAGATCGGCGTGGCTACCAAGGCCCGCTGCAATCTGCGCTTCGTCGCCGCAAAGCAGGAAGCGAATGTCGGGATGACGGCGTTGCGCGATTGCGGCACCCGCCAGCATCACGCGCACGCCATCATCGCCGCCCATCGCGTCAATGGCGATCCGCGGCGTGGCCCCCACTTTTCAATGCTCCCTTGAGCGCTTCAGCTCAGGCGCCGACCGCCAGAACTTCACGGCCATTATAGTGGCCGCAGGACGGGCAAAGATTGTGCGGACGCTTCAGTTCGCCGCAGTTCGAGCATTCCTGGAACGACTCGACCTTCAGCGCGTCATGGCTGCGGCGCATGCCCCGGCGGGAGGGCGTGGTTTTTCTCTTAGGGACAGCCATTTCGGCACCTGTTCCAATCGTTAAAATGCGTATAGCGCCGGCATATGTCACCACCAAGTCGGCGGGAGGGTCCGGCGCGGGAACGCGCGCTATAGCGTTTTTTCCGGCTGGCGCAAGGAGATTCCTGGCAAGGGCGCGCACCATTCAGGTCGACGTGGCGCAACGCAGGCCGATGAGCCGACCGACCCGCAATCACAGGCACCATGCCCCTCTTGCGCGGTTCGGCACCGCGCTGCACAGTCGCTGTCGATCAAGTCAGGGGGACGTCGATGTATCTGCCGGTAACGCTTTGCTTCGCGGCAGCGGCAACGCTGTTCAACCTGTTTCTGGCATTCCGAGTCTCGCGCATCCGCATGGGCGAGAAGGTACTGCATGGCGATGGCGGCTGCGAGCCATTGGTGCGGCGCATGCGGGCACAGGCCAACTATGTCGAAAACACCCCCTTCGTCCTTATCATGTGCGGCCTGGTCGAACTGGCCAACGGTTCCGGGCTGTGGCTGGGCGCGATCACCGGCACCTATATGGTAGCCCGCGTCCTGCACATGATCGGCATGGACAGCGACAAGCCCAACCTGCCGCGCGCCAGCGGATTCGTTCTGTCGGCGCTGTGCGCGATCAGCCTTGCCGCGATGTCGCTGCAGGCAGTGTGGCAGATGCGATCGATGCTGAAATTGCCCCCGCCCATGGCACAGAGCCAGGGATAGGCGTTATCCCGCCACGCCGGTGACCGCGTCCGCAACGAAGGGATTCGTCCGGCGCTCATGCGCGAAATTGCTGGTCTGCCCATGCCCCGGCACGAACACGGTATCGCCGCCGAGCGGCCACAGCTTGCCGGTGATCGCGTTGATGAGATCGTCGTGATTGCCCATCGGAAAGTCAGTGCGGCCGATTGACCCCTGAAACAGCACATCGCCCACGATCGCGAGCTTTGACGGCGCATGATGGAACACCACATGCCCCGGCGTGTGGCCGGGACAGTGGATCACGTCGAGCACCAGATCGCCCACGGTGACCTGATCCCCATCGATAAGCCAGCGGTCCGGCTCGAACGTCTTGCCATTGACGCCATAGTTGCGCCCGTCATCCTCAAGCCGGGAAATCCAGAAGCGATCGGCCTCATGCGGCCCTTCGATCGGAACGCCCAATTCCTTCGCCAGCGTACCGGCCTCGCCGCAATGGTCGATATGGCCGTGCGTGATCAGGATCTTTTCAAGCTCCACGCCCTGCTGCGCCAGCGCCGCTTTCAGCCGGGGCAGGTCGCCGCCGGGATCGACGAAGGCCGCCTTGTTGGTCGCCGTGCACCAGAAAAGCGTGCAGTTCTGCTGCAAGGGGGTGACGGGAACGATGACGGCTTTCAGCGGCGGCGTGCTCATGCCCTGTCATGTGGCGGGCGCGCCGACGCTTGGCAAGAGGATTGGTCTTGGCTTGGCGGAGACGCACGATGATGGCATCGCTTGCCCCATGCACATGGATTTTTCACCCGACAGCCCCGCCCAGCCCGAAATCGCCTTCGACGACTTTCTGAAGGTCGACATCCGCGCCGGCACGATCATAGAGGCGCAGGAATTTCCCGAAGCGCGCAAGCCCGCCTATCGCCTGCTGATCGATTTCGGCCCGGCCATCGGCCGACGCAAAAGTTCGGCGCAGATCGTCGCCAATTACCGGCTCGACGAGTTGCCGGGGCGCAAGGTTATGGCGGTGGTCAACTTTCCACCCCGACAGGTCGGGCCGATGCGGTCGGAGGTGCTGGTGCTCGGCTTTGCCGATGAACGGGGCGCAATCGTGCTCGGCGATCCAGGGAACGTGCCGGACGGCGCGCGCCTCGCCTGAACCTTATCGCAACCGTCGCGCGGTGAAGACAACGCGGCCGACAATGTCGACATCGCGCAGGCTGACATCGTGCAGATCGACATGCTCCGCATTGTCGCTGAGGATCGCGATGCGGTCGCTCCCGTCCAAGGCCAGCCGCTTCACCTTCAGCGTGCCATCATGCCGGATGACGTAGATGCCCGCACGCAAGCGCGCTGCGGCATCGTCTGGATCGACCAGAATATCGTCGCCGTCGCATAGGGTGGGCTGCATCGAATCGCCCTCCACCCGGATCAGCGAAGCCCGCTCCGCCTTGACACCCAGCGACCGCAGCCATTGTGGATCGAACTGCATCGCGCCGGCCCGCGCATCTTCCTCATGAAGGGTGCCCGGCCCCGCCGACGCACCGAGCCGATAGCGCCTGACCGAAACCAGATTGTCGCGCACCGCCGCGGTGGTGTTGATCGGCGCGCCCAGCACCTCCTCCGCCACTCCGAAATAGCGGGCGATGCGCCGGCGGTCCTGCTCCGCCAATCGACGCGGCGAACCTCGGCGGACATATTGCTGAATATAGGCGGCATTCCGGCCGATCAGCCGGGACACATTGTCGAAGCTGTCGCGCCGATCGCGAATCAGCGCGTCCAGATTTTGCCGGGCCTCTTCATCGCTGACCATGACCGGGACAGTATCTAGGAAATTTCCTATCGACAAGTTGGATTTGGAGAAAGAGAACATATCAAGAACATAACGAGCGAATCGAGGAGTAGCCCGGTCATGCACCTGCTTCGGACGATTGAGATATTTCTGGCCCGCACGGGCATGCCACCCACCCGGTTCGGGCGAAACGCCGTGCGCGATCCGCGGCTGGTGCTGGACATGCGGAACGGCCGCGAAGCGCGGGACGCCACCCGCCGCCGCGTGCTGCGCTACATCGAAACATACAGGGGCGAACAATGAGGATGGAGGCTGTCGGGCAGTCGGATCACACGCGTCGCGATGACCCGCATGAGGCGCTGTGCGCGCAATTGCTGAAGCTGGCGGGGGATCAAGCGCAACTTGCGGATCACTGGTCGATCAACTGGTCCAGCCTGCACTTCATCGGCCACCGCCATCGGATCGACCTGATCTATGGCGGACACCAGCCGATGCGCGCCGCTGCGCATCTGTTCTACCACCTGCCCGGACATCTTTTCGACCTGGGCGATCATTTCGTCGCCGATGTGGGTTTCACCCGCATCGCGCCGGAGGATGGGCCGGGCGATGCGGAAGGCTGGCGGATCGGTATCGAGTTGTTGACCGTAAAGGAGTGATCAGCGTGCGCGGGCCGTCATTTTCTGCAATGTGCCGAGCGCCGCGCGTAGTTGCTCGTCGATCTCGGCATCGAGCATGGGCTGCACCGGAACCGGCTGGGCCGGAGGCATCTGCGCCAATGTCTTCGGCGTATCGTTCGGCACGGCGGTCAGCGGCGCAATGCCCGGCGATGCGATGGAGGCAGTGGCGTCGGCGCGGCGTGAAAGCCCGGCTTCAAACCGGTCGGCAAGTTCGGTCAGGCTCATGCCCTCGACCGGACGACGCGGCGCGGCGGTCGCCGAAACGGTCGCCGCCGGCGCGAGGACGACCGGCTGAGCAGCCGCGACAGTGGGTTCAGGAACCGTAACGGGCGGCACCGTCGCAATGGTCGGCGTAGGCATGTCCGGTTCGGCGGGAAGCAGTGGCGGTGCGGCCATCACCTGTTGCACCAGCGCATTGAACGCAGGGCCGGTCAGCGGCGTGCCGCCCGGCGAGGCCACGCCTTCCGGCTCGCTCACGGGCGAAACGCTGGCCAGTCCCGTCGAAATCGGACGCGCGGGGGCGGCGTGCCCCACATGGCGGCCGAATATGTCCGTGGTGCCGAAATCCTCGCTGGCGAAGATCGGGCGACGCGGCGGCGCATCAGGATGCATGTCCTTGGAACGTCGGGGAAGCAGTGCTGCTTCCTGCTTGTGGTCGGCGCTGCGAGAGCGGCCGCGCGCGAATTCGGTCAGCTTGGAAAATGCAAAGCCCATCTTGCTTACCCCTGCAGGCGATGTCACTGCCGGAACCACCGGCACTTGCGACAGATGAATGACGGAGCCGGCATCGAGGCGCGGCCGTTGCAGAGCCATGGCGATTCCCATGGCGGAAATTCCGGCGACACCCGCAATCAGCAGGCGGGCCGTCAGCCCAAGCGGCGGCGAGGCCGCAGGAACCATTTCGGACAGGCCGGAAGGAGGATGGCCAGCCCGTTCAGCAAACCGTTGAAAAGAGTCGACAGCATGACCGCCCCAGCGGCCCCGCCAGCCATCAGCACCATGCCCAGTCGCCCCTTGCCCTCCATCCGGCCCTTGCGAAAGCGCGCGCGCCCCATGTTCAGGCCGCCTTCCGCTTGTTCGATGCGCCTTGCGCCAGCAAGCGGTCATAAACCGGCTGATAGCGCGCGACATTGACGCCCCAGTTGCGTTCCGATTCGACGAAGGACCGCGCGCACGCGCGCCTTTCATCCCAGATCGCCCGATTTGCCAGCAGGCCGGCCAGTGCATCGGCCATGGCGGGCGGATTGTCGGGTGGGAACAGCGTTCCGGTCATGCCATCGGCGATCAGTTCGCGATGGCCGCCAACCGACGATGCGGCGACCAGGCGACCCTGCGCCATCGCCTCCAGCGGCTTGAGCGGTGTCACCAGTTCGGTCACCCGCATCGCCTTGCGCGGATAGGCTAGAATGTCGGTCAGGCTATAATAATGCTCCACCTGATCGTGCGGCACACGGCCGACGAAGCGGATACGGTCCGCGACAGGCGAGCCCGCCGCCTGCGCGCGCAATGCTTCCTCACGCGGGCCGCCGCCGACCAGCAACAGCGCCGCATGGGGCCGCATCGCCACCAGCTTCGGCATCGCGGCGATCAGATCGTCGAGCCCTTCGTAATCGTAGAAGCTGCCGATGAACCCGATGACCTCCGCGTCATCAAGGCCCAGTTGCGTGCGCAGCGCCGGGTCGGCGGGAACCGGCGTGCCGAACATGTCCATGTCGACGCCGTTAGGAATGACCGTGATCTTGTCAGCATCGACGCCGCGCCCGATCAGGTCGCCGCGCAGCCCTTCACAGATGACGGTAACGGCGTCGGCCATTCGGACGGCATGGCTTTCCAGCTGCCGCGTCAGCCAGTATTTCGCGCTGCCTTCGCTGCCCGTTCCGTTGGCGACCGACGCATCCTCCCAGAAGGCACGGATCTCGTAAACCAGCGGCAGGCCGTGCCGGCGCGCCACCCGCTGTGCCGCCATAGCGTTCAGTACCGGGGAATGGGCATGCAGGATGTCGGGGCGAAATTCCTCCACCACCGCGTCGATGGCCGAAGCGAACGCGGCAATCTCCCGCCATTCGCCCATCAGGCCGCCGCGCGTAAACTCACCCGGCGTGCGATGAAAGGTCAGCCCATCGACGATTTCCGTCTGCGGTCCGGCTTGCACATGGCGACGGCTGGTGACGCCGGCGACCTGCCAGCCCATGCCCTGCTGCGCGCGCAGGATTGCCCGCGTGCGGAACGTGTAGCCGCTGTGCATCGGCAGGCTGTGGTCGAGCAGGTGCAGTATTCGCGTCATGACCGGCGCGTGATGCCCGAAAAGAATTAACGCGGCGTTAGGGGCGACATCCGTCCTTCCCCTGCCCCCGACCCACGTTCCAACGGGGCTTGCATTAACGCGGCATTAGGCGCGCTGGGATAGGGCCGATCGTGGACAAGGATATGCGCGCGCCACGATGATCGACAATTTCGCCTTGCTGCTGAGCCATGGGCTGGTCCTGCTGACCTGCTGGCGGCTGCTGTCGCGCGACGATCTGGACCGCGAGCCAGATCCGGCGGAGGAAGCCGCACGGACAGAGGCGACCCCGCCCGAAGGAATCCCCGGCCCCGGCGGCTGGGGCCGGCGCGGCTGATCGGGCGGTCATGCGCGACCTTGTCTTCCTTGCTTATCTGGCGGCGATTTTCGCCATGGGCTTTCGCCGCCCGTTCCTGTTCGTGCTCGCCTATGCCTATATCGACATCGTTTCGCCTCAGCGGCTGTCCTATTATCTGCTGAACAGCATCCCCATTTCTCTGATCGCCTTCATGCTGGCGGCCGGCGGATGGCTGCTTACCGACGACAAGACCAACATCCGGCTTTCCGTGCGACAGGTCGTCATCCTGCTGCTGCTGGCCTATTGCGGCTGGACGACGGCACATGCCGATTTCCCGCTGGAAGCCGCGACGAAATGGAGCTGGGTCTGGAAAGCGCTGATCTTCGCGGTCTTCCTGCCGCTCACCCTGCGCACGCGGCTGCGGATCGAAGCGCTGAGCCTGACCATGGTTCTGTGCGCCAGTTCGATCATCATCACCGGCGGGATAAAGACGCTGCTGTCCGGCGGCGGTTATGGCACGCTCAACCTGATGGTGACCGACAATGCCGGGCTTTACGAAGGGTCGATCATCTCGACCGTTGCGATCTGCATCATCCCGCTGATCCTATACCTGTCCAACCATGGAACCATCTTTCCGCCCGACTGGCGGACCCGCACCTTTGGCTGGGGGCTGTGTTTCGCCTGTCTGCTTATCCCGATCGGGACGGAAGCGCGCACGGGCCTTGTCTGCGCCGCGATCCTGGCGGGTATGGCGCTGATGCGCGCCAAACGGCGCTTCCTCTATGGCGCGCTGATGGCATTCGGCGTCATCGCCGCCATCCCTTTCCTGCCAGCCAGCTTTACCGAGCGCATGGGCACCATTTCCAGCCATCAGGGCGATGAGAGCGCCTCGACCCGCGTGGAGGTGTGGAAATGGACATGGGACTATGTGAAGGATCATCCGCAAGGCGGCGGGTTCGACAATTACCTGCAGAACAAGCTGCGTTACATGACCACCCGCACGGTGGGCGAAGGCAGCAGCGTCAGGGTCGAGCGCATTCAGGTGGAGGATCATGGCCGCGCGTTCCACTCCAGCTATTTCGAGATGCTGGGCGAACAGGGTTTCGTCGGCCTGTCGCTCTGGCTGCTGCTCAACCTGCTGACGCTGATCCGGACGGAGGGGCTGCGCCGACGCTATCGTGGCCGCGTCGAACCGCATCTGGCGTGGGTTTCGCCCTATGCGCTGGCGATGCAGCAAGGACATATCGTCTATCTGATCGGATCGCTGTTCGTGGGCATCGCGTTCCAGCCGTTCATCTTCATGCTGATCGCCCTGCAGATCGCGGCAAGCAGCTATGTCGGGCGGATGGAGAAGGATGCGAACTGGTCGCCATTGTCCAGACGGCCCGCACTGCAGCCAGCATCCGCCTGATCGGCGTCAAAGCGTTCTGAATCATCGATAAACTGCGGAACCATTTGAATACGTCATGGTTTGCGTAAGTTGGTCCTGCCCTTTTCGGACTGGTGCGCAGTACTGCGTATCGGCCGCGTTCTGCGTTAACCCCACGAACGCCGAGCGCGGCCAAACCGATCCGGCGGTTCTGCCCCCGCGCGCCGGATCACAGAAAAGCCCCCGAAGACTGCGGCCTTCGGGGGCTTCCTGTTTTATCGGTTCACCCGAAAATAGGGCTTACCAGTAAAAGTTGTTGTAGACCCGCACGACGCGCCCAGTGCGGTAGTTCACCAGCAGCACATCATTATAGTGGCGCACCCAATAGGTATTGGCGGCCGGACGCGGCAGGCGATAGCGACCATAGTCGCGGATCACATAACGGTTGTAATAGACCGGAGCGATCCGGGCACCACTCTGCCAACGCTGATAGCGGAACGGCGCGCGCCACCCTGCCCCGCGATAGACGTCGCGGTGGTCGCGGCGATAGTCACGCCAGTCTTCGCGATATTCGCGGCGCGCGTCCTGAACATCGCGGCGTTCTTCACGCACGTCACGGCGATCGCCATAGCGCTGGGCGTGGCGCAACTCACGCTGTTCCTCTCGAATGTCCTGACGGTCGCGGCGCAGTTCGCCAGTCTGCGCCGTTGCGACGCCAGGAATGACCGTAGCGGCGATCAAAGCCGTCAAAAGCAGTTTACGCATCGTTCTTACTCCAATCCTGTTTCGTCTCCGTCTCGCCGGGTCAGTCGATGTCGGACTGTCCGCTGCGGAGAAGCCGGCCATCAACCGGATTTGCCGGCGATGGTTCCCGATTAGGTGATTCGGACTGAACGGGGTGGGAACGTGTCCGTAAGGCACGCTTCATCTATGTGGCAATTTGTAACAGCGCCGCGATGTCGCCTTTCAACAACATGTTGAATATCGCTTGAAATCCCGCGACGAATCCAGGCTGACAGAGACCCGGACGGAAGATAGATTTTACCCCATTACAATTTCGTGGGTCGCTCGATGAAATCCTCCTCGCCAATTTTCCGCTGCCTTGCACCCATCGCCCTTGTCGCCGTTCTGGGCAGTTGCGGCGGAGGGGGCGGCGGCAGCGGCGCGACCGGTGTGACACCGACGCCCACACCAACCCCCACCGCAGGCTGCTCGCTGGTCGAACGTCAGCGATGGGCCGAGGCGCAGCTGCGCGAATGGTATCTTTTCCCGGACACCTTGCCGGCCAGCCTTAGCCCGGCGGGCTATTCCACGGTGCAGGATTATGTCGACGCGCTGACCGCCACGGCGCGCAGCCAGAACAAGGACCGCTATTTCACCTATCTGACGTCCATCGCCGAAGAGAACGCCTTTTACGCCAGCGGGTCGAGCGCAGGCTTTGGCTTTCGCATCGCGCTGGACAGCGGCTCCCGCCGGCTTTTCATTATCGAAAGCTTCGAAAACACACCGGCGCTCAATGCCGGCATGGACCGCGGTACAGAGATACTCGCGATCGGAACATCACCGGCAACGCTGCGCAACGTCTCCGACATTATCGCGAGTGAGGGGTCCGCCGGGCTGTCCAATGCGCTGGGTCCGTCCACGGCGGGGACCAGCCGGACGTTCCGCATCGCCGACGCCAGCGGATCGCGCGAGGTTTCGGTGACAAAGGCCGATTACGACATCGCGCCGGTGTCCAGCCGCTATGGTACGAAGATCCTGGACGATGGCGGGCGCCGCGTCGGCTATGTCAACCTTCGTACCTTCATTTCGACGGCAGATGGCGGCCTGCGCAGCGCCTTCGCACAATTCCGTAGCGCGGGCGTCACGGACATCATCGTCGACCTGCGCTATAATGGCGGCGGACTGGTTTCCATCGCCGAGTTGTTCAGCGACCTGCTGGGCGGCGCGCGATCCACCCGCGACGTTCAGAGCTACACCGCTTTCCGCCCGGAAAAGTCGGCGGAGAATGAAACCCGCCTCTATGCACCCCAGCCCCAATCCGTCGCCGCGACGAAAATCGCCTTTATCGGCACCGGCGGCACGGCTTCGGCCAGCGAACTGGTGATCAATGCGGCGATCCCCTATCTGCACACCAATGCAGCACTGATCGGCACCAATACCTATGGCAAGCCGGTGGGACAGATCCCGCTGGACAAGGCGGTGTGCGACGACCGGCTGCGCGTCGTCGCCTTTGCCACGCAAAACAGCGCGCGGCAGGGCGATTACTATAACGGTCTTGCCAGCAAGGTGGAGGCAAGCTGCGCGGCGGGAGACGACATATCCTATCCGCTCGGCGACCCACGCGAAGCATCGGTGCGCGCGGCGCTGGATTTCCTGGCCGGGCGCAGTTGCAACCGGATCGCCAGCGGAGAGATCACCGGGCTTTCGCTGCGTGCAGGCGATGGCCGCCGCGAAATGCTGGCGGTGCCCCGCCCGAACACGGCGCAGCGGGAAGTGCCGGGCACTTTCTAGCCAGCGTTCTCAGCTGCGCTTGGGTTCCCAACGCCGCTCACGAAACCATTTGGTCACGACATATTTCGTACCGGCTACCACTGGCCGCGCCGCATGCTGGCTGTCGGGATTGGGCGAACCGTCCGTCCGCACGTTGCTCCACATCAGGATCGTGCCTTTGCGGGGCGGCACCATGAACCTCATCTGGATAAACTCCGTCTCCCCGCCCTGCTCCACATCGCTGAGGTAGATCATGGCGGTCCACACGCGCTGCCCGCCGCTGTCGCGCATTTCTGGCCAATAGGCGGCGCGGGCCGGAAAATAGTCGCAATGGCTGCGATATTCCTGCCCGACCTGATAGCGCTGGCCCTGGATCGTCTCACCGGTTGCGGGATCGATGCCCATCAGGCCGCAGATCCGCTGGCTGATCGTTGCCACCAGATCGTCCCAGGGATTGAGGTGACAGCTGCTCGACGTCCGGTAATAGGCGTTCGCGCCTTTCGAAAACAGGACGGAGGGGACGCAGTCGGCATCGATCATCGCCACCATGCGATCGCACTCCGCGGCGGTCAGAAATTCGTGCTTGCCCCATATCGCCAACCGCTCGTCCGCCAGCCGCGCGCACAGCGGATCGGCGTCCAGCGTTTGGGAAATCCGGCGAGATATTTCGGCGCGCGCAGGCGAAGCGACGTCGCCATCGTCGGGGAAAGTCACGGGGGCCGTCATGTCGGCATTATTTGCCATCGGGTACAGGCGCGCGCAAGCCGTTGGCCACGCAAAGAACCCGGAGCGTTTCCGCTCCGGGTCCAGTGGATCCTGAAGGCCAGTTCAGGAAGCCGTTGGCATGTCCGTCACCAGAACATGTCGTAGATCACGTCGACGACATAACCATCGCGGATGTCGACCAGTAGCGCGTCGTCGTAGTAACGGATCCAGCGCAGCGTGCCGTAGGACGGCGGCAGGCGATAATCCCACGGGTCATCGATCCAGTACTGGTTCGAAAACAGGATGGAATTCAGGAAAATCCCGATCGAGAACCGCCGATAGCCATAGTTCCAGCCATAAGGCGCATAGTAGGACGGCAGGTGATAGGCGGAGCGGTTGCGATCGCGATACCAGCGCCAGTCATACCGGCGGTCATTGCGCCAGTTGTTGCTCCAGCGCCGCTGTTCGCGCCACCGCTCGCCCTCGTCCAGCCGGCGGCCACTGCGCCACTGATCGTTCCGCCAGTCATTACCGCGCCGGCCATCGTTCCAGTCGCGCCCGTCGCGCCCTCTGCCGTCGCGGTTCCAGTCGCGACCATCGACGCGGCCATCGCGGTTCCAATCACGTGCGGCACGGTCGCGGTCGCGGCCCGGGTCGTTGTCGCGCCAGTTGTTGCGCGGCTCGCGACCGGTATCGCCCGGCTGGGCCTGCGGCTGGTTCCAGCGGCCACCCGACACGACGCCGTCGCGCGCCGGCCAGCGACTGCCCGAAGCACCTGCGCCGGTCGCGTCGCGGTCAGGCGCCCGGTCTTGTCCGCGGACATTGCCTTGCCAACCTTGCCGGGGATCAACCGGCCGACCTTCGCTCCGGCCCTGCCAGTTACCGCCGCGATCGCCGCCCTGCCAACGCTGCGGCGCGGCCTGGGGAGCCGCCTGCGGCGCTGCCTCAGCCGGGGCTGCGGAACGGCCCTGCCAACCGCCACCCCGACCCTCTCCACCGCGACTTTCTCCGCCACGGCGTCCTTCGCCACGACCGCCGCCATTCCATTGCACCGGCACGGTGCGCCCGCCGCTGCCGTCACGCACGGCGACATCTTCCTGCTGTTGCGCCATGGCGGGCACCGCCGGCACCATGATCGACGCACCCAGCAAAACGGCGATAAAACGCTTATTCATCGCAAAATCCTTCCCAACGGGGATAACCCCGATTGAGACGCGATCTAGCCCGCCGTCCATGAGTGATCGCTGAATTCGACTGTCAGCTTTCAGAAAGAATCGATGCGCGCCAGATGCTGGACCAGCCTAATGGCAATTGCGGCCGTCACGGAACCCGCAGCGCCGGAACCGCGCGCGCTGCATCGGCGGGCGTCACGCCCGGCGCGGGGGCGGCGCTTTCGCGATCCTCGCCCGACTGGATGCGCACGGCGCGGGCGATCGCTTCCCGAACCCGCGGATAGGTGCCGCAACGGCAGATATTGGTGATCGCTGCATCGATGTCAGCGGTTGAAGGGCGCGGGTTCTTCTTCAGCAACACCGCGACGGCCATAATCAGGCCCGATTGGCAATAACCGCACTGGGGAACCTGTTCGGCCACCCAGGCGATCTGCACCGGGTGGCTGCGGTCAGGCGACAATGCCTCGATCGTGGTGACGAAGCGTCCCTCGCAATGCGCGATGCTGATCTGGCAGCTGCGCACCGCCTCACCGTCAATGTCGACCGTACACGCGCCGCAATCGCCCGTGCCGCAACCGTATTTCGTCCCCGTCAGATTGGATGCGTCCCGCAATGCCCATAACAGCGGCGTATCCGGATCCATGCGATACTGCACCGGCCGATCGTTCACGGTAAACTTGGTCATTAACTCCGATCAGCCCCGTCCTCGGTTCGGCGCGAAATCCGCCTAATTCCCTCCGTTCATCGCATTGTCAGGAACGGCCGCATGTCTGTGCCCGTTCTGATGCCGTCCGTCTATCCCGGACGCGACCAATCGCCCGTTTCTATCAGGGCGGATAAAGCAGGAGAGTGCAACATGGCACAGCAGCAAGACAATCCGAACGACCAGAATCGGCAGCAAGGCGGTGCGGGTCAGGCAGGCCAGCAGCAAGCCGATCAAAATCGCCAGCAGAACGACAATAGCCGTCAGCAGGGCGGTCAGAGCGATGGCGCGCAACAGCGTGCCGATCAGGACCGCGACCGCCAGCGGGGCGGAACCGACCGCGACCAGCGCGGTGGACAGCAGAGCTGATCGACGCGCTGAAGCAGGTTCGATCCGAAATGGATCGAAAGAGAAAGGCCGCATGATCGCGGCCTTTCTTTCGTCCACCGACCGCGTCGAAGATGGTAAAGATCCCCAACGGATTAACCCACATCTATGGTCAACCCCACCGGCAGCAGCTAAGCAGGCCGATGTGCACCAAAAGACATCTTGTACCGGGACAGGAGCTCGTGCCGGCTTGCGTGAGACGCTTCGGGTGGCGACTCGCGACTTGCATGATCTGGTGGATGCTGCCTACGCGCGCTTCGATCTGACCGATCGGGATGATTATGGGGCTTTTTTGAGCGCGCACGCCCGTGTTCTGCCCGGTGTAGAGGCTGCGCTGGACGGTGCCCCTGTCTATCCGGCGTTCGAGCCGCGATCGGCCTTGCTGGGACTTGACCTTGCCGCTCTCAATATATCGATGCCACCCCTGCCCGCATTGACAAAGGTTCAGGATGATGCTGCCCGCTGGGGCATGCTTTATGTTCTGGAAGGATCGCGATTGGGCGGAGCGATGCTGGCCCGTCGCATAGCTGACGGTTTGCCCGCGGCTTATCTGGGTGCCGTGCATGATAGAGGCGGCTGGCGTGCGTTTCAGCGCGCACTGGATGCGGCCGGTGCGGCACAGGATCAGGCTTGGACCGATCGCGCCGTCGAAGCCGCAAGGCAACTGTTCAACGCCTTCGCGCTCGCTGCCCAGCCGCACGTTGCAGGCCCGCAATGTTCGGGAACGCCGGCATGACGAATGGCATGCCTTTCGACGATGCAGTTGATCTCACCAACTGCGACCGCGAACCGATTCACATACCCGGCATCATTCAGCCCTATGGCTTTCTGCTCTCGCTGGCAGCCGACTGGACGGTGTCCCGTGCTTCGGCCAATGTCGCCGACTTCCTGGGCGTTTCGGCCGATGCCATGCAAGGACGCCCGATCGGCGACTTTCTGAGCGACGAAGCCATTCACGCCATCCGCAACCGTGTCTCGCTGCTGCGCGGTCCCGATGCGGTGGAGCGCCTGTTCAAGGTGCCGATGGTGGATGGCCGGTCTTTCGACGTCGCCGTACATTTTTCGGGAACCGATGTCGTGTTGGAGGCGGAGCCGCACGACGGCGACGAAACCGATGCGGCCAGCACGGTTCGCGCGATGATCGCGCGCGTCGCACAGGCCGACAGCATGCACTCGTTCTTCCGGGACGGCGCGCGCCAGGTGCGGGCGCTGACCGGCTTCGATCGCGTCATGGTCTATCGCTTCGACCCGACCGGCAGCGGCGAAGTCGTGGCGGAGGCCGCACGGCCGGGCATCGGCAGCTTTCTTGGCCTGCATTATCCTGCCTCGGACATTCCGGCGCAGGCCCGCGCCCTCTACAAACGGAATATCTTCCGCATCATCGCCGACATCAAATCGACGCCCGTGCCCGTCCTGCCCCGCCTGGACGAAAAGGGTGAGGCGCTGGACATGTCGCTTTCCATCCTGCGCGCGGTGTCGCCCATCCATATCGAATATCTCAACAATATGGGTGTCGGGGCGTCGCTGTCCATTTCGATCATCGTGGGCGGGGAATTATGGGGCCTGTTCGCCTGTCACCATTACAGCCCGCGCCTGCCCAGCTTTGCCCAGCGAAGCGCGGCCGAGCTTTTTGGCCAGATCTATTCCATGATGCTGGAAAGCCGCGAACGCGCGCAGACGTCCGACTATGAAATACGCGCCCGCGCGGCAGCAGACCGGCTGATGTCCGCCGTTGCGCGCGACGAAGACCTGCTGTCCAATGCCCAGTGGCTGGGCGACATCATCTTCGACACCGTTCCCGCCGATGGGGTGGGCGTCTATATCGATGGTGCCACGTCCCTGTCGGGCCTTACGCCCGAACCCGCGCAGTTCAGCGAGATCGCCCAGTTTCTCAGTCGCGTCGCGGACGCGCAGATCTTCACCACCGAATGCATTGCCCAGCACCTGCCCGGCGCGGCGGCTTATGCAGACAAGGCGGCTGGTATGCTGGCGATCCCGCTTTCCCGCCGACCGCGGGATTACGTCGTGCTGTTCCGGTCCGAACAGCTGCGCTCCGTGCGCTGGGGCGGCAACCCGGAAAAGGAAATCGAATATGGGCCGAACGGCCCGCGCCTGACCCCGCGCAAGAGCTTCGAGGAATGGTCGGAACTGGTGAAGGGCAAGGCCGAACCGTTCACCGGATCGGAACTGCGCGTCGCCGAAACGCTGCGGATCGCGCTGCTGGAGGTGGTGCTGCGCCTGGCCGATGCGGCCGGTGAGGAACGACAGCGCGCAAACGAGAAGCAGGAATTGCTGATCGCGGAGCTCAATCACCGCGTCCGCAACATCCTGGCACTGATCCGTGGCCTGATTTCCCAGACGCGCCAATCTGCGCTTTCCGCCGAAAGCTTCATCGAAACGCTGGATGACCGGGTGCAGGCACTGGCCCGCGGGCATGACCAGATCACCGCCGATCGCTGGGGGCCGGCACGCCTGATCGACCTGATCGAAACGGAGGCTGGCGCCTATCTGGGGGAACGGCGGGACCGCGTGCTGCTGGCGGGACCCAATGTGCTGCTGGAGCCGACGGCCTTCACCGTCGTTGCGCTGGTTATCCACGAAATGCTGACCAATGCAGCCAAATATGGCGCCTTGGCGGATAGCCGTGGAACGGTGTCGATCGTCTGGGACATCGATGCGGAGGGCAGCCTCCTCCTGCGCTGGAAGGAGCGCGGCGGCCCGCCGGTTGTCGCACCGAGCCGGCGCGGGTTCGGCTCTACCATCATCGAACGCTCCATTCCCTATGATCTGGGCGGCCGCGCGGACATTCATTACAAGCTCACCGGGCTGGAAGCCGAATTCGGACTGCCGGCACGCCATGTTGCGCGCATCCTGCCGGACATATTCCCCGAAAGCACACCCGAGACGCCCGCACGCAAACGCCAGCGCCCTCTGGATGGGCGCGCGGTCATGCTGGTCGAAGACAACATGATCATCGCCATGGACGGGGAAGATGCGTTGCGTGAATTGGGTGGTGCCATGGTACACACGGCGGCATCCGTTCGCCGCGCGATGGCCTTGCTCGACGAAGAACCCATCGGTTTTGCTGTCCTCGACTTCAATCTCGGCAATGAAAACAGCATTCCCGTGGCCGAGGCTTTGAAAGATCGCGGCATCCCCTTCCTGTTCGCTTCAGGCTATGGCGACGGGCTGGAATTGCCCGATGCTTTGGCCGGAACGGGCATCGTCAAAAAACCATATGATATCGGAAGTCTTGCTCGCGCCATTGACGAGAGCTTCAAAGCGACCGATTCGGCGGAGCGTTAGAAACCCATCGTTTCGCTCCGCGCGCTTGCACGGCAACTGACCGCTGCCGATGTTGCGCCGTATGAAACAGCCCAGCATCTTCCTGCCGCATGGCGGCGGCCCCTGCTTCTTTATGGACCCGCATGGCGGCCCGTCCGATCCGATGTGGCTGCCCATGGAGGACTATCTCCGCAACCTGATCGCATCGCTACCCGAACGACCAAAGGCGATACTGATGGTATCGGGCCACTGGGAAGCCGAAGTGCCGGCGGTCCACATGGGCGCGCAGCCAGCTCTCTATTATGACTATTATGGTTTCCCCGCGCACACCTATCATTTGCGTTGGGACGCGCCGGGTGCGCCGGATCTTGGCACCCGGGTTACGGCATTGTTGAACGGCGCGGGTCTCCCGACCGCTCAGGAACATGCCCGCGGTTGGGATCATGGCGTATTCATTCCCATGAAGGTCGCCCTGCCCGATGCCGACATCCCGCTGCTGCAATTGTCGCTGAAGGCCGGGCTGGACCCGCACGAGCATATCGCAATGGGTGCCGCACTAGCACCGCTACGCGATGAAGGCGTGCTGATCCTGGGATCGGGCATGAGCTTTCACAACCTGCGCGAACGCGGCCCCCATGTGACAGAGCGCGCCGACATCTGGGACGCGGCGCTGACGCAGGCGGTGACCGATCCCGATCCGGCCTCGCGCGTCGCACGAGTGGCGGATTGGGAAAGCCTGCCCTTTGCCCGTTACGCCCACCCGCGTGAGGAGCATCTGCTGCCCCTGATGGTCGCGCTGGGCGCTGGCGGCGAAGACGATGCGCAGCTTGACCATCGCAGCCATGTGCTGGGCTGGACGGTTTCAGCCTATCGCTTCGGATAACGCTCGCTCAGTCGCGCCAGCTTCGGTCCGTCCGGTCGACCAGGCGCACCATCGCATCGAAATCGGCTTTCCCCGGCCCACCGGGCACCTGCGCCAGGTGCATGTCGCGCTGGTGCACGGCGACTACTTCGGGCGAGATTGGCAGCGGCTTCCCCATGGACAGCGTGGCCATCTGGATCTCGCATGCACGCTGCAGCGCCCAATGCTTCAGAAACGCTTCGGGCACCGTGCGGCCCATTGCCAATATGCCATGATTGCGCAGCAGCATCATGCGCTTGTCGCCCAGGCTGGCGACCAGCCTGGCACCTTCCTCATCGCGGACGGTGATGCCTTCAAAATCATGATAGGCGACCTGCCCGATGAAGTTGCAGGCATAGAAATTGATCGGTTGCAGCCCACCCTCCAGGCTGGACACCGCCATGCCCGCGGTGGTGTGCGTATGCGCGATGCAATGCGCGTCGGGCAGATGCCGGTGAAAGACGCTGTGCTGGACGAAGCCGGCGCGATTGACGCCATAGGGGCTGTCGTCCAGCTTGTTGCCGTCAATGTCGATCTTGATCAGGTTTGACGCCTTCACCTCGCTGAAATGCAGGCCAAAGGGGTTGATGAGGAACGCCCCCTCCTCGCCCGGCACTTTCAGCGTGATATGGTTGTAGATCATTTCCGACCAACCCAGGTGATCGAACACCCGGTAACAGGCAGCCAGTTCCTGCCTTGCGGCCCATTCGGCATCGGATATGTGCGCCGGTTTCGCACCCGACGGCTTTAGCTGCGTTGCCACGCGCCCTCTCCTTTCAACCCTTTAGGTTTCTGTTCGGGACTATTCCCGAAGTTTCCGGACCTGTCGAGTGGCGAAGCGGGCAATTTCGGCGCTTTAGGGTTGAAAAGGGTGCCTGGCGCTGATAACGGGCGGCCACTGCGACGCAGGCTGCGAGTCTGTGGCGTCGCCTTTCGTTGCTTTACAAGGCCGGTCAGCCCCGCCGCTCATTGGGTGGGGACGAACGGTTTTTCGGATCGGAGTGTGGATTTTTTATGCAGATCATCGTTCGCGATAACAATGTCGACCAGGCTCTCCGCGCGCTCAAGAAGAAGCTGCAGCGTGAGGGCGTCTATCGCGAAATGAAGCTGCGTCGCCATTACGAAAAGCCGTCGGAAAAGCGCGCCCGCGAAAAGGCCGCTGCGATTCGCCGCGCGCGCAAGCTGGAACGCAAGCGCGCCGAGCGCGACGGCGCAAAGTAAGCAACGCTTTCCCGATTCGGATTTGAAAGGGGCTGCCCGTCATCGGGCACGCCCCTTTTTCCGTTGGTAATGCGGCCGAACCGCAAATTTGCCCGGATATCGCGCGGCATTGCGATCAAAAGCTGCCGCACCGCACCATATGCCCCATCTCACCATTGCCGAACCGGCCGCCAGCCCCTAAGCAGCGGCCAGATAGATCAACCGACTGCAAAAATGCTGGGGGCCATTCATGTCCGAAGTCACCGCCGTTCCGCTTCGTCCGATTGCAAAGGGTTCCGTGCGGAACCTGTGGCTGGGCGTCGGCCTGGTCGGCGTGGTCGCGATCGGCCTTGCCTGCACCGGCCAGCATTTCCTGCGCAGCGGACCCGACGGCGTTCTGTTCGCCAATGCCGGCAAGCCCGGCGTGGTTACGCTGCAAAGCGGCGTGCAGTATAAGGTGATCGAGGAAGGCAAGGGCGAAACCCCTGCGGCCGACGACGTGGCGCTGGTGGATTACAAGGGCACCCTGCCCGACGGCACCGTGTTCGATTCGGGTAGCAATGCAGTGATGCCGCTCAGCCGCACGGTTCCGGGCTTTGCCGAAGGGATCAGCCACATGAAGCGCGGTGGCAAGTACATGCTGTGGATCCCGCCCCGCGAAGCCTATGGCGACAATCCCCCGCCGCAATCGAACATTCCGGCCAACACCGTGCTGACGTTCGAAATCACGCTGCGCGACTTCACGACCGCGCAGCAGTTCATGATGATGCAGCAGCAGCTTCAGGCGATGCAGGGCATGAACGGCGCAGGTGGCCCGCCCCATGGCGGAGCCGGCGCGCCGCCGGTCGAAGCACCCAAACCCTGATTATCGGGGCGGCAAGTCGCCCCACGCCGAGAGGAAATGTGATGACCGCTATTCTTGCGCGGACGCTACCTGTTGCTCTATTCGCGGCACTGGCAGCCATTCCCGCCGCGGCGCAGACGCCAGCCGCCCCGGCCAAGCCGGCCGCTGCCCCGCAGATCGGCTTTACCGTGCTGGATGAAGGCACCGGCGCCAGCCCCGGCGATGAAGACGTCGTGCTCGTAAGCTACATTGGGAAATTGCCGAACGGCACCGTTTTCGACCAGAACGGCCAAACCCCCTTTGGCGTCAGCGACGTGGTACCCGGCTTTTCCCAAGGTCTGAAGCGCATGAAGCGCGGCGGCGCATATAAGCTGACCATCCCGCCTGAACTTGGCTATGGCGCACAAGCTGCGGGTGACATTCCGCCCAATTCGACGCTGACCTTCACGGTGATGCTGTTCGATTTCAAGTCGCGCGCCGAACTGATGCAGATGCAACAGCAACAGCAGGGGTCCGGCGAAGGCGCTTCGGCACCGGCTGCCCCCGCGCCCACGACCCCACAGAATTAATCAGCATTCCGCCCCCGCGCTCCCCATCGGGAACGCGGGTCAGATCGCGATCCGATCAGTGTCTGGCTTCTGCGGGGCGCAGGCTGCTGCCAGCGCGTCCCGACCGGAAGCCGCCCCACCATGTCAGGGGGTTCCAGCTGGTCGTTCCATTCAGCGAGAAAGTGATGAACTCCGCGCGGCCGCCGATCGATTCGAACGGCACCGGGCCACCCAGACCGTCCTGGGCCAGGCTGAACCGGCTGTCGGCGCTGTTGTCGCGATTGTCGCCCATCAGGAACAGGTGCCCGGCAGGCACACGGATCGGGCCATACCAGTCGGCTTCGCGATTGCCGACATCGATGATCTGATAGGTACGCCCGTTTGGCAGTGTTTCGCGCTTTACCGGCAAGGCGCAATATTGCTTGCCGTCGCGCCCGGTCGTCAGTGCGCCGGGGAACTGGATGGGCGGGCACGGCGCATTGACGTCGACCGGCAACATGAGCGGCGCCTCAGTCGTCTGCGGCACCGGCTGGCCGTTCAGGATCACCTGACCATCGCGCAGTTCGATAATGTCGCCGGGCAGGCCGATCACCCGCTTGATCCAGTCTTCCTTTTTTCCGCGCGGCGTCACGATCACGATGTCCCCACGCTCCGGCAGCTTGCCCCACACCCGCCCCTTGATGAACGGCAGCGGATGGAAGCTTAGGGACGCATAGGACCAGCCATAGGGATATTTGCTGACGACCAGACGGTCGCCGACCAAAAGGCCGGGCATCATCGATTCGCTGGGAATGTAGAACGGCTTGGCGACGAAGCTGTGGAAGCCCAGCACAGCCAGGATCAGCAGCAATATCGAGCGGATTTCTGCCCACCAGTCGGTGCCCTGGCGCTGTGCCTCACCCCCCACACACACACACCCACCGCGGCGCACACCTCCTCCTCCTCGCGCGCGCGCGCGCGCGCGCGCGCGCGCGCGCGCGCGCGCGCGCGCGCGCGCGCGCGCGCGCGCGCGCGCGCGCGCGCGCTACGCCATCTCTGCGGCATCGGCGGCGGGGGCATCGCCGGGCATGCCTTCAATCGGTGCGGTCACGTTTAGATCGTCTTCCTGCTCTGCCATCAGCCCGCGTCCCCCTCCACGGGCAATGCCTCTATGATTACGAATGCCTGCGCCCACGGGTGATCGTCCGTCAGCGTCAGGTGAATGCGCGGACGGTGCCCCGCCGGAACCAGCAACGCAAGCCTTTCCGCTGCGCCGCCCGTCAGCGCCAGGGTCGGCGCGCCCGACGGCGCATTGACCACGCCGATATCCTTCATGAACACCCCGCGCCTTGAAGCCGGTTCCGACGGCCTTTGAAAAGGCTTCCTTCGCCGCGAAACGCTTGGCCAATGTGCCTGCGATGGTGTGCGGACGGCGCGCGGCCTTTCTCCGTTCCACCTCCGTGAAGACCCGGTTCAGGAAACGGTCGCCGAACCGGTCAAGCGAATGCTGGATACGCTCTATGTTGCACAGGTCGGAACCCAGACCGATAATCAACGCGCTGAATCCATAAGGGTACGCATCCGCTGCACAACCGTCCCCAGACCGTCGAAGATCGCTTCGGCAATCAGGAAATGGCCGATGTTGAGCTCAGCGATCTGGGGAATGGCCGCAATGGGCACGACATTGTCGAACGTCAGGCCGTGGCCGGCATGCGGTTCCAGCCCATTCTTCACGGCCAGCGCGGCGGCATCGGCGATCCGGCGCAGCTTCGGCGCCGCGCTCGCATCGCCGTCGAGACAGATGGGCATAGCGGCCGGTGTGCAATTCGACCACCGGCGCGCCGCAGCATCATGGCAGCCTCGATCTGCCGCGCATCGGGTTCGATGAACAGGCTTACACGGATGCCTGCTTCATTCAATTGTGTTATGATCGGGCGCCAGATGATTATGCTGCCCCGCCGCATCCAGCCCGCCTTCGGTCGTGCGCTCCTCGCGCTTTTCGGGGACGATGCAGGCGGCATGCGGCTTGTGGCGCAGCGCAATCGCCAGCATCTCGTCGGTCGCCGCCATTTCCAGGTTGAGCGGCAGGTCGGTCGCCGCCTGGATGCGCGCGAGATCGTCGTCGCGGATATGCCGCCGGTCCTCGCGCAGATGCGCGGTGATGCCGTCGCCGCCGACGGCCGCGACGATCTCGGCCGCGCGCACCGGATCGGGATGCTCGCCGCCGCGCGCGTTGCGGATGGTGGCGACATGGTCGATGTTGACGCCCGAGGCGCAGAGGCGATCGCCATCGCCGCAATTTCTCGCGGCTGCCGGGCTTGATTGCCGGAATGGCCGCCAGTTCTGGCGGTATTTCGTCCGGCGCATAGGTCGGGAAGTTGAGCTCAATTAGCGGAAAGAAGGGCACGCCCAGATCCGACCTCTGCCCGCCGAACGATCGACCAGCGCGCGCCTGCGGCGATCACTTCGCCGCCGCTGCGCGCGAACCGCGTCCATCGCCTGGCGCGACGAAAGCCCGGTGGTCACGACGTCCTCGACCATCAGCACCTTCTGACCCGGCTGAATCTCGAACCCCCGACGCAGTTCAAACACGCCTTCGGGCCGCTCCAGAAAAATCGCGTCCTTGCCAAGCGCGCGGCCCATCTCATGCCCGATGATCAGCGCCGCCCATAGCGGGCGACACCACCGACATCGATCTCGCTGCTGCAGCTCGCGCGGCATTTTCTGCGGCCGAGCGCTATGGCAATTTGCCGCCCGGCGCGGTCGGGGTTCATCAGCACGCGCGCGCATTGCAGATAATTCGCGCTGTGGCGGCCGGACGAGAGCAGGAAATGCCCTTGCAGCAAGGCGTCGGCGGCGCGAAATTCGGCCAGGATTTCATCTTCGGTCATGGCAGAATGGTGTCCTTGTTTACTGATGCCGTACAAATTGCAGTGTGGAGCGCGCAGATGCTGCGGCAAGCCGATAGTTCAACCAGCCGCAAAGTAAGTGCGTAAAATCCGCATTGAGGAAGCTTGGCATGCGCTTAAGCGCCTGCGAAAAGCCGCATTAGCCGCGCTGTTAGCGCGCGCATGCCGGCTTCCGGGAGGAGCATACGCAGGGGAAGTAGACACGCCAGGAATACGGGGGACTATAGTTAACGAAGATCGTATGAAAACCTTGACTTCGCTTTTGCTGGCAGTCGGCGCTGGCTGTTGCTGCCCGCGCGTCGCACGGCGCATGCCGCTCCGGCGCCGGCGCCAGCCGCGAATGCAGCAGCGCCACGGTGACGCTGGCGCCTGCTGCCGCGACGCGCGGCCGCAGCCGCGACCACCAGCACGAAGCCGCAGCGCCCACAGCGGGCGATGCCAGCCGATGTACGCCGATGAAGCCGACCGCCGGTGTTGGCAAGCCGGTCGACCGGGCGAATCGATTTTCAGGAACAGTTTAGCCGACAATCGGTCAACAGTGCAAAGTGGTTCAACAACGTGCATCCTGTTGCCGATGATCACGATCATCTCGCTTTTCGTGCTTGGGCTGTTGCTGTGGTGATCTTCCGCTTACCGCCGCAAGCGCCAATCCGGTGCCGTCGAAAACGACGCACAACACCGCTCGATCGAAATGATCTGGACCGCTGCATCCCGGTGGTGATCCTGGTCGGCATTGCGATTCCTTCGCTCGACCTCTTGGCCAAGCAGTACAAGCCCGCGCCGAAGGACGCCGTGACCGTCAAGGTCACCGGATACCAGTGGTATTGGGGTTATGAATATCCGGACCATGGCGTCGGTCGAATGTCGTGTCGAACATGCTGACGGAAGAACAAGGCCAAGCGAGCGTCCGGCGAACCGCAGCCAATCTGGCGGTCGACAACCGTATGGTCGTGCCGGCCGGCGTGCCGCTGCAAGCTGATCAATCACCGGCGCCGACGTGATTCACAGCTTTGCGGTGCCGTCGCTTTGGTTCAAGATGGACGCGGTTCCGGGCCGCGCTGAACGAGAAGACGCTTCACGATCGAACAAGCCCGGCGTCTATTACGGCCAGTGTTCGGAACTGTGCGGCGCGCGATCACGGCTTCATGCCGATCGCGGTCGAAGCGCTGCCGCCTGACAAATTGGCGGCGTGGGTGACGGTCGCAGGGCGGCAATGCCTGGCGCGAAGCGGCGCTGCTGGCCGCACCGCGCCTGCAGCTGCTCTGCCGTCAGCCGCCGCCACGCGAGCTGCCCGGCGCTGCGCCCGCCGCCAACCGTAGACTCAGCAGGAAGAAGGTCGACAGATGACGACCATTGCCGCAACGGCCGACTGATCTTCACGGGCACGACGCCCATGCACATGATGACGATCACAAGCCCGGGCTTCTTCGCCCGCTGGTTCATGTCGACCAACCACAAGGACATCGGCACGCTCTACCTGATCTTCGCGATCGTCGCGGGCATCATCGGCGGCGCGATTTCGGGCCTGATGCGCTGGGAACTGGCGGAACCGGGCATCCAGTATCTTCAGGGCTGGGCGCCTAGCTGCTGCGCGACGGCGCCCGCGAGCTGATCAGGCGCTGCATATGTGGAACGTGCTGATCACCGCGCACGGCCTGATCATGGTGTTCTTCATGGTCATGCCGGCGATTATCGGCGGGTTCGGCAACTGGTTCGTGCCGCTGATGATCGGCGCGCCCGACATGGCCTTCCCGCGGATGAACAATATCAGCTTCTGGCTGCTGATCCCCGCATTCCTGCTGCTGCTGGGTTCCAGCTTCCTGCCGGGCGGCACGGGCAATGGTGCGGGCACCGGCTGGACGGTCTATGCCCCGCTGTCGACCAGCGGTTCGGCCGGGCCGGCGGTAGATATGGCGATCTTCTCGCTCCACATCGCTGGCGCGGCCTCGATTTTGGGCGCGATCAACTTCATCACCACCATCTTCAACATGCGTGCGCCGGGCATGACCCTGCACAAGATGCCGCTGTTCGTCTGGTCGGTGCTGGTCACCGCGTTCCTGCTGCTGCTCGCCCTGCCGGTGCTGGCAGCCGCGATCACCATGCTGCTGACGGACCGCAATTTCGGCACGACCTTCTACGATGCGGCTGGCGGCGGCGACCCCGTGCTCTATCAGCATCTGTTCTGGTTCTTCGGTCACCCCGAAGTGTACATCATGATCCTGCCGGGCTTCGGCATCATCAGCCAGATCATCTCGACCTTCAGCCGCAAGCCGGTGTTTGGCTATCTTGGCATGGCCTATGCCATGGTTGCGATCGGCGTCGTGGGCTTCGTCGTGTGGGCCCACCACATGTTCACCACGGGTCTGAGCGTCAACACGAAGATGTACTTCACCGCCGCCACGATGGTCATCGCGGTGCCGACCGGCATCAAGATCTTCTCGTGGATCGCCACCATGTGGGGCGGCTCGCTCAGCTTCAAGACGCCGATGGTCTGGGCGATCGGTTTCGTGTTTATGTTCACCGTGGGCGGCGTGACCGGCGTTGTGCTGGCCAATGGCGGCGTCGACGACGTGCTGCACGACACCTATTATGTGGTCGCGCACTTCCACTATGTGCTCAGCCTTGGCGCGGTGTTCTCGCTGTTCGCCGGCTTCTACTACTGGTTCCCGAAGATGTCGGGCCGGATGTACAACGAGTTCCTGGGCCACCTGCACTTCTGGGTGTTCTTCATCGGCGTGAACGTCCTGTTCTTCCCGATGCACTTCCTGGGCCTTCAGGGCATGCCGCGTCGCTACCCCGACTATCCGGCGGCTTTCGCCTACTGGAACAAGGTGGCGTCGGAATATGGCTATGCCGCTGATGGCGATCGGCGTGGTGATCTTCCTGGTCAACGTGCTTGATCGCTCTGCTTGCCGGCAAGCAAGGCGCGGAGGCAATCCGTGGGGCGAAGGCGCGACGACGCTGGAATGGACGCTGTCCAGCCCGCCGCCGTTCCACCAGTTCGAAACGCTGCCGGTGATCGACGATCACGGCCATCATTGAGCAGCGAAACGAAGGTGACAATGGCGAGCCCCTCCCCCAAAAAGGGAGGGGCTTCCCATTTTATAGGAGACAGATTCTCCGCGTCGGCCTCATCGCCTGACGCATCGAATTGACGAAGTGACATGAACAGTTTGACGCAGACCACGCCGCATATGATGCCCGCCCATTGGCGCGATTTCGTCGCGCTGACCAAGCCGCGCGTCATGTCGCTGGCGATCTTCACCGCCTTTTGCGGACTGGCTATCGCGCCGGGCCATATCCATCCGGTGCTGGCCTTTACGGCGGTGCTTTCCATCGCCCTTGGCGCGGGCGCTTCCGGCGCGCTCAACCAGTGGTATGAAATGGACGTCGATGCAGCCATGCGTCGCACCGCCAACCGCCCGCTGCCCGCCGGCCGCATGGATCGGCAGGCCGCCCTGCATTTCGGCGTCGGCCTCGCCTTCTTCTCGGTCATCCTGCTTGGCCTTGCGACCAACTGGGTCGCGGCGGCGATCCTGGCGCTTGCCATCCTGTTCTACATCATCGTCTACACCATCTGGCTGAAGCCGCGGACGGCGCAGAACATCGTGATTGGTGGCGCGGCCGGCGCATTTCCTCCGCTGATCGGCTGGGCCGCCGTCACTGCTGATATCGCCCCGCTGCCGATCGCGCTCTTTGCGCTCATCTTCTTCTGGACACCGCCGCATTTCTGGGCGCTCGCGCTGTTCGTGAAGACCGACTACGCCAATGCGGGCATCCCGATGCTGCCCGTCGTCGCCGGGGAACAGGCGACCCGTCGCCAGATCTGGCTTTATACCGGCATCATGGGCGCGTCGGCGCTGGCGCCTGTCGCGCTGGGCCTGACCGGCGTGATCTACGGCACGACCGCCGTGATCCTGACCGGGATCTTCGCCATGTTCGCCTTTCAGGTCTATCGTCGGCGCGAGATCGATCCGGCGCTGATGGGCCCGGAAAGGCGACTGTTCAAATTCTCGATCCTTTA
Organism: Sphingobium sp.; assembly: GCA_034519505.1. GTDB lineage: Bacteria > Pseudomonadota > Alphaproteobacteria > Sphingomonadales > Sphingomonadaceae > Sphingobium. The sequence goes on along the minus strand of JAXHOI010000016.1, from coordinate 709 downwards.
TCTTTTCCTGATGTTCGTGGCCGTCGTCGCGGATCGGTGGGTGCTGGCATGACTCCGGAAGAAGAAAATCAGATCCGCGCGCGTCAGCGGGGCCGGGCAATCGTCACGGGCCTGCTGCTCGGCGCGCTGGTCATCCTGTTCTATGCCATCACCATTGCCAAGATCAGCATGAAATAATGGCAAGCACCCCTGCATCCCAGCCGCCCAGCGGCAACGCGTCGAACGCCCCCCTCGCCAGCCGCAATCGTCGCACCATGGTGTCGATGGCGATGATGGCGGTCGGCATGCTGTGCCTGGGCTTTGCCGCCGTTCCGCTCTATCGCATGTTCTGCCAGGCAACCGGCCTCAACGGCACGACCCAACGGGCGAGCGGCGCAGGTGTGCAGGAACTGGCCGGCCACAAGATTTCGGTGCGCTTCGACGCGAATGTGAAGCCGGGCATGCCCTGGGCCTTTCGCCCCAAGCAACTGACGCAGACGATCACGCTGGGGCAGAAGAGCACCGCGATCTTCATCGCGAAGAACCTGTCTAACAAGACCGTCGTCGGTCAGGCGGCGTTCAACGTGACCCCGGATCAGGCGGGCGTGTTCTTCACCAAGATTCAGTGCTTCTGCTTCACCCGGCAGGAGCTCAAGCCCGGCCAGGAGGTCGAGATGCCGGTCCTCTATTATGTGGACCCCAAGATCCTCGACGATGCCGACGGGCGCGA